>NZ_AOIN01000048.1 GCF_000337135.1 Natrialba chahannaoensis JCM 10990
AGACAGGTGGACGCCTGGACTACACGTACACACGGTCTCATCTGCACGCCGGTAGACGGCCGGCCTGCATTGACCCTTCCCACTCACGCTTACGCGGAGTGGTGCATCAGTTCTTTGTTGGGATCAAATCGTTGTGCTGTCCACTACTTAAGCACACGGATTCGGTCTCCCCGAGTGACGCGCTCACAGACGGCGAGATTGGGAACTCATGACGGATCATACACAGTCAGCCAACTGAAAAAGCACCAGATGTAATCGGATCCGACATACCCAGTAAAACAGCATTCATCGCCGGGTGTACTCGACTCGAGTACCACCCAGAATCCGCCCACACAATTACGGTCACGCAACGATGTTGACAGCGTTACACGACCCCGCTGTCCCTCCTTACGCCGATCGAAGATTGTTGAGTTTGTATCTCGTCGTCCCGTGTGGACGGTGCACAACAAGTTCGTATCCAGCATCGGTTTGTTCAAGTTCACCCGTAAGTTCGCCAGGGTTGCCAGGGTTGAGTGACGCCGGTGAGTTCTCGAGTGTGAATCCCAGGAGGCTGGTACTCCCGCGAACGCGGTCGGGGGTGTGCGCCGTGGCATGAATGAGATCGCCGTTCTGTTTGATGTCGATCTTTCCCGTCAGCTCCCAGGTGTCGCCGCTGTACTGGACTCGTTCGCCCTCGAGTGCTGGGAAGTGCTGTTCGACCATACGGTAGGCACACGAGCGGGGAGTATAGTCGTTTGCCGTGAGGTTGTTTGCCGTCGGGGGTTCGCCGCAGGAAGTGTTTGCCATAGGGGTGTTTGCTGTAGGAGTTGTTTTCAATAGGGAGTTGCTGTGGGGTGTTACGGGAAGAGCAAAGACTGCGAACGGAAGCCGGGTGATTCAAACCGACCAAGCCCATCTGTAGGGATATGACCGACGATTCACGCGATCACGTAGTTCCCGGGAGCGAGGAAGAGTTAGCGAGTGCGGACGTGCGCGGGTACGATTTCCGTGGCGAGTTCGACTTCGGTGAGTTACTGGAAACGTACGCAACGACAGGGTTCCAGGCAACACAGCTCGCCGAAGGAATAGAAATTGCCGAGAAGATGCGGGAGAACGACGCGACGGTCTATCTCACGTTCACCTCGAATATCATCTCCTCCGGTCTTCGAGAGGTCGTCGCCGCGCTCGTTCGGAAGGGGTACGTCGACGTGATCATCACCACGTCCGGCTCACTCACCGAGGACGTGATCAAGACGGAAAAGCCGTTCAAGATGGGGGAGTGGGACGCAGACGAAGCGGAACTGCGCGAGCGCGGAATCAACCGCCTCGGGAACATCTACGTTCCCTCGGATCGGTACGTCTGGCTCGAGGAGTACCTCTATGACTTCTTCGACGACTTCTTCGCGGACGAGAAGATTCGGACGCCGACGGCGTTCGCCCGTGAACTCGGCGAGACGCTCGGCGACGAGGATTCGGTACTAAAACAGGCCGCCGACAACGACGTTCCCGTCTACTGTCCCGCGCTTACGGACGCCGAGGTCGGGAACTTCCTCTACTATTACCGACAGGGCTACGACTCGGATGTCGGCATCGAGATTCTCGATGACTACGACTCGCTGATCGAGGACGGACTGCTGTCCGACGAAACAGGTCTCATCGCGGTCGGCGGCGGCGTGCCGAAACACCACGCGATCATGACGAACCTCTTCCGTGGCGGTGCTGACCACGCAATCTACATTTCGACCGGCATGGAAGGCGATGGCTCGCTCTCCGGCGCACCGCCGAACGAAGCAGTCTCCTGGGGCAAAATCAAGGACGAGGAGAAGACGAACTACACGCTCATCGAAGCGGAAGCGACGCTCGTCTTCCCACTACTGGTTGCGGCGGCGTTCAACTAACAGCGAACAGCGAGCAGGACCCACACCACGAACCGGCTGGCGAGTATTTTCTTGCTGGAGCGCGAAGGCTACCCTATGCAGGGGATTCGGTGGCTCCAACTGACCGACGACGAGCGAGACGAGTTCCTCGGCCGTGGCGGCACAGGTGTCCTGTCGTTCGCGACCGACAGCGACGAACCGCCGGTTTCGATTCCAGTCTCGTATGGCTACAGCGAGGAAGAGTCCGTCCTCTACTTCCAACTCTCGTTCGCGCCCGGAAGCAGAAAACACGATCTGGTCGACCGACGCGTCTCGTTCGTCGTTCACGACGAGACAGCAGCGGGGTGGCGAAGCGTCGTTGCAACGGGACAGTTAGCCGAACTCAGCAACGAGCCCTACGAGTCCGCAGTCGTGCAAGGGATGTGGGCGATCGATCTCCCCCACGTAGATATCTTCGAACAGCCGCGAGAAGACGTGACCTTCGAGAACTACTATCTCGATCCCGACCGGATTACTGGTCGGAAAGAGGTGTCCACAGAGTCGTGACTGTCACGAACAGTATCGGGTATTTATTGCGGTAGTCAGCGTGGAGCCACGCAATGAAATCCGTGCGTGTCTCGCTGGGCCACGACGGGGAGACAGCCGCACCACTTCTCGAACAGGTCTACTCCTCATCAGATATCGAGCGCGAGGTGATCCTTGGTGGACAGACAGCCGACGGCGTCGAGACGATCACCTCGTTCGTCGACGGCGATCCCGACGCCTACGAATCGATTCTCGAGACGCTTGACACCGTACTCGAGTACGACATCACACAGACGAGCGACGGCTTCTTTCTCTACCTTCGTCGAGAGCTCGACGCGGACGGACTGTCGCTGCTTGGTGCGCTCTCCCGAGAGACCGTCGTTATCGTACCGCCGATCGAAATTCGGTCGGATCGCACGATCCGGTTGACCGTCGTTGGCCATCCGCCAGATCTCGCGAGCGTACTCGAGGACCTTTCAGATGGCGTCACAGTCGATGTCCTGTGGGCGAGCAATCGCGTGACGATGGCTGGTGGAGCGGTCTCCGATCGGCAGGTGACGGCGCTCCAGGTGGCACGAGAGCTTGGGTTCTACGAGGTGCCACGGCGAAACGGCATCGAAGCGGTGGCCGACGAACTCGACTGTGCGGTGTCGACGGCCTCGGAGTTACTCCGGCGGGGGGAGTCAAATGCGGTCGAGTACGTGCTCGATAGCACCTGATAGTACCCGCTACCGCTCTCGATAACGTCCGATAGCACCCGGTGACACGTACTTCAACTACCGTCTGGTGTGGGGGAAATCGTTACTGATCCGTCGGTTCGGGGCCGCTGTGATCAGCCTCGAAATCAGAACCAGCTCGTCGGCAGAGCATCGTGTAGGCAGTTCCGCCGACTGCCGTCTCGATGAGGTCGCACTCTTCGAAGGTGTAGCGGAGCGATCCGGGAACATCGTTCGCCGGGTTCCAGTTTGCGTACCAGCGGAAGAATCGCCAGATGAGCGGATTCAGCAGTCGAAGGGGACCACTCGGCGTCGGTCTGACGTCAACGACGGCGAGTCGGCCGCCCGGAACGAGCAGCCGACGACTATTCTCGACTGTCCTGTGGGCATCCGGCATCACGCCCAGTGAAAGTGTCGCGACGGCGGCGTCGAACGGCTCGTCGAAGTCGACGGTCGTCGCGTCTGCCTGGTGAACCGCGACGTTCTCCCAGCCGTGGCGGTCGATACGATCTCGTGCGTTGGCGACCATCGCGGGACTGTAGTCAACGGCGACGAGTTCCCCGTCAGAGCCGATCTGTGACCGAATATGCTCGAAGTTCACGCCGGGCCCGCAACCAATATCGAGAACCCGATCACCGGCCTGGAGATCGAGTCGGTCGATCGCCCGCTCCCGTATCGGCTCGAAATCGCGCTCGCTCATGCTATACCAGTCGCTCCAACGGTCCCACACCCGTTGGCTTCGTTCGAGGTGCGCCGTGTAGCGCTGGGTACTCGAGCCGTCGGCGGTCCCGTTCCCGCGTGCCCGAACGTCCCGTGAATCAGCGTCCATACTCGAGTATCGACGAGAACGTGCGAGTAGCTGCTGGCGAAATGTATCGTGTGTTTATAACTGCCTCTGTCGCTGAGCAAGATCTCCAAGGTATAGTACATCGTCTCGAACGGCTGGCTGTTGGGGTCAGCGAACGACGGTTACCGGACAAGGAGCGCGCCGAACGACCTGCTCGGCAACGCTTCCGAGAAGAACCCGTGATGCGCCGGTTCGGCCGTGACTGCCAATGATGATGTGGTCAATATCCTCATCGGTTGCGACGGAGACAATGTCACGTGCTGGGAAGCCGATGATCGACTCCGTCTGGACGGAACAATCATGCTCTGCCGCCAGTTCACTCGCGCGGTCGAACAGGTCCGCGGCAGCCTGTTGTTTTGATTCGAGTATTGACTCGTATGCGTACAGTGCCTCGTCACCGTACATGCCGGCTCTGGGATTGATGATGTGCAGGAGGGTTACGGTGTCACCAGCGTAGGTCTCGGCGGCGTGTTCGACGGCTTTCATCGCTGGATCTGAGTCATCGATTGGGACGAGAACAGACATAGAGTTATCTCAACGACGAACAGGAAAAAGCTACGTACGGCTGTTGGCTTGGTTTCGTTCGCCTCAGGCCGCGTCTTCAACCGGTGTTTTGACGATCGTCACCGGTCGCTCGGCGTGTGTCGCCACACGTTCTGCAACACTGCCAAGGAGTTGGCGGTACTCGCCCGAGCGGTTCTTCGACCCAACAACCGTGAGGTCGATATCCGCCTCATCGATGTAGGTGAGAATCTCCTCGTGGGGAACGCCGTGTCGGATCTCCGTCACCGTCTCGACGTCAGCAGTTGCTGCTGCATCGGAGACCTCCGCAACTGCGTTCTCGCCGGCCTGCTCGAGTGCCGACTCAAGGCCTTCGAACTCGTGGACGTACTCGTCACTTGGGTAGGAACTGTACGCCTCAGCGTCGACCACGTAGAGGATGTGCAGTTCGGCGTCGTACCGTTGGGCCGCATCGATCGCGTGTGCGATCGCACGGTCGACACCGGGACTCATGTCTGTCGGAAGCAGCAAGCGGTCGTACATCGTAAGTAGAGTGATGGGGAGAAGTGAAAAAGTCGTTGTGGGGATTCCTGTCCCACGATAGGGTGTGGAACTATAACCACTACCACTACCGCTACCACTATACCACCACTACCACTACCATCTCCCCCCACATAGTCGAGCGGCCACCCGTGCTCAGCGCCACCCGTGTTTATGCTGTTCTGCAGGGAATATTAACCCATGTACGACCACATCCTCGTTCCGACCGACGGCAGCGAGTTCGCAACCGACGCCGCCGAGACAGCCTTCGATCTCGCGGCGACACTCGAGTGCCCCGTCGCAATCGTCTGTGTCGTCGAACTCGGACCGCTGGGCTCGGTTCGGTTCCCAGGCGAGGAGTCGAACGCAGCCGAAACGCTGACCGAGCGGGCGGAGTCGTTCGTCGCCGAACTCGAGTCGGCGGCGACCGATCGTGGAATCGAGACGACGACAGCGGTTCGAACGGGGACACCGGTACACGAGATTCTGGAGTACGCAGGTGAGATCGACGCAGATCTCATCGTCATGGGGACGAGAGGACGTGGTGGAATCGGACGAATGATGCTTGGGAGCGTCACGGACGGGGTGACGCGCCATAGTTCGACAGACGTGCTCGTCGTTGGTGATGAGCGTGTTGGAGGCGGAGAGTGAACGTGGCGGGTGGCGACTAGCCGACGAACGAGGCGGACAGACTATCTCCGGGACGGACGACCGGGATGGAAGCCGCCTGTTGCTGGATCACATCTCGAACGATCACACCCAGAACGGAGGCCAATCCGCGAAAGACGACGGCACCAATGAGAGCCGCACTGACACCCGTGGCCGAAGCTACCGGTCCCGGTCGCTGGAAGCCGTATCACTGCTGGCTGTGACGACCGCATGCGACCGCCGGCCCAGTCCCCACCCAAAGAGCGCGAGACCGACAAAGATACCGACCCCCTGCATCACGTGCGCCGCTGGCACCTGCTCCGGCGAGAACCCCCAGGCATCGAGGCCGAGACTCAGCAACAGCGAGACGAGAAACGCTGCTAGTCCGAAATCTGCTGCACGCATATTCGGGAGTTGCTCTGGAGATGAGATGAGCCGACCGATCGCGTAGAAAACGATGGTGTACGGCACCCACCCAAGAACGAGGAACAACAGCGCACGCGATGCATCACCTGCGAGCAGCGCTTGCGGAACGAGTCCGACGTAGACGATCGCAGCAACGAGTGCACACCCGCCGAGCACGAGAACGGGACGAATCGACCCTGTCCGGGAGTTCGTACTCTCCATCGATGACTACGTAGACTGTATCGTTCGTGATGAATGTACCGCACAGAGAGACAGGGTATCGTGGAGAGAGAATTTGGGAATCGGACAACGCCGGCAAGGACACGGCAGGATATGATAGCCATAGAACGCGAACGAGACGATATGGAATCCCGTACATCAGCCCCCGACGAGACACTACTGCTACCGGTGGCAAACGAAGAAACGGTCGAGCGGTTGCTGGAAACGGCGATAGACATCGCTGCCGAGCGGTCATTACGATTGCTCGTTATTCACGTCGTTGCCGTGCCGGACCAGTTACCCCTTGACGCTGGTCACCGACTTCTGGATGACAGCGACGAGCAACTGCTCGCAGACGCAGCAGCGATCGCGTCCGAACACGGTGTTCCGGTCGACCAACGGGTGCGATTCGCACGGAGCGTCACGAGCGGAATCCTCGGTGCGATCGAGAAGGAAAACGTCGAACTGACGCTGCTGGGCTGGCGCGGTCGACCGCCACGACAGAACGTCATTCTGGGAAGCTACATCGACGTTGTGCTTCGGAAAGCCACGTGTGACGTGCTCGTCAAGCGGATTCAGACACCCCAGCCAGATATCGACTCGATTCTGGTTCCCATCGCCGGCGGACCACACGAGGGCCTTGCACTCGAGGCGGCAAGTGCGCTCGCCAGCCAACACGATGCGGTCGTGCACCTGCTCCACGTTCGCTCCGAAACCGACCCAGAGCGAAGCGATGGGGACGCAAACACGCTCCTGCTGCTGTCTCTTATACACATTTCTGAGCGNAGATGTGTATAAGAGACAGATTACAGACCGGACCACAGAGCACGATATTACGATTCTTGGCGTCTCACGCGGCGGACTCATTCGCCGGACGCTGCTCGGTACAACTTCGGAAGCCGTCGGCCGGCACGCGAGCGGGACGGTACTCCTGGCAAAGCGATACGACCCCGTCCCCTCTCGTATTCGCCGACTCGTTCGGCGAGTGACTCGGTGATCACCCGCCGATCGAGAAACTGCTGACTACAACCGACGAGCAATTACGACGAACGATTACCACGAACGACGAACTGTACACTGCCGCGAAACAGCAACTACAGTCGATTACCGAGGCCCAACGCATCGAGTACTGGTGCGGCGTCTGAGACGAGTGCAACGGTGACCGGGTGGGTTGCATCCGGATCAGGAGCCGGAATCTCGGCAGACCCAATCGGTGCCGAAATCCGCGGAGAGTTCTGCTCGACTCGGGACTCGAGTGTCATCGTCTCAGTGCCCCCGATTCGATCGACGACAGTTGGCGACGCAGAAACACCCGTGATCGACCAGCGCTCGAGTCGCGCCTGCGGTTCGTCGAGGACGGTGTCGTAGACGACAATTGTGTCGTCGTAGCACCGGTACTCGAGTGTCCCCACGTGGAGATAGCGGACGGCAGCACGAAGTGCCATGAATACACCCAGAAGTGCTAGCCCGGCCGCAGTCAGTACCGGTGCGCCAAACAGGCCAGTGAGAGCGAGGAGCACCAAGAGGAACCCAACTGTACTGAACAGGTACAGGAAACCGTGAAACAGCGCATCGGCAAGCGCTGCAGGGCGTGCAGGACGAACGCGGACTGTCGGGTCTTCAGGTGGGATGGTCACAGATTCGAACAGGTGTTCCGTATCGGGGCTGCCGTAAATACGTGTGAACCACCCGCGGCGGTCGGGGTCGGACGAAATGTGCCACGCACGGAGGTCAGCACCGAACTTGCCGAGGAAGACAACTGTCACGAGTGTATAATCGCCGACGAATGGTGGCTCAGTGTTGCCGGTGACTGCAGCAGTGAGGACGATACTAACGACGAGTATACCCACTGCGAGGAGTTGCTGTGTCTGGTCGAGTGCTACGGTTCGCGAGGAGTGTTGTTCGTACCCACGATCCCGGAAGTACCCGCGCCACGTATCGACTCCACGAACGAGAAACACGACCAGTCCACCAAGGAGTATCCAGCCCAGTTGCGTGGGAGTGAGATCTGGATACGGAAGGACCCAGAGAACAGCCGAGAGGACACCGAGCATCACGCTGTTGAGGAAGCCAACAAAGATGGTCGGTATATTTCGGGGATAGATTGGGGGAAGGGAATCCAGAAGGGAAATCCCACCGCGTTTCTGGGCCAGTGTTCCAAAGATTCGGCCCGCTCGCTGTTGAAGCATCGGCGGTCGTTTTTCGGCGAAGGGCATCTTGCACAGCGTCCAAAACACCGTCGCCCAGATGTCGAGGACGAGGACACCAAGGAAAATTGTCGTAGACCAGTCGAACAGGACGAAGCCAGCGAGTGGGATAAGATTCGCCCAGAGAATCGCAAGCAGGTGACGGCGAAAGTCGGTCACAGGGAGTCAGTGACACTATCCGATAGCACCTATTTAATTATAACCGTTTGAAGTGTTTGAGGGATAGAATAGCAACCCGGAGTCGAGTGTATAGCCACCGGGAAGCAACGCTACCGTCACCAATGTTCAGAGAGACGCGGAGCGCCATCTCGTATGGCTCTGCCGGTGGGATTGCGTTGAACTCGTGTTCCCGTACTCCGCAGTTGCGTCGATGACGGGTCACAGATTCGGCTCCATGTCGCTCGCCCGCCAGAACGGCAACAACAGTTAGGAACGACTCAGCCCAATGTGTGACAGATTCAGATGTGCGCACGCGTCGCAGAGATCATGACGGACGATGTCGTCGCCGTCGAACAAACGACGACACTCGAGGCCGTTGCGCGCCAGATGCTTGGGCGGGATATCGGGAGCGTCGTGATCACGGCAGACTCGACACCGTACGGCATTATCACGGAGTCGGATATCGTGTCGGCGGCCTACCAGTCGGGTCGCCCGTTGGCAGACATTCCAACCAAACGCGTTGCGAGCCATCCGCTCGTGACGATCGAACCGAATCGGTCGATCAGGCTGGCGATCAAACGAATGCAAGACGAGCGGATCAAGAAGCTCGTCGTGGTCGATGGACTTGAGATACAGGGCATCATCACGATGCAGGACCTAATCGATCACTACGACTATCTCTCCGAAAAGCTACAAACCGTTCGCGACCAGCGGCAACGTGACCCGTCGTGGCCGCGGCGATAAGTCCTTGCTGACACGAGCGGGAGTAAGGACAGAACATGATGGTGATGCCCGACTGGGCGTTCATTTTCTGGAGATAGATAGGCTGGATCGGTTGCGTAGACACGAGTGTGTCATAGAAAGCGTCACGTACGAAGCAGCAGGGTGCGCGAAGTGTGTCCAACACAAGCGCAACCCTGCAAGACGTAGCTTC
>NZ_AOIN01000049.1 GCF_000337135.1 Natrialba chahannaoensis JCM 10990
CTGTGTCTCCGACTCGTTGTTGCAATCACCAACTACGAGCGAGGAAACGAACCGGGCTGTGAGAAGCTATGAGATGGATTCTATGACACACTCATATAATTAAACGAAAGAAGTGCCTATCTACTGAAGAGTGCACCCTTGATCTGTGAGTAGATGGAGTCGTTACGACCGGGATCGGTCATCTCGACGAGTTCTTCCCAGGTGATTGGGAGATCAGGGCGGAACTCGTGGGTGTAGCCAGGGATATCGGCGTCGATAAGATGGTAGGGAGGGTAGAGATCGAAGTTGTCGTATTTACCAGTGAAGCGATACTGGCCGTGCCCAAGCACTTTGTACTCTTCAGGTGGTTCCATACCCCGCATGAGATAACAGTCGCGGACCTGACACCGAAGGTTGTAGTCCAGATAGTCTCTGAAAGGCGCGGGATCGGTCAGCGGAGCCGGGGTAATATCCACACAGGCATCCGGCTCTCTGTCAGGCGCATCGCCATGCCACACAGTCCGGCGCTCACCTCTAGCAACGTAATATTCAACACCGATACCCGAAACCGCCTCGATATCACCGGCAGCATCGAGACAGATTTCCTGTTTGTATCCAACTGCACCCTCAGACCCGATCATGTCTTCGGGGAGTTCGTGCGGACGCGTTGTGTCGCCGATGTCGACGTTAGGATCATTATCGTAGTGGCTCAGACTTTGGTCGAGGAGATCACCGAAGACGGTCTCAATCTTGTCGTCTGAGAGCGACTGGAGCGCCTGCCGAACGTCTTCGAACCGGTCCGCATCGAGGTCCCACGGGATCGTGTCGTGCTCGGTCTCTTGAGCGACGTAATACTGGGCGTATTTGCGTGCATGCCCAATGTGTTCACCTTCGCTATGGGTTCGTTTCGCTGGCTTGTCCGGGTACCCGTTTTGAATATGCCCGTCAATTTCTCCGTCGTAACAGATTCCTATTTTGTGCTCAATTTCGTTATTATCGGTTACTAAAACGCCATATCCGTCGTCTGTCTCTTTGCGAATTTTTGCTTGCATGATTAGAAGTCGACCTTTTCGCTATATGCTCCGGTCTCGTCGTCAAGGTTGAATTCTTGGTCAGTGTTAAGACCAAGTCGCTCTCGCAAGAACGTCTGAACCTTGTCGGCAACGTTCTGACCGAACTTGGTGGTGAGGACAGCCCCGATCGGGACACCAGCAAGGCCGCCAGCCACTGCACCAGCTGGTCCAGCCATCGCTCCGACTGACGACCCTACAGTCCAGCCTTGTGTCATCCCTTTGACTGGGCTACTGGCTGCGTCTTGAACGCGGCTGGCTACCTCGATATCGTGATACTCGAGCCACTCGGTGAGACCTTTCGGTGTTTCAACAGACTCAACCAGGTCCAAGAGTTGGTCCTTGCTAAGTCGGTACTGTTTGCTTGTGGCGTCATCGACTTTCTCTGTACCAGTCTCAAAGAGATCGCCGGCTTTGGCAACTGCCTCTTCACCAGGGTACCGCTGGACGTGTACATCCGTTCCCATCCGGTTGACGACCAGCGGCTCCTCGCCCGACAATGCCTGCTGTGCTGCTTCGTCGGCCTCGCGCTCTAACTGTGGATCTGGATCGATTTCGAGATCAGCGCCCTCCTTGGGCATCATGGAGATGGATGCACCGCCGTTCTGCTGTTTGACGTGCGCCAGCTCGTGGGCCAGCAGATGCTGGCCTTCCGAACTCTCAGTATCGTACTCGCCCGAATTNGCACCGCCGTTCTGCTGTTTGACGTGCGCCAGCTCGTGGGCCAGCAGATGCTGGCCTTCCGAACTCTCAGTATCGTACTCGCCCGAATTGAATACAATATCGTTTCCACAGGTGAACGCCTTCGCGTCGATTGCCTCAGCCGCTTCGGCGGCTTTCGCACCCGTGTGAATGCGGACGTTTGAAGACCCCGGTTTATTTCGTCTCCAGTAGGTCGGTGTACGGTGGGAGAGACTACAGGCGCACTGAATACCAGGCAGACCTGATGCCGATTGGAATGACAGACTCATACCAGAATCAGAGTGTATCGACCGTTCTGTCAGGAGGAGTCGAATAAGCCCGAAAGATCGTATGCATCTTCGGGCGTGTGCTGTTCTTGCCAGTCGGTGATCGTCGCTTCAGGATCGTGGTAGTTTTGGTAGAAATCGTGATTGCTGTACCAGCCGATATGATCGTAGAAGCCCGGCCCCTGAATCCGAACATCTTCTGGTGGAGCGATCCCCATCGTGATGTAACAGTCACGAACCTGGCAGCACAGGTGACGGACCAGTGATTGGCGGAAGTCCTCGAGATTGTCGAACTGGTACGCTCGACCGAACATCTGTGGACGGGCGTCTGGATGGCGGTCTAGGACGGCTCCATCGGTGCCTCCTGTTACCGCTTCGTCACGGTCGCCGTTTGCCCAGCGGATTGTAACCGGCCCAATCGTCTCGATGACGTCCTCACTGAACGTTTCTGCCACACTGGAGGCATCAATCTCCTCATTGCTGGCGAAGACCCGCTGGATACGACTCATGAGCCCACCACTGTCTGTGGTCTGTTCGACCGTTCGCACCACTGCTTCCAGGGTCCCGTCGGCGATCAATTCTTCGAGCAAGGCTGCCGTATCCGTCTTGTCCAGCCCGAGGTAGATGTCCTGTTCGACACGTGGGACGGTCATCGGTGGGAGGTCTGGAACCTCGACAACCGGCGACGCTTCGCCGGCGTCGTGGCGCATCTGCTGGTAGAACTCGCCGAAGTGCACCTCAAAGACGTCTGCTGGAAGGTTGGCGATAGCCATCGCGGCGGTCGCGATTCGATCCGGGTTCGAAAGCGGGTCAACCGTCTCGTATCCGCGCTGACGGTAGACGTAGAACTTGGCGAACCGCCGCGTCTGGTTAACCCACTCGTGTTCGTCTTGGGTTCGTTTGGACGGATCGTCCGGGTAGCCGTCTTGTTCATGATACTTGATCTCGCCACTTTCGTCCATCTCGATACCGTGGTCTACACCATTGTTATCTTGAACCTTGATACCGATGCGCTTAGATTCCCCTGTGATAACTGCCTTCATTGTTCGTACTCTGCCTCCATGTCCACGTCACCCGTCGAGTCACCCGCCCCAGTCTCACCGCTCTCCCGCAGTTCACGTTTTACCGTTTCGACGATCGTTGCGAGTTCCTCTGAAGAGAGGCTGCTCTCCTCACCAAGCGCGGCGTTGGCAGCACCCTTTCCGAGCATACCCGAGGCGAAGGCCCCTGAGGCAGCGACGGCAGCACCAGCGGCCAGCGGCAATGCGCCCGCAGATGCAATCGTTGTCAGCGCCGCAAACGTTGCACCGACTCCGGCGGTGACCGCCGTTCGGTTGTCGGTCGCTCCGTTGCGTAGTCGTTCCAACCAACTCGTCTCGCCGTCCTCGATCGCGTCGATATCTACCCCGAGCTCTTCCAACGCCGCTTCGTCCAGTTCGTCCGAACTGCTGAGCATCTCCTCGAACTCTTCGGAGCGCTGTTCCAGGCGCTCATCTACCGCCTCGGGGACGCGCTTTTCGATCTCTTCGGAGACGATTTTGCGAACCCGAGACGGACTCGCGAGTCCGCCGTCATCGCTGGCCGTCCGCTGAATGTGGACATCCGTCCCCATCCGACTCACGACCAACGGCTCGTCGGCGGAGAGTGCCTGTGCAGCCGCCTGGTCAGCCTCACGCTCTAACTGTGGGTCAGGATCAATCTCGAGATCGGCCCCCTCCTGGGGCATCATGCTGATCGCGGCCCCAGTCTGCTGACGAACGTGCGCCAGTTCGTGGGCCAGAAGATGCTGGCCTTCCGGACTCTCAGTATCGTACTCGCCCGAATTGAACACGATATCGTTCCCACAGGTGAACGCCTTCGCGTCGATCGCCTCAGCCGCTTCGGCGGCTTTCGCACCCGTGTGAATGCGGACGTTCGAGAAATCGGCGTCCATGCGCCCCTCGAGTGCTCGCTGAATCGGCTGCTCGAGAGAGCGGCCACCCTCGCCTAGCACGTCGAGGACAGTATCGGGAACCTCGTCCTGCGTGGTGTTGGTTCCCTCGAGTGTACGGTGAGTGGTCTCTGTCTTCAGCGGAACAAACTCGTAAACATGGCTGTCCACCGTATGGTTGATCAGTCCGTTCCGAGTATTGAAAGCGTGGCTGTCCGCATTGTGTCTCAATGTCTGTGCCGGAGTAAACTTCGACCGCCGGTCAGAGCAATGTAAGTTATTCGTCGCCGGCTGCGGTGACGCGAAACGGAGTTTGATACTCATGAACGCTGTCGGTCGGTCCGATTTAGACTCTGTAGCCCGGAACGTCGGCCTCCGGGTCGGCGTAATCGGGGTAACAATCGAAGTGACGGTACTTCTGGGCGAATTTGTAGAGCCCGTGACCCAGCACGCGATACTGTGCTGGCGGGTCTTCTCCCATGCCAACGTAGCAGTCTCTGATCTGACAGAGGAGATGTTCCTCAATCAGCGGGCGAAACTGCTCTATGGAGTGGGTAGGAATCGGTGTGAACTCAAGTCGGGCGTCGGGCTCTCGGTCGAACGGGCGATCACCTTCGACGACCCGGTCGTCGTTGGTTCCCTCGTAGTAGAGCAAGTGGACATCTGAAACCGCTTCAACAGCAAACTCCGGCGGTTCGATGTCGCCAGTAGCTGCTCGCTGTTGAACTCGGCTGCCGAAGTTGGCGACTTTCTGCCGGAGCCCACCACTGTCAGTCTGGGCCTCGACTTCGTCGGCAATCGCTGCCAGTTCGTCGCTGTAAGCGTCCGCGGTCGCTTGAATCTCCTCGAGCTCCGCTTCGAGGTAGATGTCGAGCATGTACAGTCTGAACTCCTCGTGATCGACGTACTCGAGTGGGTCGATCGGTGGCTCCACGGAAGGATCGTCGTAGCTGCCCACCTGGCGATGGAAAGGCTCGAACACCGACTCGAATTTCTCGTCATCCATCGTGTGGATGGCTGCGAGGACCGCAGCGATACGGTCCGGGTTCATCCGCACCTCAAGGGTATCGTAGTTCTCCTCTCGGTAGACATGATATTTAGCGTAGCGCCGAGCCTGGGAGATGCGTTCGTCTTCGGTGTTGGTTCGTTCGGACGGAGCGTCGGGATACGTATCCTGATGATGATAGACAACACCCCCGTTGAATGACATCTCTATTTTATGTTCTGCTCCGTCATTATCAATCACTTTGACCCCCACACCCTCGTCCGTTTCCGCTTTAATACTGGCCTTCATACTCTAGAAAATTCCAAAGACACTCTCATCTTCATTGTCGACTTCCGTCTCTTCTCGGCTCTTGCGCTCGTCCTCATCACTCTTGGCACGCCACTCGGAGAACCACGCTTTGGTACGTTCTTTGAGTGCCGAGAGGCCTTCTTTTCCACCAGTGACTTTCGCTGCCGTGGTTCCTGCGATGACCATCCCGAGTGCGGCGTCGGCATGGGCCTCTCCAGTGACGTTTCCGAGGAGGCTGTCGAGGCCAATGGCTTCGGCACCAGCGTGTTGGGCAGCCGTGAGTGCAGCGCCGATACTGCCCCACATACCTGCGACCCCGACTTTTTTCGCGATCCCGTCGTCGCCTGTGTCCAACTGGGCAGTGAGTTCCTCAGTCCGGTCAGCTAGCGGTTTCAACGGCTCGAGTTCACTCAGTGATGCTTCGATTGCACTCACTCGCTCAGCAAGGTTGCTGCCGCCCGCTGCACCTTTCACCGGGGCACCAGCGGCGGCTCGCTGAATGTGTACCTCTGTCCCCATTCGATTGACGACCAGCGGCTCCTCGCCCGACAATGCCTGCTCGGCTGCTTCGTCGGCCTCGCGCTCTAACTGTGGATCTGGATCAATCTCGAGATCAGCGCCCTCCTTGGGCATCATCGAGATGGACGCACCGCCGTTCTGTTGTTTGACGTGCGCCAACTCGTGGGCCAGAAGATGCTGGCCTTCCGGACTCTCAGTATCGTACTCGCCCGAATTGAACACGATATCGTTCCCACAGGTGAACGCCTTC
>NZ_AOIN01000050.1 GCF_000337135.1 Natrialba chahannaoensis JCM 10990
CTCGAGAGAGCGGCCACCCTCACCTAACACGTCGAGGACGGTATCGGGAATCTCGTCCTGCGTGGTGTCGGTTCCCTCGAGTGCGCGCTGGATGTGGTCCTGGGTCTCGGTCGTTGTTTCGGGGGAGTGTTCCGTGTCAGTGGAACCGTAGCCTGGAACGACGGGTTCACCCGGTGGCGTTGCTTCGGGTGGCGAATGTGCATGTGCGTGTGGGTCCGGAGCGTGCGGGACGGGTGCTGTAGGGATACCAGCGGCAGGGTGTGCCGAT
>NZ_AOIN01000051.1 GCF_000337135.1 Natrialba chahannaoensis JCM 10990
CCCGGTGGCGTTGCTTCGGGTGGCGAATGTGCATGTGCGTGTGGGTCCGGAGCGTGCGGGACGGGTGCTGTAGGGATACCAGCGGCAGGTTGTGCCGATGACATCCGGGTGATGGGCTGGCCGGCCTGACCAGCCTGTGACTGCGACGACTGGTGCTCCTCGCGTTCGTCCTCACTCTTCGATTCCGAGTCGGTTCGGTTACGACGTTGCTTCTTCATGTTGTGTCCCTCCGGACACTGTCGATTCGAAGCGAGTTGATCATACACGAACCATTGAATTCTTGTTATATTAATGCTCGTTTTCTGGAAAGTGAGGACTGGCGACAGACGAACGACGAATGACTACAACTGAGCGCGACTTGGACCCACGCGAGTCCGNTTAATGCTCGTTTTCTGGAAAGTGAGGACTGGCGACAGACGAACGACGAATGACTACAACTGAGCGCGACTTGGACCCACGCGAGTCCGTCGAGTCCTGTCGCGGTGCTGGGGTAGATACGCGCGTGCAGAGTGCGACTGGGAGCTTTGTCGCCGGCGATTCTGGACGTTGCTGAGCAGGTGGGTGCTGACGAGTTGGTGCGTGGGTCGCGCAAGCAGTCGCCGGTTGGTGATTTTCGGAATGTGACGCAGGTGGGCTTCTGGACAGTGGTGGCAAAGGCCAAGCTCACAAACTAACCGCCCCGCCTCCGCACTGTCGCCAAGGCGACAGCGCAAAAAAAATTACAGCGCCCTGCCCCCACCTCCGCGCGAAAATCTCCAGTGAAACTCACGAAACGAGGTGGGTCCTCTCACGAGAATTTATCAGTGAAGCCGAGACCAAACTCGGTGCTATGCGACATCCACAAGATGACCTGTTGATCGTCTACGCACTCGTACAGCTCGCTCACGACAATAAAACGACTCAGCGAGAAGAGGAAGCACTGAACCTCGCAGCTGACATTGCGCACCAACACGGACTCACTGTCACTGACGCGATTGCCCAGATTGAATTGAAACCTTGATTCCTGACAGTACTTATTACTCTCCTGTTCATGAATGAGAATACGGTCTGGCAATGAAAAAAGCAGAACTGTGGGATTTGTGGATCAGTAGAACACTTCTCCAGGATATCAAGTCGGACGAGACTCCAGATCCGGTTTCACTCTTTGAGATCGAAGACGGTGACATCGAAACCAGCAGCGAATTGAGCAGCTATAAGTGGGGAATGAATGATGGTGATTACCTCTATTTCATTTATCAATTAGACGATCCATGTTCGAAACCTCGTGATATCACACCTGTCTATATCGGCGAATCAAGTGATATCAGTTCCCGAATTGGGCAACACTCTCGGAAGATCCGGAACTCGTTTCCGGTTGCCGAGTGGGAAGACGATGGTGAGTGGGGAAGCTTTTCGAAGTACGATCATATTGCGACAGTTTACGACCGAAGCGATCGACCACTGTACGTTTGGATCATCGATGTTGACGAGATCGACCACTGCCCATACGGATTCGAGACGTATCGACAGGAATTAGAGGCGAAACTCGTCGGACTCGTTCACGATCAAGATCAGTACCGGCGTATCTGTGCAAACCGTGAGTTCGTTCCTAACAGGATTCTTCACGAAATCGGCCATGCTGGACCCGATTGGGTCCCTGAAGAACCAGACGCAGTAGTGGATATGGATTCCGATGAGCAGGTCTTACAATTCGATAACCAGTTTGAGTCAGCGTCGAAAGCCGACCGCTGGTACGAGTGGCTCAGCGACTATCTTATTGCCGACATCCATGACGAGAACACTGCCGATCCAATTCCGTTGTTCGAGACAACTGAAGATCTGGAAGTCAAAAGTGAAGATGGGGTTCTAAATCGATCAGAGACGATCGATGGCCGAATCCGTCGTGAAGGAAAACGCTGTATCGACGAGAACGGCGTTCCTGAGAGTGACTGCGATGGATTGCTGTATATGATGTACCAACTCGAGAAGCCGGTCGATGAGCTCACAGCCAAAAGGGTGATTCCACGATATATTGGAAAAGCAGAGGTATACGGCAAAAAGAAACAGCTGAGTTCGAATTTCACCGAAATCGCACGCGATCGGAATTCAACGAATAGTTTTGCCCGCTGGGGTGATGGAAATTACTGGCACGTCGGTGAACTATCGAATACACTCAATGGTGACGACAAGAAGAAACTCCATTGGGTAGAAGCGCTGTTTGAGCCAGAATCACGAACTCTCTCACAGCAAACGTACTTGTGGGTTCATGCTTGGAATCGCGAGGAAGACGCTGGTCCATATGGAACGCCCGCAACGCTTGCAGAAGTTGAGGCACTTCTCATTGGGACCGCATACGATGCATACCCGGACCAATTATTAAACAAAAGTGGAACACCTGATCATGCACCAATCAAATCAGAGTCCGTAGACCCTTCTTCAGTTTAATCATCTGATTCAACCAAAATTATGGCTAAGGTCAAAACACCAAATTTACTGCCCCACTTCCGCACCGCCGCTATTCGATGGCTCGGATTCTGTCTATATCCCAGTATCACCAAAATAATATGAAGTGGGACATGATTGCCAATCATGGATGATAGAGAGTTGAAACTTGAATTAGTGAAGTTGAACATTGTTGTATTTGGTGCGGTTGTTTCTGCCATATCCCTCGGAGTCTCTTATTTTGAACCTCACATTGCCTTAGGAACTGCATTGTTAGGAATAACTGCCTTTTTGCAATACATGAGTTTGATGCCCGAGTTTTCGATGTTGTCCTCTTCAGACAGTGAGAGCATCATTAAGAAGAGAGACAAGAAACTCAACGAGTGGTACATTATTCTCGGATCAGGGGCCTATATATTCTTGATTTTTGGATTCGCATATCCTCATATTCTTTCAGATTCCAATCTATTTGGTCTAGAAGTGGGGGCTGTACTCCCCTTCTTGGGCATTCTCGGAATGTATGTAATCAGACTTAATTTGTTAAAAGAACATCCTACGAGAGATGCCACCAAATTCGATTCACTAGTATTTGGATTGTTGCTCTTGTTGATAGGGCTGCTAACTTTAGGAGTTCTAGAGGCGTGACACCATTGATGCCCCTAAGGGGGCAGGGCAATTGCGCGGCACGCAGAGCGCGCGCCGCGCTCGCGCAAAAATAAACCGGCCGATATTGGATGTCATAACAGGGCTACCCTACTGATAGGACGTGGCAAGACCATGATAACCGTGATTGTCAGATACACCTACGAGGGTTTATCAGAGAAGCCGCAGCCAAACGTGGGCATCATGCGGCATCCACAGGATGATCTACTGATCGTGTATGCACTCGCAATGCTTGCTCAGGAGCATAAGGGAACTCAGAAAGAAGGTTGGGCTTTGAATCTTGCTGCCGGGATCGCGGAGCAGCACGGACTTACAGTAAGTGACGCAGTTCGCCAGCTTGAGTAGCGGTGGCGGAGGCCAAAAGTCAAAATCAACCGCATCTTCTTGTTTTTCTGAAATCTTAGGCCGAAGTCACCTGTTCTTCGTAAAGGTATTCTAGTAGATCAAGACCATTTTCTACTATCCTTTCGCATCTTTCATCAGAGAATCTATTTATTCTATCGTCAGATGACTCCGAAATCACTCTATAAGTCTTATCCTGATGTGGATCAGTTATTCCTTTCACTTTTAAAATACCTCTAATCTTATCATATGGTCCAAAATCAATACCACGATATCGGAGCAAACACCGCGCTGCATCCTGAATTTCTAGCTCTAACATTCGAAATGCCCGAGTATGGTAACCAGAATCTAGTAATTCAGCAGTTGCCGACGCTACCTCATCGATATGATCGCCATTATATATCTCTCTATTTTCGGTTATTATATCCCTGAAACTGTCAACAAATCCTTGGTCATTATACGAGATTTCGTCTTCGTAATTAAAGTGTATTGTTTTATATTCTTGATCTGATTCGATTTCTTCTTGGAAATAGTCATTGTTTATATGTTTCCAATAGGCCAAATCGTTAGTTAGATCAACTCCAACTATTAAAAAGGGCGCATCCTCAGACAAATAGTGCAAAATACCAGAGACCTCCATGGATTTGCTTGGTGGATCTAAATTCTTCTCAGATAGTTTCTTTACCTGAACAACAATTCGACCAAGAGACACCGATTCATTCTCTCTTAAAACAACTACATAGCCATCTTCGCCAGGTTCTCTATCACCTCTATTAATATGAGGGACCACTTTTTCTGTTTTCGACAAAATATCCTCGAGTTTTGTTACACTTTTAATCTCCTCGAGGTACTGTTGAGGATAGGTCTTGCGGTCTGGCATAACTGATCCTACGGGCTTCTATAAGATACAAGGTGGGGGTGCTTGGGGTTGCACGTCGACAGGATCAGTTTCCTGAATATGCACACGAACGCGGGCTAGTCGTGTGCATAACTGAAACCAGTGAGCAAGGACCTCAGAACAACCCTTCAGCCCACCTTTTGCACTAACTGTGTATTAGATTGTTATTGCAAAGATTGGAAAATAGAGGCTGTGTTCACCAGCCGGTAGCTACGTTCTGAAAAGAGATTCTACTCAGAATCTGCAACCGACTCGAGTTCGCTCGCGTCAAGGTTTTCATCAAGATATGCTTCCCCGCTGTCGGTGATTCGATAGAGCCCTCTAGAGATCTTCGTGACGAGCCCATACTGAGCTAGCACGGGGAGACGATCACTTGCGTGCCCGGCAACGGGACCTCCAAAATCCTCAACAGCCTGTGGCGTGAGGTTTCCTTCCTCTCGAAGCAACTCAAGTATTCGATCATCACTGGGGACCATCCAATCCGCAGGCTGTCGCATCTTACGTACGGTATTCACTGTTAAACTCATAGTATTCCCGGTTACATGGAGTTGGTGCTATACCCACAGCACCCATTGTTTGTAAGCCAGTGTCTACTGCGTAATTCTCAGTAAATATTATGTGCCTAGCGTTCCAAGATGTGAATTAGAAGCCAGGTCTGTACGGGCATGAAAACTGCCCGGCGTGCCCCCACACGCCGGACTTGGCTTCCGATCCCTACACGGGTTCAAGAAGCCATGAAGAACGAGCAACCGAGGGGCAATGAATATTGCCCACTAGACGATGGTATAGCTGGCCAGCAGACCGGCCACGAGAACAGCGCAGACGCACCTGCCACCCGCCGATCAGTAGAGTTCCCCGCTGCAATACCCACCCGCGACCCTGCCACCCGCTACGACGTGATCCACGTCGCTGGCGACGACGCAGTTCTCTTCGAGCCGACAGGCAGTGATCGCGATGCCTAAAGAGCGCACCGCGGTCGGCGTCGATATCGGCGAGCACAACCTCTATGCCGCCTGTCCGGTGACGATGCCGGACTGGATCGGCGCGTACGTGATCAGGGGCGACGATGTCTGTGCCCACCTCGACGAACTGCGTGCACAGACCGCCGCCCACCTTGCCAGCGGCACCGATCGAGACACCATCCGCTCGGCTATCACAGAGCACCACACCGCGATCTGCACTAAGATCGACGACGCCGCACGGACGATCTGTGAGTACGCGACCGCCTACGACGACCCCGTCCTGGTCACCGAGGATAGCAACCACGAAACCGACCTCTGGGCGTGGCTAACCGACCCCAACGCACACCGTGGAACTGCATGGCTGCTCCCGGCGGCCCATCGCCGGCTCCGCGCTGTAGCCGCCGAATACGCCCTTGAGGTCACGACGGTCCCCGAATCGTACTCCTCGCTGGAGTGTCACGCCTGCGGCGTCATCGGTGAGCGAGTTCGGAGTCAGACCGTCTGCTGTACGAACCCGAACTGCTACGTTGGCGGCGTCTACGCCGATTGCAACGCCGCGAAGGTCCTCGCTCAGCGGTACTACCCCGGCCAGCGCTGTGCCTACCGCCCGACGCGGTCGGGTACGCCCGACGAAGGACATGCTGCGCCGGCCGACCGACACGCTACGACGGATATCCGACACGCGATGCTGGCTGACGGTGGCCAACGCGAGCACGATGGGTAACCACCCACTCAACCTCACCATCACCACCGCGACCACTGCCGGACCAGCACCGACCGGGCTGGCAGAGGCACCACCAAACCGCAGTGGTACCGCCAAGCCAGCGGCACCGCCAAACCCCAGTGGCACCGCCAGTACCAACACCCGCCTGCGAATTCGATCACCCTTTTCGCCGACTGGTGTCCGCCCCAGTCGCATCGACGACAACACACCCCAGGTCTCAGCGACACAGCACCGACTCACCCGACCAACGACATACCCCACCCCACACCAGACATGAGCACACAACCCCAGCACTCCGACCCGAACACACTGCAAACACTGACTGCCGAACTCGAAACCCTGCGCGAGCGGGTGACCACCCTCGAGAGCGAACTCGAGAAGAAAGACACACGACTCGAAAACCTCGAGACGGCACTCGACCGAGCACGGACGACAAACGACCAGCTCCGCACTCGCATCGACAACCTCGAAGACGCACAGCCGCCCGTCGAGGCGCGACTGGACGCCCACGAGAAGAAACTCGCCGCGAACAAAGCACGCGTCACCGAACTCCAGGCCCGCGAACTCGAGAAGGGTGCCCATCTGCTCGAAACACACGTCGACGAAACCGAGATCGACGTGGCTGATGGCCGCCTCGAGCGCATTTGCAAGGACGACGGCAGACACTACTTCCGACTCCCCGAGAGCGATGACCCGCTCAGGCGTGGCGGTAACGTCGCACTCGCACACGGCGATCTCCTGCCGATCCAGCAACTCGCGACCATGGACGACGATATGCTCCATGCAACGGTCTCCTCGCTGCCGTCTCGACTTGCAGCAAGGCTCTGGAAAGCACGAACTGATCCCGGCGTTGGCGACAACCCCTGGGAGAACGGCTGTGCCGGCGTCCGCGAATACGTCACCGCAAGCGAGATGAAACACTGGATTCGCAGACAGGAGACAGGCATCAGCGATAGCTACGCGAAGAAACTCGTCTCCAGAACAATCGACGCCCTGCTTGATCTCTCGAAGCATCGGCTCGCGATCAGACGGAAACGCCAGCGCAAGAACGGACTCGAGTACACTGAACGACGTGTGCTCCTGATGGAGGAGGCGGAGATTCCTGGTGCGAGTCCTGGTGAAAAGACAGTGAGAAGGAGAGTAGCTGGGGCTGGGACTGGAACGGGAACAGAGACTGAGACTGCTGCGGAGACTGGTCCGGCGACAACTGCTGTCGACAGGTGAGGCTGTCCCCGGGTTGATCACACCCCCCTGAGAAGGAGTGCACTCTCCACGACGACGACTCACATCCCACGACGATCAGCACTGCCACGTGATGGCGGGTGGATGCGTGTCTCGGTACTTGCGAGGCTGTCGCTCGATCGGTCGTCGTCGGTCCAGAGCCACCGACGGATCGAGAGCGATCACCGAGGACGGCAGGTGTCACCGGGGACTGGCAACGATCATGATCCTGGCCGTGATGCTGACGTGGCCACGCGAGTGCAAAGCGCAACGAGCCCCACCGACGACTCTGGACAACGATCAGCCGGAACCCGTCAGTTCGGCGGCAACCGATAGCTGAGAGGGAATGGAAGCCCAACCCAGAGTTTCGCGGTGTGTCTCACCAGTAGTTATGAGAGAGGAGTTGCCGAAGGCACAGCGCGAACGGGGCACGAACTGAGGTTCGATCGACGAAAGACAGTGATAAGAGTGGTGGGTTGTCAGCACTCGACCGGTTCGACCCACTCCGTCGCAGGTTCGCCGTCGGGGATTCCGAGGAAGGTGACGTGTGCGACCGCGCCTTCCTCGCTGTCTGCCTTGTGGACGTGGCCGGGGTCGATCCACGCGTCGCCCGCCGAGTACGTTCGCGGAACGCAGTCGTCCTCCATCGTGTGCTCGATCTCGCCCTCGATCATGCGGACGATGGACATCCCGGGGTGGCGGTGCCATCCGGACTCCGCGTCCGCTTCCCACGTCGCCTCGGCGAGGATGACGGTCGACGCGTCCTCTAGGTCGACAACGATCGATTCGTCTGCGTCGTCGTAAGTCACCTCGAACGTCGCAGCCACGTCGTCGGTGAAGGAAGCGTGTTCCTGGAGAATTTCGACCTCGAAGCCATCAGGTTCGTCTACCTCAACCTCTTCATCGGTCTCGTCGTCCTCGTCGTCGTGTTCGTCGCCGGCCGCTGTCCCGCTCAGGGCGAGCGCCCCCGCTGTTGCCGCGCTGGCTTTCAGAACTGTTCTCCGCAAGATGCCCTCCGCTGGATTGCGTTTTGTGGTCATGGTCCCTCGTGCCCCTGACCGTGCAGAGGCAATCATAGGCACGTTAACATAGCACATATAGGTCTCATCTTGGAAACAGTAGTAACAGTCAGATGGAGCAACGCATCGTGGACGATCGTCGGTCAGTTCACAGCGTACTGACAGGGGACACTGGCTTTGGGGCGAAACAAACAACCAAACAACAAATCCATCGTACTAAATGTACTCTCTAAGTCTTGTACGCCGATTTCAACGTATCCAGACGCTGTAACACTGGAACGTCTGAGAACTGACGCTAACTCCGCAGGGTTGTGGACAACGCCCTAAACTGGGTCAATCCACACGCTCAATCCGTCGACTCGCTCCACAGTCACCGCCGAAACGGCACCCACCAACGCAGTACGCCGACTCACGCTGACGCGAGCTCGTCGTAGAGTGTCCGCAGCTGCGCCAGCGAATGCGTCGCCGAAATCATCTCCCGACGGCGCAAGCAGAGATCACGCAGCCTCGCCTGTTCCGTAAGGGTCCGGTCGATCGCCTCCCGGAGCGCAGCCGTCTCACCTGGCGGATAGTGATACCCCGTTTCGCCGTCCATCACCGTCCGCGTCAGCGCCCCCGCCGCCGCGGCGACGACCGGCGTCCCGCAGGCGTTCGCCTCCAGCGCCACCAACCCCTGGGTCTCCAACCGCCCCGGAAAGACGAACACGTCGAGCGCCGAGTAGAACGCCGGTAACTCCTCGCGGTCGAGAAAGCCGAGGAAGGTGACATCGCACTCGAGTGCCTCCGCCTGCGCCTCGAGCGTCGGTCGTGAGGGACCGTCGCCAGCGATGACGACCGTCAGGTCCGTCTCGGCGGTCGCGTCGATCAGCTCGCCGAGG
>NZ_AOIN01000052.1 GCF_000337135.1 Natrialba chahannaoensis JCM 10990
TGTGTATAAGAGACAGGTGATGAGGTCGACCGCGTCGTAAAATTGGCGCTCGTAGGCGAGACAGCCGTCCTCAAGTCGCGAAACGGGAACGATATCGGGGACTCGTGGTTCGATACGATCGGCGAGGATGGTGTGGTACGAGGCGACGACGGGGATGTCTGCCCGCGCGCCAAACCGGAGGCCGGCAAGTCCGAGGGTGAACGGAGAGTGAACGTGGACGATATCCGGTGTCGGAAGATCCGTGGGGACCACCGGCAGTCCGAGCCTGTACTGGCGGTAGATCGGTGCCTGAACGCTCGGAACCGGGAACTCGTCCGAGCGTGGCTCGTAGGCACTCGAGTGGGGGTAGACGACAGACAGTCGACCGAACCGGTCGTTCCAGCGCGACCGCCAGAGCGAAACCGTGTAGGTTACGCCGTTGACCGTCGGCAGGTAGGTGTCGGTGAAGGCGGCGACGTTCCGGACCACTGGTGCGCTGTTCGACGGCGACCAGTATACGGTTACGGGCGTGATTCACGAAACGAGATGTCGTGTGTTCGCAGGAGATTCCGCATCGTCTCGACGCCGGCGGACGTGTCCCAGCCGCTGACACGGTAGTGTTCGATCGGGTGGCGAATCCAGGAGTGTTCCCAGTGGGCGTACGTGTCGATCGACGACTCGCCGGCGAAAAACAGCGTCACATGCAGCTGTTTCTCGGCGAGCAGCGAGTGACGATGGACCCAGCTGCCGGCGGATTGGCGGCCGTCTCGGTGGCGCTTCAGCGCCGCGACCGGCTCCGGGCGAAACGCCATCGACCGAAGATCGGTTCGGAACTGCTTGAGCGGCCGATCGACGGTCCCGACGTACTCCGAAGGGTGCATCGTACACTGGACGTAGCCACCGAATTGCTGTGCGACATCGTGCAGTGTCGGACAGACACGTCGTCGAAGCGCAGTGAGGCGGTCGAGGCGGTCGTGTTGATCGACGTGGTCGGACGGTACATCACCAGCCATCGAAATCAGTGTCACAGATAGATCGCCATTCATCAATAACGTACCGAAATATGGCGTTTCAGAGTACCAGACAGCTCTTAATTGGTGTTTTTCGGTTTCAAGATAATGTTCCCATTTCGGGAGAGTCAGTAGCTCGACAGCGACGGGTACAGTCTTGGGATAGCCAGTATAGGGGGCGTGGTTTCTGTATTCAGTTTCGTGCCTGAAGCTGAAACAGACGAGTCGGTACTATAGTAACAACTGCAGCTAGTTACACACTGATCGCGCAGCAGTCGTGCGATCAGGTGTGCAGTGACTTGCAATGGCTACTATAGGTGTGCGAGCTGAGCGAAAACGGGATAGAACAAAGAGCGGTTTCAGCTTGACGAAGACATTTGCCGTTCTACTGAAAGGGATGAGATATGAAGCGCCGACAGTTCCTTGTTGGAAGTGGCTGTGCCACATCGTTAGTTCTTGCAGGTTATCTCGAAAACAACGATGATGAAAAAAGGAGCGGTTACCGCGTCGTTGCCCATCCGTACGATACTGCACCATCCGAGGCATCGACAACGAGCGTTGACGACCCGGAAATTGACGGCCCCATCGAGACAGTTGTCGTCGAAGCGATTGAGACGAACAATACTGCGACAAAACGACTTGACGAAGAAGAACGAGAAGAGATACTCAATCAAATTGACGAACTACCACGGTATGAGGGTGACGACGAGTTTGAATCCGCCGCATACGTAACTCGAAACGACCACGCAGCCGCTGTGTTCTACGAACGGGACGCCTAACGGTCACCGCCTCTTGGAGTTATCCCAACAGTGCGCTCAGCACAATACACGACAATTTCGAAACCTCACTAATCTTCTTTCTTGTAGTGATACCTGCCTCACCGATACTGACCGCGATTTTCACATCTCACAGTGAATAAAGAAATCGTGCTACCAACGATTGTGAAAGACGGACAGGCAAAACAGGACTGAAAACGACGGGAGTGGACCACGGATACCAGAAGTACCACCCACTCTCGAGGCTGTCTAGGCCGACTGTCTCTCCAAGCCAACTGGCTCCACCCGGTGAATGGTTTATATCTCCTGCTGTGGTGCATCCAGGATACAATGTCCGCCCGCGACGAAATTCGCGACCGACTAACCACACTGCGACAACGGAGAGACGCCTGCGACTACTACGATCCCCGGTCGAAGCTCCTCGACGGAAAGATTGACGCACTCGAGTGGGTGCTCGCAGAGATGGAGTCTGCGGAGTCAGTACCGAACGAGAAAGAGAGGAGAACAGACAATGCCGGCGAAGAGCGTTGCTGAACGTGGTTGAGGGGTGGGAGTGGAGTAGAGTGGAGTAGAGTGGAGTAGAGTGGAGTGGAGGAGGTGAAGTCAGATGAGGGTACGCAAGAGCAGAGAAGGTGAGCAACGCCAGGGGTTGTGTCTGGCTGCTCGACAGTATCACCGGCTGTTACTGACGCGAACAGTGATAGACACATACAACCAGTGTGAGCGCGTAGAAGGCGGAAGAAGAGGGATGTTCACGGATCGAACGGACGCCGGCGAGCAGCTTGGAGCGCATCTCGCGGCGGAAGGGGTCGAAGCGGACATCGTTCTCGGGATTCCACGCGGTGCACTGCCGGTCGCACGACCCGTCGCAGACGAACTGGGAGCGACACTCGATATCGTCGTCGCATCGAAGATTGGCGCACCTGGGAACCCAGAACTAGCACTCGGTGCCGCCGCTAGCAACGGGACCCTGTGGCTCAACGACGACCTCGTCGAGCAGTTACGGGTCGAAGACGACTACATCGACCGTGAGCGGACGCGCGAAGCTGAGGCCGCACGCGAAAAGGTACAACAGTATCGAGACGGCGAGGGGACGGTTCCGGCAGTCGACGGCAAACGGGTTGTCGTCGTCGACGATGGAGTTGCAACCGGTGCGACGGCCATCGCGTGTCTCAGACAGGTCGCTGACGCGGGGGCAGCGACCGTTACCCTGGCAGTACCGGTCGGCTCACCGCGATCGCTAGAGGTACTCGAGAACGAAGCGCCAGTGGATACGATTATCGCGCTCGAGCAGCCGGCAGACTTCAGCGCTGTCGGGCAGTATTATGAGGATTTCCGACAGGTGAGCGACAAGCGTGCACAGTCGTATCTCGATGAGTGACACTCTCGAACTCGGGGCGGTGTCTCGGTGTTTTCGTTCACACCGCCCGTAATATCACGGACGCGATAGCGCCGGTCAGCGGCGAGTTGTCGTTGCGTGGTCGGGGGTGGGAAACGACACACGATCCGAAAGCTGTCGACGGAGGCGACCAGCGACGTTCTTCGCGAGTATCCGGCCAGCAAACGACGGATCCTGGCGCAGCGACCGCGGGTAGAATTCACCGAGCTGGTCGTCAGGAACGGTCATTGGTTCGAACGACGGGTCACAAACGCGCTCGATGCCATCCGGCAACAACCGAATCTGGAGCGAAACGAGTCTGTCGAAGACGTCCCAGAGCGTATGGCAGTCGCTGATGTCGACTTCGTCGTACGCGACAACCTCGCCGCCGTCTATCGACTCATTCAACCGTTGGAGTGTCGACCCGGCCGTCGATTGGCCGTCGTGGAAGATCGGCGGTGGCCCCATCCCACGATAGGAACGGATATCAGCGGGGTGAAAGCTCAGAATGCCGTGGTCAGCCGCAGTGAGAACGTCCCCTTTCAGGAGTCCGAACCCGAAGAGGACGAGCACGTCACACTGCGTTTCAAGACGCGAAACGACATCGTCAGGAAACTCGTACCAGCTACCGTCACGGAGAGGGTCACACTCGATGTGGTCTGCACCAGCAAGTTGGTCGAGCGTCTCGGCTGAGTGACGGTGCCAGAGCTGCTGTTCATCCCCGAGCCGCCTTGCGAACGCACGTTCGGCGAGGACTAGCGCCCACGCTTGTTGTTGGCGCAGGACGTCGACAAACCGCCGAACGTCTGCGGCTTTGAACCGAGAGTCGTTCCACGACTCTGCTGTACAGTCTCGCTTCTCGGCGTTCGTCACCACGACCGAAATTTCCGCGTCGGTCTGTCGCTGTACCCGGTCGATTGCACGAACCTGCCACTCGTAGAGGAACGGATTCGCTAGAATACCGACCGTCGTCCGTTCGGGCATTGGTATCCGTGTTGCAGACGTAGCCACACTTAGTTACCAATAGCGTTCACATCGAATCAGCGTCCAGAAAGCCGGAAATACGATATAAGTCACCCCGGATATATCTTTGGCGGTCGATGACACTATCGGTCGCTGACACGCTCGTCCCACCAGCAGTGTAAGTCCAACAAACGCTTCTGTCACCGAACGATCGTCACCGGAACGGACGCACGCCGTGACACAGTGTTTGCAACGCTTCCGAGAAGCAACTTCTCGACACGGGACCTCCCGTGGCTTCCGAGAACGATCGCATCGACGGCTTCATCCTGCTCGTACTCGAGTATCGCTCGTGCTGGCTGGCCAAAGGTAACGTCCGTATCGATCGACCGGTTGTAATCCGCTGCAAGGGCGTTTGCCCGCTCGAAGACCGCATCGGAGTTGTCGTGCCACGCCGACGGCCCACCGCTGAACTCGAGTGGAGCATCTGTCGGAACGGTCGCGACGTGTAGAACGGTGATCTGTGCGTTCGGGTGATGGTCGAACGCATACGACAGGACCCGCTCGAGGAGTGCTGTTGCGTCGAGTGGAACGAGAACGTGAGTGCGGTCGTCCTCGGGAGTGGAGTGGACCTCGTGGTCATGGTCGTCGTGGTCTGGTTCCTGGTCGTGGTTTGATCCGTGTTCGTGTGCTTGCTCGTGGCCAGATTCCGGTTCATGTGCCTGCTCGCGCTCGTGATTGTGATCCTGATTCTGATTCTGATTCTGATTGTGATCGTGATCAGCGTCGCCCATGTATTGCTGTAACGCGCGTGAGATGTATAAACCGATGACCTCCATGATCCAGTTTTGGGGAGCATCGATGCGGCTTGCTCCGTGAGTGCAGAACATCTCACCGCATGTGAGAACTCGATTGGTCAAAGAGTGGAGACTCGGAACTGCTAACCGTGACACGTTGCCAGGCGATTGCGACCGGGGAATTGAGGGGAGAAAGCTGACATGGACGGCGACACCCGACCGGAATCAGTTGGATGCGCTTGAATTGCCTGGGAACAGCCGGTCGGTTGGGCGAGCTTGGATCACCGCGCACACGAATCCTCTGGACAAGGCGAAACCGAACTGGTGTCCAGCAGACTATAGTAACAACTGCAACTATAGTATCCATTAGAGTTATTTACTCGTAGATTGTTGCAACAGGCAGTGGATCACCTCGAAGAGATTTCAGTCGAAGAGTTGCAAGA
>NZ_AOIN01000053.1 GCF_000337135.1 Natrialba chahannaoensis JCM 10990
GTTCGCGGTTCTCGCTCAGTTCACTCGCTCCGAACCGCGCTGCCGCCGTGCGATCAGGTGTGCAGTGACTTGCAGTGGCTACTATAGCTGTCAAACGCAGGAGAAACCGGTCTCTACAGAGGTGCTCTCACGGAGATTTCGTAAACAAACCTCGACCGTCTGGTCGATCAGACCAACTCAGAAACGTACTGCTCTTCCCAGTCGCGTCGGTCTTCGAGCTCGCGACGACCTCGCCGGGTAACGCTGTAGACGTTCGTTCGCCGGTCTGCGGTCCCCTTCTCGATGAGGCCCTTGTCGACGAGCGTATCCAGGTTTGGATAGAGACGTCCGTGATGGATTTCGCTTTCGTAGTAGTTCTCGAGTTCCTCTTTGATTGCGAGGCCGTGTGGTTCATCAAGTCCTGCAGCGACGTACAGGAGATCACGCTGGAAACCAGTTAGGTCATACATACAGTTGAGTATGGAACTAGATATAATAAATATAGTGGAATCAGAACGGCGAGAAATAGGATTTGTCCGCCGAAACCCTGTCTCGGTCCAGTTCCGGGTTCAGTACAACGAGACCAATACAAGGCCGACATACCTGCACGATAGAGCAGGTACCAACTGATTGATAGCACAGAACACGACTCGGCCCATTATAATTGAATAAAAAAGAAAAGCGGCGATAGCAACAGTTAGAGGGCGTGTGAGACAGTACCAGTAGCGTAGGCAAGGTCAACACGTAATTTCTGTAGCCACCAATCGAGAGCTACAGATGAGAGTGGACACAGTTACGCGACTGAATCTCGATCCACCGGAATCGCCCTCGTTGCGAGTTGCCTTTCTCTCGTTATGGTTTGTCGATATGGTCGCTGCAACGTTGTTTTTCGTCGTTCCATACGCGAACGAACTCAATCCGATAACAGTCCTGTTCTTCGACTATCTTGGATTTTCAGGCGTTCCGCTCGCGGCGACCCTCTATGCGTTGATCATCATGGGGATTGGGCACATACTCTCACATCCTCGTGATATCCAGTTCATCGGGTTGATAGTCGCGCTGTACGCGTTGTTGGTCGTGAACAACGTTCTTCTCCTGCTCTCAGGAGAGCCGCTCGTCGCGGTCATCGGAGTGTAGGACACCCGTACCGGAGCGGTTCTGATCAGACACACCGAATTTTGCAGAACGCCCCCATTGCAAGCGATAAGTCAGTACTACAAACGTAGTCACAGCAAACATTCGGCCAAAGTACACACCATTTTGCCAGAAGAGCCGCTCAGCCACTGAGCGAACTGCACCGAACCACCCACTACTCGACAACCAACGCACTGACAACTGGCACAGAGCAGTGATAGAACCGGCTCAAAAACAACTCTCCGTGAGAAAACCTGGGGTGGCATGTTCGTGCACGGTACTTACGACCGCTGCGCACCAACAGAGGGTATGGAAACACCACCAGCGCTAGAAGCAGCAGGCGAACAAGACGAGATCACGATTACGAAGCGCCAGTACGACGAAGAACAGATTATCGCGGTTGACTTCGGACAAGTCGCTGGCCAACCAACGCTCGATATCGTCGGTGAAACCGCGATCGTCGTCGTAGATGGTACCCAATTCGAATTCGGAATCCCACCAGATGCAACTGAAGTGAAAATGAACGATGGTGTTCTGACGATTCGTGATTAAACAGTGGGCGTGAAGATTGCCACTTTTTTATTGCGAGAGACAGTCCGTCGCCATTTTCAAATCCAGACTCCCTCAGGGAGAGAGCATCTCTCCAAGGCAACAGCGTACAAACAAATAGAAACAGCTCGAGCAATTCGAATAGGTAGCAGCATTGGTGTGATTGAAGGTATTGGAATCGGTACAATAGATGGCGAAAGCTACTAATACACCACACTGGGTTTCCGGTGAAACAGTCGTGAGAAGAACTTCAGCGCCGACGCACTCGAGTGCGCTACTCAAAACGAGCCAGTACCAACAGTTATATTGAATCGAGCAACCGGCGAGAGACAACTAGTGAAAACAATTATAATCCATTTTCACCGGAAATGGGGTGTGTTCTCGAAGGGAAATCAGGTGTTCTCAACAGACAACAGGACGTGTGGGGAACCAGACACCGTGTTTCCGGTGAAATGGGGCCACTGTATGGCAGTCACACCCCATTTCCGGTGAACGGACAACAGATGAGCGAGAGCACCTGTCGAGGTATCAGAAACGCTGTTCATTCAGAGGACACCAGGTTTCCGGTGGAATAGGTCGACTTGCAGTTCATGTTCGATGAACGGAGAAGTGTCGGTCGTCGAAGCTGGTGCTGGATATGCCGTTCCTAGCTCTGCCTGCTAGATACGTCGTCCATTGCTCTGACCTGCTAGATACGCCGCCCGTGGCTCATGACTGCTGAATACGTCTTTGTGACTGCCGGCTACTAAGGCGAGTAATACTGATTGCTACCGACTAAAAGAACTGAAGCCAGCGCCAAGAGCCCGCGGACCACTCAAGATTCGCCAGTTGATCACTCGACAGTATCAGCCAAAACATCTCGAACGACTTCCGGATCCTCGAGAAGCGTATGCTCAGTATAGCTCCCCTCCGCACTCCCGCCACTGTGACGCGACTGCTCGAGTATATCCAGAAATGCGTGTTCTTTGAGCAGGTCGCGAACACGACGAAGCGACAGCGTGTCAGCACCCTCCTGACGACAGATCTGTTCGTAGATATCGTAGATTCGCGTCGTTCGAAACCCATCGTTCTCGCCAGCGGTATCGCTGTACGCACCGTCGGGCCGATGTTCGAGCGAGAGAACCGTCAACGCCTGCAACACGTATCGGGAATGGGGCGTCGAACCACGGATAAGTTCCCTGAACCGATCGACTTCGGCACGCTCGCGAGCCTGGACCACGAACTCCTCGCGAACGGTTCCCGCACCCTCTGCCTGTGCAATTTCGCCGGCATAGCGCAGGATGTCGATCGCTTTTCGTGCGTCCCCATGTTCTCGCGCTGCGAGTGCGGCCGCTCGTGGAATCACCGCGTCCCCGAGGACGCCGTCGCGAAACGCGTCGTTACGCGCCGACATGATGTTGTTCAGCTGGCTTGCGTTGTACGGCGGGAAGACGAACTCGCGTTCGCAGAGACTCGATTTGACCCGCTCGTCCATTCGATCTTTGTACTTGATCTTGTTACTGATACCGATAACGCCGATCTTGCAGTCAGTCACCTTCCCTGCCTCGCCGGCGCGGGAGAGTTGCATCAAGATTGCGTCGTCCTCGAGTTTATCGATCTCGTCAAGGATGATGAGCGCGACGTCGTACTCCTTGTTGAGGATGCGCCAGAGACGTTTGTAGTACGTCGCTGTACTAATTCCCTTGTCGGGAATGTAAATCTCAGTCGCGTCCGTGTTGACCGAGCTCGCGATGGTCTGGACGGCCTGCGTTTCGGTCGTATCCTGTGCACAGTCGACGTAGGCGAAAACTGCGTTGACACCCTCCTCTTCGGCTGTATCGACGAGTCGTCGGGAGACGTACTTGGCACACAACGATTTGCCGGTCCCGGTCTTCCCGTAGATGAGCACATTGCTGGGGCTCTGTCCGAAAATCGCGGGGTTGACAGCATTTGCGAGTTGTCCGATCTCCTCGTCTCGGCCGACGATCCGCCCCTCATCGGGAAGATGACTGATCTCGAGGAGTTCCTTGTTAACGAAGATCGGATCTTCCCGAATGAAGAGGTCGTCGGACTCAGACATATACCTTGGACACCGTGTTTCCGGTGAATCATCTTGAACGTTTCGTCACCGAAGACAGCAGGAATCACGGCAGAACACCAGGAAACCACGTCAGTGCATCTGGTAGCATACATGTCGCCAAAGTGATTGAGCAACATGCTGCAGGAGCGGTTGGGCACAGCTCACGCAGCTATCGAAGTGCGCAGATTCAGCATTAGACGGATTCACCGATTTGCCGCAGCGGTGCAGTACTCGGGTACTACTTGTGAACACGCGTGAAAGTGAATTCACGTCAGCGAACTAATGTGGAAAGACGGATCTTGATATAGAGAAACACGTTCTGGGAGGAAGGAACGAGGCGAAAGATGAAGGATGAGTTTGGGTCCGCACACACACACCGGGTTTCCGGTGAAATAGGGTGAGAGAGTGTGGTTGGTGCAGTGGAAAGAGTGGGTATCGGAAGGACAAAGATTAGTAAGGCCACTGAAATCGGGTTAGAGTGCAGCATAGCGTTGAGATATAGGTGCAGAAATCGCAGGAGAGATCCTCTAATAAATAGGAAAAGGATTTGAAGACCCATCAATAGAGTTTGGAAGTACTTCAGAAGAAAGATGGGATAGCGGAGTGAGAAGGAGTAAGAACGTAGAGCAGATGTGGAACAGTTCTTCTGGAACGAGACACCTTTCTGCGACAAAGTCGCTATAGATATTTGCGATCGAATCAATGAACTATACTCAAACCAATGTTATATAGTTATCCATCTCTCCGCATCAACCTTTGAGAAAGATAGAAGAATACAACACAGAGTAGGTGAGTCTCAGTCTGTTTCACCGGAAATCCGGTGTGTGTGTTTGTCCCCTTTTCAGGTTTTCTCGTTCTTCGGTCACGGGTTCCTTTTCCTTTAATCGCCTCAACGGCCCAACGATAACCTGATGATTCTTTCACCGGAAATCCGGTGTGTCTCTCTCCAGAGTGACAACGTTTGCAGGGCCTGGTTATGCTCCTTCCCCTCGGAGAAGACGGATCAGTGAAGCGATCGGTCGACTATCTGTAGTATCACATCGGCAATAACGAGATTTTGTTCATGGTGTCGGTCGTAGATGGACAACCCAAAAGCGAGTGCTATCGAACAGCTGAATAGTGCTATCGAACAGCTGAATACCAGTAGTATACCAGCTGCTGGGTCGGCACGTTCCAGAACTGCTGGGTCGAGCCAATACAAACCAAATACGACCAGCATTGATCGCAGGGTCAATCACTTCTATAGACGAATCTCCAACAACACAACCAATAGAGTGACTCTTCTCGCGCCTCGGTATTCACCGGAAACACGGTGTGTTCGTGTTCCGGTCGCTGCCGTCGGTTGCAGTCGCTGCCCAATTCGAAACCGGGACTCGAGTACACTCAAATCTCTCCTGTGAATGCCGCTCCAGTCACACTCACGTACAGCCTCTCACTTTTCACAGGTATTGCTCCTCACGTTTTCTGCGTCTGAATTTGTCTAGTAGTCGCTCTCGAAGTACGAGCAAACACGGCAAGACCGTCAGACACGCAACCAGCGCGAAGATGATACTGAGCCCGGTAACGAGTCCGAAGCGGCGAAGCGGTGGCGAAAGTGAGAGTGCGAGAACGCCGAATCCGGCTGCTGTCGTCGCCGCACTTCCCAGGAGAGCACCGCCGGTCCCGGTGATCGTCGTCCTCACTGCTTCGGAAAGTGGTGTCCCGTTTGTGCGCTCGTCAACGAATCGTTCGCTGACGTGAATGCTGTAGTCGACACCGAGGCCGATCGCGAGGCTCGTCATCACAACCGTCTCTGTGTTGAACGGGACGTCGAGGAGTGCCATCGCACCGAGGAGCCACGCCAGTGCCGCGACGACCGGTGCAAGTGTGAGTACGCCAAGCGATGGTGCTCGGTGGCGAACCCAGTAGAGAAGCGTCAGGAAGACGAGGATCACGACGACGGTGATCGTGAACGCCTGGACCAGCGTCTCGAGGAGCGCATCCTGAACCACAGCAGTCGTCACAACACCGCCGGTGGCAGTTGCCGTTACGGGAGCCGAACTCGAGATTGCCGCTGCGACAGCCTCTGTATCCGATGCGACGCTCTGTGATGCGGCATCGCCGCGAACGGAGAGGAGTAGTCGTGTTGACTCGTACTCGCCGTCGTCCGTCCGGTGGAGGACTGCCGAGGCCTCCGCTTCGTCCGCATCGAACAGCACATCGTAGAACCCAGTGACGTCCTCGTCGGGGAGTCCGTTTCCAGTCGCGTCTCGCTGTTCGAGCTCGGACGCAACCGTCTCGTTCTCCGTGCTGAGCGACGCGATGAGTGTCTGTGGGCCATCGATCGCTGCAGTTCCGTCGGCGCGCACGTCGATTGTCGTGTTCGCGTGTGTGCTATTCTCTCCACTCACTCTTCCGCCGCCATCCCCATCTTCTCCTCCACCTCCAACGGCTGCAGTAGCGCTCTGTACTGCGGTGAGCGTTTCCGGATCGGTTACATCACCCTGTATCAGTATCTGTGACTGTGAGTCAGGGCCGTGATCTGCGAAGTGTTCCCCGAGGTACGACAGATCGTCGCTCACCGTGTAGGTGTCCGGCGCAAGTGGCCCAGGTAGCGCTTTCGCCCACTCTGGTGCGTCTTCCGGAAGGAAATCGGCCTGATTGAACTCCGTATCCAGCCCGGTTGCACCGTAGGCCCCCGCACTCGCGAGCAAGAACGCGACGACGACTACACCCACCGGGGCCGCTCGAACGAGCGAGACGATGCGCTCGAGTGCATCGTGAACGATACCGGCATCCATTCCGAACGGCTGCTTCGCGCGTGTCCAGTCGAACCGCCTCTCGAGTTGCTCGTCAATCTCGGTTTTCACTGCAGGCACGAACGCACCGAAGGCGATGAACGTTGCGAGAATGCCACTCGCGCTCAACACTGCGAAGTTCTGGATGGCGGGCAGTGGACTGACGACGTTCGAGAAGAATCCGACGCCAGTCGAAACCGTCGCGGCAGCGAGTGCGAGAACGACGCCGGCGAACCCGCGACGCATGCCGTCAGCGGCTGTAACCGCTGTCGCGTTCCCCATTGTACCCGTACTCTGTGTCGCCCCGCCACCTCTCGCTTCTCGGTATCTCATCACGACGTGTAACGAGTAGTCGATGGACAACCCGATCAGCAAGAACGGCACGGCGATCAGCATCGAATCGCCAGGAATTGCGAGCCACCCCTGAATGCCACCGACCCAGGCCATCACGACCCCGATCCCAAGGAATCCGATGAGCACGTCGACGAGGTCACGATACGTGACTGCGAGGACGAACAGTACCAACACGAACGCAACGGGCGTGATGATCGCGAAACTATCGCCGACCGCGCTCGCACTCGCGGCGTCGGTGATTCCCTCCCCGAAGACAAAGCCATCCTCGAAGTGCTCGTCGAACATCGATTCGATCTCGAGCTGTGCGTCGGAGACAGCAGTTGCCGCTTCATCACTACTCGTCCCGTCACTTGCCCCGTCGCCCTCTTCGTGGAACAGCAACGTGAGTCGTGATTCGGACTCGACGGAGCCAGGCTCGTACGAGGCTGGTAGGAACGCGTACGGATCTTCACTGCCTCGCAACTCTTGACCCTGATCCGGATCCAACACCCTCTCCAGCAACGCTTCGACTTCTTCAGCAGACCGTGACTCGAGTGCCTGCCGTTGTTCCTCCAGTGTCGGCTCGCTGGTATCGTGTGTGCCGTTTGCATCGGCTGCGCGATCTTCGAAGACGGCGATCGTCGCGACGACGTTTTCGAGGCCGACTGCGCCGTCCTCATCGTGGGTCTGGTTAATCGACTCTACGTCCCGAATCTCTTGTTGAAACCGGAGTCCCTCGAGTAACGACTCGCGGGTGAGTACGTCACCACTATCTTCACGGACGACCACCTGGGTGATCGACTGCGTATCAGTTGCATAGGTTTCATCGATCTCCTCGAGTGCTGTCGTTTCCGGTGAGTCAACATCGAACTGATCACTATCGTCATCGACTGGGTCATCACCCAGCACGATACCAGCCGCCACGACAGCGGTCAGAAGGAGCACGAAGACGATGATCCACCGCCGATACGAAATAACTGCATTTGAATATCGGTCCGAGAGCGTATCGCTCATCACACACAGCTTGGTATGGCGGTAATAAGATGTCCTTGTAGGGTCCCACGTTGTGGGACAACCGGTTCTGTGGCGGTCCAACGGGGGTAGTCAATCGTTGGAATAGCCAATAGTTAGAACAGAGCCGTTTCGATGATGTACCAAATCGCCTCGATTGGATGTTGAATCATCCGACAGCGTATCAAACCGTCCGATCGCGTTTCAGTATCCGTATAACGCGTAGATCATCACCAAAAATCCACTGCCGATAATCACACTCTCCAGTAGCATTCCAGCTGTAACTGAAATGCCGACGATGTGGTGCAAGAACCCAACCAGGAATGTTCCGACCGTGATGATCACGAACCCGATCGAAAAGTACTGTAGTCCGTCGATCTGGGTCCGGACGTAGGCACGATATGCGAGTAGCGCAACGATACCACCCAATACGAGGACTACAATCTTGACGACAGCGAGCAGTGTTGTGAGCAGCGCCGTCATGATTCTCGCTTCATTTCGGTCCAGAACGTCGCAAGGCGATCTTCTGGCTGTTCCGGTGGCCGTTCTACGTGGACGGTAAATTCGTCTGCATCGTCGATCCCGACGGAAATTGTCGAGAAGTTTCGTTTGTACAGGGTTGCGTTCGGGCCATCACGGCGAACTTCGGTATATTCGTCGACGAGATCCGCCTCGCGGAGTAATTCTAACTTGCGGTACATTGTCGAACTGGGTACGTCACACTCCTCACAGAGCGCAGTTGCTGCTTTCGGCTTGTCGAGGGCCGTCAGTATCTGTCGACAGGTTTCGTCGTCGAGTGTTTGCAATACGGACTCAACCGGCAGTTGCTCGTCATCGGGAATATCGTCGGCCGACGGTGATTCGTGATCCATCTCGAACGCTGCCGTCTTTCGGTCGTTTGTTGATGGGATCAGACAGAGCCGATCCCACGATACGTGCTTTTTGGTCATGTATACGGGACTGTTTGTCTCTGATTCGGTGATACGCAACTCAGTACCGTTGCTGTCGAGAATACTCTTGGGTGAGATATTGTGTCGTCTATGGGTGGAGCAAACGGTAATACCGTAGACAGGGTGGACCGAGGAGACAGTGCAGGTAGAGTGTACAGTGATGTCGATGCAGATGTACTCTTACCTGCAGAAATGCATGCAGAGAACACGACGGTAGCTACTCTGCTAAAACTGCAGGACACTCGAGTACGAACAGCGATCATTTTCTTTTCCGCTCTTCTGTAGGAGATTGTTGATACTGGTCAGTTGTCGCTGTGGAATCGAAGAGAGCAAGGACACCGCGTCAGCGGTGTCCGTTAGG
>NZ_AOIN01000054.1 GCF_000337135.1 Natrialba chahannaoensis JCM 10990
GATCGCCGAGGAGACCAGCAACGAAAGCGCCAATCCAGAATATGAAGTCGAGTTCGGTGACGACCTTCGGATTCTCGACTACCAGCTCGAGGACGGTACCGCCACGATCACCTTCGATGCCGATCGGCCGTTCACCGTCGTCGTCTCGGATGCACTCGCTGGCGTCGATCAGGAAGGCGCGGTCGAAGTCCCGCAAGAGGAGTTCGAGATCGACACCGGCGAGACCACGATCTCGACAAGCGTGCGCGAAGTGAATGGTGCGTCGACCGTCGGCGTCTCGGTCCAGGGGACGACCGTCAGACTCGGCACCGAGATGGAAGCACAGGAAGATAACCCGTTTGAGACGTTCGGCGGTGAGTCCGGCCTCTTCACCGGCGTCATCATGACAACCGGACTGGCGGGGCTTGGAACGGCCTACGTGATCCGCAGCGAAGACAGCGGAGTGATCGAAGCATGAGCGGAGACACNTTCACCGGCGTCATCATGACAACCGGACTGGCGGGGCTTGGAACGGCCTACGTGATCCGCAGCGAAGACAGCGGAGTGATCGAAGCATGAGCGGAGACACCAGCGGGACCTTCAACAGTTGGTCCGACCGGCTCACCTACCTGCTCGCGGAAGGACAGTTGCTCGTCGCCGGTGCCGCCGTTTCGATCGGTGCTGCACTCATCTGGATTCGACCAGAGATTCCCGGCATGCCGCCGGTCGCTCGAGGAATCTTCGCGGCGATGCTACTCCTTGGGCCGCCACTGCTCGGATTGTTCGTGACAGGTGCACGCTGGCTTCGGAATCGGAACATGGTCGAAGTGTACCACATCAACGCAGTCGACGACGTACGGCGGAAACTGTACGTCGAACCCGGCGTATGGGACGAGAAGACGGTCGAGGGGCCGTCTCCGTATCTCTGTAACGACGAATCTGCGTACGAGGTGCGCGAGTTCGACTGGCACCCAGATCAGGGCGAGGACGGCACGCTCATCGTCACCGGCTGTTACTTCTCACAGCTCTCGGACTCGAAACTGGTTACGGTGAAAGCCATGCTCGAGGACATCCACGGCGAACTGGTCGAGACCGCGATCGCCTACAACAAGTTGCGCGGTCGAATCAGCCGAATGGGTATCGAGATCGAACGCGACACAATCAACGCGCATGCGGAGGCAGACGAGCGCGGATTGATGACCCAGAAAACGAGTGTGAAAGACCGGTTCGAGGCAGCCGAGGAAGACGCCAAGGAGTGGAGTACCGACGAAATTAGCGACCTCGGCGAGTACGAACAGGAATTCGATCCAACCGAACCAGCCCCTATCACGTTCGACCAAGAAGGCCAGCAGCCAGCCGCAGCAGACGGAGGGACAGCACATGACTGACGACAATGCACTCCACGTCACCGGCGAAGCGCGCGAGTACCAGGAAGGCTACGGCCAGCGAGAGAACCGAGAGATAGCCGATCACGGTGGCATCGTTCGAGACGAAAGTATCTCTCGAGCAATGTCTATCCGGTCGGTTCACTACGATCCAACCGATGCCGATCGGCCCGACAAGATGCCCGGCCAATGTAAAGACCTCGAGAAGCATCGCCAAATCCGGATGGTAGAGGGTACTGAAACCTTCCGAAAAGCCATGGAGAACGGCGATATGCCGACTATCAAGCACATCGTCGGCGACACATCAAAGCGAGCGGACGTGAGCGGACTGAAAGCGATCGGGACGGTGGACGACCTCATCAACGGCCCGGCCCCGGTGATCGTCGTCTTGGGCGAGATGGGCGCGGGAAAGACCGACTTTGCGTGCTTGCTCGCACAGCGGTGGCGTGCGCTCCATCAGTCGAACTCACTGCTGGGTACGAACATCCAGTCGCTCGAGGAGAAAGACCGCTGGGTCGACGACGACGGCGACGTACAAGACGGCTGGATCGGAGACTACGGCACTCTCATGGAATGGGTCGAGCAGGACGGCGACCCGCTCGAGCACAGCCAGCGAGACAAGCTGTTCATCGGCGACGAGTTCTCGAGCGCAGCCAGCGGGACCGGCAAACAGGGCCACGAAACCCGGAAGAAAATGGCTCCGCTGGTCTACAAGATTCGGAAGTACGGTGGTGCGCTCATCTACATCGCCCACGGCAAGCGATCGATCCATCCGATGCTGTGGCGCGTCGGGACGATCGTGAAGAAGGTGAGCAAGAAGAAGGCTGTCATCGCCGACTCGATTCGGAACGCACAGCTGGCCGACATTGAGGGAGAGATCGAAGGTGTACCACCGACGGACTTCCGGTACAATACGAAAGAGGCGTCAGACTGGTCATGGTCGCGATACGGCGACGAAACTGAGGAAATGGAAGCGGGAGAGGCAGCCCGACAGACGGCGATCTGGACTGTTATCAGATGCAAAGAGGAGGGTATGCCAAACCGCGAAGTCGAGAAATTCGTCCCGTACAGCCGCGAATGGGTCCGAACTCGCTGGAACGAATATCGGGAAGACGGACTGCACGCTGATACGCTTGGCAAGGTTGAGGAGGTAATCGCGTGACAGCGTACAGTTGGCAACGTGGCAGCGGCAACAGCCACCCCTTTACTGTAGCTATGGGCGCGGCCCGACAGGGCCGCGTACCGCAGCCCATCGCCCGCCGTTCGTTCCCGGCACCAAGAGGAGAAATAAATAAAGACGCGCGACGAGCGCGACGCGTGAACAGTCGAAGTATCGATAGGTGAGAGATGAACCGATCGAAACGTGCGAATCACTTCGGTACGGCGTGCGAAAAACGAATGGCGAAGAAGCGTCGGTTCTCGCTCGAGCGGGCCAGTTGGCACGACGCGCGGTTTCAGAACGGAACACCGGTCGAAATCAAATCGACGATGCTCGAGCACTCAGACGGTCAGCCGGGGAACTTCAAGGTCTACAAGGCCTATCACGACAAGTTGCGCCGACATGACGGCTGGTATTGTTTCGTCGTCTACCGGCCCCACGGCAGGAGCGGCTGCACGATCGTGAAGGACAAGATGTGCAAAGCGTCGAATCTCCCGCTGCTCAAGTGGCATGGCGGTGGTGACCATCGGGACACGAAACAGGCGAAAATAGCTATCCCAGACGTTTTCTAACGGCTTTCCGAGGTACCCCCGGAATCGGACACTCGCGGGTCGTCGTCTCCGTAGTAGTACGGATCACGCGGGCAGCGAGACGTGCATAGCGTCTCTCCGTCGACTTCGCGGAGTAGTACACCGCACTCCGAGCAAAACTCCCTCTCGTCGTCTCCGTCGTCTTCCAGCATCTTCCGAAAGTTCCACTCGTCGTCGTGCTGCTGCTCGAGCAGCCACTCGGCGTCGGCCCGGAGCGCCGGCCCGATCTCGGCGTCGATCACTTGCGAGTTGTTCAGGACTTCCGCGCTCGTCTCGACGGCCTCGTGAGCGGTCAGTCCGTCCTTCACGACTCGCTCGAGCGCGTCCCGATTCAGCCGCTTCAACTGCCTCTCGAGTTCAGGATCGTTATACATCGTCGGCGTTCCCTCCGGTTTCGGAACTGTCGACTGATACGCAGCCGTCGTCGTCGATGCACTCGCCGCAGTACGACTCGTCGCTGTCAACGGGAGTCCACAGCAACGGGAAGCGATCGCCGCAGCCGGCGCACTCGAGGCCGTGCTCCTCAAGGAGATCGTCAACAGTCATCGTCACATCTCACCTTTCGTCGTCACCGAGACCTCGGTCTCCACATCGAAGCTGACGGCTCGAGTCGAGAGCGTCTCGGCGATCTCCCGGCGCTGCTCGCGGGTGAGGTCGTCGCGCTCGAGGACTCGCCTGGCTGCAGAGACGAGTTGGTCGACATCTTCGCAGGCGAATGCGACCGCGTTGCTCCGGTTGCAGTCGTAGAACCGGGCGGCTTTCTGGATAGATGCGAATCGCCATTCGTTCCCGTCGTCAGTCCGGATACGAACCGATCCGGGCGTCTCGTTGTGAGACATGACCGTGAACACAACCCGCTATTCCTAGTTTTTTCGGTTCAATCGAACGGCCTCAGTTTATAAAGAAGGGGCCGGCCCCCGGCGTGATCGGCATGCCGGCCAGCCCGATCTCGACGGCGATGGGCTCAATATGAACACGGTGTGCTACTCGTTCGTGTTCATATTGCGGAAATCGATTCTGTCGACGTGCAACCCCAAGGTGGCAAGGGAATACTTTTAGACGCTAGTTATCACGTAGAGCAGACCATCAACTAGCACAGAAAGAACCAGAACGATAGTTGAAACGGTTAGCGTTATAACGAATGCGGATACACCAATCACAAAATTCAGTCTATTAATATCTGATGCTCCCGGTAGGCACTGTCTAGTTTAGCACCTCCGCTGGCGTCTGTCCGTTGAGTGATTGATGTGGTCGTTGTGTGTTGTAGTAGTGTACAAAC
>NZ_AOIN01000055.1 GCF_000337135.1 Natrialba chahannaoensis JCM 10990
GTAGCTCTCGCTGAGCAGGTCTACGAGCATTGTTCCAAACTAACTCTACGACCTGCTCACTTCTCAAACTGGCCTAACTAGACACTGCCTCCCGGTAGAATCTCTTCTGAGATGCGCATTATATTGGATATGATCTTTCTTGGGCCGATTTCCCAGACATGATATAGAACCTCAGCCACATATGTGAAATAGAAAAACAATATTATTGTTGCCAGGATCAAAAATGTATTGGAGATTTCATCATATACGATATTGGTGACAAGAAGTGCTACAAGACTTGGAAAAGCTATTAAAACCATCATGCCAGATGTCTGGTAGTGGTCATACATTTTTGAAAGAATCTTATTATTCTCCTCCAATTCTGCTTCTCTGTCTGAGGTGTTTTCCTTCCCGGTTTCAACCAAGATGATATCTTTCTCTTGGCTTAGAACCGGATTTATTCTTGTGAATTTGTATACTGTGACCACGTGTATGTAAAATGTTATAGCAGATATTATGAAGAGTGAAAAGGAGACGAAGTAAAGTGATCTAAGAGTAGTTGTGATTAGTACTGAAGATTGTTGTCTCAAAAATGTATTACTTTCCAACCTGGCAGAGTTAATTGAATCTATTGATAGGAAACTCGCTGAAGGCAAATAACCCGCCGAAAGCAAACTGCCAATGGCCACCATTCCAGCAATTGTTGTCGCTATAATCACTCTTGATTTATTTTGTAAATATTTATACATTTCAAACTGCAAAGAGAGGTACTCCGTATATTCACCTTTTGCAATCTCCACTCGATCTCTCATACCCGGACAGTGGAATCCATATTACTAATATGTTAACAGAAACTCATTATTACTCCCGGTACTCAAATTCAAGTCACCAGACATACTGACGAATCCAATATCTTAGATAAGGGATTATGAGCACCTAATAAGGTGAATTAGAGAGAATCGCAGACGACCTACACCAGCCACCGTTTCGTGTGCTTCAACTGGAGTTCTGCGTGCGGAGCTGGGGGCGGGGCAGTGTAATTTTTTGGCTCTGTCCCCTTGGGGACACCCGTCAAGGGGCGTTTCGCGCGCAGCGCGAAATCGACCCGCATGGGGTGCGGCGCGATCGCGGTGCCGACCCCGGCCTCGAGCCGAGGACTACAACCAAAACTGGATAATCACCGATAGAATACAATCTGAGTTGCTGAAAACAAGTATCACGACAGTGTTGCCACTCACGAGGGCCGTTCTACCAGCTGGCGATCGAACCCACGCGGTGGCTGTCGCGTCCGCCGCCAGGTGTCCGCCAGACCATCGACACCTTGCTGAACTCCACTACGTCGTTCCCTGAGTGCCGCCAGGCGTCGATCGCCTCCTGTGCGACCTCGCGGGCGTTCTCGAAGCTATCACCCTTCAGCAGCGAGAGAATCGCATCGATGCGGAGCTTCTTCGGATTCCCTGCCTCGTCGTATTCGATCTCGGCACCGTTCTCCGCAAGCCACTGCTGGAACGGCGACGATTCAGCAACATGATCGGCGAGGCCCATCACGTGCTGAATCCGATCGGCGAAACTCTCGATCGCGTACTCCGCCGACTCAACGAGCGCACGCAACTCCTCGCGGTACTTCCGGACTCGGAAAGAGACCTTGCCCTGGTCCAACTCCAGAATGTCGTCCAGATCCTGAATCGCTCGGTAGATCGTCGCCGGGTGCTTGCCGAGTTGGTCGGCGAGTTCGTCGACGGTTGACCCACCATCGGTCGCGACCTCCTCGGTCACTTCCCGCGGCGTCTCACCCAGATCCTGCAGCGTGGTCATGAGCAGGTGCTCGCTCTTCGCCTCGAGGCGCGGCGTCGGATCGTCGTAGAGTTCGACCAGGTCGTCTCGAGCAACCGCGTCGAAGTGATCGTCTTCGACGTAGACACCGTTACCGTCCGGTCCGAGCGGGATATCTTCCCAGTGGAGCGCGTTCAGCAGTGTCTCCTCAATCTGCTCGGTGACCTCGTGCCGATCGGCCCACGCCCACGCCGTGTTGTCGTTCATCTTCTTGTTGACCAAGACCTCCACCTTCGGGTGGTACGACGGGTGGTCTTTCGAGACNTCGGCCCACGCCCACGCCGTGTTGTCGTTCATCTTCTTGTTGACCAAGACCTCCACCTTCGGGTGGTACGACGGGTGGTCTTTCGAGACTGCGTCTGGATCGGCCAGCTGGTAGATCTCGAACTTTCGGCCGTAGGTGTGGTCCGGGAAGAGTTCCTTCGTCGAGGCCGGGTTCAGTATCAACCGGTTCTGGTGGTTGATCACTTCCTCGTTGTCGATGTGGAGCTCGGCTTTGACTCCCTCCAGGTCGGAGAGATGGAGCGCGATCTTCTGCAGGACACCCGCCGAGGAGAGCTTCGCAGCCCATTCACGCCGAATACGGACGTAGCGCTCGTACGCCCACATGCGACTCGCCTCGTGCGGCGGCACTCGGAAGTATTCCGAGTGAATCCGTTCGTTGGCCTTCTCGAAGATCACCGCGAAGAACTCTGGCAGCAACTCGAGTCCACGTTCTGGTTCGATGTTACTCGTATGGAACTCGACGTCGACGCCGTCGACCTCGCCGACCTGATTCTCCCAGGGAAGGTTCACGGGTTCACCGGTTTCCCAGTGTCGCATGTTCGGGAACCGCGGAGAGATGTTGAACGACGCCTTGCTCTCGCCGCGCCCACGGCCCACGATATCCCACTCGTAGAGCCGTTCGGCGTTGATCCCGTCCGAGAGCCGCGGCGCGAACCCGGACTTGCTGTAGCTCACTTTGACGTGCCACGGTTCGCCGTCGATCTTGGTGTCCAGCTCGAGGTAGCCTTCGAACGGCGGGCCGAGCATGACCGACGAGAGCGCGTCGTACGGGCCGCGGCCCCAGTCGGGCCACTTCCAGCGGCCTTCGCACTCGTGCGGCGTCGTCTCGACCTGACTCACGCCTCCTCACCTCGTTCCTGCTCGAGGAGGCCCGAGAGAACCGCAACCGCGTTCCACCACGTCGCAGACCCACAGCGGTGACAGACGTGCTTGAGTGACGTGAGGTCTTCCGCCTCGAGTTCGGTCGGGTCCTTGCTCGGGTCTTTGCTCACTTCCGCGAGCGGAGCGCGCTTGACTCGCGTCCGCCCACAGCCCACGCAGATCGCGTCGACGGGAATGCCGACCTGACCGGCTGCTGGGCTCTCGAGTTCAGCGGCGAGATCTCGCTCGCCGTGCTCAAGGTCGGAACTCACAGCTGACCACCGTCCTCGAAACACCCGTGACGGTGACCGTCAGCGATCGTGTAGAGGCGCTGCTGGCAGAACCGACAGTCTCGAATCCGGTCAGCCCGGGCCCAGTTACCCAGAGCGTCCCGAATCTCGGCGCGGCCATCTCTGACCGCCAGATCGGTGGCGGAACTCATCGTCGATCACCGACTCTCGTCGACGGATCGACGCTCGCGGGATCGATGACGTGCGACCAGGCGAGCTTCGCGACCTCGGATTCCGAGCGCGACCCGCCGACCTCGTACCACCGACCGGTCAGCAACTCGTCGACGATCGTCGCCGGCACGATCGCGCGGGCCACCTGGGGAAGCCCCGGCCGCGGAGTGTAGACGACGAGCAGGTACATCCCAGCGGCTTCGAGCAACTGCTCGTGGGCGTCGCGCTTGACGTAGAACCGCCCGCGAGTCGTGCTGTCTCCGTTGCTCGTCTCTATCTGGCAGCCTTTGATCTCGACCGGCGTCTCCGGTTCGACCACCACAACGCCGTAGAACGGCAGCGAATGGGCCGGCTCGAGTAGCGCGGTCGTTCGTGCATCGTGCCAGGTTGCGGTCCGATCACCGACGTACTCCAGGGCGTTGATCGTCTGCACCAGCTCCGCCTCGAGTGCGTCGCCGCTGGCCTTCGAACTCTCGAGGGCCGACGTACGCGAACTCACAGCGGACCCTCCCGTGCGTCGCGAACGTCGCGCGTGCAGTCTGAACAGAGCCGGCGAAGCCCAGTGATCCGGTCACCGCATCGTTCGCACTCGTCGGCTTCGACGAGACGACTCACGCCGTCTCACCTCGGCTTTCGATTGCCAGACGAACTTCCTCGTCTGTCGCTTGATGGGCCGGATGAGCTATGGGCGTCTGACTCTCGACATCGTACAGCCGACTCGCCGGTACGAACGCCGGCTTACGCATCGGCCTCACCTCCATGCCGGCCGGCGGACGTTTCCGGATCTGGCACCGGCACGTCGACGCCAGCAGCGGAGCCACGGCTCAGTCGAGCGTACGAATCGCAGTCTCCACAGCGATGGGCTCGGTCCCGATCGTCACCGAAGACCCGGCGGAACCGATCGGTGACGTGGGCACCACAGTGTTCGCAGGTCGAATGGTCGACCGACGGCCACGGTGCGACCGTCACGCCGACCACNGGAACCGATCGGTGACGTGGGCACCACAGTGTTCGCAGGTCGAATGGTCGACCGACGGCCACGGTGCGACCGTCACGCCGACCACCCCCCATTTGCGAAGAAATTCGCATGACGTGACGGGGCCGCAATCTGTTTCCCGTTTGGATCAGATTTGACCCCGATGAGATTGAACCCCGAAAGCGACGAATTCGCTTCCGTGGATACCTCTACGGTAGGATTTGAATTAGTTGAGAATCGGGCCGTCTGTGAGTGGGCGCTACAGGNGATTGAACCCCGAAAGCGACGAATTCGCTTCCGTGGATACCTCTACGGTAGGATTTGAATTAGTTGAGAATCGGGCCGTCTGTGAGTGGGCGCTACAGGATTTGAACCCGTGACAGCTTGGTCCGAAGCCAAGTACTCTGTCCAGACTGAGCTAAGCGCCCGCATCCTTCCGTATCCGTCGACCTCCTATAAGTCACTCGATTTTCACCGCTTCCGACAGGCACCACCACACCCCCACTCCACCCGATCGCTCGGCCCCCTCTCGGTCATTCCCAGGCCATGAAAACCACCGTGATTGGTCTTTGTCTGCAGGGCAAAGACACCGCTGATGACCGCACACGAGTATACGGCCACCGCCGAATCGGCTCCGCCTGCATCCGATGCACTCGAGTTGCACCACACTGAGCCGGGGGTGGTGATGGTGGTGCCAGCGGATGCGAGTGAGGACGAGCGAGCGGAGGCATGGTTGACGGTGTCGGAGTCGGCGTGTTGTGAACTCGAGCGGTGGCGGTAGGGAGCGATTGATCGGCTGACCGGCTGACCGGCTGAGCAGTTGCAGCAGTACCACTACTGGCGGTAACTATCGGGAGCGACGAGGAGGCGGTAGTGGGTGAGTCTTTGCGACTGTGTCTATCTACCTGTGTCTCCGTCTGTGTGTGCCTGCACCTGTGCCTGCGCCGACATCAGTGATGGAACCATTGCTGCTGAACTGACGCCACTAGCCGGGAACACCAGCTGCACCCCCACGGTTTGGGCTCGATTGCGAGCTCCTCAACACATCCAGCACGCCCTCGAACGCGGACCGTACGGTTTAACCGGCCTGCCTGAGCACTCCCGGCAATGACAGCGGGGGAGACGATTCGCGGGTTACTCGAGCTGACACGACCGGTGAACGTGCTGGCCGCGAGCGTGTTGACGTTTATCGGCGCGTTCGTCGCTGGCGGCCTTGGCTCGTATCCACTGCAGACAGGCGCAGCAGTCGCCGCAACCGGGTTGGCAGTCGGTGCCGGGAACGCGATTAACGACTATTTTGACCGGGAGATCGACCGGATCAACCAGCCCGATCGGGCAATCCCGCGCGGGGCAGTGAGTCCGCGTGGCGCGCTCGTGTTCAGTATCGTGCTCTTCGCCGCCGCAGTTGGCCTCGCGCTCACCCTCCCCCTGGAAGCGCTCGCCATCGCCGGGATCAACCTGCTTGCGCTGGTGGCCTACACGGAGTACTTCAAGGGCCTTCCTGGCCTCGGAAACGCGCTGGTAGCCTACCTCGTCGGGAGCACCTTCCTCTTCGGCGCGGCGGCGGTCGGCGAGATCGGTCCCGCAGTGGTTCTGTTCGCGCTCGCGGCGGTCGCGACACTCTCCCGCGAGATCATCAAGGACGTCGAGGACATCGAAGGCGACCGCGAGGAGGGGCTGAACACTCTCCCGATCGCCATCGGCGAACGCCAGTCGCTGTACGTCGCAACCGCCCTGCTCGTGGTCGGCGTCGTCGCGAGTCCGCTGCCCTACGTGCTCGGCTACTTCGAACTCGAGTACCTCCTGCTCGTGCTCCCGGCGAACGCGATCATGATTGTGGCGGTCTACGAGAGTTTCGAGGACCCCACGATTGGGCAAACCCATCTCAAGTATGGCACCTTCCTCGCGGCGCTGGCATTTATCGTGGGACGGGCGGCACTCGAAGTCAACGTGTTCTGAGCCGAACGGAGTGCGAGCGAGTGGAGTCCAGCAGGGACCAGCCACGCAAGGACCGCTCGGGGAGGCGAGCACGGGCGAATCATACAATTGCCTACGGTCGCTACACGATACTATGACAGCGACCGTGGGAAGCAACGAGCCAGACGCGCTCCGAGAGATACTCGAGTGCGAGACGATCGCGGTCGTGGGCTGTTCGCGGACGCCGGGGAAGGCGGCCCACGACGTGCCAGCGTACATGCTCGAGCAGGGCTACGACGTGGTTCCGGTGAATCCGTTCGCGGACGAGATTTTTGGGCGAGAGGCGTTCGATTCGCTCGCAGACGTCGATGAGCAGTCCGACGACGACATTGACATCGATATCGTTTGTGTCTTCCGTCCGAGCGACGAGGTCGCCGGCGTCGTTGAGTCGGTACTCGAGTCCGCGGTCGGTGACGTGATCTGGCTTCAGCAGGGGATCCGCGACGACCAGGCGGCCGAGCGCGCTGTGGACGCCGGATACCGTGTCGTACAGGATCGGTGTCTCAAGGTCGACCACCGGCGGCTCGTCGTTTGACCGAGACCGAAAACAGGCGTAGTGGGCCTGGTGGCGGGTAGCACCGGCCATTGATCAAACACTGAGGGGTACCACCGACAGAGACTTACATACCAGCGGACTACACGAGAGACGTACCTATGTGTGACCGGTCCGGGAACTGTTCCAACGACGGGGTCTGTCAGCTCGTCCTGCGGAACCGGCAGACGGGCATGGATGTCGTCGAGCACCACTGCAAGGCACATCTCGTCCTTCGGGTGTGGGAGGTCGAGCGCGACGAGGAGTTCGAGGTTGTCGATGCGACGACGTTACAGCAGTCCTCGACGGCTGGGTAGCAATAGTGGGTTGTAGGTAACGGGTAACGGTCTCACGAGGAACCGAGAGACCGAGGAACGGGATACCAGATAGAATCTGTGAGCCAACGCCAAACTGTGGGCTGAGCGACGACTCACCGTTCACAACGTCTAGCCGTCTCCTGCCCACGTGAAAGGAGGCGCACGTGCTCACTACACGCTGACGCGACTACGCTACTGTGGCGGTTCTGTGAGAGTAGCCTAGGATGAGCAGCGACAGTCACACAGTCAGGAATCGAGTACTGCACACGCAACACGCATCGACGCCGTGCTCAGGAACTCCACTCTTCGAACGAGCGGTAGATCCCCTTCGAGAGATAGCGCTCACTCGAGTCCGGGAACACAGTAACGACGGTGTCGTGCGGCGTTTCAATTTCGCCGTCGGCGATCTCGCGGGCAACCTGCTTTGCAGCGACGCCGGCAGCACCGGCACTCGAGCCGACCAGGTGTCCTTCCTCGCGTGCGAGGCGCTCGAGTTCACCGTGTGCGTCCTGATCTGCAATCGGGTACACCGCGTCGACGAGTTCGGGGTCGAACAGCTCGTTCGTCTCGACGTTGTGGGTGCCGATCCCCTCGATCTTGTACTCGCCTTCCTCGCGGTCCTCACCGAGCAGTTCGCCGTAGACGGAGCCCTCGGGTTCGACTGCACCGACGTAGGTCTCCGTGTCCTGTTCGAGAGCGTAGCGGGCGATCCCCATCAGCGTGCCCGCGGTGCCACAGCCGGCGACGACGGCACCGACGTTCCCGTCCAGTGCCTCGTAGATTTCTGGGCCAGTGGTGGCGTAGTGGGCCTCCGTATTCAGCGGGTTAGCGAACTGCTGGGGGACGACGGCGTCGTCGAGTTCGTCGGCCAGTTCGTGTGCGCGGTCGATTGCGCCGCCCATGCCGTCCTCCGTCGGCGTGTTGATGACCTCTGCGCCGAGGGCTGCCATAAGCTGCTGTTTCTCGACGCTGAAGCGCTCGGGGACGACGAAGATGGCGTCGAGGCCGAGTTGCTGGGCGGCCGTCGCGAAGCCGATGCCTGTGTTGCCTGCAGTCGGCTCGATGACCGTGCCGCCCGCGGGAACATCGCCGCGTTCGAGCATCCGCTCGAGCATGTAGCGGCCGATCCTATCCTTGACGCTCGCGCCTGGGTTGAACGACTCGAGTTTCGCGTAGATTCGGACGCCCTGCGGGCCGTCTCGAATCCGTACGAGGGGCGTTTGCCCGATCGTCTCGAGCACCGAGTCCAACGGTCGCTCGTGGGTCGTCATCATGATGGCAAATGTTGCCACTGTTGTTAGGTCTTCCCTTTCTTCGTGTCCCAATCCGAGAGTCCCCTGTCCGAAAATCCTCGACCCAACACCGTTCCAGTGGGGTGGGTCACAATGTCACGACAGGGTGAACGTGAGTCCGTTGTCGCTAGTTCCGTCTCCAACCAACCCGCCCGCGTCGAATCGTGATATAGATTATATCACAAACTCTCAGTATGTTTATAACCAACGTGTCCGTCCTTCGGTGTACCGTTTCATGATCGACCGACGTGCATTGCGTTCGGTGTACGATCCGCTTGCGCCCCCTGCTTCCGGGCGGCCCGAGTAGCTGCAGCATTCTCCATCCGTTTGCCTCGCTCCGGCCTGTAGCCGCAGTACACCCATCACCGATGCACGTACATGTCAACCGCTATCGAAGCAGTCGCACACGCCAGTCGTTCGATCGATCTCGTATCGCCAGATAGCCACCCGCCCATCCGAGGATGGCCCCGCGTTTCTCGCGAGGATACCGCACCACCGCACCGGGGTGAGCAGTGAGATGGCGACCTCGAGTGCAGACACCAAGTCGGCCTCGGTGTGGCGCAATTGGGACTTCCGGCTGTTCTTCGCCGGCCAGTTCGTGACGAATCTTGGAGACAGTCTCTACACGGTCGCCGTGCTGTGGCTCGTCTACGACCTCAGCGGGTCGACCGTGCTGTCGGGCGTTGCCAGCTCTCTGCTGTTGCTTCCCTGGTTGCTCCAGTTGTTCGCCGGGCCGCTCGTCGATCGGCTTCCGCTCAAACCCGTCCTCGTTAGCGCACAGATCGTACAGGGAGTCGTCGTCCTTGTCTTGCCGTTGGCAGCGATTACTGGCCGACTGAGCGTTGGCGTGTTGTTCATGGTCATTCCGGTGCTTACGATCGCAGCGCCGCTCATGTCACCGATGCAGTCCGCCGTGCTCCCGCGTATCGTCGCTGAAGACCGACTCTCCAGCGCGAACTCCGCGCTGGCGACGGTCACACTGGGACTGGATATGCTGTTCGATGCACTGGGTGGCATCGTCATCGCCATCTTCGGTGTGACAGTGCTCTTCGTCTTCGATTCGATCACGTTTGCGATCGCTGCACTGTTGTTCGGGAAGATTACAGCACTCTCCGCGGATACCGTGAAACAGGAGCGAGAAGCGGAAGCGACGGACCCACTACTTGCCACATACATCTCTGATCTCCGAGTCGGGTTCGACGCACTCCGTGGAACCGTTTTCATCGAACTGGTTGTTCTCACGGCGATCGTCAACTTCGTGACCGGAATGACGCTTGCAATCTTGCCGTCGTTCGGGAGTCTACTCGACGGAGCCGCCGTCTACGGGCTGTTGCTCGGTGCACTCGGCACTGGTCGGCTCATCGGATCGGTTATCGCTCCGTCCTTTGAGCACGTCGGATACGGTCGCATTACGTTCGTGAGCTACCTGACGACCGCGTGCGTCTGGCTCGCGGCCGTGTTCGTCCCGTCGACTGCGCTCACGATCGCCCTGTTTGGCCTCGCCTGGATCCCGCCCGGGGTCAACAGCGTACTCACAGCGACGCTGAACCAGACGGTGTTCCCGAACGAACTCCTCGGACGGGTCACCTCGCTCAAGGGAACGGCCTCGGGAGGGACGCTCCCACTGGGATCGCTCGTCGGCGGCGTCGTCGCCGCAGTGATAGGGACGACGCCGACCATGGCAGTGGCTGCGCTTGGGTTCGGAGTCGCCGGACTGTACGTTCTTGCTCGTCCGCGACTCCGACAGCTGCCAGCGGTTGCGGGCGCGGATCTAGACGATTTCACCGTTCCGACCACGGACGTGCGAAACGCACCGTGATGTAACGGGTTCAATCAGATCACGTACAGGGACGCTGAATTTTTGCCGCGCTGCTATTCCCCGGTAGTGTCCGCTGAGAATCGCGAGAAGACGGTTCAGTGGCTGCGCGCAATTCAGAGGTTACTCGGCGGCCTGTTCGCCAGCGTCAGCGTTTGCAGCGTCTCCGCTTTCTGAACCGTCGGCATCCGTCTCGTCGTCTGCCTCGGCCGCGGCGAGGTCGTCAGCGTCATCGATGGCGGCATCGGCGAGGATCTGTTCGCCGTCGATGTCGTGCTCGTCAGCGATCGCGAGCAGCAACTGGCGCTGCTCTGCGATCTGGTGATCCATTCGTTTGACGGTATCGTGCGTGTCGTCAACCTCCCCTTCGAGATTCGTGATTCGCTGCTGAAGCTGCTGTACCTGCTTGTACATCGCTTCGGCGCGGTCGGAGAGGCCCTGAATCTTCTTTGCGGTGCTGCCAAGTCCCATGTATCAGCAATATAGCGGCTGGCTAATGGGCTTTTTCCTCCGATCGGCGCGCGAAACCAGCTGCTTGACGGCGCTCCAACCAGTAGATACCAGCGCGCCGTCGTGCGGTTGTCGAGGCGAAAGGTCCTTAAGTAGCCAGGGACTACATCCGAGTGGATAGGTCGGGCAGTTTGGCCCTGCTCACTACCCGCGCTATGGTCATTAGCGGGGACCAAATACCGCGGGCGTCCGGTCAGACCGACCGGGGCCTCGGGAGCCAACGTGGAAGCCTCGTCCGTCGGGGACAGCGGTCTACGGTGGCCGTCCGCAGGGACGTCCCATCGTGGTTAGCCGGCGACAGCCCATCAGGCGCGGAAGCGAGCAGTGGACCGCCGGACACCTGTCGCTCGACGGGTCGCGGGGTGGAGAAGGCAACCGGGATTCCCCCGGCCGGAACGCCGGGCAATCGCGGCCTCCACATTCATACTGCATTCTACTCGTTCAGCTTCAGCCACGGGTAGAGCGTTGGCTGGCAATTCTCGTGCTACTGGCAACATCGAAACATCGGCACTACCCGGAACACCCGAAACATGCACACCACCCACAACGCCCAGCATCGCAGCACCAGCCGCGACCACAACACGATTAGCCCTCAATCACCACCACAACATATGATCAGTCTCGCGCTTTCGATCCGGCAGGACGACTGCCCACTGAGCGCGGCCAGCGACACCCACGACATCGCGTTCGTCACCCCACACTGGCACTACGACCACGACCGCTCCCAACTCGAGTTGCGCATCCTCGCAGACGCCGCCGACCGGACCGCACTCGAGTGCGGGCTGGACGTGATCCGTGCGCACGCAGAAACGGACTCCTTCAACTTACTCGCAAAACAGGGTGGAACCGCGCGCGTCCACCTGACGATGGGGACGACCGTGACGATGGGCACCGTCGTCGCCAACGGTGGCTACCTCACCGCGCCCTTCGAGAACGTCGATGGCCGCGAGCGCTGGCAGATCGGATTCGACGACGAGCGCGCGGTCGAACACACGCTGACCGTCCTCAGCGAGCACGACGACGAGTTCGAGGTCCACGACCGCCAGCGCCTTGACCCCGAGACGGTGCTCGCGGATGTCCGCGCCGATGCAATCGGTACCACCGTCCTTGAGGGCGCACGACAACTCACCGCAACTGAGCGCGAGACCATTCGCCGGGCCGTCGTTGGCGGCTACTATGCGGTCCCGCGGACGGCGACGCTCGGCGACCTCGCGACCGACCTCGGCGTCTCGGACGCCGCGGTTTCGAAGACGCTCCGACGCGCCGAACAGAAGTTGTTGGCTCCGATGGTGAAGGCACTCGAGTCCACTGCGGAATCACGCACTGGTCGATTGGGGTGGCCCGAAGATAAGCACGGTCACGATTACGAGTGTGAGCGCGAACGCAGGTATCGGCGTCAATAAGCACTATTTTCGTGAACTACCCCACCCTACTCAGCCGCTGGTGCGGCTTCGTTGAGGGTAGCGTGAGACCGACGGTCTCACGGACCATGCGAACGGGCGCTTCGCGCCCGTGAGCAGATGGGGCTTCCTGTTTCTATGACGCGCTTTGCAGACACCGAATGGGTGTCCGTAGGGAGCGCAGTCTCCACAGGTGTGTCTTCGGGCCATCCCAGCCCTAACTCAGAAAAGCCGCGCTGCAAGACGTTCACCGCCGTCGCAAAATCGCACGCGATTTTGCTGCCCGTCAGACGTAGTCTGACGACCGCGTTCGCGTCCCGGTCACACTCGAACCCACACGACGGACACGAGTGTTCTCTGATCCAGATCGGTTTCGCTGTTTCCACACCGCACGACGCGCATTCCTTCGTCGTCCCAGCGGCTTCCACCTGAACGACGTGACAGCCGTACAAGTCTGCCTTATATTCGAGGAGGGAGATGAACTGTCGCCACGCTGCATCCTGTTTGTTCCGAGCGTTGTACGACTGTTCCAACATCCCCTTCACATCCAAGTCCTCGACGAATACGGCGTCGTATTCGCGGACGAACCACGTCGACAACTTGCGTTGTTCACGGCGGAGGAGGGCGTATTCGTCTTCGAGGTCGAGCCAGCCCACGATCTTGCCGTCACTAGTGTGGATGTAGTTCAGAATGCCGAGATCAACACCGACGCTGTTGCTCGTGTCGAGCGAATCTACGTCAGGTTTCTCGGGTAGATCAGCTTCATCGGTTTCGAGGCCGAAGGAGACGAACCACTCACCAGTTGTCTCCTTCTTGATGATGACTTCTTTGATGGCTGCTTCGTCTGGAATCTCCGGTGGTAGCGGATCGGGATGTCGCCGATTTTGGAGAGCCAGAGCGTCGCACGTCGGCCACTCGTGTTTTTGAGTTCGAAGCCAGACTGCGAGTACGTCATACTTTGAAACTCTCTCGGGGACTTCCACTTGAGTTTCCCGACCTTTCGACCGTTTTGTTTCTGCTCGGAGAGTCCGGCAAGGTTCTGGTAGAACCGGGTGACGGTTCGTTGCAGAGCCTTCGAGTTAACTTCCGAGAAGACGGGGAACTCGTCTTTCCAGTCGGGGAGTCGGTAGTGGTGTTTGTATGCGGAACCGATATCGTCGGCGTCTACGTTCTCGTACTCGTACAGGGTGTAGTTGTACGCTTGGCGATGAATGTCGATGTGATGTTGCAGTTCAACCGCTCCCTCTTGTGTCGGGTATGCAGGGTAGCGGTGACTGTACTCCATCGCTATCTCTCGGTTAGAGATGTGTTAGCTTAATGGTTTGTACTACCGTGCGGTAAAACCGCACTCATTCCCGGTGTTGGTTGGTCAAATCGCTGTTTGACCTCCCTGAAGACATATAGAGATTCATACCAAGTAGTTGTTCATGAAGCGACGCAAATTTCTTGCTGTCGGTGGTCTCGCTCTTGGAGTGGGGTATGCATGGAACAGGTTTCGATCCCCGTCAATCCCCAGTGGTATGACTGTGGATACGCGATACTACGACGGAAATATTTTCGATGCGCGTGATGTGTTTGGGCCGAGAGAAGAGTCACACACGCTCATAACTGACGAAGAAACCGCAGCCGCCGAATTTAGAGATCTTGAACAACTGTCCGATTTCACCAAAGAGACCAGTTTTGATGAATCATATATCCTCGTTGTTCAAAACGGAATGCGGTCAGAAGACGATCTCGAATTACGTTCGATTGACCGTGTTGAAGGCGGCTTACAGGTCGCTATTTCGATAGACAAGCCACTAATCCCCGACCACGACGACCTGATCACGCATACTCTTCTCATCAGGATTACTGACAAGAAAACCGTGCCCACGTCAGTAGATGTCAGTATAGACGGTTATTGATGATCGGGCTATTTCATCAGGGTTTGACAACCCCCCATCAGTTCCTGCATCGTATATCTCTCCTGTACTAACCGAAGGACCTGTAGGACTATAGTAACAACTGCAACTATTTACACACTGGCCGCACAGCTGTCGTGCGATCAGGTGTGCATTGACTTGCAGTGGCTACTATAGCTCCATCGGAGGAGTTCAGTAGAGCCGAAGATGACGAACGCGAGCACACCGAATCCAGTCTGGTCGCCCACTCGAACCGAGGTTAACATCCTAACGATAGCATCCATCCCCGGACAGTTCCTACTCCGAATGTGTACTGGAAAGCCGTTTCATTGCCGTCGATCTCGCCGTATCTCTTCGCACTGGCCCCGCTCGCTGCCGCAGCGCTCTGGGGTGGCCTCTACGGCGTCAGCAAGTGGGGATTCGATGCGGTCCCACCGCTGACGCTTGCGTTCCTGCGAGTCGCCGTCGGTGCAGTTGCACTGCTCACTGTCGTCCACCTGGTCTACCCACGCCGGCGCTTTTCCCGACGAGACCTGCTCAGCTTCACGGTTCTTGGTGCGGTTGTTGCAGTCTCGCTCGCGACGCAGTTCGTCGGCACCGCGCTGACGACCGCCAGCCAGGGCTCGCTCATCACCGTCCTGACGCCGATTTTCACGATCCTGCTCGGCGTCTCCCTGCTTGGCGAGGAGCTCTCGCCGCGGCTCATCGCTGGCATCATCATCGCGACTGCTGGCACCGTCGTCGTCCTCTCCGGCCAGTATCACCTCGCCGAACTCGCCGGTGTCGCGACGACCGGCATCCTCATGCTCCTGCTCGCGAGCGCGACGTGGGCACTATACACCGTCCTCGGAAAGCCACTGATCGAGCGCTACTCCGCACTCGAGACGGCGACGTACTCCTGTGTTGCTGCCGTGCCGATACTCGCCGTCCTCGTGCCGGTCGAACTCGCCCGCACCGAGGCCTCGTTGTCGTCGATTCCGGTGACGCCGGAACTTATCGTCGCGGTGCTCTACCTCGGACTCCTCGGAACGGCTGCCGCGTGGTACCTCTGGTACAAGGGACTCGAGTACGTCGACGCGAGCGTCATCTCGGCGTTCTTTTTCGTCCAGCCGGTCGTCGGGGCGATTTTCGGGGCGGCGGTGCTTGGGGAGTCGCTCGGCTCGCGGTTCGTGCTGGGTGGTGCCGTGATGGCGGTTGGCGTCTATCTGGTGTCGACGGAGTCGGCGGCCTGAGTCGGCGTGACCTGTCTGCTCCAAAAGAGTCGCTGTGTCTCTTCTCGTTGCTTGCCGATCCGTACTGATGGTTGTCTGTGGCTGTCTGTGACTGGTGGTGCTTGTCGGTGGTTCCGGCGTTTATCGGTGGAAAACGGCCGTATGGCCCCGTGTATCGATCAACTGTGCGTTGACGCTGTCTGCGAGGCCTGCTGCCTTTTCCTCGGTCGAACTGCCGGCTCGGGCCGCGCGGAGGAACTTCACCTTCACGAGGTCTCGATCCGCGAGCTGGTCGTTGAGTTCGTCGACGACGGCGTCGACGCCACTCTTGCCGACCCAGACGGTAACGTCGACATCGTGGGCCCGCTGTTTGAGTTGCTGGTGGTCCATACCGACACGTATCGGGTCCAGGCGGTTAATCCTCTCGAAGACAGGGCTGTGCTGTCATCGCTGCCACGACACCAGCATTCGCGGTCAGTGCTCGGTAACGGACGACTCTGACCCGGTGTCCGACACAGCACCATCCGCTCGATCCTCATAGGGATACCGTGCGTGGGCACCACACTCACAGGAGATTACGACGTGGCCGTTCTGCAGCCTGACTCTGGCGTTCTTGCCCGGACGAAGATAGGCGTCACAGGCGTCACAAGTGAACCGCCGGAACGAACGTGGCAAGGTCAAACGATTACGCTCTGCGACGCGACGGGCGAGACGAACGTAGTATCGCGCGCGGTCGTCCTCGCCGTCGGCTGCCGCCGCTCGAGCGAGGTCATGGAGGCGATCAATCCGTTCCTCGGCGACGGTCATGGCCACGGGTTGTACCGGTTCGCCTATTGGTGTTGTGTTCTGTTCCGTCAGCTCTCACGCATCATCGATTCCGATACATCGCTGGTTCACGCACATCGCTGGATCCAGAACACACTGGTTCCACCTTTTCCGACTGGCACCCAGAATTTCACTCATCAATTCTGCCTCAGGAACGGTTTAACTACCTCATATCGGTGTGTCTGACGTTCAGTTCGACTAGCTTTACTCGAGTACACCACCGTTCAACAGCACCGTATTCCGAAGCGTTTTATACGGGGGGTGTCGACGACCTGAAGTGTACGACCGACCGCACTGTCCCGCCCCGTGACTACATCACGAGACCCCCCTCCACTGATCGTACTGCGATCGACAACCCGTGAACGCGCTACAGCTCCCCCTCCGACCCGATGACGGACGCCGTTTCCACGCATACATCACCAGAGCGAATATCGAATGCTATGCGTTCCCGTCACTCGGTTACCGTCACTATAACGATACGTCGTTGGATCAAACCGAAACTGAGCCCGACGGACGACTCCCATCTCCACCACCGAAACGTCCCGATCTCTCCCAGACTACACAGAATGACGACGACCCTCAGCACGACAGCCGAAGCGAGACCGACAGCGAGAGAAACGATTCGTGGTCCACTCACGACCGTCTCCAGACAGCCGAACACAACCATAACCACGACAAACGGAGGTGCAACGCATGAACTCGCCGTCTGACGACGCTGACACTGGCACCAGCCGCCGATCGCTCCTTGCCGCCGGTGCGACCGGGCTATCGATCGCTGCGAGCGGCTGTATCGACCGCGTCCAGAGTGTCGTCGACTCCGATGCTGCCGAACAGCTCTCGCTCTCCATTCTCTCTCTCCCCGCCGCCGACGGCGACCGAGAGAGCGCCGAAATCGCGCGCCATCTCGAGGGTAACCTCGAGGCAGTCGGCATCGACGCGACGATCAGCACTCGTTCTGAGTCAGAGTTTCTGGAGGCGATCTTGATCGATCAGGACTTCGACCTCTACGTCGGTCGCCACCCGGCAGACTTCGACCCGGATTTTCTCTACGAGACGCTGCATTCCACCTACGAGTACGACCAAGGCTGGCAGAACCCGTTCAGTTTCACCGACACGCTGTCGATCGATCCGTTGCTCGAGCGCCAGCGCAACGAAACTGGTGCCGATCGCGAACGGGCCGTCACAGAACTGCTAGAGGCAATTGCACAGGTGAAGCCGTTCGAACCGATCTGTGTCGCGAACGAGTACCGGGCCGTTCGGACGGACCGATTCGACGGCTGGGACGAAACCCACCTCGGGACCGGCAGAGGCTACCTCGGACTCGAATCCGCCACTTCGTCCGACACCGAACAGCTTCACGCACTCGTCACGGACCAGCGGCTGGCCCAGACCTTCAACCCGCTTTCCCCGACGACGCGCGAGCAAGATGTCATCGTCGATCTGGTGTACGACTCGCTCGCCGTTCCAACGTGGTCCGTCCCCGACGAGGCAGAGGCGACCGAGGAGGAGACACAAGCGGGCGCAGAAGTGATCGACGCGGCAAACGTCTCGATCGAACCTTGGCTCGCGACCGACTGGGAGTGGGACGGCGACACCCGAACCATGACCGTCGACATCCGCGAGGACTGTACGTTCCACGACCACACCGAGGGCGACAGCAACGACGACAATGGCAACAACGGTACCGACAGTGCCATTCCACTCACCGCCGAGGATGTCAGGTTCACCTATCGCTTCCTCGCGGACACGACGTACGGACGCACCTCGAGTGCTTCGCCCGCACCACGCTATCAGGGCCACGCGAGCGCCGTCGACTCAGTCACCGTCGAGGACGACTACCGACTCACGATCTCGTTCTCGACGGACCGAGCCGTTGCTGAGCGCGCGCTGACGGTCCCAATCCTTCCATCCGGATCGGACTCACCCTGGATCGCCCATCTCGAAAGCAGGGTCGACTCCACAGACGACGACTGGTCGCCGACGCAGGGCGACTGGAGCATCGTGACGACCGATCATGCGCCACCAACTGGCAGTGGACCCTACAAATACGACTCCCACGACGCAGGCGAATCTGTCACGCTAACGCGCTTCGAGGACCACTTTACGCTCCGAGACGACGATCACGACCTGCCAGCGCCCACAGCCGACGAACTCCACTTCGAAGTCGATCCGGGTACGAGTTCGTCGGTCGAACGGGTCGCAAGCGGCGACGCCGACATCACGACATCGGTGCTCGATACGTACGCACTCGAGTCAACGTTAGACGACGAGGCTGTGTCGTTCGTCGAATCTCCCTCGTGGTCGTTCTATCATGTCGGCTTCAACACGCACAACACGCTGTGTAGCAGCCCCCGATTCCGTCGTGCGGTCTCGCAACTGATCGACAAGCAGTGGGTCGTCGAGGACGTGTTCGCGGCGGAAGACAGCGCACGACCCGTCGCGACGCCGGTTGCCGAGGAGTGGACGCCTGACTCACTCGCCTGGGACGACGGCGAGCTGGTAACGACGTTCATCGGTGAGGATGGTGATGTCAACGTCGACGCTGCGCGAGAATTGTTTGCATCGGCATTCGAGTACGACGGCGGGGAGCTTGTACGGTAACACAACATCACATGCTTGCACAAGTACTCACACGAGTCGCGCTCGTCGTTGCGGTCGCGCTCTTGGTCTCGCTCGTCGTCTTCGTCGGTCGCGACCGGCTCCTCTCACTACGGACGGAGTGGCGACCGCGACTCCGCCAGAGCGCTCCTGCGTTCGCCCTCTTGCTCGCGGTCCTCGGACTGAATCGGATCATGCGCCAGGACGGATACGACATCTCACAGGCGTACGGCGTCCATATGACCGAGGTGTTCTACTCGCTTGAGGGCGAGCTCGTCCTGGCCTTTCGAGCGATTGCGACACCGGAAGTGACGACGTTCTTCTCGATCTCGTACGTTTACGTCTACGCGTTCGTGCTGGTCTTCCCGGTCGTCGCCTACTTTGCGCTCTCGGACACTGTCGTCCTTCGACAGCTGTTGACCGCGTACTCGCTCAACTACGTGATCGGACTCACCTTCTACCTGCTCGTGATCGCTTACGGGCCGCGAAACGTCATGATCGAGGGAATGGACGCAACACACCTCTACTACGCGAGTCCGGAGTACATTCACCTTACAACGGAGGTCAACCAGAATCGGAACGTCTTCCCCTCGTTGCACACTTCGCTGTCTGCAACCGTCGCTATCTTCGCCTACATGACCCGCGACCAGTACCGAGCGTGGTTCCCTGTCGCCGTCGGCCTCGCGACGAGCGTCATCATCTCGACGATGTACCTTGGCATCCACTGGGCCATCGACGTGGTTGCTGGCCTCATCCTCGCCGTCGTCTGCGTTGCACTTGCAAAGCGACTCGTGGGCCGCTGGTCGCTGTTGGCTCTTCTTGAGCGCGTTCGAGCCGCCGGACGGAGCGAGGCTACATCCGGTTCGGGCCGCAAGCAAGGGTAGTTGGGTGCAGCGAGAGTCGATACACAACTACGAGAGAAGACGCTGCAGCGCAATACTGTTATATCACCACGAGCGAACTGTGGCAACGGACCTAATGAGCGACCCCGGCCCGTCAGCCAGCCCTGAACATCACACACGCGCCAGCGACGACACCGATCGCAGCGGTCTGAGTCGGCGGTCGATGCTCGCCGCGACAGCCGGTCTCACCGTCTCAACGAGCGGCTGCATCCGCGAAATCCGGAGCATCGTCAACCGAAACGAGGTCGAACAGCTCTCACTGACAATCTCGACGGTGCCCGCCGACGGCGACCGAGAAAGTATCCAGCTTGCCCGCGCCGTCGGATCTGCACTCGAGTCCGTCGGTGTCGATATCGCGATCGACATGCTCTCACACGAGGAGTTTCGGCGCGCAATACTCGTCAATCACGACTTCGATCTCTACGTTGGCCCCCACCCTGGAGACACGACCCCGGACTTCCTCTACGAACTTCTGCACTCGCGCTTCGCAGAGGAAGCAGGCTGGCAGAACCCCTTTGGACTGACGACCCTCTCCATCGACGACCGGCTGGAGGAGCAACGCGTCGCCGAGAACGGAGGCGAGGACGACGAGAACGGTGACCGTGAGGATGCAATCACAGCGACACTCGAGTCGGTTGCGCGCGAGCAGCCGTTCGTTCCGATCTGTCGACCGACGGAGATCAGACTCGCGCGTTCGGATCGGTTCGAGGGCTGGGGAGAGGGCCATCCAGCGACGCGCTTTGGCTACCTTGGTCTCGAGCCAGAGTCGAAGGATGCAGCGGCGGAACTGCGAGCGGTAAACACGGATGCACGGCCGTCGCAGAACCTGAACCCGCTGTCGGCGGAGTATCGCGAGCGGAATCTCGTTGTCGGGTTGCTGTACGACTCGCTCGCGGTGGCGCGGTGGCGCGGTGACGAACGCCCGATTGCTGGGGGCGAGCAGGTGGATGCCGACACTGGCACGGAGACCAACTCCGAGCTCGACCCTGACTCCGCGACCGACCTCACTCCGTGGCTCGCCGCTGACTGGGAGTGGACCGACGACGAGACGCTCCACGTCACCCTCCGGGAGGACTGTGCGTTCCACGACGGCACGCCGCTCACTGCCGAGGACGTCGCTTTCACCTACGAGTTCCTCGCGGACACAACCCGCGGCAGCCGGCGCTTTTCGGCACCGACGCCTCACTATCGGGGCCGCGTTGACGCCGTCGACGACGTGACCGACCTGAGCGAGACCGAACTCGAGTTCACCGTTGGGACGAGTCAACCGGTCGCCGAACGCGCACTGGAGGTGCCGGTTCTCCCGAAACACATCTGGGACGAGCGCACGGCCCAGGCGAGCCTCCCTGGCGTCACAGTTGCTGAAGGGACGACCGAGGCGCTCGTCACTGACAACGTGCCGGCGATCGGCAGCGGTCCCTACCAGTTCGAGGACCGAACCGACCGCGAGCACGTTACGCTCGCGCGCTTTGACGAGCACTTCACGCGACGAGACGGCGTCGACCTCCCCGAACCGACGAGCGAGCGTCTGCGAATCCAGATCGACCCCCGCAGTACGTCCGCGATCGAACTCGTCGAGAGCGACAGTGCCGACGTGACGCTCTCGACACTCGAGTCCTACGTCGTCGACGACGTGTTCGAAGACGACGGGGACGTTCCAGAAACGACGATACTCGAGTCCCCCTCGTGGTCGTTCTACCACGTCGGATTCAACGCGCGGAAGGCACCGTTCACCAACCCGCGATTCCGGCGGGTGGTCGCCCAGTTGCTCGACAAGGAACAGCTGGTCGAGGAGGTGTTCCACGGCTACGCAGAGCCGATCGCGACGCCGGTCGTCGAGGAGTGGGTCCCCGACTCGCTCGCCTGGAACGGAAACGATCCGGAAACGCCGTTTCTCGGAACTGACGGCGATCTCGACGTGGCGGCGGCGCGGGAGGCGTTCGAAGGGGCAGGACTGCGCTACGACGACGACGGTAATCTCCGGGTGAGACACTGATGCTAACGCAGGTTCTCCTCCAGTTGGTCGTCGTGGTCACGCTCATGGTGCTCGTCTCGATCGCGGTCTTCGTCGGCCGCTACCGGTTGCGAGATACGCGACTCGAGTGGCGCGCTCGCATTCGGGCGGCAGCACCGGTGTCGGCACTCCTTGCTGCCGTATTGCTGTTCAATAGTGTTGCGAGACAGTACGGCCCCGACGTCTCCTGGATAATTCACTGGAATCTTACGTGGCCGATCTACGATGTCGAGGGTGAGTTCATCCTCTGGTTGCAGTCGTTCGAAGCGCCAGCGATTACGGCGTACTTCTCGTTCATCTACATCTACGGCTACGTCTTCTTGCTCGTCTTCCCCGTTATCGCCTACTTCGCGCTCTCGAATACGCGCCCGCTGCGCGAGCTCCTGACGGCGTACACGCTGAACTACGTGCTGGGGCTGGGACTCTACGTCTTCATCGTCGCCTACGGGCCGCGAAACATGATGCCGGAACTGGTGGACGCGCTGCTGTACGATACGTATCCCCAGTACCAGCACCTCACGCGGCAGGTCAACCGGAACACGAACGTCTTCCCATCGCTGCACACCTCGCTCGCGGCGACTGTGATGTTCCTGGCCTTCCGAACCCGAGCGATCTATCCGAAGTGGTTCCTCCTCGCGACAGGCCTTGGTGTCTCGATCGCGATCTCGACGATGTACCTGGGTATCCACTGGGCCATCGACGTGGCCGCGGGAATCGTCCTTGCCTACATTTGCGTCGCGCTCGCGCACGTCCTGGTCGGCCGTTGGTCGTTCACGGCGTGGGTCGCGTCGCTTCGGGACTCGAGTACGAGTACGGGCGCAGATACAAACACGGGCGCGAACGCTGGCTTTCCTAAGACACCCCCGTCGGAGTCAACGTCGAAGTCACACTCACACTCGGACTCGGACTCGGAGCCAGAGTCTGAAACGGGTTCGGATCCCGAACCAGAGCGTGCCTAACCGCTGCGACAGTGCTGTTGGCCATGGCAGGAACTCGACGGCTCTGGGTGACGGAGTGCGAAAATGAACTGTGAGAACTGAGCACCGACGGTGCTCAGCAGTCAACAGCTACGACGTTAGTTGTCTTCGAGCGCGTCAGCGATCCGCTTGAGTGCGCGAGTCTGGTCGCGCATCTCGTCGCGCAGTTGGCGAACTTCGCGGACGAGTTCCTCGTTGCCGACCTCCTCGCTGCCGCCTGGGCCACCGCCCATGCCGCCCGGACCGCCTGGGCCGCCACCCATCATACCGCCCATCATCTGTGCGAACGGGTTTCCGCCGCCGCCCATCCCGCCGGGGCCGCCGCCACCGAACGGACTCTCTGGGGGCTCACCCTCGCCGTCACCTTCTTCGGCGCGTTTCTCGCGGATTTCCTCGACGCGCTCTCGGAAGGATTTCTCTTCGCTCTCTTCACCCTCGTCGCCGCCGTCGCTACCGTTGTCTGGTTCGGTTTCGTCCGTCATATCCTCGGATTCTTGACCGCCGCGGAAAAGGATTGCCATGTTTTCGGGGTCGTTGACGTATCCTTCCTCGCCTCACGGGGACGCGGTCAAGAACCAACCCAACCTGTCGCTTCGCAAACCCAACGACTATCTCAGTTCAACGCCAGAGCGACCGTATGACCGGACGGATTCACGCGATTCACATTGCCCCCGAACAGGGCGCGCCGTTAGAGTCAGTTGAACGCGTTGAGGCCGTGGCCGGCCGCGGGCTCGCGGGCGATCGCTACTACACCGCTGAGGGAACGTTCGAGAACTGCGAGGGCAGCGATCTCACGCTCATCGAGCGCGAGACGCTCGCCGCCGTCGAACAAGACTACGATATCGACCTCGAACCCGGCGTCCACCGGCGAAACGTCACGACGGCTGACGTTGCACTGAACCACCTCGTCGGCAACCGCTTTCGCGTCGGTAACGCCGTCTGCGAGGGGATTGAACTCTGCGAGCCGTGTTCGTATCTCGAGCGCCATCTCGAACGCGAGGGCGTCCGCGACGCGCTCGTCCACCGCGGCGGCCTGCGCGCACGGATACTCGAGAGCGCGACACTCGAGACGGGTGACCAGATTGTCACTGTCACCGCCGATAACAGCGAGACGGGAGACGAAAAAGAGACGAACCGAACATAGACGGCACCCACGCCACACCTTCCTGAATCGGCACCGTTTTCGCCGCTCGCTCCTGAGGCCCGACCAACGGCGACATCTCTCATGAACGAGCGAGGCAGTCAATCACTGATGGATCAAGAAACGCTCGACCGGCGCGTCCAGGCCGGTGAAACACCGCAGTGGGTCGCCGACCACTGGGACTCCTTTCAGGAGGGGCTGCTCGGCGAACGAAACAACTCGCCGTTTCCCTGCTTCTTCGGCGCGGAATCGGTCGCCGCGGGCGAGCCGCTGTACACCGCCGTCCCGTCGATGAGCGATGCCAACGCCCTGTTGACCCTGCGCGATCGGGTACTCGAGTACCTCGATGTCTACCAGGACCACGCGGGACGCGCGTCGCTCGTCACGTTCTTCAAGCCGCCCGAGGACCCGCTTTCGGAGCGCGAGTATCACGACGCGCTCTGGCACATTCTGCAGACGCTGCACCTGCACGATCCAGAGCCTTGGCCCGAGGACATTCCGACGGATCCCGACGACAAGCATTGGGAGTTCTGTCTGGGCGGCGAGCCGATGTTCCCGACCTGTCGGGCACCGTTCTACGACACCCGGAAGAGTCGCTACTGTCCGATCGGCCTCGAGATCACCTTCCAGCCGCGGGCGCTGTTCGAGAATTTGAACGTTACTGCAGAGTACGAGGCCGGTCAACGCGCCCGCGACGTGATCCAGGACCGTCTCGAAGAGTACGACGGCGTCTGCCCGCATGCTGATCTCGGCGACTGGGGCGTCGACGGCGACCGGGAGTGGCCCCAGTACATGCTCTCCTCGGATGAGGAACAAGCGCCCACCGAGTGTCCGATCACCGTCACGCGGGACCATCCGAAGCCGGCAGCGAGGTTGTCATGACCGACGCGGCTACCTCGTCACCCCCAACCGACACAGACCTGGACGACGCTGCACTCGTCCTCGTCGACTTCCAGACGGGCTTCGACGACTCCGCCTGGGGCACACGAAACAATCCCAACGCTGAGGATCGAGCCGCCGAGTTGCTCACACACTGGCGCGAGACGAAGCGCCCCGTCGTTCACGTCCGCCACGCTTCAACAGAGGCAGCGTCACCACTTCGGCGCGACCAGCCTGGATTCGCGTTCAAACCCGCCCTCGAACCGCGCGACGACGAGCAGACGTTCGCCAAGTCAGTCAACGGCGCGTTCGTCGACACCGCACTCGAGTCCTGGCTGCGCGAGCGCAACATCGAATCGCTTGTCGTCGCCGGACTGACGACGGATCACTGCGTCTCGACGACGACGCGGATGGCCGAAAACCGTGGCTTCGATGTCCACCTGGCCGCCGACGCGACCGCGACGTTTGATCGGACGTTCGACGGCGAGGAGTTCGACGCGGAGACGATGCACAGAACGGCGCTGGCACAGCTAGATGGTGAGTTCGCGACGGTCGTACGAACGGCGTCGCTGGTCGACAGCTAAGAACTGGCTCCCGAGAACGGAGAACACACCCCTGTCAGCCGAACGAGCCAAGCGACGACTGCAACTCCCGCTCTGTCTCGCCGTCCTCGAGTTCGTAGCCGACCAGATCACGCATGTCGACCGCGTAGGTCGTCCCACCCTTCTCGACCACGAGAATTCGCCCCTTCACACCGCGAACCGTGCCCGACACGATTGTCTCCCGAACCGGCCGGGACTCGAGTACGGGTTCGAATTCGTAGTCGAACTCGAAGCGCTCGATGACCTCGAACTCTGCAAGCACGTCGTTCCAGGCGTCCTCGTCGACGCTGCTCGCGAGGGCGGCGATCTTCGGGCCGGTACGGACGCGGTCGACGAGCCACTCTGCGATTTCGGCCTCGATTTCGCGGGCGATCTTCCCGTTCGAGACGGTGTGGATATGCGCCGCTCGGTCGGCTCCCTGCTCGCGGAGGCGCGTTTCGAGCCGCCAGCTTCGGGTGACGCCAACCTTGAACGTATCGGGGGCGAAGGCGGCGATGTAGACCGCGTGCTCCTCGTAGCAGTCCATCTCGTCCTTCAGGCAGGTACCCGTACAGCGGGCACAGACCCAGGTACTCGTGTGGAACTCACAGTACGGTGCCGACGCGCGGTCGCAGGCGATGTGGCCGGCCTCGCCGATGGTGCCCGCGCAGTGGCGCTCACCGAGCGCGTAGGTCAGTTCGTCGCCGGACTCGAGTGGCCGGTGCTCGATGTCGTTGCCGTCAGCGTCGCCGTCTGCGAGGAGGAGAGCCGAACCGCGGCCGCTCGGCTCGTAGCCGACCACTTGCACGCGCATTCGTTGGTGGTGGGGGCAAATATACTCCTCGCTGTCGTTACGAACGGGCCCGACTCGAGTGGCGCGCGTACTCGAGTTCACCGCCAATACAGGTTCGTCTTACCGGTCACCCGGACGAACAATTATGGGCCGTGGGGGAGATGCGGACGTATGGCACTCGATGGAGAACTCGACGCGACAGTATCGTCGGGCGCGACGGGACCGGATGCCGTCACGCTCGCGTTTACGGTGCGAAATGAGGGCACAAAGACAGAAACGCTGCGGTTTTCGGACGCCTGCAAGGCAGAGTTCGTCGTTCAGGACGAGGGCCGAGAGGTCTGGCGCTACACGGACGGGCGGATGTTCGCCCAGATGCTGAGTGCCGATGAACTCGATCCGGACGAAGAGACGACCTACGAGGCGGAGTGGGAAGAGCCACAGTCGGGTGAATTCACCGTCGTTGCGGAGTTGCAGGCGCGGGGGACGACGTGTGAGGCGCGGACACAGCTGACGATGTGAGGCTCTTGGGCTAACATTTGAGGGGTGCCGAACTAACGGTTTGAGAGCTCTTGAGCTGCTCGGCTCTTTGTGCGTTGTAGTCTGAAACGTGGGAACTGTGATCGCTGCCTCGCCATCCGTGAGCGGAACGGACGGGTAGTGGACGTCGAACAGAAGCGAGTGGACAACCGGACTACCAATCCTAAATATTGATTTTCGATGTCAAACATCTTCTTTCCAATTCCCGAGTCCGAGTTCCCGGTTCGACAGAAACAACGAAGTGAATAAACCATCCCCCTCCTAACGAATGGACATGCAAGCGCTGGTCATCGCGGCACACGGCTCGCACCTGAATCCGGATGCCTCGACGCCGACGTACGCCCACGCGGACACGATCCGCGAGACGGGCGCGTTCGACGAGGTTCGCGAGGCGTTCTGGAAGGAGGAACCGCACTTCCGTGAGGTGATCCGCACACTCGAGTCCGACGAGGTGTTCGTCGTCCCGCTGTTTATCAGCGAGGGCTACTTCACCGAGCAGGTCATCCCGCGAGAGCTCCGCCTCGGTGGCTGGGAGCCCGACAAGTGGGAGTCAGACGGCACGAGCGCCTCACAGGTTACCCTCGAGGCTGAGGATGTCGGCAAGACGATTCACTACTGCGGCCCGGTCGGTACGCACGACGCGATGACGGACGTGATCGTCCAGCGCGCCGAAAGTGTCACCGACGACCCTGACGTGGGCGAGGGCTTCGGCCTCGCGGTGGTCGGTCACGGCACCGAGCGCAACGAGAACTCGGCAAAAGCAATCGAGTACCACACCGAACGCATCCGCAAGCGAGATCGCTTCGACGAGGTCAAGGCGGTGTTCATGGACGAGGAACCGGAGGTGGACGACGTGACGGAGTTCTTCGAGAGCGACGACATCGTTGTTGTGCCCCTCTTTATCGCCGACGGCTACCACACGCAGGAGGACATCCCCGAGGACATGGGACTCACCGAGGATTACCGTCTCGGCTGGGACGTCCCCGCCGAGGTCGACGGCCACCGCATCTGGTACGCCGGCGCAGTCGGCACCGAGGGCCTGATGGCCGACGTCCTTCTGGAGCGCGCCGCCGACGCGGGTGCAGAACTCGGCGACGCGATCGACCGCGTTCGTCAAATCACGAGCCCAGCGAACGGTGCTGACGGTGATGCCAGTCGACACAGCCAGGCGGGTGACTAAGATGGGGATGGATGACGAGTCGACGAGCGCCACACAGCGGTTACTGAGTACGCTTACGGCTGCCGAAGAGAGCGAGACAACAGGTCAGGACCCCACCGTTGCCTTCGACGGTCTCCGAGTCACACGAGACGCAGACGATGAATTCACGCTCACGATCGACGCCGCCGACATCGCACAATCCAGTCTCAACGCGGGTGCACTTGAGTCCCTGCTCGCTGGCGACGAACTCGAGAGTGTCGCGGCGTACGTAACGAACTGGCACTACTGGCAGGAGACGGTTGGTGGCGAGGGAACTGCCCGGCGGGCGTTCCTGCGCTGGTGTGAGCATGCGTCGCTTTCGGTTTCGGCGGGGACTCAAGGTGGGAATGGCGATGAACGCGGAGCCGAACAGGGACAGAAACAGGACCGAACGCTTTCCGTCCCGGACCGTTACGCTGCCCTGCAGGATGGCATCGATCGCGAGTGGGGGCAACTCTGCATCACTGCTCGCTTCGCGGATGTCGACCATTCTGACGGCGAACGCGTCTACGACCTCTGGCACGTCGCAGATGCTGGTACGGACATTGCCGATCTCACGGTGTACGACGACCCGGGTGAGGCACGCGAGATCGCTACCTACGACGAGGACGGCCGGTACCGGCCGCTGAAGACTGCGCCGACGCTCGAGACCGGCTGGGCATTTACCGGGCTCTCGGGCGAGGAGCTCGTCGACGCCGTCGGCTTCTTCTACCCGGCGACGATTGCCAACTGGCACCGCGAGCGCGAGGGCAACCTGGACATCGACCACTGGACCGAGACCGCAGACCGCCAGAGTGGGATCTACGAGGTCGTCTCCGAACTCCCCCGCGAGGCCGTCGACTGGATGGCCGAAGCCTGCTGTGTCGACTCCCAGTGTCTCCGCCGGCGTGAGTGGGAGTACGAGGACGGCGACGAACTCGACGCCAATGGCGGTGACGGGCCGTTCCCCTGCCGGGAGCCGTGCTCGCTCGTTGTTGCCGCCGCGCGCAAGTGGGCTATCGCCGAATCCGAATCCGAGCGGACGTACGAACTGGAACTGACACCGACCGAGCGCAACCAACTCGAGGAACTAATCGACGCGGTTGCGGACGACAGAACGGACGAGATTCGTGAGGCAGACGTCAACGATGGGGCGAACCGCTACCGCGCGCGATACCTGCGGGCGAAACGGTTCTCGGACGAGGGTGGGCTTGCGATGCGAGAGCAGTCTGAGACCGAGTCCGAAGCTGAATCCAACTGACGAAGCAGGAGCCGCGACGCGCGATCCCCGTTCTGTTGCTGACTTTGTTTGATCCTACTGGTTCTGTTTGAGCACAGTATAACGAGATTTTCCGCTTTGTCAGGGGACACCTGCTGACCGTGGTCTGAGGTGATGAACTTCAATGTCGGTATCTTCGCCACTCTGCACTACACTCTTGTGAGCAAAAGCGGGCACCATCTGCTTGAGTATCAGTGCGCTCAAACTCATCCCCACACCATTCGCACACGAATGTGAGCGTCTGAACCAGACTCTCGTCGTGCACTTGCACATGGTGTTGTGGCATCGAAGCTTCGGAATCGAACCAGTCTTCGTTGCAAGATGGACACTCTATTTCACTCATCTTCCTCCTCCCGAGGGTCTTCGACCAGTTCGTAGAGCCCACCTCGATTCAGTTGCTCCACCCATCCGGCGTTCTTCAGGTTCCGGAGTGCGTACTCCACCTGCCCTTTGTCCAACTCAGAGTGTTCTCGCAAGTAGAGAGGGTTCACACGCCCCCACGGGTCGCCGGAGTCACGTCCCTCTTTGAACTGCTTGAGGACGTCTTCCTCCCGATCATTCGGTTCGTAGTTTTCGTTGACCATCGTGTGTTCTGCCGTTCTACTTCACAGGACATAATTCTCAGCCATACGCCTAATGATTTTCTTAGCATACGGTCGAGCATTTTGCTAAGCATAAATTCTAAGTAGTACCCGGTTGTAGGTGTAGTTGAGAACACGAGGCACGTCGCAGAAGGCGACCGGTGTTGAAGGCACCGACGCCTCGGGTTCTCGGAAATGGCCAGAGAACCTATGTCAATGAAGACGTCCGCCGGACTTCAGAATTCCGGCAGCGACGCGAACGAAGACGATCGCACTACCAACAAGAGGCGTGTCCGATGCACTTGCTGGGACGTCGAAGCAACGTGCCGCCACAATCACCACCGTGACGGGTACCGTTACAGCAAGGAGGGGTCACGATGAGTCTCCCCGAACCGACGGACGTGATCGTACCTCATGAGGACGCCTCATACTCGACGTTCGACTTTCTCACGCAGGTGATGGAGGGTGCGTATCCCCACGGTGTCGCTCTCGAGTACCAGGATTTGGTTCTGATCAGCCAAGTCGACGCCGCCCAAACGACGAATATCTGGCACGTCCGCGCGGAGGACGGGTCGATAATTGAGTCACTGAATCTCGACGCCTTCCGGACAGCCACCGTACTCGAGGAGACGCTCGACAAGACTGTGGCCTACGTTCCGTCTGACCGCAAAGAGTGGGTGAACAGCCTATGAGCAGCACACCACTCCCTACGACGACTTCCCGAGACCGAACACTGGAACCCACGCCGGTCGGTGTGGATGTCGGGGTGAAGAACCTCGTCGCTGCGGCCCCGACAAACGGCGACTTGGAGGCATCGCTCGTGATCGAGGGCGATCACGTTCGAAAGCGCCACGAAACCCTCGTCGAGGCGATGCAAGCACTCCAAGGCGCGAAATTCGACACCACAGACGGGCAGACTCAGCTGTTCGCGGCACTCTGGCACCAGATCCGACCGCAGGTCTACGATGCCGCTGTCCGCGCCGTTCGCTACGCCCAGAAGTTTCCCGCGCCGACGCTCGTGCTCGAGGATCTATCGTTCTGCGAGGCGACACTGTGGGAACGACGCACGGTCGACGATGTCGGGACGTGGTTGCTCCCGGCCCTCCAGCAAGCGGTTGCACTGAAAGCACAGGAGGTCAGAATTCCCGTGACGTACGTCAATCCGAAGTACACGACCCAGCAGTGCCACGTCTGTGGCGATCTTGGTCGCCCCGAGAACGACACGCTGGAGTGTACAACTGAGGATTGCCCCGTCGGCACCGTGTGCCGCGACCGAAGTGCCGCCGTGAGTATCGCCCAGCGAGTTGACCGCGAAGGGATGACCGAGGTGATCGGTCATCATGATTGAGGACATCGACCGCGACGTGTTCATCCGGGTTCAGACCGATCTACTTGTGGTCGGCGACAGCATCATGACCGATCGACATCACGCCAGCAACGGTAATTACGAGGACGACGACCCACAGAACCAGATCGGCGGGATCATTCCGGCGTTCCCGCTCTCGGGGTGGCTTCGCCACGGGATGGAAGAGACCGTTCAGGAGTACGGCGGGACGGCCTGTCACCCTGGCGAGGCCAACGCGAATTTCAGGAAAGACGGCATCCTCCGGGTCGGCAGTCACTCGAAATACGGCTTCGGAGATCTTCGAGTGAAGTCGGTCGAACCGCGGTCAGACCAGTGTAAGAACTCAGAGAAGAACAGCGAAACAACGGAGTGAGATATCCGAACGATGACGGGCGAATCGGCGACTAAACATCACTCGGTTCCATGAATAAAGAAATCGTATTCACAACAACTGGCATGCTTACCAGTACAGCAAGAACAATGCAACCGCGACACCAGCAAAAACGATTCCAACACCAATCGTCGCAACGGGCCCACCGACTGCAGAGGTGACCGCGACGGCCAGCGCGAGCGCGAAGATTCCCAGACCAATTACGGCGAGTACCCCAAGATCCGTTTTAATCCCGAGTTGCGTCGTTATCTCCTCGACGAGCGTCGGCTGTTCGTCGTCCGCTGAGCGTGCTGGTGCAGCGAGTGACTCGTCAACGTCAACCCCTTTCGGCGGTGGTGTCACCGTCACCGTGATCGAAACCGACTCCGACCCGTAGCCGGTGAGTAACTCGAGTTCCCCGCAGACTGGCTGGTCGAGTCCGTCGGCGGTAATGTCGATGGGAACCGGCGTTACGGCGTCGGGTTCGATGTAATAGTTGGGTGTCCGAAGCGAGGCGACGTGTGCGATGTCGCCGCTGAGTCGGCAGTGGACGTGTGCTGGCGAGCCCTGCCCGTGGAGTTCGACGACGAACGAGGAGTTGGTCTCGATTGCGTTACGTTCGGGTGAGAGGGCGTCCTCCTGTTTGCGGTCGACGTGGACCGGCAGCACCGTTATCGTTCCGGTGGGTACACCACTGTCGCGGGCTTGCGAGCCGGCCGTTCCCTGCGTGTTACTGGCCAACGACTCGTTCTCGTACGACGGTGTGGATTCGGATCCAGTCACGGTACAGATACAGGTAGTGGTCTGGTGCCAGTTACAAGTAGTTTCCGTCGTTTGACACGGTCGTGCCTACTTGCGTTCCGTCGAACTTACGCGGGCGACTCCTCTTGCATGTCTGGCGGGAGCAGGTTCGGAATGCCGTCCTCGATCGGGTAGCGCTCACCACACTCGGAGCAGACGAGCGTTCCGTCGACGACTTCGGCTGCGTCCTCGCCGTCGTCTGAATCGCCATCGACACTCTCATCGTACGTCGCATCTTCGAGTTCCAGTTCGTGCTTGTCGAGCGGGCAGCGCAGGATATCAAGCAACGACTCCTTCATACTTGGAAGGCATATCGCAGACAGCAAAAGGCTTCGGGAACCGTCGGCGTAGCTCGGTCACTACCAGTGAACATAAATACGACACTGTGCATCACAGTACCAATGCATTCGAGCGCCGTTTTGAGGTGACTTCGACAGATGCCCTCTTCCGCTCTCGTAGATAGCGTCGCCGAACTTGGTCGTCTCGCATCCGAACTCGACGCACTTGATTCAGTGACAGAGGTGTACACCCACGCCCTTCGTGCAGCCGACCGCGTACTCGAGTTCGACACAGCCATCATCTGCACGGTCGAAGACGGCGTCTTCGAGCCGCAAGCGAGCTACGCAACGCGGTTGTTCCCTGCGACACCACTCGCTGCTGACGCCGGTATCGCCGGCAAAACCCACCGTGAGAACGAAACCCACGTCATCGGCAATCTGACGACACACACCGATGCCAAACCAACAAGCGACGCCTTTCGATCTGTGCTTTCGATCCCACTCGAGGACGGCGGCGTCGTTCAGTTTCATGCAACCGAGCCGGACGCCTTTTCGGAGGGTGACCGCCACCTCGGCGAGTTGTTCGTCGCAACGGTGACGAGCGCCCGAAATCGAGTCAGCTACGAGAGTGCACTCGAGACGGAGCGCGATCAGTTCGCGGCGCTGTTCGAGAACGTTCCCGATGCGGCACTCCAGTACCATCTCGAGGATGGGGTGCACGTGGTCGACGCGGTCAACTCGACGTTTATCCGGGTGTTCGGGTACGACGCCGAGGCTGTGGTCGGCGAACCGCTAACGGAACTCCTCGAACCGGTAGTGAGCAAACCGACGGACGCGGCGGCTGCTCCAGCGGGAACGCCACCACATCACGAGCCCGCTGGCGCTGGGACACCACCGGCGGGCTACAGGCAGACGCAACTCGTCGAAACCGAACTGTCCGAACGTGCCGATGTCGAAGTCGTTCGCGAAACCGCGGACGGACCGCGCCCGCTCTTGCTCCGGAATATTCCGGTCGCAACCAACGACGGGACGACCCGCGGCTATCTGATCTACACCGACCTGACCGAACTCAAACTCCGGGAGCGCGAACTTGAACGTAAGAACGAGCGTCTCGATCAGTTCGCGAGTATCGTCAGCCACGACCTTCGAAACCCTCTCAACGTCGCTGAGGGCTATCTCGACATTGCACTCGAGGATGCCTCGAGTGACATCCAGCCTGCACTCGAGGAGATCGAAGACGCACACAACCGCATGGCGCGATTGATCGAGGACGTACTGACGATGGCCAAGGGTGAGGCAGTCACCAATCCCGAACCAGTTGACCTCGACACAGTCGCAACGGCTGGCTGGGACAACGTCGAAACCGCCGCGGCGTCGCTCGAGGCGACGAGTCAGTTGCGAATCAAGGCCGACCGGACGCGGTTGTTGCGACTGTTCGAGAACCTCTTTCGAAACGCGGTCGAACACGCCGGCCACGACGCTACGGTTCGGGTCACTGGTCTGGCGGGGGGATTCGCAGTCGAAGACGATGGACCTGGAATCCCGGCCGAGCGCCACGAGGACATTTTCGAGTCCGGTCACACCGGTGCGGCCGAGAACACCGGGCTCGGATTGGCAATCGTCGAGCAGATCGCGACCGAACATGGCTGGACGGTCGAGGTTTCGTCGACTGACAGCGACGGCAAAAACGGAGAAGACACCGGTGCACGGTTCGAGTTTACCGACTGTCGTCTCCAGGAAGACGACGCCGAGACGGGTCACGAATTCGAACCCCCGTTCGAGCATGAACACCAGTCCGGCGAGGGTGCGAGCGCGGGCGCGGGCGTGGATGAACAGGATGATGGGTCCGAACACGAATTCGACTGGGAACTCACCAGACACCAACTTGAGGGATGGCGATGACCGACACGACTGCCACCGATCCCGTGACGATTACGGTGCGCGGAACAACGTTGCAGGCCCAGGACATCGCCGGCAACACGAACTCGTTCGGACTGGTTGGCTGGGATCGTCTTGAGAATCAACACACGTTCGACGAACCGATCGATGCAGCCATCACCGGCCGTGTCTCCGAGATCCGGTATGATCTGCTGAACATGGTCGATATCAGGCGCGTTGACGACACAGCACCTGGCTCAGACACTGCACTCGACGACAGAGTCGGCGTCGAAAACGGGGACAGGGGCACAGACACAGGCACAGACCCGAGCACGGACAGATCCGTGGACGCGGACGCGAACGCGAACGCGAACACCAACACGACAACGAACGCGGACACAGACACCACCAATACACGCATCTCCGTTGAGGCAGGCGACCAGGAGTTTTCCCTGCGCAACGGTGCGTACGTCTGCCGGTTCGACTCGAACCTCTTCGTTCGGCTGCGATTCGACGCACCAGCGAGCGTCAAAAACCGATGCCGCGGGCCACTGACGATCTCGTTCGAACACCCCACGCGAGTCACGTTCGGATTCAAATCACCTGTCGACTATCCGCGCGAAAAAATTAAAGTCAGACCAACACCGGACGGCATCGCCACCGCCCTCTCACACCTCTCTGTGTCGATCGAAACCACGACCGAAGACCGGGCCCACCGAAACTACCGGGGCTACCCGCCGCTGCTCGAGATCGACCCCGCGGTGACGGATACGCACGTCCCACCGGCAGTTCGCGAGGAAACACCCGACACAGAGCTCGAACTTGTCGTTCCACCCGACCGCTCGGCGCTCTTCATCGCAGCACCACTCGCGTACTACCTCAGTGCTCGCGTTCGAACGACAGCCCAAGCCACACTCGACGAGGACGAAAGCGCACCGCTGTTGCGCGCACCGTCGCTCGACCTTCATCACGAATTCGAGGCCGGCTCCGCGTTCGCACCGTCCGTCCGCTCGCTTCTGCGGCGCACGTTCTTCCTCGACTTGCTCGTCTCGTGGATCGAGCCGACGGAACTGACGGTACTCGAGTACGATGCGCTGACGGCGTCGGGGATCGATCTCTCTGGGTGTCCCGGGATGTCGATTGCGGAGCGAGTGCAGACGTATCTCTCGTTCCCGGACCAGCCGATCGACGAGATCCTCCCGCGCTGGCCCTACCGGATGACGGTGTCACCGACGACCGCCCATGTCGGCGTGTTGCCACACCTGCTCTACGATATGGCGGCGATCGAGACGCCAGTGGACTCGAGTGGGAGTGGTGATTCCGCGCCGTCGGCCGAGTCGCCTGGAGTGGCCGGGAACTTACAGTCGGTGCCAGCGGTGGCGGATGTTCTCGAGCAGGACCTGGAGAGTAGCCAGAGTGAGAGAGGGCCACTTGATGATCGGCTCGCGGTGCGACAGCGAATTCACGGTGTGCTTGCGGACCCGGAGCGTGGTGGTGAGGATGACGAGTGTGCTGTGGATGGGCCTCGACTTTCGCTTTCGTCTGTATCGGCGTCGTCATCTTCATCTTCATCTGCGTCTGCGTTTGGGTCATCATCTGAGTCTCAGTCTCACCAATCCACAGCGAACTGCTCGCCGTTCGTCGCTCATCCGGAGGCCTACGAGAATCGGCTCTCGGATCTCGAACAGCAGTCCGACGAGCGACGCGTCGTCGTCATCTTCGCGACCGAGCACATCCCTGAATCCGCGCGCGAGCACATCGTCGATACGTACCGTCGTCGGTCGGACGCGGTCTCTCCGCGCGTCGAACGGGTCGACGATCCAACGCGGGTCGAACTCGCGGACGTGTTTGCGGCCGGGGCTGATTTCCTGCACTACATCGGGGACTGCGACGACGACGGTGTCGGATTCGCGTGTACGGACGGCGTCCTGTCGTCGTCGGCGCTGCCAACCAACGAGGTCGGGTTGTTCCAACTCGACGCAACGAACGCAGTTGGCGTCGCGCGGAAACTGATCGAGACCGGGAGCATCGCCGGCGTGGCGGGATACCAGACGGCGGCGTCCGAGCGCGACATAACGGTGACGACGACCGTCGGCGAACTGCTCCTCTACGGGCAGAGCCTCGCAACGGCCCACACCTGTGCGACCGTACAGACGAATAGCTCGGGTGGTGTGGTCGTCGGTGACGGGACGCACCGCTTCGTCGCGAAGTGGCAGCCATCGGAGATCCAGTCGCTACAGGAGACCGATGGCGGTGCGATTCGGGGCCTTTCCGTCCCGTTCCCGGTCGATCCCGTCGGGGCACACTGGCGCGGCAGCCGACCCGAACACAAGCGACTGATTCCAGCGACGATCACACACGAGGTCGCCCCAGCGGAACTCAACGAGTACATCACGAACACGGTTCGGCCAATCTACTACAACGGCGAGTTCTACTGGCCAGAGGAGCAAAAACAGTTGTTGTATCCGATGTCGTAGTGCGCGGGTTGCAATTGCGAACGCGAATGTGAACGGAGTCGCGATCGTAACCGTGAGTGCGATTGTGATTGTAGTCGCAGTCACGGTTACGGTCACGGTCACGACCGCGCCAGTATCGCGCTACTCCGCGGTCGTCGGCGTCTCGACGACGACAGTCTCCTCACGGCCTGGTCCCACACCAACTGCGTAGATCGGCGCGTCGAGTTCGTCGCTGATGTACTCGAGATACGTCCGTGCGTTCTCGGGGATCGCGTCGTACCCTTCCTCGGCGACGGCGGCCCAGTCGACGTCGTCCCAGCCGTCGAACGTCTTGAACGTCGCCTCACAGCGCCCCCACTCCTCAGTCGTCGGGGGCATCGCGAGCAGTTCCTCGCCGTCTAACTCGTAGCTGTGGCCGATTTTTACTTCGTCTAGACCGGCGAGCACGTCGATGTGATTGATCGTGAGGCCGGTGAAGCCGTTGACGCGCGCGGAGTGGCGCAACATCGGCATGTCGAGCCAGCCGACGCGGCGTGGGCGACCAGTGACAGTCCCATACTCGCCACCCTCCTCGCGAATGTACGTCGCAAGTTCCTCGTTCTCGCCGTCTCCCTGCTTGTCGTACCCGGGCGTATCACCTTCGACGCCGCCGAGTTCGGTCGGCAGCGGGCCGCTCCCGACGCGCGTGAGGTACCCCTTGACGATGCCGATGATCTCGCCGTCTGCGATGACGTTGGGGCTGAGGCCCGTGCCGACTGCTGCGCCGCCCGCGGTCGGATTCGAGGACGTGACGTAGGGATAGTTCCCGTGGTCGATGTCGATGATGGTCCCCTGTGCACCCTCGAACATGACAGTCTCGCCATCAGCCATCGCGTCCGTGAGGAACGCACTGGCGTTGACGGTCATATTCTGCTCGGCGAGGCGCTCCCCGATCTCGCGGTACTCCTCGAAGAGCGCGTCAACATCGAACGCGTCCGGATCGTCGAGGTCCGAAACGTCAGCGCCGTAGACCTCCTCGATGAGCGCGCGCTTCTGTGGCACGACGTACTCGAGTCGGTCCCGGAGTACCTCGGGGTCGAGCAGGTCGCCGATGCGAACGCCGCGGCGGCCGGCTTTGTCTTCGTAGGTTGGGCCGATGCCACGACCGGTCGTGCCGACTTCCTGGTCGTCTTCGCTCTTGACGTCCTCCTCGATGCCGTCGAGGACGCGGTGGAACGGCAGGATGACGTGGGCGCGTTCTGCGACCCGCACGTCTGGATCGAGTCCTTTCTTCTGGAGCGTCTCGATTTCGTCGAACAGCGTTCGTGGGTTGATCACGCAGCCGTTGCCGAGAACGCCGACCTTTCCGCGGACGGCACCCGACGGTACGAGTGAGAGTTTGTACTTCTCGCCGTCGTGGACGACGGTGTGTCCGGCGTTGTCGCCGCCCTGATAGCGGGCCACGACGTCAGCGGTGTCGCCGTAGAGGTCGACGACGCCGCCCTTGCCTTCGTCGCCGAGTTGTGCCCCGACGATTGTGACGGTCATAACAGCGGCGGATTCTTGCCGGTCCGATAAACAGATTACGGTATCGGTGGGGGTATCCCCTGGGATTGGTGAGTGACATATACAGCCCTGTGCATACTTTCTATGGAGTATTGGACACGAATACGCGTGTTTGGCCGCCGATAGCTGTCCACGAATCACACATGTCGAACGCTGTGAGACTTCCCGCCCAGCCACCCCGCGATAGGCGGCCGAACGTTTTCGGTTCAGAACCGGCCGTAAACTGCCGTGTACCGTCATAATCGTTCATCGCATACCGTCACAAGCGGAAGCGTTAACTACTGGCAACAACGAGAACTGAGTTGAGAGTGGACGTCTCCATCTTGGAGAGTAACTTTTAAAGGGTACAAAGACAAGTTAACAAATGCCATGATAGACCGACTTGAGAAGGAAGTCGATATGCTCGAACGACATCTGCAGGTCCTGAAGATGGTCATCGAAAACGAACCAATCGGTATCGTGAAGATGTCCAACGAGACCGGCTACCCACACCACAAGGTTCGCTACTCGCTGCGTGTCCTCGAAGAGGAGAACCTCATCGAGCCATCCAGCCAGGGTGCGATCAAGACCGAACGTACCGTCGAATTCGTCGACGAACTCGACGGCAAGATTGACGACATCGTCGACAAGCTCGACGGCATGAAGATCGAAGACGTCGCTGAAGTCGAAGGCTAACCGGCTCCAACGGGACGAGTCCAGAGACTGCTCTCGGATCAACTCGATCGAACAGATCACCTGCGGGTTTCACCGAACCAGACCTTCGGAGACGGACAGCGGCTATGTTACGCCGTTGCCCTCCACTCCTCTACCCGTCTCGGTCGATGGAACCACACTGATCTGTCTTTACTTCTCACGACACAGTGCGGGCGGAGCGACGCCTGCGCGCGTTGTGACCTGCATCGGTAGTACTCGCACGGTCCACGCGACTATCGGGACGTAAGAACGGAAGACGGGAACCGAAAACAGAGAACTGGAAACGGGGGACAAAAGGGACCCAGAAAACGGGAATACGGAAAGAGCACAAGTAGCGAAACGAACCGCGGAAACCCCGGCCGCGCTCACCCCCTCTCCCGCCGACGATCAATACCCCTTACAACTCAGGCACGTTCATGTGGAACCCTTCGCTGCGTGACTCCACCAGACAGAGGTGATAGCCACTCTTGCGCGAGAGGTTCACGTAACTGAGCTTCGAGCCACGGCTCAGGAATCCGCTACTCGTCGCCTCCTCTGTCACCTCGAGTGCCCCCGGCTCGAAGTAGCTTGAGGTAACCGCAACCGCCGCTGCGAGATCCGGATAGTTCGCTTTGACCGCCGAAGCCGCAACCTCGAGCTCCTCGAGTAGTTCCTGGCTCGCCGGTTCACGCGAGTCGTTGAGCGTCGCCAGAATGAGCGGATTCCCCATCTTGTCGAACGCAACGACATCGAAGGTGACCTCGTCGGGGACGTCTTCGGTATCGTCGTCCGCGAGTGAGATCGTCGCCCCGAGTTCGGCACGGTCGATGCGCGGAATGGCGTCGTAGAGGTCCGCAAGAGCATCCGCGTTGCCAGTATCGCGAATCTCGTAGAGCACCATCTCGGTGAGCCAGTCGACGAACGTGAACTCGATCGTGTCCTCGAGGTAGGCCTCGTACGGCTGGCCGTCGACGGCAACACTGTCTGCCTCGAACTCGGTATGGTGTTCGAGCCGCAGGTTCGAGGCAACCTCGTTGCGATCTGCTGCGCCATCGTGTGCCGTCTCGAGTGTCGGCTGGCTCTTGGAGTCATAGCGCACGAAGAGGTTCGTTCCCGAGAGCGCTTCTGTCGGCGAAAGATGTGTCTCGTCGTCGAACCCGGCACTGGATCCGGATCCAGACTGGGCACTGCCCCCAGCACGCGCCTGCTCGAGTTCGGACTCGAGTTCACTGATCTGTGTGCGAAGCGAGTCGACAGTGCTCGTCAGTTGCTGATTTTCGGCACGGAGCTCGTCGCGTTCGCTCTTGAGCTCTCTTGCCTTCTCTGCGAGCGCGTTGTGTTTTTGCTCGAGTTCCTCGATTCGACGGGTATACTGAGCGAGATTGCGCTTGTGTGCGTCGTCGCCACCGTTGGCTGTGACGTTTCGGTTCGCGTCGGTGGACCGTTTGTGTTGGTCGCTGGCTGGCCGTGATTGCGATGGTGTAGTCGTCGACTGGGTCGTCTGTTCGTTTTGTGAGTCTGTGGTCGATGCGGATTGTGGGGTGGAACGAGAATTGGAATTGGAATTGGAACTGGAACCAGCAGCACTGCCAGCATCAGAGCCACTCTCCGACTGCGACCGAGACTGCGAGCCCGAACGAGACCGACTGTTCGCCCCACCCGAGGGACCAGCCTTCCGCGCGCCGTCCGCCGCTGAGTTGTCGGGATCGATCGAGGGGATCGATCTGGTTTCGCGCCAGGCTTCTTCGGCTTCGAGTTGTTGGTCGAGTTCGCCGTCCGCTTCGCCTTCGCCTTCACCTTCACCTTCACCTTCTCGCCCATCAGTGTCTGTGTCGGTCTCAGTATCGGCTTCGACTTCCCGCCCGTCAGCGCCATCGTCAGCCGTTACCGAATCCGAGTCGGCCCCAACGTGGTCGGGCGCGGGCGGTGCCGGCGTCGCCTCTGACGCGCCAGCGCCATTGGCCTCGTCAGCGTCGTCTTCGATCCAGGAGATATCGCTCTGATCGAGTTCCTCCGCGGCCGCTTCGACCGTTTCCGGATCGGGAGTCGACGAGAGCCCCGACTGACTTTCATCCGCAGTTTCCCCCGTGTCTGTCCCGGCCGAGGAATCCACGACGGCGTCCGTCGGATCTGCGGACTCGTCGGTATCGGTCTCCGTCGGCGCAGTGATCCCTGCTGGCCCGTCCGACTCCTCGTCGACGATCGAACTCGAGTCGTCAGTCGTGATGCCGGATTCAGAGGTGGACTGTGGCTCGGAGTCTGGTTTGGAGTCGATATCGGTGCTGGTGTCGGTATCGGTGCCGGTGCCGGATACTGAGGTTAAATCCGTCGCGAGGGTTGGGTCTGTGTCTTCGTCCGCAGCCACGTCTGCTTCGGTTCCTGCGGTTGCTCCCGTTTCTGTCCCCGTTCTTCCACCGGACCCGGACACGTCGAGCTGGTCGATTGCAGATTCGGTTGGATCGACGCTTGGCTCCGCTCGTGTCGCGGAGTCAGTCGTGGTGTCGGAGCTATCGGTTGTATTGTCAGTGCCAGTCTCTTCCCCTGTATCGGCGGTAGCGTCGGCCGCTGGGCTAGGTTTGGATGTTCCTGCCTGCTCACTGGCAGTCGCACTCGCACCCGCACCCGGAATATCAGTCACGTCGATATCGACATTCATGACCTGATAGATCCCGACCTCGTCGTCAGCTCGTTCGAACGCCTCGTCGCCGGTGAGCAGGCGCTCGGCGTTGCCGATGTAGGCTGCGGCCATCCGTCGGCCGCCGTAGTAAACAGCGTAGTAATCCCCACTGAGAACGTTCTCGCTCAGTTCGATGTAGCCCGTGAACGACCCGTCCTGGAGCGTCTGGTCGACCTCTCGGAGCGGTGTCTCGTTGGTATAGTACTTCGCCTGTACGTCGCCGCCGCGCTCTTCCATGACGGAGAGCAACGGCAACGAGGGATGTGGTGCCCGATAGGCGGTGCCGCTTGCGCCCTCGAAATCTGTTATCTCGCCGTCAACGATGCCGACAACGCGGCCGTTAAGCATAAACAGCCACGCGCCAGCGGCAGCGACGGCTCCCGAAAAGTCGCTGTCAGCGAGAGTAGACAGGTCATCGAAACCACCGCTGAACGGACGAGAATCCCACTGCTCGACGCGCTCTTGCGTGCGCGGGTCCATAGTTCAACAAGCGGCAAGTGCAACAAATACGTTTCGCCTAGATTTTCGATTCGGCATCCTCGGCGAGTTCTTTCATGCGCTTGCCAATTCGGCCGGCACTCGAGAACTCGTCTTCGCTCATTCCCTTTGCAAGGGCGTTTCCGAGGACGAAGACCGCGTGTTTGTGTTCGCTCTTCGATTTATGGACGTGCGAGGGGTCGACGTCGAGCTGGTGGTACGGCTCGAAGAGGCCCTCGTCGACCTCCTCGCGCTCTTCGAAGTACTCCATAATGACGACGAGTTCTTCGTGGAGTTCGAGGAGTTCATCCTTGTGCATGTCCACGGGTACGTACGGTTTCGGCTTAAGGGTTGTGTGCTTTGCAGTCGCAAAAGTAGCTATTAGTGGGTATACAAGCCAGGCGCGGGTGGAACGGACTTCTACAAGGTGTGCAGGCCGAGTGCCTCGGACTTGACCCAGTGGTGGTTCACGGGTGAGTCGCACTACTGTGACTGGCGAACGTGACAATCAACAGCAACAATCGGTGCCGTCAGTCGGCTGCCGTCGCCGGTGCACGATCACGCTGGTCTGCGGGGAACCAGGCCAACTCGTGGTCAGCCGTGACACGCACCGCAACCCGTTCATCCAGATCGATCTGGTCCGAGTGGTTGTGCATGCACTCGATCGTCTCACCAGTATCGAGTTCAACGCGGTAGAGAACTGTTGGTCCGAGGTAGCGCCGGTAGACGACGCAGCCGTTCGCCTCGCCGTCTGCCGCCGGCAGCGCCGTCACATCGTCCGGTCGGACGAGGAGATCGATACCGGTTCCATCGTACTGGTGTGCGAGCCCGTTGACGTCATCTCGCAGCACGCGCCCGAGCGCGGTCTCAACGTGATCGCCGTGAACCTCTCCCGAGAGGAAACTCGCGTGGCCAAGAAAGCCCGCAACGAAGCGTGATTTGGGTTGCTGGAAGACGCGTTCTGGCGTATCAATCTGCTCGATCTGGCCGTCGTTCATTACCGCGACACGGTCTGAAATCGAAAGCGCCTCCTCCTGATCGTGCGTGACCGAAATCGCCGTTACACCAGCTTCCTTGATAATCCGACGAACCTCCTCGCGCATCTCGACGCGCAGGTCCACATCGAGATTCGAGAACGGTTCGTCGAGCAACAGCATCTCTGGCTCCGGCGCAAGTGAGCGCGCCAGCGCGATCCGTTGTTGCTGGCCGCCTGACAGCTCGTTCGGATAGTGGTCTCCGTGGTCTGCGAGCCCGACCATCTCGAGTAGCTCCGTGACGCGGGCGTCGCGTTCGTCGCTTTGCCACTCCTGAAGCCCGAAGGCAATATTTTCTCGGGCGGACATGTGTGGAAACAGCGCGAATTCCTGAAAGACGACGCCGACGCCGCGTTCTTCTGGCTGGACAAACTGTCCGTTGCCTGCGACGGTGGCCTCCTGGAGTTGCACGTGGCCAGCGTCGGGTTCTTCGAGCCCAGCGATCAGCCGAAGCGTCGTGGTTTTGCCGCAGCCGGAGGGGCCGAGCAGGGTGAGAATTTCGCCGTCATGAACGGACAACGAGAGGTCTGTGATGACGGTCTCAGAGCCGTAACATTTCCCGATCCCGTCGAGTTCCAGCACGACGTCGTCGGCGACTGGTGTTGGTGTCGGTGTCTGTGTCCGTGCAGTCTCCTCAGTCGTCGTGGAAAGTAGTTGTCCATTCCCCATTGTCGACATCCGGCAGCAGCCGGGACACATTCAGTTTAGGGGAGCCTAAACAACTTATAATTGCCGGTCCGTTCCAACCGAGTGAGACGAACGAAGAGAGTCCGCTGAGATCAGAAAGAGACAATCGAACGTCACAGTTCGACGCCGCTCGGGATCAGACTGTGCTGGCGCAGCAGGCTCCCCTCGTCGTCGTAGACGAGGAACGTTCGTTTGTCGTAGCCAACGAACGGCTCGCCCTCAAGCCTGATTTCTACCTCGTAGCGCCCGTCATCGTCGTTGGCCTGCTCACCGTAGCCTCGTGCAGCCTGAATAAATCTAAGCACGTCGTCTGCTTCTTCGTTCAACTCGAGGATGAAGTCGCCAGTAATTCGATTCGTGACGCTCACGACGCCAGCGGCGTCTTCGTCGAGTGGCTCCTGTAGCCGGAGGGCAACATCGGTCTCGCCCGCCTCGAGAACCTCGTCACTGGGGCCAGTAAGGCGCTCGCGAAGCATCGCCGCTGGGCCGGTGAAGTCGATCGATACCGAGGGTTTGCTCGGTTCCTCGCCTGTTTCGACCCAGTCGACATTACTGACATGTAACGTGAAGTGCTCGCGCCTCATTCCGTAGTCATCGGTTAGCGCTCCCATCGTATGAACGTAACGCACGGGTCATCATTGCACTTGACAAACACGTATTCAAGAGTCTCTTCGGAACAAGATCGTCACCTTTGAATGTTCCACCCTGTTGCGAACGCTTTTTGCGCACTCATCGACGACATCGGACAATGGCCGCTCCCCACGACCGCTCGCAGGACCGGGCCGACCGCGCAGCCGTTCGTGATACCTACGATCAGATCGCGACGCACTTCGCGAAGACCCGGGAGTACGCCTGGCCCGAAGTCGAGTCGTTCGTCGCAGACACCGTCGGTGACCACGCTCGGACAAACAGTAGAACCGAGATGCCTCCCATTGGACTCGACCTCGGCTGTGGCAACTGCCGGCACGCCGAACTGCTCGCCGACACCGGCCACTTCGACCACGTCCTCGGGGTGGACGTCAGCCGTGGCCTCCTCGAAACCGGACGCGAACGGGCACAGGAGCGCGAGTTCGCCGTCGATCTCTGCCAGGGCGACGCCGCCGAACTCCCCCTTGCAGCGAACGCAATTTCGGCCGCCGTCTACGTCGCGACACTCCACCACCTCCCCACACAGGCTGCTCGCCAGGCCAGCCTCGACGAACTTGGTCGCGTACTCGCCCCCAGTCCCGATGGCCGCGCGCTCGTCAGCGCCTGGTCGACCGCCCACGACCGCTTCGACGAAGACGAAATCGACACCGCCGACGGCACCGGCTTCGACACCACGGTCGAGTGGACCCTCCCCGGCGGCGACACCGTCGACCGCTTCTACCACATCTACACCCCCGAGGAGTTCGAGCAGGATCTGGCAGCGAGTTCGCTAGCGGTACTCGAGTGGGAGGTCTCGAGCGGCAACTGTTATGCAGTCGTTGCTGGCGCTGCTGGGTCGGATGTGTGAGTGGGTCGGGGAGTGATTCGCCGGAGGACAGCGCGCCAATCGCTGGCAGGCGGTGACTCCGAAACGGAAGCGCCTTAAACATGGAGCCAAAATCAGGGAGTGAGCGCGGATGGTCTAGTGGTAGGACCTGAGCCTTCCAAGCTCATGGCCCGGGTTCAAATCCCGGTCCGCGCATTCCTTCGACGAACAACACCGTGATCCGAAGGACTCGCCAGTAGGGGTCGTCTGGAAACCAGTCAGTATCAACGAACTCATCGCATGTGCAGTAGTAAAGTTCTATTTGGTTCTCGTCGCTCACTCGTCACAAACCGCCTCCAGAAGCTCTTCGTACAAATCAGGGTGGTATTCCTCTAGAATTTCAGCATCCTGCTCCAGTTCTTCAATTCGCTTTCAAATCCGACTCGCGGCCTCGTACCGCTTGCTGTCTGGATGTCAGCTTCGCCGGTAATCCGTTCACGGTCTGTCGCTGTCATGACGGCTCTGTATTATCCCATACCTAGCTTTACGGAAACCAGACACTTGGATATTAGCACCTATGCCCACAAGAGTAGCCATGAAGTCAACATTAGCTATGGAGCTACTCATTATGTAGTGTAGTGAGCATAGTAACTAATGAGGAGCATGGGACACCGGTCACTACACACGCGGCCAAGCCAAGGGTTACTACCGCCAACTGAACCGTAACGTCGTCTTACGAACTCACTCTAAAACACGTCTGATGAGGCTCTATC
>NZ_AOIN01000056.1 GCF_000337135.1 Natrialba chahannaoensis JCM 10990
AGATGTGTATAAGAGACAGGATCTAGCCCGTATATTCCGGGGATCGCCGCTGAGACGACCTCTGGGTCGAAAAGCCAGATGAGTGCACCGAAGGCGAGTGCCCCGACTGCACCACCGACTGCGCCACCGACCGGCCAGCCAATCGAGGTCTCGATACCGACTGTCGACTGTGTATCGGACTCTGCGCTCATAGTGAAGCCATTGTACCACAACAGGTGCTATAATGGTTTGTCCGGCACGTGTCACGTCCGCCGGCAAACGTGACATCCACGCTCTGGCGACCTGCACTCGAGTGCGATAACCGACCACTGACATCGACTGGACGACGGCTATTAGTTTCCCTCCGCCCAAGCGACTCCAACCCGTGTCTCCGGATCTGTCGTACGAACTGCTCGGGTGGCCACCCGACGGCCCGAAGCTGCCACTCGATCACAAACGGTTCAGCTACGCCGGCAAGTTCGTCATGACGAACACCGGCAAGGCAGTCGCCCGTGACGGCGAAACAATCGTCGCAGCCATCGCGTTCAACGAGGATCGCACCGACGAGCGAACGCTGTGGCTCCGATACGTTACTGTTGCCCACGACCGCCGCGGCGAGGGGATCGGCCCCGAACTCGTCTCGCTCGTCCGCGACCACGCCGCCGAACGCGGCTACGAACGCGTCCGAATCGCAGTCAACAACCCATTCGCCTACGAGGCACTCTACCGCGCTGGCTTCGCCTACACTGGCGAAACGACGGGAATCGCTGAACTGGTACTCGAGTACCAATCATCTACAGCTAGTGAGAACGACCCAACGGGAGCCAAGCGCGAACGAGACACGTACCAGGCGGGTCTCGACGAGTTTCGAGACCGAGACCTTTCCACGGAGGAGACAGACTTTCTCGAGTCGCGAGTCGGCAGCGAGCCGCCGGACCGGTAGCACGCAACAGCCGTCGACGACGAGAGCAAGAGGGGACAATTCAAATCCCGGACGTACCAATAGTGGCCCAATGGGAAACGCTGCTTTACGCGACATCGCCGTCATCAAGGAAACGCCGTTCTCTGAAATCGAGGGTGTCGTCGCCGTCGACGCGCACAACTGGCTCTACCGGTACCTGACGACGACCGTCAAGTGGACCAACAGCTCGAAGTACACAACCACGGACGGCACCGAGGTCGCCAACCTGATTGGCATCGTCCAGGGGCTCCCCAAGTTCTTCGAGAACGACGTGACGCCGGTCATGGTCTTCGACGGTGGCCCCTCTGAACTCAAAGAAGATGAGATCGAATCACGCCGTGAGCAGCGCCAGACGTACGAGGCGCAACTCGAGACCGCCCGCGAGGAAGGCGACGAGGTCGCCATCGCCCAACTCGAGTCGCGTACGCAGCGACTGACGCCGACGATTCAGGAGACCAGCCGCGAACTCCTCCGATTGCTCGACGTGCCGATCGTCGAAGCACCCGCTGAGGGCGAAGCGCAGGCCGCCCATATGGTCCGGCGTGGTGACGCAGACTACGTCGGCTCCGAGGACTACGACGCACTGCTGTTCGGGTCGCCCTACACCCTCCGACAACTCACGAGCAAGGGCGATCCCGAACTGATGGATCTCGAGGCCACACTGGACCACCACGATCTCACACTCGAGCAACTCATCGACGCGGCTATCCTCATCGGAACGGACTTCAACGAGGGCATCTCGGGAATCGGCCCGAAAACTGCGCTGTCGGCAATCTCTGAGCACGGCGACCTCTGGAGCGTGCTCGAAGCGCGCGGCGAGACACTCGAGTACGGCGACCGCGTGCGGGCGCTCTTCCGGGAGCCGAACGTGACGGACGAGTATGAGTTCGAGACGACGTTGGACCCGGACATGGAGGCGGCGCGGGAGTACGTGACCGACGAGTGGGGCGTAGATGCCGACGAGGTCGCACGCGGGTTCGAGCGGATCGAGGAGAGTGTGACACAGACTGGGCTGGACCGCTGGACCTGAGCATAGCGTTCGTGTTCGATCTGCTTCTGATTCGGTTCCAGTGCGGGGTCTGCTTCTGGTCCTTGTTCCGGTACTGATCCAGCAAATCGCGCTCGTCGCGATAGTGCGAATCTGAGTGCGCTGACGGACTGTTTCGTGAATCGAACGGTTTTCTCTTCGGGAGAATCGCAGCTGAAAGGTGGTGAGGGAATCGAAAACGCGGTTTGAGAGGTGGATCGAGAGACACCGCTTAGATGGTCTATAATAATCCGGCTATCGCTGGTTGTCGTGATTGGGGTGACGAAATATGACCCAACACGAACGCACCCGGTCCGCCCCGGCGGCAGACACGGTAGATCCCACACGGGAGCAACAGCCGTCGGGAGACGACGCTCGCGGTTCGACATCGGCGCATAGCTGCTGTCGATCGCGATACAGATGACCGTCTTGCGGTCGTGGTCTTGCGGTCTTGCAAAGTCGAATCAACCGTGCGGTGTCGGCGATGCAGCCACACCATCCACACCACCACGATCCACGCGACGGATCACACCGGACACAGCCGCCACAGCTGGCGTCCGGTAGGTTGTGCCTGACATCGGACACCTAGGCCTGATACCCGACGACCGACCCGCACGTGTTCGTCGACCCACTTCACCTACTGGGACCGACGGTCGAATCGACAGTGTATCACCCCGTTCAGTTTTATTCCGTTCCGTTTCGATCTGGACCCCCTCTTTCCCACCCCAGCGCTACGACTCGCGATCAAATTCGAACGGCAGTCGGTGATTGACCTCCTCGCGTGCAAGTACCGCTGCCCGATCAGTCGCGCCGATCGCGGCGAGATACCGAAGCCTGACACCGATCTTGAGCAGCCGCGCACCGCGGCCAGTAAGCACGCTCGATCCAACCTGCGCGACTGCGTCGTCACCCACGCTGACAACCCAGCCCGGTGAGTCGAACGCGAAGTTCACGGACGTCGAAGCCAACACGGGCTTCTCGCCACTGTTCCGGTTGCGTTCCTCGCTCGCATCACGATCCTCGCTCGCGAGATGCGCAATCGTCGGCGCGAGCGCCTGCGCTGCTTGAATCGCACTCTGGGCACTCGCCGGAACCGCCTCACCCTCCGCGTCAGCCATCCGCGCCGCGTCACCGAGTAGAAACGTCCGCTCGTCGAGTTCTAACGCCGGTCCGACCGTCGGCCGTTCCCGGCCGAGGGCGTCCGTCCCGCGGATTCCACCCGTCCAGACGACGCACTCCGCCGGGAGTTGCTCATCGGACTCGAGTCCCACCGCCGACGGCGTCACTCGAGTAACGGCTGTCCCAGTCCGGACTGTGACGCCGGCGGACTCGAGTGCGGCTGTCACCGCGCGCTGAAAGTGAGAGTCGAACTGTGGGGCGACGGTGTCGAGTTGTTCGAGAAGGGTGACAGATGGCACAGCGGTTGCGTTCGATCCGTGACGCTCGCGAACGAGTGCGGCGAGTTCGCCGGCGACCTGGATACCCGAGAGGCCGGCACCGCAGACGACAAACTGTGGTTCGTCGTGCTCGCGCAACGCCTCTCGCGCTCGTGTCCGGACGGCAAACGCATCGGTGAGTCGTTTGAACGGAATCGCGTGTTCGCGGACGCCCTCGAGTCCGTGGGTGGCAGTCTGTGCGCCGAGACAGACGGCCGCGATATCGTAGGAGAGCGTGCCATCGGAGAGTCTGATGGTCTGTCGCTCACGGTCGATAGCCTCGACACGCGCTACGCGGACGGTTGCCCGATCGAGGACGGACGGGAGCGAGACGGTGATCGCGTTCGCCAGTTCGGGCCGGCGGAGTACACGGTGGAGTTCGTGCTGGACGAGGTGGTCCGGCGAGTCGTTAACCAGGGTGAGTTCGAGATTCGCATCTGTGGGCACTCGCTTCTCGAGTTCGCGGGTTAGCGTCAGGCCCGCGTAGCCGCCACCGAGGACGACGACGTGCATACCCGATGTAGGTTCCCCGCGCCCAAATACTGGGGACCAAACGAACGCGTGGACCAAACGAACGCGTTCACGAACACAAACACAAACGCCAACACGAGCGCCGTGTGAATCGCTCAAATCATTCTTTCACCTTCAATTATCTCTTTACAAATCGACACTGTGACGTTCAGTATGCATCGCCGCCGCGTTCTCGCACACGTTGGCACTGGAACCGTCCTCGGTACTGTTGGCTGTCTCAGCGCCCCTCTCCCCACTGGCGATTCGGGACAACGTTCCGACTCACCAGAATCCGGAGACGGAACGGACCCTCAAATCCCCGATACCAGGACACAGCCGTGCCCACCGTATGAAACAGACCGTGAGAGTGTCGTCTGCTCTCACACTGTCGATCCGGATTCGGCCGCGGTGTCTCTCGAGTTACATCCAAAGCGCAGTACCGTGGCCGATGGGGTACCCGAGACGGAGATCTCTCTGACACTTCGTAATGACTCTGCTAGCGAACTAACGTTTAATCCGTACAGTTGGCATATTCGCACCAATACAGGAGCGGGTTGGCACGACATTCAGCAGGACCGAGCCGGGAATGGTACCATAACTGTCCCTGCTGGCGAGACGCAGACGTGGTCGCTCGTCGACGCAGTCACTGCCGTTCGAGACGATCCCGAACTTGAACCGGGACTGTACGCGGCAGAGCTGACCGTTCCTGCACCGACGCAGGAGGACGACAGCATCGCGTGCATCGCGCTCGTCCGACTCGATGCAGCGACGTGAGCCGCGTCTGGTGTGTGAACCAGCCGCTTCTTGCTTCTCCCGCTGATTCAGAACGGCACAGAGCCACTCAGAACACCCGTACGGGCCTCGAAAGAGCGAACCAACTGCTCTCAGAACAGGTGCTCGTCCTCGTCGAGCAGGCGAGCTGGGCCGCCGACGTCCCATATCGTCGTCGAGACACCGCAGTCAGCGATCTCCTCTTCGACGAACTCGGCGTGCTCTTCGGTCGTGTTGACGTAGACGCTCGCGCCCGTGTCCGTCGAGAAGTAGACCGGGATGTCCTCTTCCTCGCGGAGTTCGCGCACGCGGTTGAAGATCGCGAGCGTGGCCGGCTGCCAGTAGACCCAGCCCTCGGGGCCGGTCATCGTCGTCGCCGCGAGCGAGAGCGAGTCGTGCTCAGCGAGTTCGAACACGTCGTCGAACTCGTCGTTGCGAAGCGCGTCACGCATCTCGGCAATCTGGCCGTGGATGTGGGCGTTGCGGGCCTGGAACATGTGACTGTCGGCGGCCTCATCGTGCGCGTCTTCGGTCTCCTTGTGGTAGGGCACGAGTCCGACGATGATCTTCAGATCCTCGTGGAGGTTACTCGGCAGGCGCTCGGAGCGACAGTCTTCGTCGTTCAGCCCGGTGTGAAGCTGCGAGAACGCGCCGGTCACCGCACGGGCGGCTGAAGCCGAGCCGACGCGTGCGATCGTCGAGACGGTTGGTCGGTCGGCGTCGAGTTCGGCCGCCTCAGCCAGCGCCATCGCCGCCGCGGCGAAGCCCGAGGATGAGGAGCCAAGACCGACGTTCGTCGGGAAACTGTTCTCGCTCTCGAGTCGGACCGGGTAGACCGTGTGTGCCGCATCGGACATATCCCGTGCCTTCTCGACGACAGCGTCGACGCGCTCGGCCGCGCGGCCCTCGAGTTCCTCGCCGTCGACGACGTAGGTGTCTTCGTCGTAGTCCATCGAGAACTCGACGGTGGTTCGGGTGTGGCTCGGGGCCGTACAGACGCTGATACTGTCGTGATACGGGAGTCGCTCGATATCGTCGCGCATCCCGTGATATTTGACCAGCCCCTGGATGGGGTGGGCCATCGCGGTCGCCTTCATACCCGGATAGGCGGATGATGGCCGCTTAAAGTTCACGGCATCCGATTGGTGTGCCACTGGCGAGTATCAGTAGCCCCCCGGCGCGTCGTAGCGGCTGCTAGCAGGTGTTACCGATCGGGCTCAAGGGCAAGCGCGACGGTGCCCGCCAGCTACCGGATCGCATCCTGTAGTGACTCGCGCCATTCTTTTGCAGCCACACACTCTCCCTCGAGTTCACCCAGTCGCAACTCGACCGTTTCGAGGTCCTCGTCGATGCGGTCGATCTCTCCGGAGACCGTCGACCGGACCAGAAGGAGTTCGCGTTTGAGCCGCACCTCGGTTTCGTCGAGTCGCGTCGCCAGCGAATTTGTTTCGGACTCGAGTGCGGTTTCGATCGTGTCGAGTCGCGTCTCAAGATCAGTGAGCTGTTCGTCGTGCGCCTCGGCGGTGGATTCGAGGTTGTCGAGCCGTTCGTCGTGCACTTCGGTGCTGGATTCGAAGTCGTCGAGAGACTGTTCGAGGTCGTTACGAGTAGCCTCGAGTTCGGCCTGTTGCGTGGCCGTTTCGGCTCGATGGTGTTCCAGTTCTGTGTCGAGGGCTTCGAGCCGATCAGCGACCGAGTCGAGGTGTGGTTGGAGCGTCCCATTGATTCGTTGCCGGAGGACATCGTCGGCTGCGCTCAGATCTTCGATGTCGGATTGTAAGTGCTCAACGTCGGTTCGGATTGCTTCGAGATCGGTGTGCAGGCTGTCGAGTTCGAGCGGGGTGTCGGCGGAGTGCTGGTCAGCGCTGTCGGTGGTGGTAGAATCCGTGGCAGTTGTAGCGTCAGTAGCAGCTATCGCCGCAGTAGCTTCGCTATCGGATGTATTACCGTCGCTGTCGTCGTCGCCGCCGTCGCCGCCGTCGCCGTCGCTATCACCGACGTCCTCACTGGCCCCGTTATCGTCATCGTCACCGTCCTCACGAACGAGCGCACGTCGAAGCGCCGCTCGCTGGTCGTCGTGTTGGTCGTCGCGGAGTTCGGTCAGCAACGCCTCGAGAACGTCGGTATCGGACGGTGTCGACGGACCATCCGACGGGGGAGTCTCATTTTGTGATGCCATCGTTATCTCCGTCTGCGGGTGGGAATCGGACCGGCGGACAGCAGCCAGGGCCTCCACGCCAACTGCCCAACGAATCGTCACGTTGGCTACCGCGAGCGTGGCTGCGATCGGCGACTCTTCGTGGTCAGTGACCAACCCTCCTACGTGAGATATTAATACCCCATGTCAGTTGGACGCACGACAACGGTTCTATGGACTCGCTATCGGACTGGTAGCCGAACTGCTCTCCACGCGAGCGGGCGACAGTCTCGATGCGAACCGAACACCTCAAATGGTCGCTCTCGCAACGAACGCTGCATGGGAACCCCGCTCGAGAGCCGCACGGAACAGGCCGAAGAACTCGTCGACCGACTCGAGGAGGCTTACCCCGACTCGACGATCTCGCTTCGCTACGCGAATCGACTCGAGTTACTGATCGCCGTGATCCTCTCGGCGCAGTGTACCGACGAACGGGTGAACAAGGAAACGAAGCATCTCTTCGAGAAGTACGACGGGCCGGCGGACTACGCCAACGCACCGCAGGACGAGCTTGCCGAGGATCTGAGCTCGATCACCTACTACAACAGCAAGGCGGGGTACATCAAGGACTCCTGTGAGATGATCCTCGAGGAGCACGATGGCGAGGTGCCCGACACGATGGACGAACTCACCGAGCTGTCGGGCGTCGGCCGCAAGACGGCGAACGTGGTGCTCCAGCACGGTCACGACGTGGTCGAAGGTATCGTCGTGGACACGCACGTCCAGCGACTCTCGCGTCGGCTGGGACTCACGGAGGAAGAGTACCCCGAACCGATCGAACAGGAACTGATGGACCTCGTCCCAGAGGGGTACTGGCAGCAGTTCACTCACCTCTGTATCGACCACGGGCGGGCGACCTGTACGGCCCGCAATCCGGACTGCAGCGACTGCGTGCTCGCGGATATCTGCCCGTCGGAGAAAGGTGACAGCGAGATCGACCTGGCGTCGGGCGAACCTTGGTAACGCAATAGGTGGCCGTGTGGCCACAGTGCGGACGATTCGAGTGCCAGCATGACCCACGCAAGCCAAACGTCTTTTCAGCGGCCCGTGATAGCCATGGACGGGATCAGTATGGTTGACGACCCAGAGGAAACCGGCCAGACCGACAGGACCGGGAAGGACGAACATGGGCGAGATGTCGAACTGGCACACGAAGATACCGAGGATGAAGACGACGCGGAGGAAGAAGAGCTAACCGAGGAAGAAAAGGAGGCACGAAAGCGTCGTGACGAAGAGGAACGCCGCCAGGATATCGAGCACAAATCCGACGAGCGCGAGGCGGACGCGCTCGGAAACGCCAACCCGGACCACCACCGCGACGAAGAACCGTACAACAGCTAAGCAGCCACGTCACAGCCACTGACGGCCACAAACGGGACGCGATCAGGCTGATTTGGGCGAGTGCAGCGGGCGGGCGACCCCGCGTTCCGTGCTCCCGGGCCGGCCGATCGAGATCGGATCCGACTACTACAGCACTGGGCCAGCGCAATTCCCGGCGGTCGTACACGTTTCGAATCGTTTCGCGGTTTTTCGGTCTGTGCGACAGAGTCGAGTACCCGCCTGATCCCTCTATCAGCTCCCCACACTGACTCACGACATCGCTGTCTCGATCCCGTAACCCAGTTCACAGAGACGTCTCAGGCACGCACAAAACCGACACTGTCCCTGCTATCGACACTGTGATTGGTGTCTCAATCGAAACGCGACCCACCGACCGATCGTCGGCGATCAACGCGACGGGCTGCTCGTCCCGATCAACCGTCAGCACGACCTCATCGGGCGGGAGAACCCACTGCCGAGAACTCGTCGAAAACGGACTAATCGGAACTACGGCCACAGCATCGACCGCGGGCGAGAGCCGCGGGGACTCGAGTGCATCTGTATAGCCGTGCGTTCCAAGTGCTGTCGCGACAACGATGCCGTCCGCGCGGACGGAGCCGACCGACTCCCCCCGGCTTCGAACCGAAAATTCGGAGATTGCAGCGGGTTCGGCGGCAGTGAGTGTGAGGTCGAGCAGGGCCCGAACGGTCGTCTCAGACTCGTCGGCTAGAGTGGCAGTGCACTCGAGTACCGGTCGCTCACAGCGCGTGGTCTCGGACTCCCCCGCGAGGATAGCTGCGAGCGCGTCAGGGAGGCTTTCCTCGGTGACGGTGCTGAGGCCGGGAATCGGGCCGACCGACAGAATCGCCGGTTGCAGATCGGTCGTGACGCTCTCACGTGCGGTTTCCGAGAGGGCAGACTCACCGACTGCAACGACGACCACTGGATCGGCGTCCAGAACGGGGGCGGCCTCGGTGTCGACTGCTAGTGTGGCGTCGTGTGTAGAGAGGGTGGACTCGAGTGCACTGTCAACCGACTCGCGTTCGCCACCGTCCGCTGTTGGCCTCGAAACTGAGTTGGTAGGATTGACGACGCCGACGACTGGTTCGTCGTGGTCGGATTGTGTGCCGTCGTCCCCGTCGCTCATGCCATCTCGTTCGCGCGGCGGGTGCAAAAGCGTAGGGTCCGTCCGCACAACGGGACAGTTGTCTGGTTAGTCGTCGTACGGCCAGTCGCCGGTAATCTTGCTCCCCTCGGCGAGGTCCTGTGCCTCCAGATCGGCGGCGATTGCTTCTGGCTCACGGTGCTCGATCGTTTGGTCTGCGGCCGCGAGGTCGACAGTCAGATCCGTGAGGAGGATGGCCTGCTCGCGCAGCGTTCGCTTCTCGAGTTTCTCCAGCGTGTCGGCAAAGGTGTGGCCCCAGCCGCGGCCGACCTCGTTGGAGGTCGACATCACGTGGTAGCCGGGGACGCCCCACTGGACGAACGGCCAGTGGTCGCTGTGCGGGCCGAGCTGTGGCACCGTCTCGATCGGGTGGCCGTGGCGCTCTGCGATCTCCTCTGCGGCGGCCTCGAGTTCGGGGAAGCCGTGGGTCGTCAGCGAAAGCGTGCGACCGCGGACGACGCCGTCGTTGTTGACGATGGCCTTGATGGAGTCGTGGTCTGCCTGCTCGGCGTGGTAGCCAGAGCCGACAAGGCCGACCTCCTCCGCGCCGTAGGCGACGAACTCGACGCGCGTCTCGAGTTCGTCCTCACGTGCGGCGAGTGCGTTCGCGAGTTCGACGACCATCGCGGTGCCAGCGCCGTTGTCGAGGGCACCCTCTGCGATATCGTGTGCGTCGACGTGGCTCGTCACGAGCACGCGCTCGTCTGTTTCGGGGCCGAGTTCGGCGTGAATATTCTGACTCGTTGCGTCGTCAATGTCCGCCTCAACGGAGACAGCAATCTCCTCGCCGTCGTACCGCCGAGCCAGCCGCGCGCCGACCTCACTCGAGACGCCGACCGCTGGAATGTCGCCGATTGGGTCGTCCTTGGTGCCGACGCTACCCGTCGGTGGGAGACAGCCCTCGACGTGATTGCGGTAGACGAAGCCGACGGCACCCTGATCGACCGCGTGGTAGTACTTCTCCCGGCGGTGAATGTAGCGCTCGTAGTACTCTGGAATGTCGCTGCGGACCATCGCGATCTTGCCCTCGAGAGTTGCTTCCTCGAAGTCTTCCGGCAGCCCGTAGCCGAGGTCGACGAGTTCTGCCGTCGCCTCGTCGCTCGGGCTTCGCGGGAGCGCGATGCACTCGAGTTCCTCGGCGTCTCGGTCCGCCGTTTCGGGCGCGACGACGGCACTGTCGCCGCGGGCCCAGCCCTGAATGTCAAAGGGTTCGAGACGGGCGTTTCGTGCGCCGGCCTCGGCGAGGGCGTCGCGAGTCAGTTCGGCGGCCTCGCGTTCGCCGTCGCTGCCAGCCATTCGGTTGCTGATGTTGACTAAGTGTTCGAGGTGCGTCCAACCGACATCGCTGGTGAACACGTCACTGATCCAGGTAGTCATGGGTATGGGATAGGGGACTCACTGGGGGCGTGTAACTGTACCGTTCGGCGATGACTGTGCCGGAACGTGGTTCCCTACTGTCGGCTATCTAATCCGAAAACTGGACATTCAGTGCGAACTGAGAATCTTTTTTACCCCGCTCGCACTCGGGGTGTGTATGCGGGAGACGCTTGCCGAGTGGCGGCCGGCCGTAGACGAGGCGATTGCCGACCTCGTGCCGCGGGAGATCGACACCGACTACCTCGAGTCGTTCTTCGGCGAGCCAACGTACGAGTACGATCCAGACGGCATCCAGCGGGCGCTGTCGGACCCGCTCTGGGACTTGCTTGACCGAGGTGGGAAACGATGGCGTGCAGTGCTCTTTCTGGTCTTCATCGAGGGATTCGGTGAAGATCCGACCGAGTACATGCCCTACGCCTGTATTCCCGAAATTTTGCACAACGGGACCATCATCGTTGACGATGTCGAAGATCGGGCGGTAAAGCGCCGCGGCGAACCGGCTCTGCACCACATCTATGGGCGTGACGTCGCGCTGAACGCCGGCAATGCGCTCTACTTCCTGCCGCTGAAGATTCTGCGGGAGAACCCCGGCGACCTGCCGGCCGAGCAGCGACTGGCGGCCTACGAGATGCTGATGGACGAACTCAACCGGACCCACCTCGGCCAGGGGATGGACATCTGCTGGCACAACGAACGCGAGGTCCGCATCACGCTGGCGCAGTACCTCGAGATGTGTGCCTGCAAGACCGGCTGTCTCGGTCGCATTGTCGCCCGACTCGCGGCGATCATCACCGACCAGCCCGCCCACGTCGAGGAGGCCGTCGCAACCTACACCGAACTCACTGCGGTCGCCTTCCAGATCGGCGACGATATCTTAGATATCGAGAACTCCCTCGGCCGCGCCGGTGAGTTCGGCAAAGCGTTCGGCAACGACGTTCGCGAGGGGAAAAAGACTCTGCTCGTCATCCACGCAATAGAGGAGAGCGAACCCGCGAAGGCCACGCGACTCCAGGAGATTCTGGAAGCCGAGACCAACACCGACGCGGAGGTTCTCGAGGCGCTTTCGATTCTCGAGGATGCAGGGAGCATCGAGTACGCCCGCGAACAGGCCCTCGGCCTCGCCGCCGAAGCGCGCGCAGAAATTGCTGACCTCGAGTTGGACGCGGAGACGACCGAGCGGCTCAATACGTTCACGGAGTTCGTGGTCGACCGAGAGGAGTAGTCGGATCAGGTATCCCTAGCTCTCGGATTCGGTTTCGGAGTTGGATTCGGTTCCTGCTTCTGTTTCCGTTTCCGTTTCCGCATCCGCTTCTATTTCTGTCCCTAGTTCTGTCTCTGCCTCGACGTAGATTCGATCTGCAGTCGGCACGCGGTCCTGCACTCTGGCCTCGATTACGTCAACGGTCTGCTCGATCGTGGCCGTCTCCATATTGGGATCGAACCGAACATCGCAGGCGACGAGCACCGAGTCGGGGCCGAGATGCATCGTTCTAAGGTCGAGTAGTTCAGTGACGCCGTCGACAGATTCGATAGCGTCGATGATTGCCCTGTGTTCCATCCGGGTGACACCCTCGCCGACGATGAGGCTGCGATTTTCCCAGGCGAGTGCGAGTGCGAGCGCCATCAACAGCAGCCCGATGACGATACTCGCCGTGGCGTCGTAGACTGGATCGCCAGTCTGTGACGTGAGATAGACACCCAAAATCGCCACGACGACGCCAACGACGGCGACGACGTTCTCGGTGGCGGCGGTGAGCAACGGTGCATCTTTCGAGTGGCGAAAGGTTGCAGTCAGCGAGTCGAACCCCGCGGCCTTCCGCTCGGTTTGCAAGCCGTGATAGGAGGTGTAGAACGCGTACGATTCGAAGACCAGTGCAACACCGAGAACGACGTAGTTGATCGTCACGTTAGTTGTGGCAGCTGGTCCGTCGAGTGCAGCGTACCCTTCCCGAACCGAGGCGAAGCCGGCAATGCCGAACAACAACACGGTGACGACGAACGCGAAGAAGTACTGCTCCTTGCCACGCCCGAAGGGATGTTTCCGGCTCGCACCGGCCTCGCTGAGCCGAAAGCCGAGTAATAGCAACACCTGGTTCGCGGCATCGCTAATGGAGTAGTACGTCTGGCTCAGCATGCTGACGTTGCCAGTCGTCAGGTACGCGACGAACTTCGCGACCGCGATTGCCAGGCTCGCGCCGAAGGAGACAAGCACGACGACGCGAGTCGAAACCATCTACCCGAAACTCCCACATCGGATACCGTATAGATTTGGCACGTTTGCAGCCGGGCGTATTCCGACTCCGCTACTATAGTAACAACTGCAACTAGTTACACACTGATCGTACAGCTGTCGGTCGATCAGGTGTGCATTGACTTGCAGTAGCTACTATAGTCCCCAGACTACACTCCTTACTCCCCAGATTGCAACCGCTTTGTCGTCTGCACCAGCGGATGGCGCGCATAATCGACGACATCGATATCCTTGAGAGACTCGAGTCCCTCGTTCGCTGCGGTCTCTGCCATACCGAGGGCAATCTCGTGCTCGACGACGATCACGTAGGCGTCCATCGCGTCGATCCCCAGGCGATCAGCGGCGAGCACACGGTGGTGGCCATCCGCCAGCAACAGCGTGCCGTCGTTGTCGATGACGACCAGTGGCTCTGCCAGTCCGCGCTCGAGTTCGTACTTACGCCCCTCGAGTTCGTCCGCGTAGACACGCCCTTGCGTCGGTGTCAGTTGGTCGATCGCGACGGTGCGCCGTTCTTGTTCCAAACTCACGCTGTGGATCTGCTCGAGCGTGCGGACCAGTTTGCCGACCTTTTCGGGGGTTGCACGTTCGATTTGGCTGCGAATCACGTCCGCGTTCGAGATGATGCCGACGAGGTTGCCCGCGTCGTCGACGACGGGAAGTTTTTGAATCCCAGAGCGGAGGATGACTCGGGCGGCGTCGTTCACCTTCATTTCCGGGTGTGCAACCAGCAGATCAGTCGTCATCACTTTGAATATGGGGTCGTCGTCGCCGGCCAGCAACAGATCGCGAGCGCTGATGAACCCCTCGACTCGGCGGCGGTCACAGACCGGAAAGCCGCTGTGTTCGTCGCTTTCTGCGATCCGCTCGGCAACCGCGCCGACGGTCGAGTCCGGCGAGACGGTCACCACGTCGCGGGTCATGTACTCTTTGACCTGGGGTTTGGTCCGTTCCGACGCGAGCTCCATACACAGAGCGTAACGCGCCTGTCCGCAAAAGTACTGTTACTGGTGGTCGTCGGCTCTGTTCTTAGACTCCGTCGTGTATGCCTCTTGATCCGCGACGAGGGCGTCCCACTCGTCTTCCTCTGCAAACAACCACTGACTCGTTCGGCTATAGGTGCCGACCGGAACCCCCGGCCGCGTCCGGATCGCCTCGAAGAACCGGTCCCTGATCACGTCCTCGGCGACGCCGACAATCGATTCGACCTCGTCCTCGTCGTCGAGCCGGCCGAGGATCCCAACTTCGAGTTGCGCGCCCGCCATGTCGGCGTGGCCGCCCGCACTCCCGATCTGGTCGAATCCGTCCCGCAAGGTCTCGCCGAGATCCACGTCGTTCGACCGCGACCGCGCGGAGAGAAACGCCATCTCGTCTCTGAACCCGAAGACGAGTGTCGTGTCGATCCCCCCCATCGCGAGGAGTTGATCCGCCGCCTGTGGCAGCGCATCACGATTTCCGATCCGGCCAACGCTCGCGACCGCGACTGAATCGTGCTGGACGCGATTCTTGATCGCGCGAGCGATTGTCTCGAGTGTCTCGCCCTCGACAGTCGGCTGTTCGATCTGGCGCAGGACGGAGGTGTCGACGTGCGGGTACAGCGTTGAGGCCGCCTCGAAGTCCGCAGGGGAGACCTCACGCGTAAAGTCGTTCGTATCAATCCTGATCCCGTAGAGGAGTGCGGTTGCGGTCGACGAGTCGAACGACAGGTTGAACCGATCGATGTACTCTGTCAGTATCGTACTCGTCGCGCCGACGTGCTCGCGCAACTCGACGAAATCACTCGGGACCGGTCCTCGTGGCGGGTGGTGGTCGATAACGATATCCACGTGGCGATCCTCCGACAGCTGGTCGTTGACGCCCGGTCGTGAGTGATCGACCAGCGCAATCGAGCCGTAGGCATCGAGGCTTTCGCCGGGTGAGAGATTTCGCAATGAGAGATCGAGCAGATTGACCATTGCCCGATTCTCTTGATGAGAGATATCGCCAGAGTAGCAGGCGTCGGCCGCAACGCCGACCGATTCGGCGATATCTGTGAGCGCCACCGCACTCGCAATCGCGTCCGGGTCCGGATTGTCGTGCATTACGACCGCGAGCGGTTCCTCGATCGTCAACAACTGTTGATAGAGGCCAATCGCTCGCGACGCCGTCGTCGTCGCAGTCTCCTCGAGTACGTGTTCGGTAAACGCACTCGCCGCGTCGACGGTGTGGTCCGCGAGGTCGGCAAAGCGGTTCCGGTCTGCCATCGTCGGATTGCCGCCCATGTGGGCCGTGATCGATGCATCAGGGAACGCAGCAGCAGCTCCCTCGAGTGCCTGGCGGTTGACGTCAGTTCGGTCGCTGCCGATGAAGACGACATCGGGCGTGTCCACGGTATCGAGGGTACCTGAGTCGGTCGGATCGCCGCGACGGGCGGGAATACTTTCGTCGCGAAGGGTTTCGGCGACGCTCTCGTCGCCGGTGATGACGAGGAGTCGGCCGTCATCGTCGCGTTCCGTGAGTGCCTCGGCGACGGCGCGGCCGACGGTTCCGCACCCGAGGACGAGCCGGAAAACCATGTATCGCGGCTTGCAACCCAGAGGGGTAAAAACTACCGGGTCTCGCCGGCGGCATGAGTATGCTATCGCTGTCGAGTCGCTGCGGTTGCGACTCAATGTGGTGGTGAACGAAACCAAAACAGGTCAGACAGGTCAGAACAGAGAGAACAGATCGGAACAGAAGAAAACGAATACCGGTCGCGCCAGTCAGACGCGAACTCAGGCAAGCATCGCAGTCGCCGCGTCGACGGCCGTGTCAGCGACCGGCCCGAACAGCGGCAGCAGTGCGAGCGTCATGACGGCGGCGACGACGATTGCTGCGTAAAGGCCGACTGGCTGGGAGAGCGTCTCGCGTTCGACGGCTGGCTCTTCAATCCAGACAGCTTTGACCAGCCGCGAGTAGTAGTACAGCGAGAGTGCGCTGTTGATCACCAGTGCGGCGGCGACGACGAGCAGACCCGCTTCGAGCGCGCCGGTGAACAGGAAGTACTTGCTCCAGAAGCCGCCGAGCGGCGGAATGCCCGCGAGGCTGAACATGAATATCGCGAGCGCGAAACAGGCAACCGGAGCACGTCGGCCGAGGCCGTTGTAATCTTCGAAGGTGCGACCGACGCCCCAGTACTCCGCGAGGGCGACGAACAGGAACGCACCGGTGTTCATGAAGCCGTAGACGAACAGGTGCATCATCGCCGCACCCATGACGAGTTCGCCACCGCCAGCGGAGATGCCGGCGAGGCCGATCAGCGCGTAGCCTGCGTGGCCGATCGAGGAGTACGCCAGCATCCGCTTGACGTTGTTCTGCGTCGCGGCGGCGAAGTTCCCGAGCGTCATCGTGACGATTGCGAGGATGATGAACGCAAGCGCCCAGTCGACGCCGATTGCACTCGCGGTCTCAGCGACCGGGAACGCCTCCGTGAAGACACGGAACGCGATCACGAAGCCAGCGGCCTTCGAGGCCGAGGACAGGAACGCCGAGATCGGTGCTGGTGCGCCCTCGTAGGCTTCCGGTGCCCAGAAGTGGAACGGCACGCTCGCCGTCTTGAACGCGAAGCCACCGATGAGCATGAGGATGCCGAGGCCGAGCAGTCCACCGACATCAGCAATTTCGTGGCCCCCATCGGAAGCAACCTCGCCAGCCTCGATGACGGCGGCGATATTCTCAAGCTGCAAGTGACCCGTCGCACCGTACACCAGCGAGATCCCGTAGACGAAGATCGCCGACGACAGCGCGCCGATCAGGAAGTACTTCAGGCCGGCTTCGACGCTGCCGCGGTTATCCTTCAGAATCGAGACGAGCGCGTAGGACGGCAGGCTCGCCAACTCGAGTGCGATGAAGATCGTCACCAGGCTGTTAGCGGCGGCCATGAACGACATGCCGGTCGCCGCGAGTAGGACGAGCGAGTAGTACTCGGCCTGGTAGGTGTGGTCCTCCATGTAGTCGTAGCTCGCGACTGCCACGAGCGCCGTGACGACCGCGACGATGACCATGAAGAACAGCGCGAGCTGGTCGACGACGAACTGGTTGCCCAGCACGTCGATGACGCCGCGACCGCCGTCGACCGTCGGGGTGCCGACGCCGGCCAAGAGGTACCAGACGGCGACACCGAGCGAGACGATCGAACCGGCGGCTGTCGTCCCAGCGAGCAGCCCGCTGTTACGCGAGTCCGGCGCGATGCTGTCGATGATGAACAGCGCCATCGCCGTCAACGCGAGCAACAGTGCCGGCGCGAGTGCAGTCCAGGCGGGCAGTTCGAGCAGCGCCATTACAGTTCACCTCCAGTCTCCAGGATCGGATCGACTGCGTCCGTAATCATTTCGAAGATCAGCTCCGGTGCGACGCCGAGTAGGATGATCAGGCCAAGCAGCACGAACATCGGTGCGATGTCGTGCAGCGGGGCGCGGTCGACGTCGTAGTCCGTTTCCAGGTGGTATGGTCCGAAGACCGTCCGCTGGAGTGCAAAGAGCAGATAGCCCGCGACGATGACGATACCGAACATCGCGAGTGCGGTGAATACCTGCGAGTAGGCGAGCCCCTCGGCACCGAACGCGCCGAAGAAGATCGTGAACTCGCCGAAGAAGCCGCTCATCAGCGGCAGCCCCATGTAGCCAAAGGCACCGGCGACGAGGATGCCGACGGCGACCGGCATACGGTCTGCCATCCCGGACATGTCCGTGACCATCCGGGTGTGGGTGGCATTGTAGATGACGCCGACTGCCATGAACATCAGTCCGGAGATCAGGCCGTGGCTGACCATCTGGAAGGTCGCGCCACCGACACCGAACTGCGTGTAAGCGATCAAACCGAGGATCACGTATCCCATCGACGAGACGGAGGAGTACGCGACGATCCGCTTCAGGTCGGTCTGGGCCAGTGCGAGCATCGCACCGTAGATGACGCTGATCACGGCGATAGCCGCAATCGGGATCACGAACGGTTCGATGACCTCGGTTGGGAACATCGTGAAGTTGAATCGCAGCAGTGCGTAGGTCCCCATCTTCAGCAGGACACCAGCCAGCAGCACCGACGCTGGCGTCGGTGCCTCAACGTGGGCGTCCGGCAGCCACGTGTGGAACGGGACGATCGGGACCTTCACCGCGAACCCGAGGAACATCGCGACGAACACGAGCGAGGCGAGCGTCGTACCGCCGATGCCAAGGAAGCCGTCGGGGCCACCGTTGAGCATCGCGGTCGTCACGTCCGGCAGCGCGAACGTCGTCACGTCACCGAGCCCGAAGACGAGCGCGATGAACGCACCGAACATCACGAGCGAGGCGACGTTCGTGTAGATGAAGAACTTGATCGCCGCGTACTTCCGGCGCGGACCGCCCCAGATCCCGATCAGTAAGTACATCGGGATGAGGACAGCCTCCCAGAAGATGAACCAGACAAAGAAGTCAAGCGCGGCGAAGACGCCGATCAGGTTCGCTTCGATGAAGAGCACGAGTCCGTAGAACTGGGACTCACGCTCGTCGATCGGCGTCCACGAACTCACGATCGCAAGCGACGAGAGGATCGTCGTCAGGACGACAAGCGGCATGCTGATGCCGTCCAGGCCGACGAGCCACGAGATCGAGTACTCACCGAACTGGATCCACTCGAACTCCGACGCGAACGCGAGTTCGCCATCAAGCAACGCGTTACCGCTGCCGTCGAACGCCGCAAACATCCACAGCGAGAGTGTCGCGGGAATCAAGCTGATAGCGAACGCCAGCTTCCCGGCGATGCGATTCGGCGCGACGAACGTTACGAACGCGCCGACCAGTGCGACTGCGATCAGTGCTTCGATCATCATAGGAACCACCCTCCAACGTAGCCGAGAACCAACAGCAAGCCGATGAAGCCGGCCACCAGCAGTGCTGCGTAGTTCGTCACGAGTCCCGTCTGAATCCGTTTCAGCCGGCTACTGCTGAACAGGCTGGCGGTCGAGACGCTGTTGACAACGCCGTCGATCACCGTCTGGTCGAACCGATCCGCAGCACGCGCAAGCGGCTGGGTAACGCCTTCGGCGAGCCAGACCTGGTACTCGTCCTGATAGTAGTTCGACTCGAGTGTCTGGCGTGCGCCACCCAGGCGTTCCTTGTGTGCGACTGGCTCTGGAACGCTGTAGAGCTTCCAGGCCAGGCCGGCACCGGAGAACGCGAGCAGCAGTGAGACGCCGGCAGCGATCAAGACGGTGAGCTGCTCACCGCCGATGTAGGCGGTTTCGTAGGCGAGCAACTCGCCGTAGGCGCTGTAGGTCAGCCCTTCAACGGCACCGTACTCGCCGTCGAGCCAGTGTTCTAAGAACGTGATGTCGATCTGTGCGAGCTTCGCGACGGGTGCGAGGTTCGCAATCCCGGCAACGAGTGCGAGGACGCCGAGCACGACCAGCGGGGCCTTGATGGACCAGCCAATGTCGTGTGGGTCCTCTGCGGCCTCCGAGCGGGGTTCACCGTGGAAGGTCAGGAAGACCATCCGGAAGGTGTAGAAGCCGGTGAAGAAGACCGCGAGGAGCGCCATCGCGTAGGCTGCGAGGATGATCGGCTCTTCGAGGCCGATAATGAGCGCATCGTACAGAATCTCGTCCTTGGACCAGAAGCCCGAGAACGGGATGATGCCCGCGAGCGCGAGTGCGCCCGCGAGGAACGTGTAGTAGGTGATGGGTGCCTTGTCCTTGAGGCCGCCCATCTTCCACATGTCCTGTTCGTGGTGCATGAGGACGATGACGGCACCGGCACCGAGGAACAGCAGCGCCTTGAAGAAGGCGTGGTTCATCAGGTGGAAGACCCCGGCGACGTAGCCGCCGACACCGAGACCGAGCATCATGTATCCGTACTGGCTAATCGTCGAGTACGCCAGCACCTGCTTGATGTCGTCTTTGACGACGCCCATCGTCGCGGCAAAGAGCGCGGTGAAGCCACCAACGAACGCGATGATCGCGAGCGCAGTTGGCGAGAGCGCGTAGTAACCGAACATCCGGGCGACGAGATAGACACCCGCTGCGACCATCGTCGCCGCGTGAATCAGTGCGGAGACGGTGGTCGGGCCCTCCATCGCGTCGGGCAGCCAGGTGTGCAGTGGGAACTGTGCGGACTTACCGATAACACCGCCAAGCACCAGGAGTGCAGTAATTGTCACCCAGGTTTCGGCACCGAAGCCGAACAGGGTGTCACCGTTGTCGATCGCCGACTCCGCGGCCGCGATGAACGAGTTGTCGCCGGCGAAGGCGACCGTCCCGAACGTCGCGGCGATGGCGACGACCCCGAGCAGGAAGAAGTAGTCACCGAAGCGGGTGACGAGGAACGCCTTCTTCGCGGCCGAGGGTGCAGAGCGCGTGCGGAACCAGAACCCGATCAGCAGGTACGAACACAGGCCCACGAGCTCGAAGAACATGAACGCCATCAGCAGGTTGTCCGCGTAGACGAACGCGAGCATGCTGAACGTGAAGAGGCCGAGGCTGGCGTAGTACCGCGGCAGCCCAGTCTCACCCTCGGCGTTCATGTAGCCGAGGCTGAAGATGTGGACCAGGAACGCGATTAGCGAGACGATGACGAGCATCAGCGCGGCGAGCGGATCGATCAGGATACCGAAGGTGAACTCGATCCCGTCGGCACCGATCTCGCTCGCGGCGTCGCCGATCGCCCACTGATACAGCGTCTCGTGATACACTTCACCGCTCGCGACGGCCACGAGCATCAGCACGGAGAGCGCAAGCGAGCCCCCCGTCGCGATGATGCCCGCGAGCGCGCCCTTCTTCGGCATGTACTTGCCGAACGTCAGGGCGACGACGAACGCCACGAGTGGGAACAACGCGATCGCCGGCGCGTAGTTGAACACATCCTCCATCTTACCACCTCATCGTCGTTGGAACCGTGACGTCGACGTCACGGAAGTTACGGTACAGCAGCAGGATGATCCCGAGTCCGACGGCGACCTCGGCGGCCGCGAGGGCCATCGTGAACAGGGCAAAGACCTGTCCCGAGAGATTGCCGTGGTAGAACGCGAACGCGATCAGGTTGATGTTGGCCGCGTTCAGCATGAGCTCGACAGACATCAGGAACATCAGTGCGTTTCGACGCGTCAGGATACCGAACAGGCCAATGGCGAACAGCGCCATCGACAGGAGGACGTAGTGTTCGACGCCGACTGTCATCGGTCGTCACCTCCCGTTTCTGTCTGCGTTTCAGTCTCCGTCGCTGTCCCGGTCTCGGTCTCGGTGTCGTCGGCGCTGGCGGCTGCGGAGCCAGTCTCGGAGACACCGCCGTCAGTGGCGGCAGTCTGCTCGTCCTGTGCTGGGCCCGAAACCGGTCCGGGTCCGGCGTCCTGGGGCAGCGCCACGATCGGCTCGCCGTTCTCCTCACGCTTTGCGAGGACGACTGCACCGTCGAGTGCGGCGTCAAGCGCAAGCGCGATCAGCAAGAACGCAGCGAGGAACGCTTCCGTGTTCGGGATCGATCCGGCTTCGGACTGAAGCGGGTCGAGATCGAACATCGCATACCCCAGTTCGGACGTGATCGCAATCCCCTCCGGGAAGCCCTGTCCGTCACCGAAGCTCGTGTTGAGGGCGATCAACGCCATCAGCCCGAACAGGCCGATTGCGAGCACACCCGGGACCAGCGTGCGGCCGAGTCGAAGCCGCGGTCTGGTCGTCATGTCTGTACCACCTCATCCGTCTCCGAATCCGTCTCGTCTGCTGCGCTCTTGTGCTGGGTCAGCATCACGGCGAACGTGATGAGGATGAGGACCCCGCCGACGTAGACGAGAACCTGCATCATGGCGACGAACTCGGCCGCCTGCATCACGAAGTGTACCGCGATGCTCATCAGCGCGACGCCAAGCAGAAGCGCCGAGTGCCATGGGTCCTCGAGGAGGACCACACCCAGCCCGCTGGCGAGCGTGATGAACGCAAACAGCGTGAACGCGATCAGCTCGTATGTCATTGTTGTAATAGACTGCCCGTGCTCGGGGACGGGCGACCCAGACGGTTACTGGTAATCGACCTCCCCGTCTCCCTCGCCGATCCACGCGCCCCGATCCGGTTCGCGCGACTCGAGCGGGTCGATATCCTTGTACCACGGTACCGATTTCAGCTGCTCCTTGTTGTAGACCAGATCGTGTTTCGTATCGCCGGTGAACTCGAAGTTCTGGGTGAGCAGAATGGCGTCGACGGGACAGACTTCCTCACAGAGCCGACAGTAAATACACTGTCCGATGTGGAGGTTGTACTGCTCGCCGTTTCGCTTGTCGTCCATCACGATCTGAATCGTATCGTTCGGACAGACGTTCTCACACTGGCGACACCAGATACAGCGCTCCTGGCTGAACTTGTGGACGCCGCGGAACCGCGGCGAGACATCTGGTGCTGCCGTTGGATACTCGACCGTGAACGTCGAGCCGTCCAGTGCGTGTTTCATCGTCGTTGCCATCGATTTGAGTACGCCGATCATGCAATCACCCCTACAATTGCCGCAGTGAGTCCGAGATTCGCAAAGGAAAGGACGAGCAGTCCCTTCCAGCCAATCTCGATGAGCTGGTCGATCCGCACACGTGGCACCGCAGAGCGGAGCCACTGGGTCAGGAAGAACACACCCCAGATTTTGAGGATGAACCAGAAGATACCGAGTTCGTCCGGTCCTGGTCCGGCGGGTCCACCGAGGAAGATCGTCGCGATGATCGCACCACCGAGGAAGATGTGCAGGAACTCGCCCAGATAAACGAGGACGAAGTAGACCGAGGAGTACTCAGTCTGATACCCTGCAATGAGCTCTGCCGGCGCTTCGGGCATGTCGAACGGGTTGCGCCCGACTTCCGCGAAGTTCGCGATCAAGAACAGAACGAACGCGAACGGGTTCACCAGCGCGAACCACGCCGGCACCGCCCACTCGAGTCCGGGAATCGTGAACAGCGTTGTTTCGTTCTGGACGGCGACGATCTCGCTCATCTGTAGCGAGCCCGCAAACAGTACGACCGACATCCCGGTCACGACGAGCGGAATCTCGTATGCGACGTTCTGTGCGACTGCGCGCAGACCGCCGAGCAGTGAGTACTTGTTACCCGATGCGTAGCCGGCCATCACCAGGCCGATCGAGGCGATGCCAGCAACGGCGAAGACGAACGCCAGGCCGACCTCGGGGTCAGCAAGGTGGATCCCGCTGCCCATCGGGATGACGGCGAAGCCGAGCATGGCCGAGCCCGCGATCACGATCGGTGCGAGGTCGTAGGCCGGTCGGTCGACGTTCTCCGGAATGATGTTCTCCTTCGCGAGGAGACGAACCGAGTCGGCGATGATAATTCCGATCCCGCCGGGACCGAGGTGATTGACTGCAATTCGGTCCGTAAAGGAGGCGGTGATCTTTCGTTTCGCCCACGGTCCCGCGACGCCGGTCATCGCGAGAATTAAGTTCCCGACGATGAACGCGGCGACGAACGTCGCGAGCAACTCGCCGGCAAGCCCGAACTGACCCAGGCCGGTGAGTTCCGTGATGTGCTCCGGGAGCAACACTGGGTCACCGCCGTTTTGCAGCGGGAACGGACTAGCGGTCGCCCCGCTCATCGATCCACCTCCCCGAGAACGATGTCCAAGCTGCCCAGCGAGGCGATCAGGTCAGGAATATACTCCCCTTCAGACATCTCTTCTAAGGCCTGCAGGTTCGAGAAGCACGGACTCCGGATCTTGAATCGGCCGGGCTTGTCCGAGCCGTCCGAGCGGATGTAGATGCCGAGTTCGCCCTTCGCTCCCTCGACGGCGCGGTAGATCTCGGTGCCAGCATCCGGCTTCAACGTGCGCGGAACGTTCGCCTGTACGTCGCGCTCGTCTTCTGGCCAGTCCTCGAGCAGGTCGAGACACTGCTCGATGATCTTCGCGGATTCCTCGACCTCCTCCATCCGACAGAGGACGCGCGCGTAGTTGTCACAGCCGTCGCGCGTAATGACGTCCCAGTCGAGCTGCTCGTAGTAGCCGTAGGGATCGTCACGGCGCAGGTCGTAGTCGACGCCGGAGCCGCGTGCGACGGGGCCGGTACAGCCGTAGTCCTTGGCGACCTCGGTCTCCAGCACGCCGGTGTCGATACAGCGGGTCTGGAAGATTTCGTTCCCCGTGATGAGGTCGTTGTACTCGCCGACCTTCGTCGGGAGTTCGTTGAGGAACTCGCGGGTCTGCTCGAAGAACTCCTCGCGGGGTTCGGGCAGATCCCAGGCGACGCCGCCGACCCGGAAGTAGTTGAACATCATCCGCTGGCCCGTCAGGTCCTCCAGAATGTCCTGAATGACCTCGCGGTCGCGGAACGTGTACATGAACGTCGCGGTGAACTCGCCGTAGACGTCGAGTGCGAACGTCCCGAGCGCGAGCATGTGCGAGGCGATCCGGCACAGCTCCGACCCCATCGTCCGGATGATCTGTGCATACTCGGGAACCTCGATGTCCGCAAGGTCCTCGATCGCACGCGCGTACGCCCACTCGTTAAGCAGGCCCGCCGAGACGTAGTCCCAGCGGTCCGGGTAGGGCATGATCTGGTGACGGTAGGTGCCCTGCTCGCACATCTGCTCCTCACAGCGGTGGAGGTAGCCGATGTCCGGCTCGACGTCGGCGACCGTCTCCCCGTCTAACACCGTCTTGACGTGGAGCACGCCGTGAGTTGCCGGGTGGTGTGGCCCGATGTTCAAGAACATCGTATCCGACTCGGCGTCGCGGTGGTCCGGCTGAATCGGGTTCTGGTGCTCCGTCAGCGTGACGAGCTGGGGCTTTTCCTGATCGTAGTCCTTCGACAGGGGGTGGCCCTGCCACGTCTCCGGCAGGAGAATCCGTCGCAGATCAGGGTGATCCTCGTACTCGACGCCGACCAGATCGTACGCCTCCCGTTCGTGCCAGTCGGCCGTCCGGAACACCGGCTCGGCGCTCTGGCTCACCGGGTTGTCGACCGTCGTCGGGACGACAATGCTGACCTCGTCGGTCGGGTCAGCGAACTTCTTCATATGATAGATCGACTCGTATCGATCCTCGTACTGCTGAGCGGTAACACACGAGAGGTGGTCGTAGCCAGCCTCGTCGCGCAGATCCGAGAGCACGCTCTGTACGTCGTTCGGGTTGATGACGAAGCCCGGCGCGTTCAGGTGATCGTCGCGCGCGATGGCGCGCTCACCGAGCAGGGACTCGAGTGCAGCCTCATCAGTTTCGGACCCAGGTTCTGTGAGCTCTGCCTCGGGCTCTGTTTCGGGTTCGGTTCCCGTGCTCATGGTGAATCAGCCCAGTTGTAGCGCATGACGAGATCGTCATCGTCGATCTGGTCTGCGAGTTTCTGTACGAGTTCGTCCTTCGGGAGGTCGCCGAACTCCTCGAGTTCGTACGGTTTGACGACGACTGCCGAGGACTCGCCGTTCCTGATTCGCTCCTGGAGTTTGAGGACGCCATAGAGCAGTGCCTCCGGTCGCGGTGGGCAACCGGGGACGTGAATGTCGATGGGGATGATTTCCTCGGCACCCTTGACGACGTTGTAGCCTTCCTGGAACGGGCCGCCGGAGATCGTACAGGAGCCCATGCCGACAACGAACTTCGGTTCGGGCATCTGGTCGTAGACGCGCTTCATGCGCGGGCCGAACTTGGAGACGATCGTTCCGGGGACGATCATCACGTCGGCCTGTCGCGGCGAGGCACGGGGGACGCCGGCCCCGAATCGGTCCAGGTCGTGTTTGATCGCGTACGTGTGCATCATCTCGATGCTGCAGCAGGCGATCCCGAACTGGAGCATGAACATCGAGTTCCCGCGAACCCAGTTCATGAACTCGTCGAACTTCGTGAGGATGAACGGCGACGCGCCGAACGCCTCGCGAAGCTTGGAGTTGAAGCGGTCGTCGACACCCTCGCCGATTCGGGCGTCGCGGGTGTCCGTCGACGGCGCTGTGCTGTCGTAGATCGTTTGTCGTGGTTCGTCGCTACTCATGGTCGGTTATGCTCGGATTCTACCTGACGAGGTGTCTGTGCCCACTGGACCGCACCCTTTCGCCACGCCCACGCGAGTCCGACGAGGAGGATCGTGACGAAAAGCACCATTGGGCCGAGGATCTCGAGCAGCGAAACGGCGTCCGATTCGACGGCATCCAGGTACACGACCGCCCACGGAAACAGGAGGACGGTTTCAATATCGAAGATGAGGAACAGAAGCGCAACCATGTAGTACTGGATGTTGAACCGGACACGCGTGTCGCCGGTCGGGATCTCGCCACTCTCGTAGGTGGCACGTTTGCTCGTTTCGGGCACACTTGGGCGCAGAAGATACGATACCGCCATCATGCCGAGCGGTATCAGTACTCCCACGAGTGCAAGCGCCCCGATCGCTATCCAATCGTTCATCTCCGTAACGTTCGGGAGTTTAAACCGCATGCACATAAGGGTTGATTGTTCGTTTTCCGGCCCAACACGGGCCAAATAGAGAGATCAGGCAGAAACTTCCAGCCGAATAATTGCCGTAGACTTGCCGTACGCGTTCCCGGCGGAACATACCGCTACTCAGGAGTTCCATCGGCCGAGTAAGTGGTGAAAAATAGTGACGATCACGCCGTAGTACCGCCGGCGCACTGCGTGACGATGAGGAACCTATTCTGACTCCGACTCGTCGCGCTCGCGGAAGGCCGGCGTTCCGTTGTCGTGTAACTCGCGCGAAACGGCACCGACACCATCGCGCAGCTCTTCGTGATAGGCGACGAGTCGGTCGTGAACCTCGTCGTGCCGGCGTGCGAGAATCTGTGCCGCCGAGAGCGCGGCGTTGAAGGATTTGCCGGCATCTACGGCAACCAGCGGCGCACCCGCCGGCATCCCGATCACGCTGTCGACGGACTTCTCCTGAACTGGGACGCCGATCACGGGAAGCGGATACGCGATTGACGCCGTCATGTTCGGCAGATCCGCGGACTTCCCGCCCGCACCCGCGATGATGACCTCCAGCCCGCGCTCCTCCGCCGTCTCCGCGTAGGCCGTCATCAGATCAGGCGTGCGGTGGGCCGAGGTGACGTACGTCTCGAAGGTAAAGCGCTTGTCCGGTGGGTGCTCGTAGTCGGTCTGCTCTGCGAACTCGAGTTCGTCGACGAACGCGTCGTACGCGCCGGGGCGTTTCCCGCCGGTCATCATCGTCTCGAGGTCGGAATCGCTCCCCATCACGATTCCGACATCTGGTGTCTCGGCGTCGGGCCGGTCCTGGTCGGCCTCGGCGTACAGTCGATCGATCAGCTTGGAAACGGTCTCGCTCATACTCTCTCGTTTACTCACTCCGACGTGAACGTGACGGACTCCTCGAGTTCCCGAGCGGCCGTCAGCAACTCGGCGGTCGTCTCCTCGTCGCGACCCGACAGCGTGACGTGGCCCATCTTCCGCAGCGGACGGGCCTCGCGCTTGCCGTACCAGTGGAGGTTCGCACCCGGCGTCTCGAGAATCTGCTCGACGTTCTGGAGCGCTGCGGGCTGGGACTCCTCGACGTCGCCGAGCAGGTTCACCGACACCGTCGGCGACCGCAGCTCCGTGGCCGCGAGCGGCCAGCCGAGCACCGCACGAGCGTGCTGTTCGAACTGCGAACTCTGTGCGCCCTCGATCGTCCAGTGGCCGGAGTTGTGCGGACGTGGCGCGATTTCATTGAGCAGAATCTCACCATCCCTCTCTCGCGGATTCCTCTCGCTCGAATCTTCCGAGGCGCTACGCGCCTCGCTCGTCTCGAACAGTTCGATACCATAGACGCCGCGGCCCTCCATTACCTCGAGGACATCCGCAGCGACTTCGCGGGCGCGCTCCTCGACAGCGTCGGCCGAGCCCGCCGGCACGACCGTCTCTCGCAGAATCTCGTCCTCGTGAATGTTCTCCCCGATCGGGAACGTCGCGATTTCGTCGTCACCCTTGACGGCGATCACGGAAATCTCGCGCTCGAACTCGACGAACGCCTCGACCATCGCTGGCCCGGCGACGGACTCGAATGCATCCTCGGCTTCGTCGGCCGACTCGACGGGGACGTTACCACGGCCGTCGTAGCCGCCGGTACGCGCCTTGAGCATTACCGGCGCGCCGTAGTCGTCGATCGCTGCGCGGATATCGTCGGCGTCCTCGACCGCCCGGAACGGTGGGACCGGAACGCCGGCGGACTCGAGTTCCTGCTTCTGGACCAGTTTGTCGTGGATCGTCTCGAGTGTCTCTGGTTTCGGGTGAACCGGCGTACCGGAGTCCTCACTGACGCGTTCCAGGACGTCCTGATCCGCGAGTTCGATTTCGAACGTGAGCACGTCAGCGCGCGCGGCGAGTTCGCGGATACCTGCCTCGTCGGTGAAGCCGGCGACGATCTGATCGCGCGCTACGGGAGCCGCGGGGCAGTCCGCCGTGGGGTCGAGGACGATGACCTCGACGCCCAAGGGCGAGGCTGCCTCGGCGAGCATGCGCCCGAGCTGTCCACCACCGACGACGCCGATCGTTGGGCCTGGCGTCTGTAACGTCGTCATTGCGTGCTCGTTATCGGCGGTTCCGCTTAAGAATTTGCAAATTCGCGCACACAGTGCAGGTAGTTAGGCCTCTCGATACGCACCGATGTGAATACTTTCGAGGTTGCGCGGGACGTGTCGTCGATTCACAGCGCCGAGTTGCGGCGGGGCGACACGGTTTAGCTGCGCTCGTGTACCTCGAGTACCTTGCCCGCCGCAATCGTCTGGCCCATGTCCCGAATTGCGAAACTTCCCAGTTCGGGGATCTCGCTCGAGGGCTCGATACTGAGTGGCTTCTGCGGGCGAATCGTTACGACGGCAGCGTCACCCGACTGGATGTAGTCTGGGTCTTCGTCTGCGACCTCCCCACTCGAGGGATCCATCTTTCGGTCGATGGATTCGATCGTGCAGGCGACCTGTGCGGTGTGGGCGTGGAAGACCGGCGTGTACCCCGCAGTGATGACCGAGGGGTGTTGCATGACGACGATCTGGGCCTGGAACGTCTCGGCGACGCTCGGCGGGTCGTCTGCCGGACCGCAGACATCGCCCCGACGGATGTCGTCCTTGCCGATGCCGCGGACGTTGAAGCCGACGTTGTCGCCGGGTCTGGCCTCCGGGACTTCCTCGTGGTGCATCTCGATCGTCTTCACCTCGCCGCTGACATCGCTCGGCTGGAACGAGACGGAGTCACCGACGTTCATGATGCCGGTCTCGATTCGCCCGACAGGGACGGTTCCGATGCCTGAAATCGTGTAGACATCCTGAATTGGCAGCCGAAGCGGCGCGTCCGTCGGTGGCTCGGGCTCCGGAAGGGAGTTCAGCGCCTCGAGAATGATCTCGCCGTCGTACCAGTCCGTGTTCTCCGAGTGCTCGGCGACGTTGTCCCCCTCGAACGCCGAGACGGGGATGAACGAGGCATCTTCAGTGTTGAACTGGACCTGGTTGAGTAGCTGGGTGACTTCTTCGACGACTTCGTCGTACGTCGACTCCTTGTAGTCGACGATGTCCATCTTGTTGACGGCGACGATGAGCTCGTCGATACCGAGGGTCCGCGCCAGGAAGACGTGCTCTTGTGTCTGTGGTGCGACGCCGTCGTCCGCTGCGACAACGAGGACGGCGTGGTCCGCCTGACTCGCCCCAGTAATCATGTTCTTCACGAAGTCGCGGTGGCCCGGCGTGTCGACGATGGTGAAGTCGTACTCGTCGGTCGAGAACTCCTGATGGGCGATGTCAATTGTGACGCCGCGCTCGCGCTCCTCGGAAAGGTTGTCCATGACATAGGCGAACTCGAAGCCGCCTTTCCCCTTCTCCTCGGCTTCCTCGCGGTGCTGTTCGATGACGTGCTCGGGAATGCTCCCCGTCTCGTAGAGGAGTCGTCCAACGAGCGTGCTCTTGCCGTGGTCGACGTGGCCGATGATGGCCAGGTTTTGGTGTTGACTGTCTTCGCTCATAGTGATGTGTTCCCCTAGCAATGGTACTCGTGTTTATGCCTAAATCCTTGTTCTCCCTCGACTGAACCGTTCAGCATCCGAAATTGTCGGTTGCTGTGATGCGTTTGGGTGGAGCGTGCCGGTCGTCTCGGAACCACTTCCGTTGGTCCGGTGTATTCGCCAAGAACGGTACCTCTTTTAGGCGCGCTCACTTCGGCTCGCGTATGACCACGCTCGGACTGGTGGTCGCGGAGTTCAATCGACCGATCACCGAGCAGATGGAGCAAGAGGCCAAAGAAACAGCGCAAGCTGCGGGTGCGACGATCTACGACACCGTTAGCGTTCCTGGTGTCTACGACGCCCCACTCGCGGCGGACCGGCTCGCCCGACGCACGGACGTCGACGCCGTCGCTGTCATCGGCACCGTTATCACCGGCGATACCAACCACGACCAGGTTATCTCCGATGCGACCGCCCAGCAACTCGCAGACGTCAGTCTCGAGCGTGATACGCCGGTTACACTCGGCGTCACCGGCCCCGGCATGTCCGCGGCCGAAGCGCGCGAGCGCATCGAGAACGCGGGCAAGGCTGTCGACGGCGCGATCGACCTCGTCGACGAACTACCGGCTGCCGACCCGGATTCGACGACCGACTAGCGAGATTACCACTCACGACTCGCCACCAACCACCCACAATTACAACCAACCCAAATCCATGACCATGGAATTCACCGACCGCGTAACCCGAGTCGAACCGTCAGCAACCCTCGCCATCTCCGCGCTCGCAACTGAACTCGAGCAGGATGGTGCAGATGTCGTCGACCTCTCCGTCGGCGAACCCGACTTCCCGACGCCACAGAACATCGTCGACGCCGGCCAGGAGGCCATGGACGCCGGCCACACCGGCTACACCACCTCCGCTGGCATCCTTGAGCTCCGCAAGGCCATCTCCGAGAAGCTCGCAGCCGACGGCCTCGACCACGGCCCAGAAGAGATCATCGTCACACCCGGCGCGAAGCAGGCGCTCTACGAGATCATCCAGGCGCTCATCCAGGATGGCGACGAAGTCGCACTGCTTGATCCCGCATGGGTCTCCTACGAGGCGATGGTCAAGATGGCCGGCGGCGACCTCACCCGCGTCGACCTCTCCGAGACGGACTTCCAGCTTGAGCCCGCACTCGACGACCTCGAAGCCGCCGTCTCCGATGAGACCGAACTGCTGATCGTCAACTCGCCGTCGAACCCGACCGGTGCCGTCTACACTGACGCCGCACTCGAGGGCGTCCGTGATCTGGCCGTCGAACACGACATCACCGTCATCTCGGACGAGATCTACAAGGAAATCACCTACGGCGTCGAGCCGACGAGCCTGGGGACACTCGAGGGCATGGCCGAGCGCACGGTCACCGTCAACGGCTTCTCGAAGGCTTACTCGATGACCGGCTGGCGGCTCGGTTACTTCGCTGGCCCGGAAGAACTGATCGACCAGGCCGGCAAACTCCACAGCCACTCGGTCTCCTCGGCCGTCAACTTCGTCCAGCACGCCGGTGTGGAAGCGCTAGAGAACACCGACGACGCAGTCGCCGACATGGTCGAAGCCTTCGGCGAGCGCCGCGAACTCGTCATCGACCTGCTCGACGACCACGGCGTCGACGTCGCAGTTCCGGACGGCGCGTTCTACATGATGCTCCCCGTAGCAGACGACGATCAGGCCTGGTGTGAAGGTGCGATCGAGGACGCCCACGTCGCGACGGTCCCCGGCAGCGCCTTTGGAACCCCCGGCTACGCGCGAATCTCCTACGCCGCGAGCGAGGAGCGACTCGAGGAAGGTATCGAGCGGCTGGCTGAGGAAGGCTACCTGTAACGTACCGCTCACCGCTCGCGCCATTTGCTGCCGTTCGAACACTGCATAGTGGTGGTTCCTCGAGTTTATACGTGATAGCGCGGCCAAACGCGGCATGGACTGCCCAACCTGCGGGAACTCGCTCAGTACCGAACAGGGAATACGCCAGCACCATACAAAGGTACACAGCGAGCCACTCCCGAATCGAACCTGCACGGGGTGTGAGACGGAGTTTTACGATCCAAAGGCGCGCAGATCGTACTGCGACGACTGCAACCCGAACGCCGGCTCGAACAACGGCAACTGGCGCGACGCGAAAGAGACACGACGTGCACCAACTGTGACGCGGACTTTTCGTACTACTCCTCCTCGAAGAAGGGCGTGTTCTGCCCCGACTGCGTCGCGGACGCAGACGGATTGCTCCCGGAGAACTACGCCGAAACCGTCGACCGAGTGACGGTCGCGTGTCGCGCCTGTGATGCGCCCCTCTCCGTTCGACCCGCCGCACGCGAGTCGCAAGAACGTGGATTCTTCTGTACACTCGAGTGCTATGGTACGTGGCTCTCTGACAACGTCGTCGGACCGGCCCATCACCAGTGGGAGGGTGGACCGATCACGTATGGACAGGAGTGGTGGGCGGTTCGCCGGCGTGCACTCGAGCGAGACGACTACACGTGTCAACACTGTGGTGTCGACGCGGACGAACTCAGTCGGAATTCAGACGTGCATCATCTGGAGCCGGTTCGATCGTTTGACGAGCCTGCAGAGGCGCATCGGCTGAAGAACGTGGTGTCGCTCTGCCGACCGTGCCACAGACACGCAGAGGAGGGGACGATATCGGTCCGTCCTCGAGACAAAAAGTAACACTATTGTGTAACGGCGCGCTATCCAGCGAGTGACGTGCGGAGTCCCGTGGTGGTGAGCGGTTCCAACGGAACCGCGATCCGCATGGGGCTTCGAACGGAGTGAGAAGTCCCGTGGTGCTGAGCAGTTCCAACGGAACTGCGAAGTACACGGGGTGACGAGTGAACGATGGAGTCCCGTGGTGTAGTGGCCAATCATCTGAGCCTTTGGACGTGTCCGGTTACGGCCGTCACGGAAGTGAGCTCAGGACGGCGGTTCGAATCCGCCCGGGACTATTTCTGTCGCGAGCAAACCCGCGAGTGACGAATACGTCCAGCGGATTCGAGCCCAGCAGACGAGAGGATTCGAGTCTGCGCGGTTCGAATCCGCCCGGGGCCATGACAGACGGTCATACTATTATCACAACATAGTGTTACTTACCAACGATACGCCCGTTGACTCCCCTACTCTATTTCTGCCCCTATTCAAATGATGGAATAGATATAAATCAACGACGCTCTCGAGTGGCCACTCTCGACACCGATCGCTACACAACGAAACCTGCGATGAGACGGTCTGACAGTCAACTCTCTCGTGACGGACAGACGAACGACTCAAACGAGCGAACGGTGAGCAGCCGCCGAACTCGCGTCTCGAACACAGATGTTCCGGACTATGTTTCCGACTAACACGGTCCGATAATGGATTTATTCGGTTTCCCATCACGCATTTCCATACACTATTGATTATAATAGAGGGTGTATGCTTCCTGTAGGAGGAATGATAACATGAGGGTGATAGGCGGTCGAGGGGGCCTTTCGAACGTGACGATGGAACAGTGGTTCGGGGTGTTGATTCTCTCGGGACTGGGAGTACTGGTGCTTGACCTCGTACGTCGCGTCGTTTTCGGCGACCTCACGGTCGACACGCTCTCGGTTTTCGTGTGGCGTGGGTTCGTCGACGGCTTGATCATCGCGCTTGCCGCTGTCGGGTTGTCGATGACATACGCGATCCTCAAGTTCGCGAACTTTTCGCAGGGTGATCTCGTCACGACCGGCGCGTTCGCGGGCTGGACCGCCGCGTACGTCGTCGCGGGGATCGGCGTGGCCGACTTCGGATCGACGATTCTGCTGAACGCGGACCGCGGAACCTCTGCCCGTGAACTCGGCATGCACCTGTTCGGGGCACCGGTCGCGATCTTCGTCGGCCTGATCGTCGCAGCTCTCGCGACGATCCTCGTCGCCCTCGCGTTCGATCGACTCGTCTATAGGCGCATGCGAACCGCCGGCGGAATACCGCTGTTGATCGCGAGTATCGGCGTCGCGCTAGTGCTCCGATACCTCGTCGTGTTCTTCTACGGTGAACACACGCGCGGCGTGACCAGAAGTTCGCCGACGGTCGATCATGCGCTCGTTTTCTGGACCGACTCGCTGCACGTCCACCAGGCGACCCTCATCGTGGTGGGAATCGGGCTAATGGTCGCGCTCCACGTGCTGTTGCAGTACACCAAACTCGGGACATCTATGCGGGCGATGGCCGACAACCGGGACCTCGCGCTGATCACCGGTATTCCGACCGAGCGAGTGATCCTGCTGACCTGGATTCTCGGCGCGGGACTGACCGGTGTCGCTGGTTACCTGATCGTCCTCGAGCAGGAGACGCTCAGTTTCAATACCGGCTGGTTCTTGCTGCTGTTGATCTTCTCAGCAGTCATCCTCGGCGGTATTGGGTCTATCTACGGTGCGATCGCCGGCGGGCTGATCATCGGGTTGGCAACGAACGTATCGCTGGTCTGGATCCCGGGCGATCTGACCGAGGTCGCCGCGTTCACGCTCATGATCCTGATTCTCATCTTCAGACCGTCCGGCCTCTTCGGTGGGGTGGAGACAGCATGAGCCGCGACGTACCCGTTCGGTGCGACGGGGGTAATGACTCCGAGAGCCGCGATGAAGAGCGGGCGAACGGTCCCACCAATTTCCTCTTGAACGGCAACGCCCGTCCTCGCTGGCTGAACGATATCCTGATCATCGGCAAGGCCACAGTCGTGGTGTACGGCGTTTTCATCGGACTCGGCCTCGCGGCCGGCCTCGACATGAACGGGATCGTCAGTACCCTCCAGCAGGTGACGTTGCTGGCGGCGTCGTTCGCGCTGGTCGTCCTGGCGCTCAACCTGCACTGGGGGTACACCGGACTGTTCAATATCGGCGTCGCCGGGTTCATGGCCGTCGGTGCGTACACGATGGCGCTGGTGACCGCCGCACCCGACGCCACCTTCCCTGGTCTCGGGCTGCCGCTCTGGGTCGGCGTCCTCGCGGGACTCGTCGCGTCCGCACTCGTCGGATTCCTGGTTGCGCTGCCGGCATTGCGCCTCCGGGCGGACTACTTCGCGATCGTCACCCTGGCCGCTGCGGAGGTGATCCGACTGGTGTTTAACTCGAGTGCGCTCCACGAGTTCTCGGTGCTCGGCGTCGAACTCGGAACCGGCGGCGGGCAGGGAATGTCCTTTCCGAACCTACGAAATACGGTCTCGCGGGAGTTGCTGTACGTCGGTGGCGATCCGACTGCGGGCCCGACGCTGTTCGGCCGACCGTTCATGGCGGTCGGCGATCGTCTCGAGTTGAGCCCCTCGGTCGTCGAGGGGTGGGTGTACACCGTCGTTCTCGTGGCGTTGGTTGCGTTCGCGTTCGTCGTCATCACCCGGATCGGAAACTCCCCGTTCGGCAGGATGCTGAAAGCCATCAGAGAGGACGAACTCGTGGCGCGTTCGCTGGGAAAGAACACCGATCGAGTGAAGATCAAGGTGTTCATGCTCGGCTGCGTGTTCATGGGACTTGCGGGGATCGTCTGGCAGGGTCGTCGCGGATACATCGACCCGAATCTCTTCCTCCCAATCATCACGTTCTACATCTTCATCGCATTGATCATCGGCGGTTCGGGCTCGAACACTGGGAGCGTCGTCGGTGCGTTCCTGTTCGCCGGGCTCCTCTTCGAGGGCCCGCCGTTCGTCCAGCGCATCGTGGACGCCACCTTCGATCTGCCGCATCCGCCGACGGTGTACGATGGCGCAGTCGCGCTCGGCGACCTCGACCCGATGCCGCTGCTTGGGTACGCGGTGGGTGAACTCCCGAATCTCCGATTCGTCCTCTTCGGCGCGGTGCTGATCGCACTGATGATCTACCGTCCCGATGGCATCCTCGGTCACCGGAACGAGCCGGCGTCGCCGATCGATCTGACGAAAGAACGGGCACCACGGGAGCGCGAACACGCGGTCGCAGACGGAGGTGAGGAAGATGAGTGACGCCACGACCGAAGAGGAAGAACGAGAACGCGGACAGGAACGGGAACGGACGGAACAGGCGATGCTTCACGTCTCGAACCTCGAGAAGCGATTCGGTGGCATCGTCGCGGTCGACGGCGTCAGTTTCGAGGTCGAGCGCGAGACGATAACAGGACTTATCGGTCCGAACGGGGCCGGCAAGTCGACGGCGTTCAATCTGATCACCGGCGTGTACGCGCCGGATGCCGGCAGCGTCTACTTCCGGGGCGAAAACGTGACCGAGTTACGCCCCCACCAGCTGGTGGATCGCGGGCTGGTTCGGACCTTCCAGATCAGCCGGGAACTCGCGGGAATGACGGTACTCGAGAACGTGCTGCTGGCGTTCGACGAGCAGCGCGGTGAATCGCTCTGGCGGCCGGTCGTCCCCGGCGCTCGTCGAGCGGTCGTCCGCCAGGAGCGCGAACTGATCGATCGCGCGTGGGAGATCCTTGAACTGTTCGAACTCGACCACCTCGCCCACGAGGACGCGGCGAACCTTTCGGGCGGCCAGCGGAAGCTGCTCGAACTCTGCCGAGCACTCCTGACGGAGCCGACGTTGCTCTTGCTCGACGAGCCGATGGCGGGCGTCAACCCGACGCTCGAGAAGAAGCTCCTCGCTCGCCTTCACGAACTCCGAGAGCAGGGGTACACCTTCCTCATCGTCGAACACGACATGGACATCATCATGAACAACTGCGAGACGGTGATCGTCATGCATCAGGGACAGGTGCTCGCTCGCGGGCCACCCGAAGCGATACAGGAGGACGAACGTGTCATCGACGCCTACCTCGGAGGGGAGCTCTGATGCTCACCGCCGACGACTTAGACGCCGGTTACGGCGACCTACAGGTCCTTTCTGAGGTGGTGTTGACCGTCGAAGAGAAGGAGTACGTGGTGGGTCAGGGAGAGAATCGGTACGAGGGAAGCGGCGACGCGCTGCTCGCCAACGAACAGGTGCGACAGGACTTTATAGGTGGATGGGTGCGACGAGCTATCCGAAGCAAGTGAGGTTCCGAAAATCGGGTGATCGAAGCTGCCTGTCGAGCTCGAACGACTTACTCCTCGAAGTCGATCTGGTCGACCACCTCGAGTTCGAAGTCGCCGAACTCGAAGATGTCGTAGGTGACCGCCTGCATGTCGCCGTTGTCGTCGAACTCGACGGTACTCGAGGCACCCTGGTAGGTGATCTCCTCGCCGGCGGCGACGCGTTCGACGGCTTCGGGAAAGTTCGCCGGGCCGACGGTCTCGCCGTTCGGGTTCGCGACGGCCCGCATCTCGTCACGGACGGCGACGCCGTCGTTGGTACCGGCACGGACGTTCGCAAGAATCATAACGGCGCTGGCGTCGTACGCGTGGGCGTTGAAGACACCCGGACTTCGCCCGAACTCGGCGTCGTAGCTCTCGGTGAACGCGTCGACCTCCGGGCCGTCAGCTGCCGGAGCAGTCCCCAGCACGTTGTCCATCGGGTTGTCGACGCTTTCGGGGAGGTCGTCCTCGATCAACCCGTCGGTCACGATAACGGGCAGATCGGGATCGAAGCCCGCGTAGAAGTCACGGAAGATCTGAATGCCGCTGACGGGGAACGCGATCACCAGCAGGAAGTCAGGATCGTCGGCGAGCACGCTCTCGAGGATGGAGGTGTACGACGGCTGCTCCGGTTCGAACGCTTCCGTGCCCGTGATCTCCCCGCCGAGTTCTTCGAACCTGTTTTCGAAGACGGTCGAGAGTGCAACGCCGTAGGCATCGTTCAGGTGCAGCGACGCGCCCTGTCCCCAGTCCCGTTCCTCGAACGCGAGTTCCGCGATGACATCGCCCTGTAACGCGTCGCTCGGTGCCGTCCGGAAGACGAAGTCGTCGTCCGCGAGGTCCGTGATGTCCGGACTCGTGCTCGCAGGCGAACACATGACGACCTGGTTCGGAATCGCGACCTCCTGTGCGACCGGGATCGTCACGTCGGACGCCGCTGCGCCGGTAAACATCGGGTAGCCGGCGTCGACGAGCGACTGTGCGGCGCTGATCCCCGCTTCGGAGAGCGTCTGACTGTCTTCGCGCTGCACGTCGACCGTGAACTCGCTTCCGGCGTCCGCGAGTTCTCGACCCGGGAGTTCTGCCCCGTCTGCGATCGGGGTACCCAGCTCGCCGAGATCTCCTGATTCCGGCTGCAGGATCCCCAACATCACCTCGCGCTCTTGCATACCCCGATGTGCGCCAAGCTGCCCCGTAAGCGACAGCGCACCCACACCACCGATACCCGTTAGTACACCGCGTCGGTTGATTCGAGCCATGGAAGTCGTGACACGGCGAGTGTAAAAGCTATCACACTTCGTTCTAGAAGTGAGGCGGGGATTGTTGACGGCCCGACAAAAGTAAGTAATCATTGACAGGCTTACCGGCGTGACGCAACGTCCGAATCGGATGCCCATCGAGAAGAAGGCCGCGACGAACGGTGTAAGGCGAATACGATGGCTGACAGCCCGCGGTTAGCGAACGCTATCGGTGAAACCAATGACACGTTTCGTGGCGGAGAATCCAACCACCATTGCTTGCGAATCCCGATATTTCGTCCCTTGAGTGGATCAGAACGGGTTCGGTGGCACGACGGCGATAGAGCGGACGAGTTGAGAGCGAGCGCGCAGACGGTTGCAAGGTGCGCCACGTTTCGTGGCGGGTCCTCGGGTGATCATCGACTGCGCGCACGGGGACCGAAAGTCGAGAGTCTTATCCGACGGGAGCCCCGAATACGGAGGGGTTATGAAAGACTTACGTACGGGGTTGAGTTACGGGGACGTGCTCCTTGTCCCGAATCGCTCACCGGTCGACAGTCGCAGCGATGTCGATCTGTCGACGCAACTGACGCCATCGATCGAACTCGAGACGCCGCTGGTCTCCGCGGCGATGGACACTGTCACGGAGTCCGAGTTAGCGATCGAACTCTCAAGAGCCGGCAGCATCGGCGTGCTGCACCGCTTTCTCACGCCGGAACAGCAAGCCAGCCAGGTCGAAGACGTCGCCGCGGCCGGCGAGCAGGTCGCCGCAGCGGTGGGGATCAACGAGGACTACGTCGACCGCAGCGCGGAGCTGGTCGAGGCGGGCGTCGACGCGCTCGTCGTCGACGTCGCCCACGGGCACTTAGAGCGGACGATCGAGGCCGTCGAGACGCTGAGCGTGGAGTTTCCCGAGACCGATCTCGTCGCGGGCAACGTCGCGACACCCGAGGGGGTCACGGATCTCGCGGCGGCCGGCGCGGACTGTGTCAAGGTCGGGATCGGTCCCGGTTCACACTGCACGACGCGGAAGGTGGCCGGCGCGGGCGTGCCGCAGTTGACCGCCGTGGACGACTGTGCGGACGCTGCCGAGGATCTCGAGGTTACCATCTGTGCCGACGGCGGCATCCGCACGTCGGGTGACGCGGTGAAGGCGCTGATGGCGGGCGCGGACACCGTCATGTTGGGGAGCCTCTTCGCCGGTACCGAGGAAGCCCCCGGTGCAGTGGTCGAGGTCGAAGGAACCAAGTACAAGCGCTCGCGCGGGATGGCGACGACGACCGCTGCCGAGAAGCGCGACGACAAGGAGAAGAACGTCCGTGCCGACGAGGGTGTCGAGGCGCTGACGCCGTACAAGGGGCCGGTCGCCGACGTCGTCGAAGAGTTCTGTGCCGGCATCCAGTCGGGCCTTTCCTACTGTGGCGGGCACACGATCCCGGCCGCTCGAGGGAAGGCCGAGTTTATCCGCGTCGCGCCCAGCGCGAAGGAACGCGAGGGGTACCACGCGGATCAGGACTGGGAAGGTGTCAGCGTAGATAGCGAAGCGGTGTCGGCCGACGCGTCCGATGGTGCTGCCCTCGAGAGCGACGACTGACGTCGCACGGCGGCGAGAACTGTCCGCCAGCAGCACGGGACCGAACGAGTGTTCGGTGATCTCGATTCCCGACGAACTGGAGACGGCGGTAATTGCGGGGTGGTGATTGAGTTCCTCATGAATCTGTCGAAGGGCTTCGTGAGCCGATTGACGTGAATCGTGGCCGCCGTCGAAAGCGTACCTCTCCTAGCCGTGAACGCGGCGGTCTAGCTCGACGTACTCGCTGTACTTGTCAATCGTATCATCAATGACGGAGAAATAAGAGAGAGGTGATGGCCAGTACCAATCGCTGGCGTCCGTGATGAGTTACCTTTGTCACCTCCGATGTCTCAGTTTCCGACGGATTTGTTGGACGGTCCCTTTCGACACCCACTGATACGAACAGCCGTACAACGACTGCCAACACGTTCGACCAGATACTGAAGTTCGTCGAAAAAGTCCAAATATCCATCTAGTGCCGTTTGATGGTGAACACGGGCCTGATAGAATTATACCACTGTGTCAACTAGACATGGTATGGAACAGCCATACAAACGCTTCGTCGTGATGGCTGGCAGCGCCGCGGTCGCTGCTGCCGTATTGACCATCATCATCACCCCACCGTCTGCAGTCGCAGCGATGTTCTCGTTCGTGTCGATCATGCTGGCGGTGCTCGCGCTCTCGTACGTCGTCGGATCGTTCAGAGCTCCGAGTGGTGCGGTCGCAACGACTGGTGGGAGTAGAAGTGGCGGTCCTGGCTCCAGAACGACTGCTGGCACTGGCGGCGTAGATGGCGGTCCGGCGGATCAGGGGCTGAGCGAGCGCCAGCAAGCAGACACTGCTGCCGCACGCGTAGATGCCGACGAGTTCAGGTGGCTCGTCCGCGAGGGAATCGGCGTGGCGATCGCCTCGATGTTCGGGTTACTCCTGCTCGTTCTGTTCCTCCTCGAGGAGACGGCAGTCGTGCAGGGGTCCGAAACGGCCGTCGGCGAGTGGACAGCCTGGCTCGTGCTGGCGGTGCTCGCGCTCGTGTTGCTTCTGGTCGGGCTATGGAGCTGGCGCGGTCGCGAGCAATAGTTCACCACCCGTTTCCTCCTGTCACTGCCTCCGACCGTGTGGTTGGTCACAGGGGTAGCGATGCATAAACGAGCGTGAAATAGCGAAAGCGAATCAGTCGATCAGCAAACTGCTGCTCGGGACCATCGCGTTGCGTGGGCTCGTTGGGCTTGTCTCTGTACCTCCCGGCGTCGATCGGATGGCAGTCGGCACAGTTTTTCGGCGTCTGTGCGTGAGCGATCCGCTGACGGTTTAACAAACCGATAATGAAGAGTCTCGTCTGCTTTTCGCCGACCAAGACACGTGCACGGACAGCTCGGACAGCGACTGCAGTCGGCCAGCGCGGCCGGCTGCTGTCGTCGCCGAACCACCACCTCAGAAACCTACGAATAATACGATGAGTCGGACGTCCCGCAGCGACGAGACAGTATCGAACACAAACGAACCTCCCACGAGAGCCGATGGCGGGCCGGGTTCGAAGTCGGTATCGGCGAGTTCGCTCGACACCCTCGTCATTGGAATCGATGCGGGCTGTCTGCCGGTCTTCGAACGGCTCTTCGAGGAAGATCGCATCCCGACGATCGAACGTCTCTGTACCGACGGGCTCACCGCACCACTCGAGTCCCAGATTCCACCGTGGACGCCGAGCGCCTGGCCATCGGTCTACACTGGCCAGAACCCCGGCAAACACGGCGCGATCGGCTTCGTCGGCTACGACGGCTACGACTGGCACGTTACCAGCAACGACGACGTCGAAGCCCATCCGCTGTGGACCCTGCTCGACCAGCAGGGGCACTCGAGTATCGTGGTTAACGCGCCGGTCACGCACCCGCCGGACGAGTTCGACGGGGCGGTGATCCCTGGCTTCCTCGGGCCGGAGGATCCGCCGTGTCACCCTGTGGAACTGCTCGACGACGTGCGCGACGAAATCGGCGAGTACCGGGTGTACCCAAACTACACCCGTGATGACGACTCGGTGCCCGACTCTGAGAAGATCGCCGAGTACCAGCGGCTGGTTCGGATGCGCGGAGACGCGTTCCGCTATCTCGCGGAGAAGTACGACCCTGACTTTGGCTTTCTGCAGTTCCAGAAGACGGACACGGTATTCCACGAGTTTGCGGGCGCTGAGGACAAGGTCAACGCGGTCTACGAGGCGACCGACGAGACGATTGCGGAGGTACTCGACGAATGTGACCCAGACCGCGTGTTCCTCGTGAGCGACCACGGCATGGGACCCTACGAGGGCTACGAGTTCCGGCTCAACGAGTTCCTACGCGACGAGGGGTTCCTGGAAACGACTACGGGCGGGAAGGGGATGCCCTCCTGGACACCGATGCGGCGACGACTCCGCGAGGGCGAGGAGTACGACACCTGGGAGCCAGGCACAGTCGCCCGCGTGGCCTCTGTCGCCGCACAGTTCGGCATTACCGCCAGCCGGGTTCGGACGGTACTCGAGCGCGTCGGCCTCGCGGAACTGGCGATCAAGTACGCGCCGAGTGGCGTCTCCCGGACGGCCAACGAGCAGGTGGACTTCGGCGAGTCGAAGGCTTACGTTCGCGCCCGGACGGAACTCGGTGTCCGAATCAATCTCGAGGGTCGCGAGCCGATGGGTGTTGTTCCGCCCGATGAGTACGACGACCTCCGCGAGGAGCTCATGGAGACGCTGCGTGGCGTCGAGACGCCGGATGGCGAGCCGTTCTTCGAGACGGTCGTGCCCCGCGAGGAGTACTTCCACGGTGAGAACGTCGAGGAGACGGTCGACATCGTGACGATTCCGGCCGACTTCGAACACGCTCTCTCGGAGCAGTTCCGCGAGGATGCAGACGACTACTTTGGGCCGGTCGAGCCCTGGAACCACAAGCTCGACGGGATCTTCGTCGCCGCGGGAGAGGGGATCGACGAGACGGCTGCGGTCGATCGGGCGCACCTCTTCGACGTTGCGCCGACCGTGCTGGCTGCGATGGGGGTACCCTACAGCGAACGGATGGACGGCGAGGTTGTCCCTGTTGTCGAGCCGACCGAGGCGATCGAGTATCCTGCCTACGGTGGCGTCGGAACCATGGACCGAGAGCGAGACGGGTCGGATGAGGCAGGAGATCGGGGACGGGTTGACGAAGGAGAACACGAACGCGAACGCAAGCGGTCCGAAGCTGACGACGACGTCACGGAGCGACTCGCGGACCTGGGCTACATGAACTGACAACCCAGATCGACAGTCACAGCCGCTGAAACGGCTTACGTACACGATAAGTATGGGGTCGGGAAATCGAAATGAGGTCGAACTGAGAGCGCCATGGGGTTCATCGCAGAGATACACGTTGCCCACGACGAACTCGTGCTCGCGCCGACGATCGGTCATCATCCGGAGGTGACGATCAGGTACGAGTACGAGGTCGAAACTGCGGAGACGATGACGTACTTCGTCTCGGTCTTTACTGACGAGTACGAGCACCTCAAGGCGACGATGGAGGCGGACCCCACGATTTCGGATCCTGCCTGTATCGCGACGTTCGAGACCCGCGCGATCTACCGCGTTCGCGTCGAGACGGACCGCCACCTTGTCCCCGAGCGCTGTGCAGAACAAGGACTGTTCGTCTTTACAATTACGAGCGGCGACGGCGGCTGGGATGCCCGTGTTCACTTCCCGAATCGGGAGACGCTAGCCGCGTTCCGTGAGTACTGCCGCGAACGGGGGATGACGTTCCGAGTGAATCAGCTCTACGAATCCTCAGCATCAGACGACGGCACCTACTTTTTGACCGAACAACAACACGAAATCCTCTCGATGGCGTACTACGCGGGCTACTACGACATCCCGCGTGGTGTCACACAGGACGACCTCGCCGAACAGCTCGACATCACCGATTCGGCAGTCTCACAGCGCCTGCGCCGTGCAGTTGCCGAGCTAATCGGAGCGACACTCGATGACGAGCGAACGCCTGACGAGTATCGGTGATCGGTGATCGGTGGTCAGTGATCGGCAATTGGCAATCGGTAATTCGCTGGCATCTCGCGACTCCGTTCGAATCCGCTTCATCAGCGGTTGAGGCGAACACTCCGACCCTGAGGCCGACATTGTTGACTATCGGTCGGTATGGGTCTCGCTGCGGTCCTGTTGTAGTCGGCTTTGCCATCCGTCCTGGGTACACCAGTAGCGGCCAGTGTTTCCCACGCAGAACTGGGTTGGTGCCTCTTTTTTCTTCCTTCCGCAATCTGTTCTCGTTCGACCCGCGGTCAATACGAAATTACCGCCCTTACTAGACTTCTAAGCCGGATCGCCAGAACCCGGCTGCACTCGTCTTGTGTGGTCTTTTCATGCAGATTTCAATACGTGCAACCGTTGCAATTCGTACAGCAAGGGGAGATCGGTTCTCAGGAAGTTGTCGTATCGAACTTAAAGGCTTGCTATCCGAATCCATAGATACTGGACCCAGAGATCATTCAAAGAAAAGTGACTATCAATGTCGGAACGAAGTGGCATGCGGAACGCGGTACATGGGGACAGATGCGACGAAACGGGCACACCGAACGCTGACACGGATTCGACAACTGGCACGTCTGCTGGGGATGGGAACCTGAACGGGACTGAAGCCAGGAGTGAGAATCCATCAACGCGATCGCGACGAACCTTCCTCCAGGGCGCATCGATCGCTGGTATTGCAGCACTCGGCCTTGGGGCAGCCGCAACGAGTTCTGCAACTGCCGTCCACGAAAACGGCGAGGACTTCGACAACGTCGTCAACATGGTCGACGCCGGCGCGGACCCGACCGGACAGGAGTCGATCACACCCGTACTCGAGAGCGTCCGTGCTGACAACACCATGTTGCTCTTCCCGGAAGGAGAGTACTACATCGACGAACAGTTCCGGTTTACCGGGTTCGAGAAGTTTGGCATCGTTGGGGACGGTGCCACGCTCGTCCCGGCGAACTATCACGACTTCGATGGGCCGCAGTTCCGCCTGTTTCGGCTCGGCGTCTCGTACAACCCGGGCGGCCACCTTCTCTTCGAGGGCTTCGATGTCGACCAGACGGCACCCGACACGGGGATACGAGTCATCGAGGCGACGGCCGCGAATCACCTCGAAGTGCGTGACGTGACGATTCACGGCGAGCACGACAGCGGGACGTGGGGACCAGGGATGTTCGCCATGGCGGACCCGAACGGCGAGGGAATCGTCGAACGCTTCCGTGCACCTGACGGCGGCGTACACGCGGATCGGACGCCGAACGCGGGCAACATTTGGCGCGGCCCGATCGGCATCGAGGCCAACACCAACGTCGGCCACATCGAGTTCAAAGACTGCGAACTCGGCGGCTTCCCAGATAACGGCCTGTACGCAATCAACGAGGAGGGCTCCGTCTCCGTCAACGGCGGCGAGTTCCGCAACAGCAACGGCGCGAACGTCCGCCTCGGGGGACAGGGAAGCACCGTCCGCGACGCGACCATCGAGATCGACCGAACGCGCTCGTACGATAACAGCCAGCGCGCGGTTCGCCTCGAGAACGGCGACGAACTCCACGTCGATAACGTGGATATCTCGATCACGTCGACACAGCCAACCAGCCACGCCATTTCGGTGATGAACACCTGTCACTCCTCGCGCATCGAGAACACGTCGATCGAGATCAGTGGCGACCAGGTGAACCACGGCATCGTCGTCTCACCGGACGCCGGCTACACGCACGTCTACGGCGGCGACATCGTCCACGAAGCGGCCGGTGGCTACCCGTTCTGGATCCGCGACAGCGACAAGGACGACCGAGTGCTCGTCGAACTGCTCGACATCTCGGGTGAGGCCGGCGTCACCCGTTCGGGCTTCCGTGACGGTATCCGCTGTGGTCGAAACGGCTGTCGGTTCAGCAACGTCTCCGTCGACCAGCCCGGTCGCAACGGTGTCGACCGGAACGGGATCTACCTCGCCGGCGATGACACCACCCTCTATCGCTGTTCCTTCCAGGCCAGCCAGTACCCCTACATCGACAACGGGAACGGCAACCACCTCCGGAACTCGACGGCCGAATCACACAACCCGAATCTCGAAGGCGTTCGCCTCTACCCGGGCATCGACGGCCCCGAATTCAGAGTGAACGAGATTACAAACGGTATCGACGACCTCGGCGCGAGCAACGTGCTGACCTGGCGAAACACGATCGTCTGACGCCGAGAACCAGAATTTAGCTATCGGGTCGCTGCCGCTCGAATCAGCTCCCGGAACGTCACGACCTCAAGGTCACGCTCCTCTACCCACTCGAGTGTCTCCCGAATTCGATCTGCAGTTACCTCTTCTTTGAACGTGTGGGCACCGATGATGCCGAGGTCCTCGTTGGCGGCGAGCTGGTCGAGTTCCCGCTGGACCGCCTCGGGCGTCGTGAACTCGATGAAGTAGTCGCGGTTCGTGTCCAACGGGTCGAATGCGTCCGGATCGTTGTGCATCGAGCCCGGGTTGACGTTTGCGATGCCGTCGTAGTACTCGCGGGCGTGTTCGATCGCCCACTCGTCGACGATATCGTAGGGTGCGAGCAGCGTGTCGACCTCGAAGCCATGGTTCTTGAGTTCCTGTTTGGATCTGCCGAGGAAGTCGTCCATCACGTCTTCTGGATAGCGCTCGACAGCCTCGCCAGCGGCGAACGATTCGCCGAGCGGTTCGTCGAACTCGAGATAGCCGCCGATATCGTCGGTATTCGAGTCGACGACGGTGCGGCGGACGCTCGTCTCGCCGTCGGTGACCTCGACGTCGTGGCCGTGGTGGAAGCCGTGATTTCGCTGCTCGGGATAGACGCGAGTATCGTCCGGTCCAGCGTCTTCGACGAGGTCGAACGTGCCGAGTGCGGTGTGATCCGTCGTATGGGACATGATCTCCCAGCCGGCGTCCTCGAGCTCGGCGATCTGTTCAACGGTCATCCAGTCGGTTCCGTTGAAGTCCTCGCGGCCGATCCACTCGGTGACGATTCCGGCGCTCGCGGGGACATCGAACTCCTGATGGACGGGGAACGCCTGCTCGTAGTCTTCGATCGGGCCGTCGTCGTAGACGAAGGCGACGGCACCGCCGTCGATTTCGGGGACGTTGTCAGCAGTCTCCTCGTCTCCATTGCCGTCTCCATCGCCACCACCATTACCGGACGCATCGCCATCGCCGTTGTCAGCGCCATCCGTACTCGAGTTGTTTGACGCTGGCTCGTCGTCCGACGAGCGAAGATCGGTACAGCCGGCGGTCAGGCCGGCAAGACCGAGGCCAGTGGTGCCGATGAGCCGGCGACGACTCAGGCGGCGTTCTGTCGGTTCGGTACCCATTGGTGTTGTCGCTCGCTTACCGTCGCCCATTCATACTTATAATTCAGTTAACCGGCTGGTCGACGACGTACAACCGTCGGCTATCGTCGAACGATCGCACAGAATTCGGTCGCTATCGGTAGTCTCGCCGGCGGTCTGGCACTGGCTGGACGGAAACTGTGCGAGCGCCACACATAGTGTTGTGACCGGCTGTGTCCGCCAGCGGCCGCTCACACCGTTTAACCTGGGTATAATAAGGCCCCGTCGGCGTCACCGATCGATCACTGTGGCTACCGATCGTGCGCGATCGACGAACGGGATGGATGGACAGCGGGTCGGTCGGGGACGTGGGTCGGCGACGTCGGAGACAGATATATGAATAGAAGCCTTGCAAGCGGCATATTCTCGGTCGTCAGCACGAAGGTGATCGTGCTCATCGTCACCGCGCTCTCGACGCCGCTGTTGTACCGGTTCCTCGGTGCGTCGGGGTTCGGTGACTACTCCTTCCTGATGTCGGTGTTCGCCATCTACATGATCTTCGTGAGCTCCGGTATCACGGACGGCGTCCGAAAGTTCCTCGCAGAGGATCGAAGTGCGCCCAACTGGAGCGAGCACGTCGTCGGCTACTACTTCCGGCTCGCGGTGGTGCTTGCTATCGCGGGCGCGGCGCTGTTGTTCGCAAGCGCCCAGTTCGGACTTGTCAGCCTCGCGTTCGGTGACGAGTTGGCGATCTATTTCTATGCGCTCGCGTTGCTCGTCATCACCGCACAGTTTCGCGACTACGCACGCAAGACACTCATGGGGTTCGGGCTTGAACGCTACTCCGAGCCGCTGAAGGTCCTCGACAAGGTCGGCTTCGTCGTCGTCGCGATTCCGCTCGTCTACGCCGGCGCTGGCGTCCTCGGCGCGCTCGCGGGCCACCTCTTTGCGAGCCTGCTGGTTGCGACGGTCGGGCTACTCATCGTCAACCGTCGGATCTCGCTCTCCTGCGTGTTCAGCACGCCCAGTTCCGACTTCCCGCGAAAGAAGATGCTCACGTTCAACTCGATGAGCATTGCCCTGGTCTTCCTGTTGATGTCGCTCTATCACATCGATATCGTGATGCTCCAGCAGTTCCGCGAAAGCGCTGACGTCGGAAACTACCGGGCTGCACTCACGCTCGCGGAGTTCCTCTGGTTCGTCCCCCTCGCCCTCCAGACGGTGTACGTCCACTCGACGTCCGAACTCTGGTCGCAGAACCGCCACCGAAAGATCACCGAACTCGCCTCGCGGACGACACGCTACACGCTGCTGTTGACGGTGATCATGGCGGTCGGCCTCGCCGCACTCGCGGACGTCGCCGTCCCGATCTACTTCGGTGAGGAAGCAGTGCCCGCGATCGAGCCACTCTTGCTCTTGCTCCCCGGTGCGCTCGGCTTCGCGCTCGCGCGGCCAGTGCTCGCCATCTCGCAGGGTAACGGCACGCTCAGGTACCCCGTCGCCGCAACCGGTGTCGCGGCGCTTATCAACGTAATTCTCAACGGACTGTTGATCCCGCGCTACGGAATGCACGGCGCGGCGGTCGCCACAAGCGTCGGTTACGGCTCGATGTTCGTCTTCCACTGCGTGAGCGCGCGCCAGATCGGCTTCGACCCGCTCGCAGACGCCCGGCTCGGACGTGGACTTCTCGCCGCGGTGCTCTCCGGTGGACCAATCTTCGCGCTCTCGGCGGCGATCACGCACCCGGTTCTCGCGCTCGTAATCGTCCCGCCGGTCGGTTTCCTCCTGTTCGTCGGCTTCGCGATCCTCGTGGATGCACTCGATCCCACGGAGCCGTTCGAAATCCTCGGCCTCTTCCCCGATCCGATCGGCTCGAAAGCGACCGTGATTCACGACCGACTCGAGCGCTCGACCGCCGGTAACGACGCGACCTCACGAGGGTGGCTCCAGCGCCTGTTGTTCGTCGTTGGCCTCTCGCTGCTCGCCTCAGGACTCGCGCTTAGCTTCCTCGGTCCAGCAGTCGACGCGCTGCTCTGAGTGTTTCTTCGGTTCTGGCGGCACTCGAGTAGCAACCGTTCGATCCCGTTCCCCTCCAGTTCGAAAACGGGGTTGCTCGTCCGATCAGGTGGGCTCAAGTACCGTGCTGCCCTTGTTTCCTTCCTTCCAGCACTGTCAGAGCTAGCGTTGCCGCTGTGTCGCAGTGCACTCTTGCCCGTCGCTTGTCAGAAACGTTAACAATCAGTGTGTGGTTCGTTTCGGGTGGTTCGATATGCTGCCCGGATGCGACCATCATCGCGGAAGAGACAGTCCACTACTCGACAGACGCGGCTACCGATGAGACGGAGAATACGACGAGGAAAATACGGTGGAAAGAAAATAGAGGAGAACCAGAATTCGAGCGGCTAGCTCAGTATACCTGCGCCTCGAGCTGTTCGCTCTGAGCCATATCGAACACCATCGCGAACAGCAGGAGCGACACGCCGAGTGCGAAGACCAGCACGCTTGCAACACCCTCCAGGAACGGCACTGACAGCTGCGAGAGCGCAATGAATAGCGTCCAGAGTCCAGCGAAGACACCGACGCCAGCGGTCGCCGCTCCAAAGAGGTAGAAGAACGCGAGCGGGTGGAAGTCGAGCGCGAGGTACTTCGTCTTGAGCCGCCAGAAGAAGTTTCGCAGGAGCATCGTCGACACCTTCGGGATGTACTCCGAGTAGGTGATGCTCGACTCCTCGTCACCGTACACTGCCGGCATCGCCACGTCCGCGACGGCCATGTCTGCGACGTTTAGCTTCACCAGCAGGTCGTTACAGTAGCCGTAGTACTCGTAGAGCTCCTCGAGTGCAACCGACTCGAGTGCCTCCTGCGAGATTGCGGTGTACCCGTTCTGCGGGTCCATCGTCTTCCAGTAGCCCGAGGAGACCTTGGTCAGGAACGTTAGGATGGTGTTGCCGACAAACCGAAAGCGCGGCATTGCCTCGCGGTACTCCGCCGAGAGGAGGCGGTTCCCCTTCGTGTAGTCGGCCTGACCCTCGACGATGGGATCGAGGAGACGTGGCATCTGCGAAAGGTCCATCTGACCGTCCGCGTCGACGGTGACGGTTGCGTCGACGCCGTCGTTGCGGGCAGCGAGGTAGCCGGTTTTGATCGCGCCGCCGGCACCCAGGTTCTCGCGGTGCTGAATCGGCACGACGCGGCCAATTGGGTCGTGGACCTGTGCACGACTCGCCAGCGCCGAGGTGCCGCCGTCGGTGGCGACATCGGCGTAACCCTCCCCGCTGGCGTAGCGCTGACCGGAGGCTCGTTCGTTCCCAGTTGGGTTCGTTCGTGCGTCACGGTCCCTCGCTGCGGCCTCGCAAATTTCGTCCCAGGTGTCGTCTGTCGACTGATCATCGATGACGTACAGCCGGTCGACGTACGCCGGCATCTCGGTGATGACGTCGCCGACGAACCCTTCCTCGTTGTACGCCGGGATCACAACGCCGACACTACAATCTCGGTACATAATGTGGTCTGTGTTGTCGTCAGCTCGTGGCAGTGTGGTCGTTCATCGTGTGCCTGTGCGCAGCCAACTGAGGTCCAGGCGATCCAGCATCACGACTCGTACTCGTCAAGATCTGCCGTCGTCACGACATCAACAGCCGCGTCGTCGATGTACGACAGCAGGTTCCTGAACGCGAGTTCGCTCATGCTGTTTGGACCAATTTCCTCGAAGTGAAGCACAGCGAGTTCGCCGTGGGCCGCGGCGTGATCGACGTAGGTTCTGGTGTCCCCGCCGGCGTTCCCGGAGAAAAAGCCGAGATTGTACGAATCGGAGATCGGGAGCCCGTTCGTCCCGCCGCCGTAGCGGAACGCGCGGTCGTGATACTCCTCGACGAGGTCTCGGGTCGTCGGCCCCATGACGTTTCGCGGGGTGAGGAACGTCGCCGTCCCATCCTCGAAGCCGCGGTTCTCGAGCCAGGCGTTGGTCTGTCGAATCAGGCCTTCCTGCTCAGTGTCGGAGTAGTCAGTGATGTTCTGCGCACCCGTTCGCGGACGGGCTGCTACGTCCCAGCCAGCCTCAACCAGGTCGTCAAGCTGGGTCAGCGAAAGTCGACCATCGTTGCCGACCGTCTCGGGGATCACTGCCTCGACGCCCGCGAAGTCGTACTCGGAGAGTGCTTCGAGTGCAATCTCGTGGTGGCTCTCGAGTGTCCCGTCGAACAGCAGCATGACCTTCCCCCTGTCTGGCCGGGATGCGACACGGAGGTCGTCAATCGTGCAGTCGATCGGACCGTCAGTCGTGCCGCGCCGGCGTGCCGTGAGTCGGATCTCCCGGACGTTCGAGAGATCCGGCTCGCCGTCGACAGCCGCGGTTCCGAAGTCGACGCGGGTCCAGCGATCCGTCGGCCCGATCAGGGTTCGGCGCAGCGTGACCGCACGACTCGAGTTCGGGGCGAACAGCTCGAGGGTGAGCACGAGCTGTTCCTGGTCGGCAAAGCGAACTGCCAGCGAGAGCGTGGAATCGGTCAGATCCTCGCCGCCGGAGCGTGTCGTGTAGATGCCTGCGTACTCGGTTCCCTCCGCTGCCGTGAGGGACGCGGACTGTGGCCCGCTGTAGGGGTCGCCCTCGTCGGCGTCGAGGTCGCCGGCATCGAGCATCGTGACCCAGCCGTCGAGGTCGTCGAAGGAAACGAGTGTCTCGCCGGGTAGGTCGTCGGCGCTGTGGTAGTGGAACTCGCGTGTGTCGTCGGCATCACTCTCGGAGTCGTTGTCGTCGTGGTCGCCAGTACCCTCACCGTCACCGCCGTCGCCCCAGCCGTCGATGGTGGAGAGACAGCCAGCGACGCCGAGCGTGCCGACGGCTGCAGTCGCCGCCACGAACGATCGTCGGTTGCTGTCCGTCATTGGCTCGAAACAGAGCCGTTCGGGTCTTTCTTATACACCTCTTAGTGACCCCAGCGCCGACGCCAGTTCGACTCGGGCCAACAGCCACACTGCCGCGAATCGGGGCGAATACGACCGTTAGTAGCTCGATAATAATGGCCTGTGGCCCCAGATAGAGTGGCAATGTCACAGCCGCGCGTCACCGTCATTATTCCGACGTACAATAGAGCCGAGAGCCTGCCGCGAGCCATCGACAGCGCCCTCGAACAGAGCCTTCTAGCGTCAGATATCGAAGTCGTCGTCGTCGACGACGGCTCCACCGACGACACCGCCTCGGTGCTCGCAGGCTACGACGACCCCCGCGTTCGCCCCGTCGTCCACGCGACCAACCAGGGCGCGAACGTCGCCCGCAACACCGGCATCGACCACGCCCGCGGCGAGTACGTCGCCTTCCTCGACTCCGACGACGAGTGGCACCCCGACAAGCTCGCGCGCCAACTCGAGACACTCGCCGAGCGCGGCGACGATTGGATCGGCGTCTACTGTGACACCGCACTCGAGTTACCCGAGACGAGCGACCGGGCGCGCGGGTTCGTAGCGTCGTTGCTCGCGCGCTCGGATTCGGAGCCGGTGCGCGAGGGCAACGAGGAGCTGATCGGTGAGATTCTCGCGGATAACGTCCAGCCTGGCGCGGGCTCGACGCTGGTTGTCGAGACCGAGGTTGCACGGGCGGTCGACGGCTTCGACGAGGAGCTAGACCGGTTTCAGGATCCGGAGTTCTGCCTGCGCATGCTCAGCGAGGGCAAACTGGCGTACGTCGACGAGGAACTCGTCGTCCGCGAGGAAACAGGTCACCCGCCGGCTGACGTGATCCGCGAGGCGGACGAGCAGTACCTCTCGCGCTACGAGGACGAGGTCGAGCGCTTCGAGGCGGCAGGGTACGACATCCGCGCGAGTCACGAGCTCGTGCTCGCAAAACGCTACCTCGCAGAGGGGCGCTTCCTGCGAGGTGCGTGGCACCTCCGCGGCGCGGCAACGTCGCCGCGGCGCTGTCCCGGCCTCTGCTGGGCTGCTGGAACGGGTGTGCGACGCCGCCCGAAGACTGTCCTCGCGGGCACCGCCGTTGTCGTGCTGGTTGCAATCACGATGATTGCGGCGCTCGCGCGCATCTCGGTGACGGACCAGATCGGCCCCGATATCGACGACCTCTCGGCGGCGGACACGCCGGTCACGATTGACCCCGAGGACGAGCCGGAAGAGTCGCCGGCGGAGTGAGTTACCGGTCGGTACGACGGAGTTCCACTCTGTGCAACTGAATGTCGGTCGATGAAACGGTCTTTCCGATTCGGTAACTAATACGGTCGGCCTGACAGCGCTGGACATGAACGTCCGCAGGCTGTACCACACGGCCAGAGGAATACAGGGACTTGCCGGAACTGAGTACGACAGCGACGTCAGTCCGTCGCTCCGTCGACGCCTGTGGCTCTGGCGACGCGGATTCCTGAGTCGATCGGATGCAATCTACGACATCGACGACCATCGCGTCCAGGACTACGTCAGCGACTATCAGCGCTACGTGCGGACGAAGCGGATCAACGGCACCTGGTCCGTCGCGCTGTCGAACAAACTCCTCTTTCACCGCGTGATGCAGCCGTTCGACGCTGAGCGCATGACCGTGTACGGGATGGTAAACGACGGCTCGTTCCACACCGCCGACACTGACAGCGCTCGGTTCAGTACCGACGGTGGTGTTCAGTCACCCAGTTCGGTAGACTCCCCGCACACGAACAACGCGCAGACGAATAACGCGCAGACGGACACACCGCACACGGACAACGCACACACCAACAACGCCGCCCAGCGCGTCGTCGAGCAACTCGAGTGCGACGACGACGGGAAACTGGTCCTCAAGTGGGTTCGCGGGGGCGGCGGGAACAACGTCTACCTCTGTTCGCGGACCGAGGACGGCTATCGGGTCAATGGCGAGCACTACGCGGACGCCGAGTTCCGCTCGCTAGTCTCGAACCTGTCAGAATACCTCGTCTGTGAACACGTCGAACAGGGCTCGTTCCCCGCCGATCTGTATCCGAAAACGCCGAACACACTTCGGCTCATCACGATGTACGACGAGGAGACCCACGAGCCGTTCATCGCCGCGGGAATCCACCGGATCGGAACGACTGATTCAGAACCGCTCGACAACTTCACACAGGGTGGGCTCTCCGCCGAAATTGACCTCGAAACCGGAACACTGGGTCCTGGTGCACGCCCGCCGAATGCCGAATCCAGTCGAAATAGCGTCTCTTGGAACACGACACACCCCGACACCGGCACACAGATCGAGGGCGAACGCATTCCCAACTGGGAAGCGATTCGCTCGCGGGTACTCGAGATGGCCTCAACCGCGTCGTTCCTGCCGTACATCGGCTGGGACGTGATCGTCACCGACGACGACGGCTCGTTCTCGGTGATTGAGGCGAACAGCTATCCAGGGCTGAAATCGATTCAGGTGCACGGGCCGCTGTTGACGGACGACAGGGTGCGACAGTTCTACGAGCGTCACGACGTTTGCTAGGAAGGCCAGTTCCCGGTATCAGTCGAGTCAGCCGTTTACAAAGGAGACCGTCATGCCATCAAGAGCGGGTGGAACGGTTAGGTCCACGACCATTGCCGTCTTGCAACGGGACGGGCCGCTTCCGGCAGGCGATTTCACCGAACCGTTCTCGAGTACAAAATCGCCGTTGTAACGGTCTTACGAGCGCTATAGTAAACAAATCCGGGTAGAGAATAGAAACTGGAATGCAGCGGGATTCACTCTCACGACGATCAGTACTGTCTCTCGCCGGGCTCTCACTGGCGAGTGCAGGTGTCGCAACTGGCACACAGACGACACAAAACACCCAACCCGAGCCAGGGTTAGCGGACGACGAGAACGTGACACGCGAGTCGTTCCAGATTATGGACGGGACGGAGAAGGAAACGACAGTCTACGTAACAGACGCTGAAACCGACGGGCCGACGGTATTCGTCATCGGCGGCGTTCACGGGAACGAGACGGCCGGCTACATCGCCGCCGAGGAGATCGCCAAGTGGACGATCGACGCCGGGACGCTCGTCACGCTGCCACGAGCGGATGTCGTTGCCATCGACCGCGGGACACGTGTCGACGACAACGGTGTCGACCTCAACCGGCAGTTCCCGGAGGGAAGCGAGCCCCAGACCGAACTCGCTCAGGCGATCTGGGACCTCGTCGTCGACCTCGATCCGGCCGTCGTCGTCGACCTCCACGAGTCGCGCGGGATCTACGCCGGTGACCCCGTTGACGGCGTCGGACAGGCGATCTTCCACGCCGCTCGTGAGCCGGAGCGAACGACCGCGGACAGCGCAGTCGAGTACGTCAACGACAACTACATCGATATCTCCGAACGCGCCTTCCAGACGGGCTACTTCTCCGGTCCGAGCTCTGAGCCAACTGGCCTGCTCGTTCACAAAGCCGCACGGGAACTCGAGTCCGAGGCCTACCTCGTCGAGACGCTCTCGACCGAGAACGAACTCGAGAAGCGGGTCACCTGGCACTCGGCGGTCGTCGAGCGACTGGTCGAGGACGAACTGTTCCCCGACGAGGAGCCAAACAACGGTCACGAGCCGAAAGAGCCGATCGAGGACGAACCGGACGAGCCGGCGGAGCCGCCCGTAGACGAAGACGAGGGCGAGAGCGATGGCGATGGCGATGGCGATGATAGCGACGGTGAGGATGGCGAGACGGACGACGAAATCCCGGCCGATCACACCGAACCGGTCGCCGAGATTCGCTCCGACCCAAGCAGCGCGATCGAGACGACACTCGAGCCGGAGCAGACGATCACTCTCGATGCGACCTGTTCGGAGGCACCGGACGGCGAACTCGTCAGTTACGAGTGGAGCATCAAGAACGACGGAACGTTCAACGAGTCCGGGAGGATGGTCGACGTGACCGTCAGCGCGAGCGGCGACCATCGCGTCTTGCTGCGGGTGACTGATGATAGCGGTGCGAGCGATACAGCGGAAGTGACGCTGACAGCGACCTAACGGACGGACCGTCAGATCAGCTGGTCAGTTCGACACCATTCTGGCGTGTCCCCCACTTTTCTCAGGAGAGCACTCGAGAACGCAGTTGCGATCACACAACTACGGTACTATCGGATGAATTCAGAGACCAGAGACGCTACACAATAGACGAGCCACACGCTGCAAAACGAGACCGAAATCAGTACGTTAGAACGGATCCGTTCGAAGCTCCCACAGGTCGTCGAAGTCGATAACCTCGACATCGGCCTGGTCGATGTGCTCGAGTAGCTCCTCGTAGTCGTCTTCGTCCATCGTGTTGTCCTGATCGAAGGCGTGGAAGTTCAGGATAGTACACTGGTTGTGTGCCTCGGCGCGGTCGACACAGCGCTTCGAGATGTCGAGGTCGTGCCCAATGGTGCGGGGCAGCGCCAGCGGGTCGAAGCCGTAGACGGTGGTCAGGTTGACGTTCCCGGACTGGTTGAAGCCGCCGCAGTAGTGGTAGTCCGTGAAGTACTCGAGACTCGTCTTGTCGTAGCTGTTGTGCGGGTAGACGATGTAGTTCGCGCCCTCGAAGCCGTTCTGGATGAACCAGTGTTTGTCGCCGCGGACGCGCGTCTCGATCTCGTCTTCGTCGTCGTACTCGTGAATCGGGTTGTGTGTTCCGTGGACGACGATCTGGTCGCCTTCCTCTTGACGCTCCTGGAGTTCGGAGACAGTCATGATCCCGTCGCGGGCTTCCTCGGTCCACTGTGGGACGGGAGCCTGAATCGTCGTGAAGTCGAACTCGTCGTGCATCGGCGAGGCCGTCTCGTAGTAGTCGCGGAAGCCGTCGTCCCAGACCAGCATGACGTATCCCTGCTCGGGCCGGTCGTGAGTGCGGATGTCGTCGATCCAGACCTCCGCTTCGTCCATCGAATGCAACACCTGAAACTCGAGTCGGTCGATCTCGTCCATCGCTGGCTCGATTTCACTCTCCTCGAAGACGCCCGGACTCGAGCGGAACCAGCCAACGTCGGGTGCACGATAGGTGATTTCACGCAGTGAATAGTATCGGTCGCTGCCGAAATTATCGACCACGCGCAGGTTGACTGTGATGTTCTGTGGCGTCGTCGTCCGAATCGCGAACGAGAAGTCCTTGTCGGTGAGGTCCTCGTCCGGAACGTCGATCTCCGCGACGATCGTTTCGTCCTCCTCACCGGTCAAGCGCAGACTCTGTGAGCCGTCGAAGACGACATCCTCGTCGACCTCGCCCTCGCCCTGCGTGACCTCCCAGGCGTCGCTGTCTTCGAAGTCGTACAGCGACTCTCCCGGCTGACCGTACTCCTCACGGCTGTTGTACGCGGTTTCGAGTTCCGGGACGCCGTCCGCCAGCGCGGACACGGTCGTCTCGTCAGCACCGGTCGACTCGTTCCCCGGCGTTTCACCGTTACCGTCGTCGCCGCGCAGGTCGTCCAGGCGGTCGGTACAGCCCGCGAGGCCAGCGGCCGCAGCCACGCTCGACCCCGCGAGTAGCCGTCGTCGTGTCATTCGGTTGTCTGCCATGGTACCTCGACCGTACCGCCAGTGAGCCCATTATTATGGATCCGATAGCCGCTCACGAGTGGATCTCGCCGACTCCCAGAATCCGTCGAATACCGCCGTCTCGAGACTTAACAACGGCATAGTTAATGGCAACTCGGCCGCAGACGTGAGACAACACCTGCGCGGATGGCACCTCGAGTAGCCAAGAGGCGAGTAGCACGTTTGTTCCTCGAACCAGTGCCAGCCCGCGCCTTCGCGACGACGACTTCCAACGATGAACAAGGAACTGTTCGGTGTATTCGGCGATAGTGAGGCGTTCGAGCGGTTTCGATCACCAGACGAGTTCGACGAGTACCTCCGTGGACCGTCGCTCACCGTCGGCATCAGAGACCCCGGTCTCGAGTACGACGGCTGGAGCGCGACGCACGCCGACGAGATCGGCTGTTGCGTGATCTGGGGCGAGGCGTACGTGCCCGGCGACGAGCAAAACACCGCGCGCTGGCTCCTCGAGCGCTACGACGCCGAGGGGCTCGACGCACTCCACTCGCTCAACGGCTCGTATCTCGCCGTTCTCGACATCCGGGGTGAGGAACCGTTCGTCGCAGCAGACCCCGTTCGGTCACGCGAGTGTTTCTATACTGCAGCCCACGATGCTTATGGAGACTGTGGTGGCTGGGTGTTCGGTACCGACGCGGCTGCCGTCTGCCGGACCGTTTCAGACCCAACCGCCGACACTGATGGGATACTCGAGTTCCTCCATACGGGGCTCTCACTCGGCGAAAAGACCTGGGTGGACGACGTGTCACGACTCCCGCTCGATAGCCGGCTCACACCCGATGGTGTCGACGCGCTGTCGCGGTTCGTCTATCGACCGGCGGAACGCGACGAGTTCGACTACGTCGACGAACTTGCCTCGCGACTCGATCGGGCGATACGTCGCCGGTCGTCGAATCCCGGACCGAAGGGACTCCTCCTCTCTGCGGGCTACGACTCGCGGATCGTTCTCTCGCAGGTCGACGGAATCGATCACTGTTACACCGTCGGCTCCCCAACCGCACAGGAGGTCCAGGGTGCGAAACAGGTTGCAACCCAGTACGACGCGACCCACACCGCGTTCACACCGGACGATCGGTATCTGTACGCCGACGAGTCCAAAGTGCAGTACACAAACGGGATCAAGGAGTCCTTGCACATCCATCACGCCGGCTACACTGACGAACTCGACGGCGAGGTCGAAACGATGTATCACGGCCTCCTCTGTGACACCTTCTTCCGCGGGCACTTCACCGCCCAGGACGGCGTCGACGTCCTCGGCGCGCGCGTCCCATTCAACCGCCTCGACCCGGACCCCGACCCCGTCGAGTCGCTTCTCGGCAAGTACGGCTACAGACGCGACGCCAGTATCGGCCTCGCCGATCGAATCGACGTCGACCACGACCCCGAAACATTCGTCAGGGAGGCTATCGCCGCCGAGTTCGCCACAAACCGCTCACGCGCGAACTCGGTCCAGAACGCACTCACCTGCTGTGGCATCGCAAACCAACCCTCCGTCCCGTTCCACAACCACCTCGCCGACCAGTTTTTGACTCCGTTTCTCGCGACGGATATCGAGCTACTCGAGTGGCACCTGCGGACGCCACCGGAGCATCGCACGACGGAGACGTTTCTGCGGGCGTGTCAGCGACTCGACGGCAATATCCTTCGCCACCGACCGCCGGATCGACCACACGGGGCAATGCTCCTGAACGAAGTCGAGGGATTTGTGCGGCGCAAAACGCCGTTGCTCACGTCGTTCGAGCCCCCGTGGCCAGACCGCCGGGAGCTGTTCGACCGCTACGAACTGGACCAGCGACTTCTCGAGTCGACGCCGCACCTGCATCCGTTGCCGCCACGGCACAAGCTGCGGGTGAACGATCTGCAGACGTGGCTCGACTCCTGGAGCGCGGGAAGTGACGAGTTACTGGCATGGTTGCAGCAACCACCACGGATTATGTCCTAGTATAGCACTGTCTCCAAGCACATTCTCTGGCGTATACTGTGGCTAATTGTTCCGGACCGGCCGCTAACGACCAGATAGACCGTTTATCGTATTTGAATCGTGAAAATACTTATATATCACGGCGAGTTAGGCTGGAATATGCGTCTGACGCCGTCTTGGATTCGCTCTTCGTCAGCCGATACCTCAGAAGAGCAATCAGTAGATGGCGACGCCTCACTCGACGTCCCGATCTACCATTCGACTGGTGGAATACAGTCGTCAAGAGAGCCTGAACGGGGAGACACTGCCATATTCAACCACCGACCTGCCGACGCATTTATCCCTGATTCGGACGCGACATTGTGCGCGGTACTCGATGACCTGTCGACACCCGTGACTGTCGACGAACTGGTCGATGCACTGATTTCGAGAGCAGACCTACCCGACCCCTCAGTCGGTGCAACGTCGTCAATTTCTCCACCTGTAACCGACGACACCACAGTGCCTGTCGAGACGTGGGCCACGATTCACGAACAACTCCATCAGGACCGACTTCCCCGCCTCGACGAAGAAGGGGTACTCGAGTTCGAACCAACGTGTGGCACTGTCGACCGTGTTGGACCGGGTCCAGTGGGCCAGCGGCTCCGCTCTCCTGCGGTTGTTGGGGTGGTTTCGATCGTCCTCCTCTTCGTGCTGGCCGTGCTAGTGACGGCGTCGATGTATACGGCAGTAACAGTGACAGTTGCGGCGACGACGTTTGCAGTCTGGTTTCTTCCGGCCTACGGAGTCGTATAAGTCCGTCTTCGGGGAGTGGTGAGTCGGATCAATTGATGAACCGGCTGGCAGTGACCAGCGTGAACAGGAATAAGATTAGCGCACTGAGTCCGATTCCAGAGAGAATCGAGAGCACCGGCAACTCGAAGACAGCCCCCAGCAGTGCGACGTAACAGACTGCGGTCGCACCGATGTAGTAGTCGTCGCCGATCGAGAGTGCAGAGTTGGTCTCGTCTGTGGCGTTGTCCGCATTTGTGTCTGCGTTTCCGGTCGCGTTCGTGTGTCTGTTCTGTTCAGTGACCTGTAGGTACTGGTCGACCTCGTCTGCGAGTGGCTTGCGCTCGACGATGCCACGGTTTTGTTGGTAGTCAATGACGCCGGCTTCATCGAGCTTCGAGAGGTGTGACTGGTACAGCGGGATGTAGACGCGTTGGCGCTGCGTTGAGGTCAGTTCAGCGACGGTGGTATCGTGTTCCCAGGCTGCGACCTGCTCTGCGACATCACGCATGCGGACGGGTTCGTTGGTTCCCCGGAGATAGCGGAGTACAAGACGCCTGCGCTCGTTTTGCAGCAGGTGGAATATTTCGTCTTCGCTGAACGTCTTCTCGTTCCCTTCGGTTTCTTCGGTGTTCTCACTCTCCGCAACATCGTCTGCGGACTCTTCCTCCGCAACCTGTGAATTTGACCTGATATGTTTCGCTTTCATCGAGCCAGTCTTCCCTAATGAGGAGTGGGTAATAAAGTGTAGAAACCGGCCAGTTCAATTGATCCGGTTTCACATCGTTTCACCATCCGGCCTGGAGTTTCACGACATTTTATAGTAGCCCAGTAGCGCCCAATAACCCCGATATCAAAACATTCAGCATACCCATATGGGTTTTATTACACAGTAGTTCGAGTCGATAATTCCAGAAATTAAACCCGAATTTTCGATAGTTCTACTGAATAGGAGTATCACTCGTGAGCGATCAATCCCTCCCCGATAGCAGTGTCGGAGTTGTGATGAATTTGGTGATTCGAGGGGGTGTTAACCCCCACTGATTCCGGCTTACCAGGGTGATAATAAACCCGTCTGAGACCAACGGTCTGGTATGAGCGACACCGATTGGTGGTTTCTCGATCTAGCAGTCGTTATTGCAATGACGGGGGCGCTCTCGATCGGCCTCTTCACCGCGATTTCGGGACCTGTCCGCATCGTACTCGCCCTGCCGCTCGTCTTGTTTCTGCCGGGGTATGCACTGGTCTCTGCCCTGTTTCCGGATGAAGCGGATGAGACGTACCAGGACTTCGATGAGGAGAAAACTGGCCTCGGTAATCCCCTGCTGTTGACCCGGGGACTAGAGCCAATCGAGCGCGGAATCCTGTCAGTCGTTTTTAGCGTCGCCATCGTTCCGGCGATCACCCTTTTCGCGAGCGTAACCCCCAGGGGTGTGACGCTTGATCCGGTGCTCCTCGGGGTTGCCCTGACGACGATCATCCTGTCACTGCTCGGGATTGTTGCTCGGTATCGATGCCCGTCCGATCGGCGGTTCGCTCCGACCCAGACCGAACTGTCAGTATTTTTCCCCCGATTCCGTCCGAACTCCTACTCCGAGACGAATCCGCGACCGTACAACATCGCCATCGTCCTCGCGCTTGGTGTCCTTCTGCTGAGTGCTGGATTCGCCGTCGCCAATCCACCACAGCACGAGGGATACACCGAGTTCGCAGTCGAGACGACCGAAGTCGACGGTGACATCGAAACGATGTACGATGCAGAGTACACTGCCGGCGAAGCGACATCGCTCTCCGTCTCGATCACAAACCAGGAACACAGCGAACAGACGTATACGACCGTCGCGATGCTCGAACGCGTCGACGACTCGGGTGAGCCCACCGGTGAGACGGACCAACTCGCCAGTACGACCACCACGATCGCTGACGGCGACACAACAGCGCAGACACTCGAGTTCACCCCGTCGATGCAGGGAAACGATTTGCAGGTGACGCTGTTGCTCTATCAGGGTGATGCGCCGGCAGAGCCGGATACGGAGTCAGCGTATCGGGTGATCGAGTTGCCGGTTGTCGTCGAGTGAGTGGGACGGTTGCATATGGTACTGCTGTAGAGAGACAGACAGTATTTTTACGACCCGTCAGTTCTGTGAACATGTGATTTACGACCTCGTCGGATTCGCCCTCCAGTTCGCAGTGCTGGTCTTTGCAGCGTACCTCGGCACGATGCTCGCGCTCAGTCAGTTCCACCGACAGACGACTGGGAAACCGGGCGAGACGTTGCCCATCAGCCACCGGCTGACACCGCGTTTTATGCGGCCGAACCACGAGCAGTATCTCACCCCAACAGACGATCAGAACGCGGCTGCATCGGCTGCTGGGTCGACTCCCAGCGAGGAGTCGACCGAAGACGATTCCAACCATGACGCGACCGCCGATACGGCGGACGACACTGATCGGTAACGCAACCAATCGCGGCTCCTCTCCTCTCACCCTGGGACAGCACGCTGGCTATCGAGTATGTCACCGTACTCGAGCCGAGTACAGCCGTTCAGTCACCACGCAGTTCTTTGCGAGACGTTCCGAGAAAATCCAGACGACGAGAACAGCACACTGTCTGTGCAAGAGAGCAGTATCGACGTGCTGACTTGTGGCGTGACGAACCGTGGGTACTCGAGTATCCGACGACAGTGATGGGCCTCAGCGTCGGAACGCGGCGAGGCCGGTGAGAAAACGTTCACCGTTCGCCAGCGCCCGCCAGCAGTGGTCAGCGGTGGTCAGCGGGGACAGAGAGCGAAGAGCAGTCGAAGCGCGAAGTGAATAATCGCCAGCGAGGAGCAGCCTGAAAGCCCTACGTCGCCGGCGACGGCGTACACATCGTTACCTCACCGTTCGTGTACACAGTCGCGTGGTGTGGCTGACAGAGCCGGTCCTGGGAGACCTGCTCGATTCGTCCCTCGCCGTTCTCGTCGTTGAAGTACGTCGCGTCGGTCGACTGTTCCGCCCGGTAGACGACGTACTCGTGGTCTGCAACGCCGTCATCGGGCACTGTTGCTGTTGTTGTCGACGGATAGGCCCCCGTTCGACTGATCACCGTCTGATAGGGGTGGTCCGTGTGTAACTGCTGATCTGGTCGAATGTCCTGGCCGTCGGGGCCACCAGTGAGGTCACCGATACTCGAGACGGCTGCGAGCTCGGCCTCGTTGTAGGCGAGTTGTTCGTGCTGGTCGGAGAACACCGGATTCTCGGCGTTGCTCTCGACAGCGAAGAGCATCGCGCCCGGGTAGATGAGCGCGAACAACAGCAAGACTGAGACGACGACTCGTGGCGAGAGGCCGCGAACGAGCGTTCGGAGGCCGATCGCGCCAAGGATCGCCATCGGCGCGTAGAGGAACGCGAACCAGCGCGTCGGGATGAAGTTCCGGATGCCGAACATCGGCAGGACGAGGACGAATACCAGCATGATCGCGGCGGCGAGCAAGAGAGTGAATACCGACTGCTCGGCGCGCCGGCGGTGGACGACGTAGAGACAGCCGGCGAACGTCGCGCCGAGCAGGAACAGGAAGCCGAGTGCATCGATGTAGGGGACTGCCTGTTCGAGCAATGTCGGGGCGGCCCCGGCACCTGCCTCCGCTGCCTCGTCGCCGGTGCTCCCGCTCGCGATGTTGAGGAAGCCGGCGCTCTCCTCTAAGGTCTGCGTGAAGAAGCTGAGGACGGTCGCGAGGAACGACTGCTCGCGGTAGGGCGTCAGCGACCAGACGAAGATGGTCAGCCCGAAGTTGAAGACGACGAGCCCGATGAGATTGACCGGCTTCTTCGCACGGAAGACGCTCGTATCGAGGCGCGTGAGCCCGAAGGGGCCGACAACGAAGACCACCTGTGCGACGAATGCAGCGAGCAGGAGGACGAGCGTGATGAACGTCGACACCTGGTGTGTGAGGATGACCGCGACGCTCAGCAGAATCAACAGCGAGAAGTCACGCATCGTGTACTCGATGCGCATCACGCGGATGAGCGCATACAGGATGGCGAGGAAGAACACCAGCCCGAGGCTCGTGGGGATGAGGTGCAGCCCCCACATCGAGACGTGACTGGCGAGTGCGAACAGCGCCGTCGCCAGCACGGCCCAGCGCTCGGAGATGAGCAGGTTCGTCGTCGCGTAGACGAGCAGGACCGACAGCGGCATCAGAACACCAACGGAGAGATACAGTCCGAGCCGCAGCGGCACGTCAAGCAGGAGCGACGATGCGACGACGAGCAGGTGGTAGAACGGCGAGGCGTAGTGTTTGTCGTGTGAAATCGCGCTCAGGGACTCCTCGGCGTAGATCGCCTCGACGAACTCCATGTGCGTCCAGACGTCGATCCCGATGTAGCCCGGCGTCGCGTACAGTGCAGTAAACCGGAAGACGAGCGCGAAGAGCACGATCTGGAGCAACAACAGTCGCCGATTGAACTCTTCCTCGCTGGTGAAGAGAATCTGAGCGACGACGAGCGTCGCCAAGACGCTCGCCACCGCGAAGAATACGGGCGTACGCGCCCCCTGCAAGACCGTCAAGACAACCAGCGCACCGAGTCCAGCGAGGACGACACTCGGGAGCGTCATCGCGACGGGACGGGGCAGACGCGGCAGCGCTGTTGTCGTATCCCGCTGATACAGCGCGAGAAGGTAGAGTGCACACGCCGTCCCGAGAACGAACGGAACCGTATTGAGATAAATCTGCGAGGCGACCAACCGAAGCGGCAAGAGTGTGAGTGCCAGCAAAAGGCCGATAATCGCCGCGACGGTGTCGAGTCGGAACGGGCGAAGTTGCGATATCTTGTTATACACCACTGGAAACACCTCGCTTCGCAGTCTTCGCGCGGGACAGCGCCGTCGGATCAAGCAGGCGCTCGTAGAGATCGACCAGCCGGTCGCCCATCGAATCGAGGCTCAACCCGTCGATGCGCTCACGCCCCTCCGAGGAGCCGCCGTTATCGAGTGCAACCGTGAGCCCGACCGCCAGTTCATCGTCCTCGTCGCTGACGAAACAGTTCGGCAGTCCTTCGACCGTTTCGGCGACGAAGCCGACGTCGGTGGAGACGACCGGGAGGTTGCAGGCCGCGGCCTCCTTGACCACCATCGGGCCGCTCTCGCGCTCCGAGGTCACGAGCAACACGTCGCTCGCGTTCATGTAGTACGGAATCTCGGCGTGGTCGACGCCGCTGACCGTTCGGAGTTCGACATCGACACCTGCACGGTCGACGAGACGCTTCGCCCGCGGGAAGTCCTTGACCGCGCGCTCGCGGTCGTAGGGAAAGAGGGCGATGTTGGTGTCAGGGTCAGTGTCCCAGCCAAGGCGCTCGCGAGCCGCCGTCTGCGGAATCGGACGGAACAGTTCCGTGTCGACGCCGAAGGGGATCAGTTCGTGGTCGATCTCGAGTTGGCGCGACATCACCGGGCTCGGAACGACGGTCGCGCTTGCGCGACGTGCGCCGTGCCGGCTGAGCGATCGGAGCCACTCCTGGTCGGCCATGAGGTCCGTTCCCCACAGCGTCAAGACGACCGGTCGGGTCGGCTGGGCGAGCGCGAAGGGGGCAACGAGCCCGTAGTTTGCGTGGACCAGATCGTACTCGTCCGAGCGGAGTTCGGCGAGGATTCGCGGGTAAAAGCGTGCGTAGTCGACAGGCGTCCGGCCCGAATCGCCGTGGTGTTCGCCCGGCACGCCGACTACCGTACAGTCGACGCCGCGGTTTTCGAGTACCGACACCTGCTGGTCGAAAAACGGTCGTGGCGTGGTCACTACCTGAAGTACCTTCATTGTCACACTCACACTATCCGGGGTTCGTCGCAGCTGACGGCTGCTCCGGCCGCTTGCCGCGTGCAGTCGTCTCGAGTGCCTGTACGATTACGTTCGTCACGTCAACCCGCTCTGTGAGCAAGCGCTCGCGTCGCGCCGCCCACGGCTCGTCGTCGCGCTCGACGATCGACGCTGCCTTCTCGAGTGCTCGTCCGTGTCGATCCTCGTCGTTGAACTCGAAGAGGAGGCCGTATTCCGCGTCCAGTTCGGCCGTGTAACCGAGCGAGAGCGAGTTTACGTAGACCGAGGGCGTGCCGAGCACGGCAGCCTCGGCCGCGGTCGTCGCCCCCTCGCCGACGACGATATCCGCGAAGGCGAGCAGGTCGTGCATCAGCTCGGGCGGCGTCTCGAGTTGGTACTCGGCTAGGTCGTCAGGTGGCTCGCCCTCTGCCGTCAGAAGGACCGTCGCGCCCGCATCCTCGAGTCGGGTGACGACCTCGCGCGGGTCGTCGAAACCGCCGTGGCCCACGTCGTGGGACGCGTCCCAGCTACTGAGTCGGACGACGGCGATGGTCTCGTCGCGCTCGACGCCGGCTAACTCGAGTACGGCTGGATCGGGTTCGAACCGGTCGGGGTGGAGATAGGCCAGTTCGTGGTAGCCGGGATAGGTGACCTGCTTTGCGCCGATTTCCTCGCGATAGCACGCCGGCGTGCAGATCACGTCGGCGAACGGGTACCCCAGTTTCGTGATGAGCGTCGCGTGTTCGGTGTCGTAGAAGACGACGCTTTTCGCTCGAAGCGCCGTTGCGACGTGTGCTGCGGCGACACCGCCGATCGCGGTGATCACGTCGGGGTTGATCGCCCGTGCGCGACGGAGGAGCTTCGCCTCGTAGGTCGCCTGGACTGCCGCGAGCGAGGCGAGCGAGTCCGCGTCGCCGGCCAGTACTTCGTGGTCGATGTCGTAGCCCTCGAGCAAGGCGACCGCGACGCTGCTCTCGCGGGCGAAGACGTGGACCTCGTGGCCGCGGCACTCGAGTTCCCCGATCGCGTTCCGGAAGAAGTGGACGTGGCCGGGGTGCTGGATCGTGACGATGATGCGCATTATGTGACCTCCGTGTTGTCTGCGGTGGTCGCTGGCGTCGGTACTGGTTCGGCGACGTTCTCGCTCGCCGCTGGCGATCGGTCGTCCATCATCTCCGTCCGCAGCCCCATTCCCATCCCAACGCCGATCGCGTCCCCCCGTCCCGTCATACGCGTCGATAGGTGAAGCCGGCATCCGCGGCCTCGTCTTCGTCGATCGCACCGGCGACGTCGACCAGCGCGGGATCGTCAGCGAGTTCGCTGCCGATTGCCTCCAGGTCCATCTCGGTGAACTCGTCGTGAGGTGTCGCGAGCACGATCGCGTCGAAGCCCTCGAACGAGAGCTGTTCCTGAACGTCGAGATTGAACGTCTCTCGGGCCGCCTCGTGGTTCGCGATCGGATCGAAGCCCTCGAGGTGGATGTCGTACTCGTTCAGGGTGTCGATGACGTTCGAGACCTTCGAACTGCGCAGGTCTCCGACGCCGGGCTTGTAGGAAAGCCCGAGGACGAGTACGCGGCTGTCCCGGAGCGTCTTGTGACACGTGTTGAGCGCCTTGATCGTCAGGTCGGCGACGTGGGCCGGCATCGACTCGTTGACCTTCCGTCCCATCTGCATCAGTTCCGGCTCGAAGCCCTCCTGTGCGGAGCGGTAGGAGAGGAAGTACGGATCGACCGGGATGCAGTGTCCGCCGACGAGGCCAGGCTGGTAGTCGTGGAAGTTCCACTTCGTCCCAGCCGCTTCGAGCACCTCCTGCGTGTCGACGTTCATGTGCTCGAGCGCAACGGAGAGCTCGTTGACGAACGCGATGTTCAGATCGCGCTGAGTGTTCTCGACGACCTTCGATGCCTCGGCGACTTCGATCGAGGGCGCGCGGTGGACACCCGCGTCGACGACGGAGCCGTAGAGCTCCGCCACGTCGTCGAGAACAGCCTCAGTCTGGCCGCTGACAACCTTGACGACATCCGAGAGGCCGTGTTCCTCGTCGCCCGGGGTTGCACGCTCGGGCGAATACCCCACGAAGAAGTCCTCGCCGGCGGTCATCCCGGCGGTCTCCTCGAGTGCCGGGATGAGCACCTCGCGGGTCGAGCCCGGATAGACGGTGGACTCGAGTACGACCGTCGTACCGGCGCTCATCTTCGAACCGACAGTCTGGCCGGCGCTTTCGACGTAGCTCAGGTCCGGCCGGTCGTCGTCCTGGATTGGTGTCGGGACAGCGATGACGACGTACTCGGCGTCGCTGATCGCGCTCGCGTTCGTGGTGTAGGAGATGTCGTCGTTCTGGACGGCCTCGTCTGTGAGGTCGCCGGTCGTATCCTCGCCGTCTTTGAGCTGTTCGACGGTCGACTCGTCGACGTCGTAGCCGATAACCTGGTAGTCCGACTGTGCGAAGCCAACCGCGAGTGGGAGGCCGACGTAACCGAGGCCGACGACGCAGATGGTCGCCTCTCGGGTGTGGTGGTCTTCGTCGACGTGCTCGAGCGTGGTTGCCTCCGAGCTGCGGTGCTCGAGTACCTGGTGGCCGTGCAGTCGGTCGTCCGATCGGTTCTCGGTGTCGCTGATTGTCGGTGTCATGGGTGTCCTGTCTGGGTTCGTCTCCGGCGCACCCGGTGTGTGCCGGCGATCTGGATTCCGATTCGAATTCGGATCGGTTGTGAGTGGGTTCCGTTCGATTTCGGTCGGGCCCGTGTCGTTCGTCCCCGAGACACGGATTCGTCCTCGGTCCCGCCGAAGCGAGATTGGTCTCGATCTGGACAAGCAGCGATGAGCGGTTTACTATAGCGCTGATAAACTGTTGCAGCGATCGGACGGAAACGAAATCAGGTCCAAGGGCGTCTCTCGAAGGTGGAATGGCAGGATGCTCGAATACTGGCTGTAGGCCGGCTTAGCAGTCAGCTAAATCTGCTTGTATCGACCCATAATGAAGGTGCCATACCGTGCAGTGTCGATGCGGTCGTCGTGACCGTCGTGTGATTCGGAGGCTCACTCCGACTCGGTTGGACGACCAAGCGCGCGGCGAGGTTGCGAGCGCGAACGCAGGTGCAGACGCATACGCAGACGCGATACGTTACCTTCCGCACCGTGAGCACGGGCACGAGCACGAGCACGCAGGTCCCGACACGGCCGCCACAGACACAGAACGAGCGACCACAAACACAGAATCGCGAACTCATGGCACCACTACCCAGTATTCAGATCGGCCCCGGACTGCACGCACCGGTGGCGAGCCTCGACTCCGTCACCGACCCGGTCCTGGCCGCCGCAGTCGACGTGTCCACAGTCGGAGCGACGATACCCCTACCACAGTTGGGCGAAACGGCGGGTGGATCGTCGTACTGGCTGTCGACGATCCGTGATGCGTCGATCTGGGAGGTGTCACTCATCGGAATTCTGTTCCTGATGATCACCGCACTGGTCGGCATCCGTGTCGTGCAGGCCCTCTCCGTTGACGATCTTGGAGCGCTTGCACGACACGCTGGTACCGGCACTCGGTCCGGTGGCTCCGGTTCCAGTTCCGGTTCGGCAGAGCCACAGCATCCCGCTGGCGCGCGCTCTGCACGCGCAAACGGAACCGTGAACGCGAACCCAAACCCGAACGCGGGTGCACAATCCACCACTGGAACCGCCGGTACTGATCCCAATGCTGACCAGCCACGCTCCTACGAGAACCTCGTCTCCGCTGACACACCACCAGAGCTACTCAGCGACGAAGGACGTGTCGTCCGACTGCTCGTGAAACACGGCGGCCAGATCCGGCAACACCAGATCGCCGACGAAACGGGCTGGTCGAAGTCGAAGGTCAGCCGCATCCTCTCGAGTATGTACGACGACGGCACGATCGAGAAAACATCCGTTGGTCGAGAGAACGTGATCTCGCTTCCGGACCGACCGATTGGCGAAGACACGTCGACGGCGACTGACAACTCGAGTCCAGTGCCGTAGTTGCGAAGTTTCCTTGTCCTGACGGCGCGGTTAGCTGTGGTTAGTTAAATACCCTGATTAGTGTGTGAGGGTCGTGCGAGCGCCCTCAGAACTGAAGGTTCTGATGGGTTGCACAAGAGCTTGCTCTTGTAACGCTGTATCCCCGCCCTTCTCACTCGGCTTTGCCTCGCTCCTTGAGAACGGGTGCTTAGCGCCCTATGATTCAGCTAAACAGGAATGTACTGTGTGAAACAGTGCGAACGACTCCGTTGACAGAGAACTCGTCAGTGGGCAACGACACGTAATCGTATCGGAGTGGTGGCCACCCAACAGAACCCCGAGAAGCCGACTATCGTCGGCTTCAGACTGTGTCATTCCAGTTCAGGGAAACGTCCTCGTCGTCTGTCTCACAGGGCTACCGTCTTATTCGCTCTATAGTAATGCCTGCAGGACTATTCGCTTCGGGTAGATGCTCGGATCCGCCGTTCGGGCGGGATGGGCACACCTACGCAGCTCAAAACCATGACACTGAACAGCACCGATCCACGGGCAGCTGTCTCGAGCCGAGTCACGACGGATGCGACGACTGAAGTCGCGGGCGGATTCGCGGTCACCGGCGAATCCGAACGCAGTGTCGCGTCCGAAGACGCAGCCACGATCGGCGAACACGGGCACCAGCGACGCCAACGCCATCACCATCGTCATCACCGGCGAGCCCAGTCACCTGCAGGGAGACAGGTGGGATCGCCGTGGTTGCGTGCCTGGTCACCACAGGCACACGTAATGGAGGTGAACGGCTAATGTGCGGTATCATCGCGCGAATCGGGCAGGGCGAAGCCGCAGATACGCTGCTCACCGGCCTGGAGAATCTCGAGTACCGCGGCTACGACTCCGCCGGCATCGCCGTTCAGAACGGCTCCGGCGTCAAGGTCCACAAGTGCTCGGGCGAGGTCTCCGAGCTCAAGTCCCAGCTCGATGGCCAGCCCCACGGCAACCTGGGCATCGGCCACACGCGCTGGTCGACCCACGGGCCGCCAACCGACGAGAACGCACACCCGCACACGGACACCGTCGGCGACGTCGCCGTCGTTCACAACGGCGTCATCGACAACTACGACGAACTCAAGGCCGATCTCCAGGCGAAGGGCCACGAGTTCGAGAGCGATACCGACACCGAGGTCATTCCCCACCTCATCAACGAGTACCTCGACGATGTCGACGACACCGAAATCGCCATCCGCCAGGCGGTCGACACGCTCGAAGGGAGCTACGCTATCGCCGCAATCGTCGACGGCGAGGAGCGCGTCTACGCGGCCCGAAAGGGATCGCCGCTCGTCCTCGGTCTCGACGACGAGGAATGGTTCCTCGCGAGCGACGTGCCGGCGTTCCTCGACCACACGGACGAGGTCATCTACCTCGAGGACGGCGACCTGGTCACGCTCGAGCCCGATACCTACTGGATCACGGATCTCGAAGGCCAACCGGTCGAGCGCGAGGTCGACACCGTCGACTGGGATCCGGAGGATGCCGGCAAGGGCGAGTACGACCACTACATGCTGAAGGAGATCCACAACCAGCCGACCTCGCTCTCAAACACTATCGAGGGCCGGGTCGAAGACGGCGATGTGGTGTTCGAGGACCTTCCAGCGGGCACGTTTGCAGAAATTGAAACAGTCCAGTTCGTCGCCTGTGGAACCTCCTACCACGCCGCAATGTACGGCGCACAGCTGCTCCGTAAAGCTGGCCTCCGAACCGAAGTCATTCGCGCAAGCGAGTACGAGTCAGCGGCCGGTCCCGTCGACGAAAACACCCTCGTCGTCGCTGTCACCCAGAGCGGCGAAACTGCGGACACGCTGGACGCCGTCCGCACCGCGACCGACCGCGGCGCACGCTCACTCGCCGTCACCAACGTCGTCGGTTCGACCATCTCCCGCGAGGCTGACGACGCGATTTACATCCGCGCCGGTCCCGAGGTCGGCGTCGCCGCGACCAAGACCTACTCCTCGCAGGCGGTCACCCTCACGCTGCTCACCCAGCGCATCGCCGCCGACGTTCCCGAGGCCACGCCCGCCGCGGACCGCGAAGCGATGCTCGCCGAACTGCAGCACCTCCCCGAGTACGTCGAGCAGGTACTCGAGTCCACCCGCGCAGAGACCCTCGCCGAAGAGACCCTCGACAACGATTCATACTTCTTCATCGGGAACGGCCTCGGCCACTCGGTGGCACTCGAGGGCGCGCTGAAGTTCAAGGAGATTACCTACGAGCACGCGGAGGGATTCGCGTCGGGACAGCTCAAGCACGGGCCGCTGGCGCTGGTGACTGAGGCGTCGCCGATCTTTGCAGTGGTAACGGGCGACGGTGACGAGAAGACGAAGACGAACGCGATCGAAGCGCAGTCTCGCGGCGCGCCGATCGTTGCGGTCGGTCCGGAAGAGCACGCACTCGTCGACGTGGCGGACGAGAACCTCTCAGTGCCGGCAACGCATCCGGTCTGGGCGGGGCTGCTGGCGAACGTCCAGCTTCAGCTCGTCTCCTACCACGCGGCGGAGTTGCTCGAGCGGCCGATCGACAAGCCGCGGAATCTGGCGAAGAGTGTGACCGTCGAGTAGGGCCGGTGAGTACAGCCTGTCGACCACCAGGTGCGTGTAACTGCATCGGGGGTCGACCTGCGCGGTCCACTGCAGTGCAGTCGTCTGGTTTTGAGTTGCGTCCGGGGTGACCCGGACGGTGACTCGTTTCGTGTGTTGCCTTCGAGTGTGCACCGCTACCTGCACCTGTCTGTACTGTTCCTGTAGCCGCTGCAGTCGGATATCCGAACGTCGGGCTGGTGTGGCACAGTGCCTACTGCCCACTGCTCGAGCGTACTGGATACCCCTGACGCAGTGACAATCCGACACCGAACGCATATATCGATCCGCTCTGAATCGACGCAACAGTTAAATGAGCGAACAGGGCGGCTTTCGGCTGCGTGCCGTACTCACAGTTTCCGGTGTCCTCGCCATCGCGCTCGGTGCGGTCGCTCCCTGGATTCGCCCGAATCCTGCGCTGGTCGGGCGGACCGATTCGATACCGGACGTACTGCTTCCGAAGATGAACGCGGGGCTGGAGCTGTACGGGGTGTTCCTGCTCGCTCCTGCACTCTTGCTGGCCAGTATCGCGCTGGGTGCGTCACGAGGAGATGCCCGATATCGGCGTCGGGACTGGCACTGGCACTGGTACCGATACCAGTCACTCGCTGTTCGCGCCTACGGACTCATCGGGCTCGTGCTCGCGGGCTACTACATCCGCTCGCACTCGCTCGTCGGCTTCGACGGGACGTTCGTCCCCGCGACCGGCTGGTATCTGGTCGTCGCCGGCAGCAGTGTACTCCTGCTCCGCGGCGATGGGGTTTCCAGAAACAGAAAGTCAGCTAGACGGGATCAACTGCGCTCACACGTAGACGGGGATTCGAACTCAGATTCGAGCCCGAATCCGGACTGATCCGGATCTGAAACCGACCTCGGGACGGTCACAACCACTAGCCGGCACGCACTCGAGTACCCTAGAATCGATTCGGACCCACCCGATTTACCCTGCAAGGTAACACTCCTTTATCAACAGCTACGTGGTTAGATAAGCAACACGTAGACACTCGTGTCCTCGCTTCCACCGATACTCGAATCCCTCACGATCGCAATTGCTATCGCAGCCCTTCTCTTGCTGGCCTGGCTCGGCTATCGCGAAGCGGATCGCCGGGACTGCGACGCCAGGACACGGATCGGTGCGGCGAGTGGGCTCGGCGTGCTTGGTGCGAGCGGTTTTCTCGTGCCAGTCTGGTTCGACGAGACGTTCTACGCGATGCTGTTCGGCGGATCAGGTGCGGTTCCGTACGGCGTCTCGTCGCCAACCCTGTCCGCTGCGCATCTTGCAGTCGGAATCGCGACGACGATAGGAGCGCTGGGAGTGTACTGGCAACGACGAGAGAGTCGGTGAGTTGGTCGAGAGCAGAAACACCAGGCAACAACCACGCACCATCTGGCCCCGCAGTGGTATCGCAATCAGTGTGCACGAGAGAACGGAGGTGAGCGAGAAGACGAAAGACAAAAAGACAGGAGAGAAAAGAAACAAGGAAGAGATCGTTAGTAACTGCCGGAGGGAGCAGAACCGCAACTACGCCGCTGCCCGTCCCGATCAGTCCTCCTCGAGTTCGACCGTGATCTCTTCATCGTCGTCGATCTCGATCTCGAACTCGGCGTCCTCGTAGTCGTCTGCCGAGACGACCACCGTATACTCGCCTTCCCCGACGTCCAGTTCGGCCTCGCCATCGTCGTCAGTCGTTGCCTCGGCGTCCGGACCGAAGAGCTGATTCCCGCTGTAGAGTTCGATCGTCGCATCTTCGATCTCGTCGCCGTCGTCCTCATCCTCGACGAGCGTCGTGAGGGTGTACTCGTCGTCCGCGTCGTCATCCTGGCTCTCGAGTACCAACGTCACATCCTCGTCGTCGCCGTCGATTTCGACATCCGTCTCGGCCTCCTCGTAGCCGTCCGCGCTGGCAGTGAGCGTGTACTCGCCGTCGTTGACGGTGAACTCGACCGTGCCGTCGTCAGCGGCTCGCTCCGTGGAGTTGAGGTCGCTCGTGAGTTCGACCGTTGCGTCCTCGATTTCGTCGCCATCCTCGTCTTCGATAGTGGCCGTAAGCGTGTGCTCGTCTGCATCGTCACTGCCGTTTTCGTCAGCGTCGTCTTCGTCTTCGCCGTCATCGGCACCGTTGTTCGACTCATCGCCATCAGACCCGTCGTCTGCATCGTCGGTATCATCTGGATTGCCGTCGTCATCGCCAGCATCGGTATCGCTCTCTCCACCGTCGTCACTGTCTGCTGACTCATCGTCTCCGCCGTCGGCAGCCGGGTCGTCGGCTTCCGGTTCCGGCTCGTCAGCCTCGTCTCCAAACGGGCCGAGTGCCCCGATTGACGCACCGCTCGCGGCGAGTGCGAGGCCGGCAACCAACAATACGACGCCGGCGAGCGTCAGCGTCACCTGTACACCTGTCTGGATCGATCGCGTTTCCGCGGTCTGTCGACGGCTACTGTTAGACATTGACCTATAACTGTGCCGAACGGGTATTCGGTGAACGATACGTTGTGACGTGGCTGGTCGTTCTCCCTGTGAGGGGAACCCACGGACCACGCACTGGCTGTGGCCCTGGGCGTTCGTCACGACGACGCGGGCGATACTGGAGTCGTTGCATTACGAAAACCGTTCTCGCTTTCGGCGGTTCACTATACACGTGCTAAGGTCGTTTTTCTGATACGGGTTTTCACACCCGACCTGCCCCCACCCACACATCTTCTCTCCTCATACCTAAACACGTAATCTCTCAGAACTGCTCAAAACGGCCGGAAGACAGTTCAGAGTGACTGTCCCATTTTGTAGACGATCGTCATTACTGGCTGGAGACGATGCTCGCTCATTCGCTCCCCCAACTCGAGTACACCCTGCTCGGTGCAACAGTGTCGGGTATTGGTGTGCTGTCGACTCATCGGCGGGACCCGAACAGGACGTGCCGGCAATCTGCTCGAGTCGGATGCAGCGAGTCGGACGGTCGTTTAATAGCCCCATAGTATCGGATACGCTGGTCGAAAGACCGGGTATGGGAGACTACACGCTCGCGTTCAAACCGGCGATCGGTCTCTACGGCCAGCACGATCCGAGTGCCGTGCTCTTCGAGGACGGGACGCCGGTGTTTGGAATCGAAGAAGAACGGCTCACGCGCCAGAAACACGCGCCAGAGACGTTTCCGACGAACGCGATTACCGCCTGTCTCGACTACTGTGACCTCGAACTCGCCCATCTCGATGAGATCTATCTGCCCTACGATCCGCACCTTCGCTCTCGAATCCGCTCACACTACATCAGCGACGCCCTCCGTGCACCCGGTGTGACGCGAAAACTCTCCGCACTCGAGGAGACCCTTGTCTCGGAGGTCCAGAGCAAGGTCGCGCCGACGCGCAAGATCGAGAACCGACTGGCCGAGATCGGAACGCCGGTGCCGCCGATCGAGACGCGTTCCCACCACCGCTGTCACGCTGCGAGCGCGTTCCACCCGTCGGGGTTCGACGATGCGTTGGTGATGACCATCGACGCGAAGGGTGAGTTTGACTCGACGGTAATCTGGCGGGGCCATCAAGGCGGGCTCACGCGTGTGAAAACGTACGAACACCCGAACAGTCTCGGGCTGTTCTTCGCGATTATTACGGAGTACCTCGGCTACCGGATGTTCAACGGCGAAGGGAAGGTGATGGGGCTTGCACCCTACGGAGAGGAAAACCCCGAAATCGAACGCACGCTGCGGAACTTGATCGACACCGGTGCGGAGTACGATGTCACCGAACTGACCAAGCGCTGGGGAACCGGCTACGGCGTCGAGCGCCTCGAAAAGGAGTTCGGACGAACTCAGAAGGAGAGTCCGGAGTCGTTCACCCAGTGGGAGAAGGACCTGGCCTACACGACACAGAAGCTCTTAGAGGAGATCGTCACGGACATCGTCCGAACCTACGCACCGGGCATTGGTTCGGGGAACGTCGCCCTCGCCGGTGGCGTCGCGCTCAACTGCAAACTCAACAAGGCGATCCGAGAGACCGCCGTCGTCGATGACCTGTTTATCCAGCCCGTCGCCCACGACGCAGGACTCGCACTCGGTGCGGGCTGGGTCGGCCAGCGTCCCTCGGCCGTCGAGCCGCTGACGGATGTCTACTACGGACCTGAGTACGACACAGCGGAGATCGAGTCAGAGCTCCAGACGAACAAGATCGAGTACGAGGAACCCGAGAATTTGGAACGCTATGTCGCCGAACGGCTGGCAGACGGCGCACTCGTCGGCTGGTTCCAGGGCCGGATGGAACTCGGTCCGCGCGCCCTCGGCGCGCGAAGCATCCTCGCAGATCCGCGCACTGCGGCCTCGCGTGACCGTGTCAATCGCTTCGTCAAGCACCGCGAGGAGTGGCGACCGTTCGCCCCCTCGATGCGCGAGGAGGCCGCCGCGGAATACCTCGTCGACGGCCAGCCCGCGCCGTTCATGATCAACAGCTTCGACGTCGACCCGGAGAAAGCGGACGACCTGACCGCCGTCGTCCACCCAGCGGACGAGACCACCCGCCCCCAAACGGTCCGCGAAGACCAGCACCCGCGCTACCACCGCCTGCTCACCGAGTTCGAGGCCATCACCGACGTACCAATCCTGCTCAACACCTCGTTCAACGACCACGGCGAACCGATCGTCAATACTCCCACCGAGGCGGTCAAAGACTTCTACGGCATGGGCCTCGACGTGCTGGTCCTCGAGGACTACGTACTCGAGAAGGATGCGCCGAACACACCCACTGGTCGGAGTCTCGACGTGACGAGTCGGGATAGCAGTCGGAGCACGTTCGTCGCAGCAGACGATAATCACGGAACCGGCTCGGCCGGGCGACACGCAGACGCCGGAACCGAGAACAGTAACGGCGAACCCACCGCGACGACGAGAATTCTCTCGAATATCAGCACCCGCTGAAGCGGCGGTACTGCGCTGTCACGGGCCAGATATGGGTACCGGTCGTTTATTGAAGCGACGACGACTGTGGCTTGAAGCAAGTCGATAGCCGCTCGGTAGCTCCTTGTTCTTGGCAGCTATAGTAACAACTGCAACTATTTACACACTGATCGCACAGTTGCCGTACGATCAGGTGCGCATTGACTTGCAGTGGCTACTATAGAACCAGACCGACTCGATTGAGCGAAGTGGGTACTGCACACCCACGGAAATAAGCAGGGAGGTCGGTGCGCGACGGTTCGCAGAAAAAACGACGCTTTTCGGATTCTAGTCTTAGCTATCGGAGAGTGCAATCGTCCAGTCGCCGTCGGCCTCGACGTTGAGCCAGACCGCGCCACCCGCGCTGTAGGATCGCGAACTATCGAACGTGCCGTTCTGGTGAATTAGTTGCTCCGAGCGGCCGTCCGCGCCGTAGCCGTCGACCATGAACAGGCCGTCACCGTCGTGGGTCACGTCGAGCGAGACGTTACCCTCGGTGTCGAACGGACCGACGTAGGAGGAACCCGACCCGGACACGTCGGTCGGCAGCGCCGTCAGATCGTCGCTGTGGACCTCGGGCTGGTCGAGATCGAGCGACCACGCGCCGTCGGCGTCGACTTCGAGTTGGTACGTTCCCTCCTCGACCGTGATGATCGACTCGCCGGACTGGGTCGCCGTACTCGTCGTCGGAATCACGCGGTCGTCGCCGTTCGTGTCGCCGGCCGGCACCAGTTCGACCGTCAGATCCGCATCACCGTCGTGTGAGAAGTCGGCCGTGACGATGCCCTTCTCGAGTGCGAACGACTCTGTCGTGTTCGATTCGATGCCACCGAAGGAGTGATTCTCGCCGGCCTCGAGGATGAGGCCCTGCTGGTCGCCCGACTCATCGTCTGCTTCGTCGTCGCCATCCATCGTTCCGTCGACCACGTCGGACGGCGTCACCACGTCGAGTCCGCGGTGCTCGATATGGTTGACCAGTTCGTCGAAGTCCTCGAGTGACATGCTGTTCCCGCTTGCCTCCTCGTCGTTCTCGAGTTCGACGATGCGTGGAATTCGAAGAACGACCAGCTGGTTGTACTGATCGCAGAGGTTGATCGCGCGGCGGACGCCGCCGTGGAGGTCGGGGCCCCAGATCTGGGAGAGCATATGGGTGTTCGTCGGCGGTGCACCGGTCGGCGAACCGCTGGCGAGGACTGCAGAATCGACCTCCTCCCGGAGAACGGTCTGAAGTGAGTCGTCCATCCGGTCGGCTGGGGCGTAGAAGTGTCGGGAGTCGTCCTCGAAGCCGAGGTCAGCGAGCGTATCACGAACGTTCGCGACGACCTGTCGCTGGCGGTCTTCGGGCATCTCCGGCAGCGGCGTGCTGACGCTCGGGTAGCCACAAATGTCCCAGCCGCGTTCGTGAAGCTCGTCGAGTTGGACGAGGTCCATCCGTCCGCCGGAGCCGATCTGATCCGGATCGACCGGGACTGCGCCGGCCCAGTCGCGCTCGTCGAGCCGATCGAGTGCGTGCTCGTAGTGAGAGGCGTGGCCGTTGTAGAACGAGAGGATCGCCTTGCCGTTGTCAGCTGCTTCGGTCTTGCGGAGGTCGTCTGCGACGAGTCGGGTGCCGTCCTCGGGGCCGACGGCGACGACGTTCAGTCGTCGAACGTCCGAGAGGTCCGGATCACCGTGCTTCTGGATGTAGCCGAAGTCGAGGCGGAGCCAGCCGTCGTAGTCGTCTGGCACGTGGCGGATGCTGGTCAGGTGATCACCCCGCGACGGTGCCATGTACTCGAGATGGATCTGGTCGACGGCGTCCGCTTTGACTGCCATCGAGGTGTCCCAGCCGTCGAGGTCGATACCGCGGGGGAACTCGATCCGCATCGCGGCCTGGTCGCTGTCGCTCTCGACGGCGAGTGCCTGCGAACCTGTTGGGGCGTCCGAGACCGTCTCGGTTTCGCCGGTGACGGCGACCCACTCGTCGGCGGACTCGAAGTCCGAGAGGAGTTCGCCGTGGTCGATTGCGGGCCAGCTATCGGTGCCGTTCTCGTCGCCGTTTCCACCGTCTCCGTCGCCGTTCGAATCGGAGCCACCGTTGGAGTCCGCCTCCGGCGACTCGTCACCGGAAAGTACATCGAGACAGCCCGCAACCGTTGCTGTCGACGTGACGCCGAGTGCCGCCACCAACTGTCGCCGAGAGAGTCCACGCGTCATGCTGTGATCACTTCTCGCTCGCGTTCGGGGACACTTTCTAATAGAGCCGTTAATTGTGCTGACGCGAACTGTTTCGGTTCGGTGTGTGGACGGCACTGGGAACAAGAAACAGGGCACGGGGACTGGCTGAGGGTGGCCAGACTGCAGTAGTGGTGTGTCTCCCGGCTTTAACAGGGTGCTAAGCGGCGTGGCTCACTCGCGGAGCCGGACTGGTGCTGGATCTGAACACAGGTCGAACCCGGACCACACACGGGCCGAGTCCGGGCCGAACAATGATATGGGCGGCCCCCAGAGTTGGGGGCAACGAGCAACGCCACATGACAAACCAGTACGATCACGCGCAAGTACAGGAGTTCTGGCAGTACGTCTGGGAACGCGACGGCGTCACCGAACTTCCGAACGGGGCCGTCGATCCAACCTACGTCCTCGGGATGTTCCCCTACACCTCCGGGACGCTCCACATGGGTCACGTCCGAAACTACGCGATCACCGACGCCTACGCCCGCTACCGGCGACTCCGCGGTGACGACGTCCTCCATCCGATGGGGTGGGACGCGTTTGGACTCCCCGCAGAGAACGCCGCCTACGAACGGGCCAGCGACCCCGAATCCTGGACCCGTGCGTGTATCCGCCGAATGCGCGAGGAACTCGAGACGCTCGGCTTCGGCTACGACTGGTCACGAGAGATAACGACCTGCGAACCGTCGTACTATCGCTGGAACCAGTGGCTGTTCAAGCGGTTCCACGAGGCCAGCCTCGTCGAATTCACCGGCGCGACGGTCAACTGGTGTCCCGACTGCGAGACGGTGCTCGCTGACGCGCAGGTTGTCCTTGAGGAGCCTGAGAGTGAACGAGACACGACAGCCGCTGACGGTGCTGACGCTGACACCGCTGCCAGCGGTGATAGGGACGACAGCTCACACGGCCACACCGGCTCCCGTGTCTGCTGGCGCTGTGCAACCCCCGTCGAGCAGCGCGAACTCGATCAGTGGTTCTTCACGATCACCGACTACGCCGACGAACTGGTCGACGGACTCGACGACCTCGAGCAGTGGCCCGAGGGTGTTCGCGAGATTCAACGGAACTGGATCGGTCGACAGGAAGGGGCACGGCTCACGTTCGACGTATCGACGGCAGCCGACGAGTCGGAGACCGCCGTCGATGTCTTCAGCACCCGGCCCGAGACCGTCTTCGGCGCGACGTTCGTCGCCATCTCGCCCGAACACGACCTAGCGAGTGAACTCGCGAGCGCGGACGATGAGGTGGCAACGTTCGTCGACCAGGCGCGAACGAGTGCACCCGACACCGGCCACGCCGCGCGCGACGACTTCAGTACTGCAGGCCTTGAAACCGACGCGACAGCTCAGAATCCGCTCACGGGCGAGGAGATTCCGGTCTACATTGCCGAGTACGTTCTCGCGGACGTGGGCACGGGCGCGGTGATGGGCGTTCCCGGACACAACGAGCGCGATTACGAGTTCGCACGGGCACACGAGCTGCCGATCGAGACGGTCGTCGTTCCCGAGGCTGGCGAGGGTGAGGACAGTACAGATGCAGGGAGAGAGACGGAAACGAACACGGACACAAGCGCAGGCGCAGACACAGACACGAACACAGACTCCCCCCTCACCGCCGACGGAACACTCGCACTCGAGTCCATGTCCTCCTCGCACAGCGAGTACGACGGCCAACCGAGTGAGGTCGTTCGAGACCACCTCGTCGACGATCACGAGGCGATCGACCCCGACGTGACCTACCGACTCCGGGACTGGCTGATCTCACGTCAGCGCTACTGGGGGACGCCAATCCCGGTCGTCCACTGCGAGGACTGTGGGCACGTTCTCGTTCCCGACGAGGAGCTGCCGGTCGAGTTACCGGAGTTCGTTCAGACCACGGGGAACCCGCTCGACGCCGCCGAGGAGTGGAAGGAGACGAGTTGCCCGGACTGTGGCGGCCCCGCAGAGCGCGAGACGGACACGATGGACACCTTCGTCGACTCCTCGTGGTACTTCCTGCGATTTCTCTCACCCGACCTTGCGGACGCGCCGTTCGATACCGAACTGGCGAACGAGTGGCTCCCCGTCGATGTCTACGTCGGCGGCGACGAACACGCCATCTTGCACCTGCTGTACATCCGATTCGTGACGCGCGCGCTGGCGGATCTGGGCTTTCTCGACCAGCGCGAGCCCGTCGAGCGACTCGTCAGCCAGGGGACGGTGCTCTACGAGGGCGAGAAAATGTCCTCCTCGAGTGGGAACGTCGTCACGCCCGACGAGTACGGCGCGGAGACGACCCGGCTGTTCGTTCTCTCGGCGGCCCACCCCGAACAGGACTTCGAGTGGACGGCAAACGACGTGCGTGGTGCGTACGACCTCCAACAGGCGCTGTACAGTATGGCGACCGAGTTCGTCGACGAAGGCGAGACCCGTGTCGAACGAACGAGCCACGACGAGTTCGTCGACCGCGAAATCGACCGCACGATCGTCGCCGCCCGCACCGAGTTCGAGCGCTTCCGCTTCCACCGCGTCGTCACCGAGGTGCAGGAACTCGCCGGCCTCCTGCGCCAGTACCGCAGCTACGACCGCATCCACGGTGAGGTCTACCGCCGCGGGCTGCTCACCATTGCGGTGCTCATCTCGCCGCTCGCGCCCCACCTCGGCGAAGAGCTCTGGAACAAGCTCCGCGGCGACGGCCTCGTCGTCGAGGCCGACTGGCCGGCACTTGAGTCCGACCCGGCGACGATCGAGGTGGACTACCAGCTCGAACGGCAGCTGGTGGAGACGACGCGCGCTGACGTGCGTGATATTCTTGACGTGGCATCGATCGACGACCCGGAACGGATCGACCTCGTGGTGGCCGAACCCTGGAAGTACGAGGTTGGGGCGCGCCTTGCGAAAGCAGCTGGCGAGATGGATGATGACAGAGCGGCGGAGACCGGCGACACACCGGGTAGCGGAAGTATCGATGTCGGCACGCTGGCCAACGAGCTTGGTGTCGAGCCGGAGCCACTCGCTGCGTTCGTCGCGGACCAGCGGCGTATCGACGGGCAACACTCACCCTCGAAGGAACTCACAGCGACGCGCGAACAGACACTTCTCGAGCAGGCGGCGTGGCTGCTTGCTGATGAGTTCGGCGTGACTGTGAGTGTTCGATCAGCGACCGCAGTAGACGTCGAAGACGAGACGGCAGACACTGCAGCGGACGACACACCGGACGCAGATATCGCGTCTCGTGCCCAACCAGGGAAGCCCGCAATTAGTATTCAATAGTCCATCAGTCGACCGGTGGCCAAAAGCGCCGTTCAGGCGAAGATGTGCGGCACAGCAGCCGAATTGGCCGACGGAGAACAGCAAGACAGATAGGTGGGCTCTCCTAACGGCCGATAATGGCAACTGCCGACGCAGCACGAGAGCGGCTTCGAGAACGCCCCCTCGGCGTGACGATTTTCCTATCGATCGTCGGCTACGCGCTGGTTATCGGGACATTCCTGTTCGAGCTACCGATCTATCCGGAGCTGACGAACGCGCAGGTGAACCTGTTTACCCATGCGATTGCGGTGATTAACCTGGCGACAACGATCCTGCTGATCGCCGGCTGGTACTGGATCCGCGTCGACGAGGTCGAGAAGCATCGGCTCGCGATGATCGGCGCATTCGTGTTGATCCTCCTGTTCCTGGTCGTCTACCTCACTCGCGTCGGCGGTGGCGGCGGCGAGAAGCAGTTCCTCGGCCCTGACTCGGTCTATTATGCCTATCTGGTGATGCTGGCGATCCACATCGTTCTCTCGATTGTCTCCGTTCCAGTCGTCCTCTACGCCCTGATCCTCGGGCTCACCCATACGCCCGCGGAATTGCGCCAGACGGCCCACGCCCGGGTCGGCCGAATTGCAGCCTCGGCGTGGATCCTGAGTCTCGCCCTCGGTGTGGTAACATATCTGCTGTTGAACCATATCTTCGACTACGAGTTCCCGTCGATGCTCGTTTCGCTGATGTAGCCGGGGAGGCGACCACTTATCGCAGACTGTCCGCGGATACGAGCTCTCAACACCGTACAGAGAACGGTACGCAAAGATCACTCTCTCAGGGATTTCGCAGGACAGGGTTTACAGGCACCGACGAAGTATGTACGTCGTCATGGATTCGTCGTCCTGTGGGACCGACGACGACCAGTCACAACAGCTCCGCCAGCAGCAGGTGCTGGCTACACTCAGTGAGTTATCACTTTCGGTGACTGAGCAACACACCAGACGAGAGGCACAGGACAGAAACGAAGTCGACGACACAAACGATGCAACAGACCCGGATTCGGACACTGACCAGCCACACACACTCGAGTCCCTGTTGCAACTCACGGCCGAGCAGGTCGCAGCGGTGTTCGATGCCACCTCGGTGTACGTCCTGCAGGCAGATAGCGATCGAGGTCGGTTTCGACTGCGTGCAGGTGTGTCTGTAGACAGAACGGAGCGCGCCGGCGATGCAAGTGAGGGATGTGAGGGAGAAGAGCAGGCTTCCGGTGATGGCAGTTCGAATGGAGACGACGCTGAAGCCGAGACTCGAACCAACATCACCTCCACTACTGCGGATCATCACGACCAGCCAACGCCCATCGCCGTTTCGAACCAGAAGCCGATTCCCATCGACCCAGACACACAACTCGGCGAGGTACTCGAGTCCGCAGAGCCGGTCGTGGTCGAGGAACTGGCGTCGGACGATCGGTTCTCGTCGACCGGCAAGCCGGTGTCGGATACGGTGACGAACGGGGTTGCCGTCCGGATCGGAACGAGCGAACGCACTGGCGCTGCAGCCGGGACAGTGGGAACGGCGAGCACCGAGCCGCCCCAAGACGAGGACGGTGAGACCGGCGAGCTCGACGAAACTCACGGGAGTACGACTGCATGGGGTGTATTGGCTGTCCATACGACGAACAACCGCGACTTTACCAACGCGGACATCGCGTTTCTCAAAACGGTCGCAAACGTGCTAGCGTCGACGATCGACCGAATTAGGGCCCAGCGACGACGCAAAGAAGCCACGACCTGGACCGACAGCGTGCTCGACGCCGCTCCGGTTGGCATCATGCTCGTCAACACCGACGGGATGAGTGTCTTCGCGAACAGGCGCGCCGAGGAGATCACCGGCCGGCCACTCTCCGAACTGCGGACGTTCACCCACAATGACGAGCGCTGGGGACTGGTCGACGAAGACGACAACTCGATCTCGTTCACCGACTTGCCGTTCACCAGGATCATCCAAACCGAAGAACCAGTGCGAAACGAGGTGGTCGGCATCAGACGTCCCTCCGGCGAGCGCGTCTGGGTCTCGACACACTGTAGCCCCCTGTACGACTCGACCGGTGAACTCGACGGTGTCATCTACACCTTTAGGGACGTCACCGAACGTCGCAAACTCGAGTCCCGACTTGAGGAGATTCTCGGTCGCGTCGAGGAGGCAATCTGTGCGTTCGACGATGACTTTCGGTACACACACGTCAACGACAGTGCCGAGGAACTCCTGCAACGCTCGCGCGAAGAGCTTCTCGGCAAACAACTCTGGGAGGTCTTTCCAGAGTCGGCGAGCGAGGCTGTCGTCCGGAACAGCTTCGAGACGGCGATGGACTCACAGGAGCCGACCAGCTACGAACACTACTACGAACCAGCGAACGCCTGGATCGAAGTGACGATCTACCCCTCCGAAACGGGCGCGTCGGTCTACTTCCGGGATGTAACCGACCGCCGAGAGTACCGACGACGACTCGAGGAGTCGAACGAACGTCTCGAGCAGTTCGCCTATGCTGCCTCCCACGATCTTCAAGAACCGCTTCGAATGGTTAGCAGCTACCTCGAACTACTCGAGTCGCGATACGCAGACGAACTGGACCAGGATGCCCAGGAATTCATCGACTACGCCGTCGACGGTGCCGACCGCATGCGGGAAATGATCAACGGATTACTCGAGTTCTCTCGCGTCGAGACGCAGGGTGAACCGTTCGAACCGGTCGACCTGAACGAGGTACTCGAGGATGTCGTGCGAGATCTACGCATGAAGATCGTCGAGAGTGGCGCGGACATTTCCGCAGCGGAGTTGCCGTGGGTTGCGGGTGACGGCAACCAGTTGCGCCAGGTGTTCCAGAATCTGCTGTCGAACGCGATCGCATACTCAGGTGAGGAGCCGCCCGAGATCGATATTGCGGCCCACGACACCGGTTCGGAGTGGGTTATCTCAGTCAGCGACCAGGGGACCGGTATCGACCCCGACGACACAGACCGTATCTTTGGGCTGTTTCAGCGCCGACACGCCGCTGACGAACACACGGGGAGTGGCATCGGGTTAGCACTCTGTCAGCGGATTATCAAGCGCCACGGCGGCGAGATCTGGGTCGATAGCGAGCCAGACGAGGGAGCGACGTTTTCGTTTACGCTGCCAACGCGCTTGGACACTGTTACCCTTGAATCGATAGAGTCTGAGTCTAAGTCTGAGGTCGAATTCGGCTCTGGTTCTGAATCAGATACCGAGTCCGACTCTCGGCACACGTCCGAGTCCGAGACATCTGGGTGTGCAGAGGAGACGTGACGACAGTGACAGGTGTCCGGACTCGATCGAGTCGCATAGTGAACGTGCAAGCGCGAGCACACCAGCTGAAGCCGAGTGCACCAGTTGAAGCCAACCACAGACTCAATCAGTCCGTGGAATCGACCGCGCACCGAGCGCGAACGTAATCACCGAGAGCACCACGAGGATAGCGAGGTTCGCAAGCGCTGGATCGACGCCGGCGATGGTCGCGGGATTCGCGGCAGGATCGGTCGCCGCGCGAACGCCACGGGAGAAGTATGTCAGCGGCGAGAGATTCACCAGCGGTTCGAACCAGCCCGGGAGCTGGTCGAGCGAGATGAACGTCTCCGAGAGGAACAACAGCGGCAGGCCGATCGCGTTGCTCGCTGCAATCGCGCCGTCCTGCGAGTCGGTATAGCTCCCAAGCATCGCTCCGATGCCACAGAAGCCGACGACACCAATGAGGATGTACGGGACGAGCAGCGCCGAAAACGTGATCTCAGCACCCGTCAAGAGGACGACGAGCGCGAGAATCAGCAGGCTCGCAAGACCGATGATGACAGCGTTGACGGCTGTCTGGGCGAGCAGCCACTCGGTCCGCGTCAGCGGCGTCGTCGCGAGTTTCTCGAATCGATTGCCCTCGCGATGGCGTGCGACCTCGCTCCCCATCCGCGAGAACGGCGTAAAGAGGACGACGACAGCGAGATAGCCCGGTACGTAGTAGGCCGCCGGCTCGGCGAACAGGCCACCATCACCGGGGTCCGTGCGCACGAGCGCGCCGAAAATAACGATCAGGATGACCGGGAAGAAGAACGTGAAGAACACCGCCGTCCGGCGGCGGATGAACGACCGCCAGCCGGCACTCGTCGCGGATCGAATGCGTCCGAGGCGGCTCATGCGGTCTCACCCGTCTGCGTCAGGTCAGTCGTAGTCTCATCGTCTGGCTTCTTTTCGCCACTCTCGCCAGCACCACCCGTCCGCTCGCGCTCCATCCGATCCGCCAGTTCGAGATACACGTCCTCGAGATCCGGTTCGGTCCACGAGAGGCCAGTGTACTCGAGTCCCTGCCGCTCGAGGGCGTCAACGACGGCCCCGATTGCGGCAGGATCGATATCCCGCACGACGAGGGTGTCCTCGACACCGGACGACACCGTGTCGTCGGCAGCCGTGTGCGTTCGACGCTGAGCGCGTTCGACGGAGTACTCGAGTTCGACGAGTGTGTCGGGGTCGGCGGCCGTCTCGATCTCGAGTCGACTCGAGCCGCCGTACTCGGCGACGAGTGCGTCGGGGGTGCCCTGTGCGATCAGCGAGCCGTCGGCCAGCAGGCCGACGCGGTCGGCCAATCGTTCGGCCTCGGCCATATTGTGGGTCGTGAGCAACACGGTCGTCCCGCCGGCTGCGAGCTCCTCAATCAGTCGCCAGACGGTGCGTCGACCAGCGGGGTCGATACCCGTCGTTGGTTCGTCGAGAAAGAGCACATCGGGGTCGTTGACCAGTGTAGAGCCGACGCAGACGCGTCGTTGCTGGCCACCGGAGAGGTCCTCGTACCAGGTGTCGCCAGCGTCGGCGAGGCCGACAGCCGCGAGCACGGCGTCTGGATCGCGGGGGTTGTCGTAGAGACCAGCATAGTAGGCGAGCAGTTCACGGGCGGTGAGGCGATCTGGTGGCGAGAAGTCCTGTGGGAGGACGCCGAGGCGGTCGCGGTCGATCGCCGTTGGCGACTCGCCGAGGACTGTCGCCGTTCCCGCGTCCGGCTCCGTTGTCCCCGTCAATGCGCGGACGAGCGTCGTCTTTCCCGCGCCGTTAGGCCCGATCAGTCCGAAGACTTCCCCGGCAGGAATTGAGAGCGACGCCCCCGATAGGGCGACGGTCTCGCCATAGCGCTTCTCGAGGGCTGTCGCCTCGACTACGGCAGTCATATCCGGTGATAGCGATGCAGCGTGGGTAAGGAATTCGGTTTGTTCATACGATTCGGTACAGTTCGTTACCGGTGATCGCTCCAACGGGGCAGCGGTCACCGGCAACACGCTACAACGATCCGTATCAGTCGTCCGCTGGCGTGGAGATCAGTTCCGCCACTGGTTCCACGTGTTGCCCCGACGGATCGACAACGTGACGCTCCGGCAGATCCGGTTCGGGTTCCCGGCCGACGGTGAAGAAGCGCTCGGTGCGAGTGAGTTCCTCCGAGGCAGGGCTCGGTTTGGTGATCTGCTCGAAGCCGACGGTAACGCGCGACGGTTCTGTTTCGTCCGCGGCGTCGGTCGCAGCCGTCGCGGCGGAGTCAGACGTAGCTGCGTCCGTCGACGCTGGCTCAGCTGCGATTCGAACCGCCGCAAGCTGGTACGACGGGTAGAACACCGGTGGCAGGATGCCGATGATGCCGTCGCGTCGGTGGAGACGCTTGAGCCACGTGCCGGTGTTGACGAGGACACCACCGTCGACCTCCTTGAGCATCGGTCGGTGAGTGTGACCGAAACAGAAGATTGTCGTCTCCGGTTCGCTGTCGAAGCAGGCGCGGGCGGCCTCCTCGTAGGATTCTGTGGGGTCGACCGTGAGTTCCGTCTCGAAGACGCCAAAGCGATTGATCGTCTTCCGGATATCCCGGCGGATAAAGTACAGCGGGATTCCGATGAGCACCAGCATGCCGGCGATGCCGACGTTGAGCAACAACAGGAACCAGGCGGCCGTTCCGGCCGTCCCGAACTGGCTGAGGAAAGAGGTCGTCTGCTCAACGGGAAGCGTCCAGATCCCCGCCAGATGCAGTCCCGACAGCACCGCGAGTAGCGCACTGATATTGAACAGCAACAGGAACGGTACCAGCGAGTACCGGATGAGCGGGTTCATCTCTCGATAGAAGTACTTCGAGAAGAGCCAGATCGGCATCCGTTCGGTCGGCGTCACCGCCTGGACGTCCTTTAGCCAGTTGTACCGCCCGCGATTCGACAACTGGCCCGCGCGACTCGTCACAAGTGTATTGTAGTAGTACCCAAGCGGCGTCGCGTGCGGGTTCCCCCAGTCTTCGATCCGATTGTTCGGATCCTGCTGGTGGCCGTGCTCGAAGTGAATCGCTTGCTCCCCGACGGGCCGGGTGATCGATTTCTCCTGGACGAGGTCGACGTTGTACTCGGCAAAGCGCTCGACAAACTCGTCGTAGGCAGCCAGTTCGTGATCGTGATTCCCCGGAATCAAAGTGATCGGGATGTTCGCACCCGTTGCCCGGAACTGCTCGAACAGTTCCGGATACGTCTCCTCGAGTACGTCGAACTTCTCGACGCCTTCGACCGTCGTGAACTCCCAGAGACCGAACGCGTCGCCGTTGATCACGAGTTCGGCGTTCTCGTCGGTTTCTTCGAGGCGCTGGAGGAAGGCGAGCAGTTCGTCCAAGAACTCGATCTCCTCGAGTTGTTCGTCGCCGCCGATGTGGAGGTCGCTGATGACGTAGTAGACTCGATCGTCACGGTCGGTATCGTCGTCGGCAGGAGTCTCGATGTCGGTACCGCCGTCTTCGTCACCATCGCCATCGTCGGATTCGGTACCCATTCGTGTATGTTGCCAGTCTGTGGCTCCACTTCGAAAGGTGTTGTCGTCTGGCTGCGACGCGTGTGGACTCGAGTACAATCTGCTCTGCAACCGAACCAGAACCGCGCTCGTGCAGGCTCAACCGTTACCCTCGGGTTCGTGGTAGCCAGTCCAGAATGACACAGTTTGGCTACACCCTCTCGAGTGAGGAGCACGGGCCGACCGAACTCGTCGAGTACGCACAACGTGCCGAGAAGATGGGCTTCGACTTCGTCTCGATTTCAGATCACTTCCACCCGTGGGTCTCCGCGCAGGGAGAGTCACCGTTCGTCTGGTCCACGCTGGGAGCCATCGCGACGGCGACCGACGAGATCGAGGTCGGGGTCGGTGTTACCTGCCCAACAATACGGATCCATCCGGTCAACGTCGCGCACGCGGTCGCGACGGTCGACGTGATGTTCGGCGATCGGTTCACGTTCGGCGTCGGTACCGGCGAGAATTTGAACGAGCACGTCACCGGACAGCACTGGCCCGAACACAACGTTCGCCTCGAGATGCTAGAGGAGTCGATGGACGTGATGCACAAACTTTGGACCGGCCAAACGACGAGCCACTACGGCGAGCACTACACGGTCGAGAACGCCCGGCTTTATACGGTCCCCGACGATCAGCCGACCACCATCGTGAGCGCGTTCGGTCCGCAGACGGCCCGCTGGGCCGCCAACCACGGCGACGGTATCTGGTGCTCTGGACCGAAAGGGCAAATCGTTGAGGAGTACAGAGATGCCGGCGGCGAGGGGCCAGCCTACACACAACTGCACATGTGCTACGCCGAGAGCGAGGACGAGGCAGTCGACACCGTCCACGAGTACTGGCCCAACGGCACGATTCCAGGCGAACTCGGCCAGGAACTTCCCACGCCGGCTCACTTCCAACAGGCGGCCCAGATGGTCGAGCGCGAGGATATCGCCGAGGGCAGCACCGTCACCAGCCCGGACCCACAGGCCCACATCGACAGCATCGAGCAGGCAGTCGACGCGGGCTACGACCACGTCTACGTCCACCAGATCGGCCCCGAGCAGAAACAGGCACTCGAGTTCTACGAAGAGGAGGTACTCCCGTCAGTTCGGTGAGGACGAGCGATCCAGACGCGCTGCGTCGAATTGGACTGCTCGCTGTTCGACGCAGCGACGTTCCAGCGATCCTTCTCGGTCACCGTGCTCACTCTCCGTTCTTGTCGTTGCCCTCATCCGTGTCCTCGTTTCCGTCCGTTGAACGGCTATCGTTCTGGCGCTCGGACTGCCACCAGCTCATCGCGAGGGTTGGCAAAAAGAGGAGGACACCACCCACAACAAGTACGATGATAAACAGGAGAAACTCAAGCATCGCTCTGTCTCGGCACTACACGGTGTTGAGACCTTACTGTTTCGTTCCGACACGTTCCCAGAGAACATGGTCGGTAGCGGAGGTGGTACTCGAACCGGTAGATTTCAGACCCAAAATGGATTTAGTGCTAATCGGACAGTCTCAGTACGTCTTCGCGCCAGGTAGCGGAACTACAGTATCCTGAGAACCCCGATACGCCTAAGGCACCAATCCGTGTACGTGTACACGTACACGCAGACGTATGGGAACGAAAAACATTACAATCACGACGGAAGCGTACGAGAATCTCAAAGCGCACAAACGAGAGGACGAGAGCTTCACAGACACGATCTTGCGTCTCACCGAGGCTGATAAAGATGTGATGAAGGGGTTCGGCATGCTCGCCGAAGACGACGGCTTCCCGGATTCGAGTGAGCGTGCTCGAGCCGACCTCGATGAGGCGCTCGACGAGCGAGGAGAGCGACGGGACCGGAGTCTCTGAGATGATCGCACTGGATGCGTCGTTCGTGATTGACTATCTGAACGGCGTCGAGGCAACACAATTGTTTCTGGAGCAGCGAGACGAACCGGTCTACTACGTGCCGACGCTGGCGCTGTTCGAAGTCGGCCGGGAATCGGCCTGGGCCGAGAGCCGGTCGGTCGAGGACGTATTGACGGGGCTCGACTGGACCGAGCCGCTGGCGTTCGACGCGGGTGCGAGTCGAGAAGCAGCGCAGATTCACGCGGAACTGCTCGAAAACGGGACGACGATCAACGCGGCCGACGTGATGATCGCCGGCATCTGTCGGCATCACGGTGCGTCGCTGGTCACGCACGACGGCGACTTTGCGGACGTTCCTGGGCTGGAACTGGTCGACTACTAAGGAGGGCGTTGCTCTCCGCTATGGTTCTGTATAGGGTTCTGCCGAGTGCGAGAGACAGAGACTGTGATACTGGCAGTGGCAACGGTAGTGACAGCAAGCAGCGAGACACAAAAGCAAAACCGAGAACGCGAACGTGAACGTGAACGCAGCGACGCTATGCGTCTTCGTACAGCGGATTCGCCGCACAGAGCTCATCGACTTCCGCACGAACCGACTCGAGTACGTCCTCGTCGTCAGGGTCGTCGATCACGCGGGCGATGAGGTCGGCGACCGTCCGGCAGTCGTCCTCATCGAAGCCGCGGGTCGTCAGCGCCGGCGTGCCGGCGCGGATACCGGACGGATCGAACGCCGAGCGGGTCTCGCCCGGCACCGTGTTGCCGTTGAGGACGATGCCGGCGTCCTCGAGTGCCTCCTCGGCGTCGCCGCCGGAGGTGTCGGGGTGGCTCTCGCGCAGGTCGACAAGCACGAGGTGATTGTCGGTGCCCTCGGAGACGAGTGAGAAGCCGTGTTCGGCGAGCTGGTCGCCGAGCGCCTTCGCGTTCGCGACGGTCTGTTCGGCGTAGTCTTCGAACTCCGGCTGGAGCGCCTCCTTGAAGCCGACGGCCTTGCCGGCGACGTTGTGCATGAGCGGGCCGCCCTGGCCGCCGGGGAAGACGGCGGAGTCGATGTCGTCAGCGTACGCTTCCTCACACATGACGATGCCGCCGCGACCGGAGCGGATCGTCTTGTGGGTCGAGCCGGTGACGAAGTCCGCGATGCCGACCGGCGAGGAGTGGACGCCAGCGGCGACGAGGCCGGTGATGTGCGCAATGTCTGCGAGGTGGAGCGCGTCGACATCGTCGGCGACATCCTGGATGCGCCCCCATTCGATCTCGCGCGGGTAGGCGGAGTACCCCGAGACGATGATGTCCGGCTCGAACTCGGCGGCCTGTGCTTCGAGCCCGTCGTAGTCGATGTAGCCCGTTTCGGCGTCGACTTCGTACTGCTCGACGTCGTAGAACTGGCCGACGAAGTTCGCCGGGTGGCCGTGGCTCAGGTGGCCGCCGTGGGTCAGATCCAGCGAGAGGATCTTGTCGCCCGGTTCGAGCATCGCAAAGTAGACGGCCTGGTTGGCCTGCGTGCCCGAGTGGGGCTGGACGTTGACGTGGTCGGCACCGAACAGCTCCGTGGCGCGCTCGATGGCGAGTTCTTCGACCTCGTCGGCGTACTCACAGCCGCCGTAGTAGCGCGAGCCGGGGTACCCCTCAGCGTACTTGTTCGTCAGCGCGCTCCCCTGGGCGTCGATGACGGCCTCGCTAACGTGGTTCTCGCTCGCGATCATCTGCAGAGACGATCGCTGGCGCTCTACCTCTCCCTTGAGTGCATCGGCGACGGCAGGATCGACCTCCCGGACGTGCTCGTGGTCCATGTGCGAAGTGGTGTCTGGCTGCTGTATAAGTGTACCTCTCTTCGGCAAGCCGAGCCACGAACACAAGCGATTGTGATGAAATCGATGGTGGTTTTGCCCGCGATTTTCTCTCACTCGGTGGCAGTCAACTGCCAGCAATCGTGTCCCTTGCAAGCTATTACCATCCGATACAACTAACTACATTGCGTTGGATCTACCGTACTGAATGCTCGTGTGGGATGAACGACAGGACGGCGTTCGTATTACCGACACCGACAGCGCTACACTGGCGATTACGGGCGAGGAATTGACCATTCGTGACCGAAATCCCGAACTCCCACGCCCGGTCGACGAAACCGTCTCGGTGCGCGCGAGCGAACTCCGCTTTCCACACGCCGTCGTCTATGCCTTCCCGCTGGATTCGGCGTCCGCACCGATGGAACTCGAACCGTGCGGTGACCCACTTTCGCTCCCTCCCAGCGAGTACGTCGTGGACATCGACACCGAGATCAAGAGCTACCTTCAGTTCCACAGTTCAGCCCGCATCGAACGGACCGACGACTTCGAATCCGTCGTCGTTTCGTTCCCCGAGCGGACCTCTGTCGACCTCGGCTTTCGCAGCCACCACGAGTTCCCCGCCGGCAGCATTACCGTTCCCGACTCGCCCTCGGCGCTCGCGACCGCCATCTCACATCTGGCCTCCTCGCACAAGACGACGAGCGCCGACCGTTCCTATCCGACGCTCCGAGGCCACCCACCGCTTCTCGAGTCTGGCGACGAACTGCACGTACCCGACTGCATTCGGGCCGATACGCCCGAGACCGGAATCGAACTCGTCGTGCCACCCTGCTACGAGATGATATACCTCGTCGCACCACTTGCATACTACCTGCAGGCACAAGTTCGGACCGACGCGTCGCTGTACCCCGACGCAGAAACCGGTGTCGTGCTCCGCCTCTCCGACCTCGGCATCGACCACCACCTCGCCGGCCCGCCCGCACTCGAGTGCGAGGTCACAGAACTCCTCCGGAAGACGTTCTTCTTCGACTGTCTGGTTCGCAACGCCGGCCCCTACGGGACGGCGTTAGCAGAGGAAGCGGTGCTTGATGCGAATCGGGTCACCATCGAGCCGGCACAGCTCTACGAGGCGACACCCCAGGAGCGGCTGGCGGCCTACCTCGACGTCCCGTTCGACGCAATCGAATCCCACCTGCCGGAGTGGCACCTTGCGACGTACGTCGCGCCCGAGTACGAGCACGTCGAGACGCTCCCGTTCCTGCTTGATCGGCTCAGCCTCCTCTACCGACCGGAGACCTCACGCCTCGACGGTCAGGAGCTGGTCGACCGATCGCTCACCGCCTGCTATCGCGGTGGCGCTCGATCCGGCTCCAGCGGAGAGGTCGCGTCCGTCGATATCGTCAAACCCGAACTGCGACACGGACGGGTCCACGGCTGGCTCGCAGACGGCGTCCCAATCGATGTCTTCAACGCCGCCCCCGAGGCGTACGCGAACCGACTCGAGTTCCTCGAGCGGGCGAGTGAGGAGACCTCGGTCTGTGTCGTCCTGAACGATCCGGAGATGGCTGGCGAGCACAACGATGTTGCTGAGATCTATCGCGCGCGGTCGGGCGAGTTGCCGATGACCGTCACGGTTTCCGAGGGCGTCACGACGGACGAACTCGCGCGAATCTTCGAAGACGGCTTTGACTTCGTCCACTACATCGGTCACTGCGAGGAAGCGGGTCTACGCTGTCCGGACGGCCACCTGTCGATGACGAGCCTCGATCGCTGTGAGACACAGACGTTCTTTCTCAACGCCTGCGGCTCGTTCTACGAAGGACGGACGTTGATCGAGAAGGGCAGCGTCGCAGGAGCCGTCACCGTCAGGAAGGTGCTGAACGACCACGCCGTCAAGGTCGGTTCAGCCTTCGCAAAGCTACTAGTCCACGGGTTCAGCATCGAACGAGCGTTGGCGCTCGCTCGACGGCGAATCATCATGGGCAAAGACTACACCGTCGTCGGCGACGGCACTCACTCGCTAACCCAGGGCGAACATCGCCTCCCGACGACGGTTCGCGTCGAGGACCTCGATTCGTCGACTGGGGAGAGAGCACCGGAGACACGATCAGAGACAGACGGGACCGTACTCGAGTACCCGCGACCTGGCTCCGGCACTGCGGTCGATGCCGGCGGTGATGACGGGCAGTATCTGGTCACGCTCGATTGTTACTCGCCGCGTCTCACGGGATCGTACTACTTCCCCCACACTGCGGATAACGAGGTTGCGTACCTCTGTGGATCGGAGTCGAGATTCGTGCTCTCGGCGTCGGAACTCGTGACGTTGCTCAAAGAAACGTCGGCGTCGGTGATCTATGACGGCGACATTGAATGGTCGCACGCGATCTGGCCGGCGTTCGAACCGTGATAGGGCCCCACCCTGATGGGTGAGGCACTTTCGTCACGTCGCCGTTCTGAGTTCTAGTTCTAGTTCCGAGTCCTGGGACCTTGGACCCGGGTCCTAAGCAGTCTGTCGTAGTTGCTGGCCGCGAACCTATGGTCCACCGTACGTACTCACACGCTCCGTCTTGACTCGTGGGAGCGCGTCCCGAATTTGCACAGTAGCTGCGAAAACGGAGTGGTGGAAGGGCTGAGCGGCAAACCAGGGCCGGGGGAATGGAACATCCATACAGACTAACAATGCCAGAACCAGAGCATATAACTGACGCAAATTTTATCGGTTACCGAGAACGTACTAAACACCACAGCCCGGTTCGTTGAGATTCGGTACCCACCTCTGTAGATCAGTTAAACGTGTCGGTGCAATGAACTACAAACGGACAAAAATTACTGGTTCGTCAATCAGGTGAGAAGTTCTGCCGTGATGATGGCCACCAAAATTAAGTACTGCGCTCTCGATTACTTCTGTAGAGAGATGGCTTCGAATTTACTCAACCACCAGATTGACGATATACTGGAATCGATTCTCGAAGATGCAAGCGGTGACGTATACATGGTTAACCCGTCGCGGGATGCCATCGAGGAGTTCATTTCCGTCGCTACAGCGTTCGACGGCTCACTCCCGTCGGTCCACATGCTCGCCGACGAACGCACCCTGAAAGCGGTCATGGACGACTTCATCGTCGCATCGAACGCAGCGGACCTCATCAGCGAGGGTGCACTCGCACTCCACACGCTCGATGAAGCACCTGAGAACTCGCTGCTCGTCACTGACGAGCGCGTCATCGCCGTCGTCCACGCCGGCGACCGCGTCGGCGGCCTCGTCACCGACGACGACAGCTTCGTCGAGGACACCTTCGACACCTACGCGGCCCGCTGGGAGGACGCCTCCGCGTTCAACCTCCGTACCCCGCCGATTACAGACGTTCGCGAGACACTCGCCGACGAGATCAGCCCCGACGCCGAAGAAGACTTCACGGCGATTCTCAACTCGCTCGAGACCGCCCGCGGCGACGGCGACGGCCTCGACGAAGTCACGATTTCGCTGCTCGTCGCAGCGAAGAACGAGGCGCTGCTGTACGACATCAGCAAGTGGGGAGAGGACGTGGGGATCGCTAGTAAGGCGACGTTCAGCCGCACGAAGACCAAGCTCGAGGACATGGGTCTAATCGACACGGAGAAGGTTCCGATCGATGTCGGTCGTCCCCGCCTGCGTCTGAAGATTGGCGACGACCGCCTGCGCGAGGCCGACAACGGTCAGCTCGCGACAGTCGCACAGTCTATCCTGAACTAGAATCCGACTGTGATGGGTCTCCCACCCATCACTGGTCGCACACTCCAACCTCACACAGTACCGTCTCTAACGGAGTTATCGTACTTGAGTTCGTGGTAGAGATTTCTCTTTCTCTCCTCCGACACCCACTCGTACTCCCACAAGAGTCGACGTGACGCAGTCGATGGTGCGAGCAGACGAGTACCGAGTTGCCTTCTCGAACACGCGACATTCGACACAGCGGTCGGTGCTAGCGGATTTAACTGTCCGTACTCACTAGCTGGGAACGGAATGTCGCTTCACGGCACTTCCTCACTGTCCGACTCTCATGCTCACAGACACCGCTGGAATCCACCACATCACAGGTATCGTTCGGAACGCACAGCAGAACGTCGAGTTCTACAGAGACGTGCTCGGCCTCCGTCTCGTCAAGCAAACGGTGAACTTCAACGAGAAGTTCACGCGACACCTCTTTTATGGCGATGAGACCGGATCACCCGGCACCGCATTAACCTTCTTTCCGTATCCAGCAGCCAACGACGGCCGGCCGGGAACGCCACAGATCAGTACTGCTTCGCTGGTGATTCCGCCTGACTCGGTGACGTACTGGCAAGATCGTCTCGCCGAGCACGGCGTCACGGTCGAAGCGCCCGTCGAACGATTCGACGAAACCGTGCTTCGAGTCGCCGATCCCGATGGCACACAACTCGAGTTGGTTACTGGTGTGTCGGCTGTCAAACCGTGGGAGGATAGCACAGTCCCCGAACAGCACGCAATTCGTGGCATTCACGGTGTAACGCTGCTCTCCGTGAACAGGTACGTCACCGCGAGCGTGCTTGAGACGCTTGGATTCGACCTCACGGCGCAGGAAGACGACCGGGTTCGGTACGAGGCACCCGGAGAGCATGCGACCGTCATCGATCTCCTCGACCGCGATGCCGAGTTCGGGCGCGAGGGTGCAGGGTCGATCCACCACGTTGCTGTCTCCGTTCCAGATGTGGACCAGCTCTACGAGTGGCACGACCTCTTTCGGGAGCGCGACTACGATGTGTCCCGGGTGAAAGACCGACACTTCTTCCACTCGCTGTACGTCCGTGAGCCAGGTGGAATCCTGTTCGAACTCGCAACGGAACAACCAGGTCTTACGGCCGACAGCGATCTCGATACACTCGGACAAACGCTCTATCTGCCGCCGTGGCTCGAAACGGACCGCGAGATGATCGAAAATCAGTTACAGCCACTCGATCTCTCAGCAGGGCAGGAGTCGACCTAATGGGGCAGAATGATTCGGGAGCGAACGAGCATCCACACGACGGACAACCGATCGAGACGGCCGGTGCGCCACCAGCGGTGGCCGACGCAGCCGTCGTCCTGCTTCACGGCCGTGGATCGACTGCACAGCATCTCCTTACACTCATCGATGAATTTCTTCACCACGGTGCAATGTATCTCGCCCCACAGGCAGCCCACAGGTCGTGGTATCCTCGATCTGCATTTGCACCACTCGAAGAGAACGAGCCGTGGCTATCCTCAGGGTTTCAGCGTATTGAAGCGGCAATCGAGATCGCTTCCGACGCGGCCGTCCCTCCAGAACGCACGCTCCTCTTCGGTTTCTCACAGGGTGGTTGTCTCGCAAGCGAGTTCGTAGCACGAACCCCTCGTCGATACGGCGGCCTCATCGTGCTGTCGGGGAGCCTTCTCGGCCCCGAACGAACACGAGACAACAGTGGGTCTCTCGATGAGATGCCAGTATTCTTCGGCTGTGGTACAGACGACCCCTACATTCCCGCCGAGCGTGTTCAGGACTCGGCGAACGCGTTCGAACAACTCGATGGGGACGTACAGCACAGGCTCTACGACGAACTGGGGCATGCTATCAACGACGACGAAATCCAGACGATCAATTCGTTCATCGAGCGACTCGTCTGAACTGCTCGTAGAACAACTCAACTCTCTCCGTACACCGGCACAGCAGCCCCGCTCGTCGCGCTCGCAGCATCACTACAGAGAAACAGTATCGTTCGGGCGATTTCGTCGGGTGTCGGCCACTTCTGATGGGCAGCGTCCGGTAGCAGTTCCCGATTCGCCGGGGTGTCGATGATACTCGGCATGATGGCGTTCGCACGAACGGACCCTCGGTTCTCTGCTGCAATCGTTTCCGTCAGGAGTCGCACACCGGCTTTCGCGGCACGGTAGGGTCCATCGCCCTCACCGCCACCAAGCGAGGAACGTGAACTAACGGTCACGAGAGTCCCCTCGGATGCACGCAAGTGGGGGATTGCGTGTTTGGCTGCCAGAAACATCGTCTTGAGATTAACGTCCAGAAGAAAATCGAACTCGTCAACGCCGGTCTCGTCGATCGGCGTTCCGCCACGCCACGAGCCGACAAGCGAACAGAGTGCATCGAGTCGGCCGTGGTCCTCGAGAAGTGACTCGAACACGGACGCCACAGCGGCTTCGTCGGTGAAATCTGCGTCGTAGAACTGAACGCGATCTTCATCGAGGAGTGTTGCGGCCTTGCCGTCTTTCGGTGGGTTACGAGCACTCATACAAACAGTCGCACCGGCGTCGTGGAAGTGCTCAACGGTTGCCGTGCCGAGCGAACCGCTCGCTCCTGCTACGAGAACGACCTGATCAGTGAACTCGAACTCGAATTGCGTGGACATCGTGGTGAGCTACGAACAACTGTCACGTAAATGGAGAGGTCTACAGAGAGATACCTTGTTCCCGTTGTGGCTGTTCAATCGTGACAACAGCACCTCGATACACACTCGAGACACACTGATCGAACGATTGCTGTCTAACTGGGTGTAGATTCATTTGTAGTGGCAACGAGATATGAGTGTGCCAATCGAAGACCCAGACAAACTCCGGCAGATTCTCGACTACGACCGCGTTGCAGTCGTCGGTGCATCGACCTCGCACGAGAAAGCAGCACACATCGTCCCAGCATACCTCCAGCGACACGGGTACGAACTCCGTCCAGTTAACCCGAACGCGACCGAGGTTTTCGGAGAGCCTGCGTTCGATTCACTGCCCGACATCGTGGATCCCGTTGATATCGTCCAGATCTTTCGGCCAAGCGGGGAAGTTCCGGACATCGTTGCACAGGCGCTGGATCGTGACGACGTGAAGGCAATATGGATGCAGCCGGGGACGCAGAACGACGAGGCAGCACGTACGGCCGAAGCCGCTGACATTGCTGTCGTTCAGAACCGCTGTATGAAAGTCGAACACGGCCAACTCATCCGCAACCCGATGGACTAAATCAGACCACAGACACCCGCTCTCGGGTGCTGGTCCCGCCACTCTGCCCGCAACTCCCATCCTGTGACTCCCCTCTCTCCTCGAGTCCGCAACCGCCATCCACACACCATCCGCACTGCGGATCCGCAACCGGATGACGCAAACCCCAAGTTCGCGCCGCGTGAGAGCTCTCGTATGTACGAAGCCGTCCACGCCCACCCCGACGGACAGAGCACGGTCGCCAGGCTCGCGAAAACCGCGGCCAGATTCGGTTTCGAGGGCGTGGTCGTGCGCACCGACTCGAGTACCCGCGCGGAATTCGATGCCGACGAGGTCAGCGCGGCGTACGACATCGATGTCGTCACAGGTGTCGAGATCGACGCCAACAGCGTCGAACAGGCGAGCGGTGCCGTCGGCAACCACCGAACCGATGAGACCATCGTCACGGTTTCGGGTGGCACGCCCGCGATGAACCGCTTTGCCGTCGAGAACGAGAAGGTGGACGTGCTTGCCCACCCGATGACCGACAGCGGCGACGTGAATCACGTGCTCGCGAAGGCGGCAGCCGAGAACGGTGTTCGATTCGAGTTCGACCTCTCGGGTGTGCTCCGGACACATGGTGGCCGACGGGTTCGAATCATCCAGTCGTTGCGGAAGTTAGAAGATATCATCGACTACTACGACGCCCCCTACGTTGTGAGTGCGACGCCGCGGTCGCACCTCGAACTGCGCGCGCCCAGAGAACTGGCGGCACTCGGCGAACAGATCGGCTTTTCGAAGTCATTTATCGAGGACGGGCTCGCTGAGTGGGGCCACCTCGCCGAGCGCAATCGTCGGATTCAGTCCGAGTCCTTCATTGAGCCGGGGGTCAAACGGGGCAGGTATGAAGAAGAGCATTGAGGAACACGCCGCCCGCTTCGACGAGGCCGCAAGCGAGTACGACGACGACAGTTCCGAAGAATATCGTGCGTGTGCGAACCTGGTAATAGAGCACGCCGCGCCCGACGCGGACGAGACTGTCCTCGACCTCGGAACGGGGACCGGCGCGATTGCGCTCGCACTAGCCCCCGACGCAGAGCGCGTCGTTGGCCGCGACATCAGCGACGGCATGATGGAGGAAGCAGCATCCAAAGCAGCCGAGCAGGGAGTGGAGAACGTCGAATTCGATCACGGGACGTTCCGTGAACCCGAGTACGACGGCGCAGCCGACATCGTTACCTCCAACTTCGCGATGCACCATCTCTCGGACGAGGAAAAGCGCGAGGCGATTTCGGTGATCGGCGAGCTCGGCCCACAGCGGTTCGTCCTCGGCGACGTAATGTTCTTCGGTGAACCAAACCCTGACGAGCCGTTCTACTCACCGGAGGTTGACGACCCGGCGACGGTCGGTTTCCTCGCCGACGCGCTCACGGATGCCGGCTTCTCGCTGACGGCCGTCGAGCGCGTCCACGAACAGGTGGGTGTGCTGGTAGCCGAACGCAGCCGTGGTCGTGACGAAACCGACGCTCAGTAACACCCGAAATCGCAATGAAACACCTCCCCAAACACCTCCGCCCGCGTTGGCGCTATCTGGCAGTCGAACTCGAGTGCTGGCCCGATAGCTCGGTCGACCGGCGGGCGTTTCAGCGCGAGTGCTGGTACGCCGGCCAGAATCTGCTCGGTGATCCGGGGGGTGCCCGCGCCGATCTCTCCGTGCTGCAGTTCCAGTTCGACGCGACGGCAGGCGTCGGCGAGGCGCTCGTCAAGGTCAGACACGGCTGGAGCGACGAAGCCCGGGCGGCGATCGCCTGTATTGGCGAAATCGACGGCGAGGCGGTGGGTGTACGGGTCAACGGTATCAGTGGCACGATCCGTGCCGCTGAAGAAAAGTATTTAGGACGCCGCGGGCAAGATTCTGAAGAGAGACACGTCGTGTTCGGGAACGAGGAGCGAGTCGCCGTTGTGCGCGATGGATCTGTAGACGTGCGACTCGATGCGGCGTTCGCGGGGACGACAGACCTCGATTACGACGATTCCGATTACGATTTAGCGTGATACTATGCAGGGACAAGCCCAACAGCAGGCGTACGACCGAGGCATCACGATCTTCTCGCCCGACGGCCGACTCTACCAGGTGGAGTACGCCCGCGAGGCGGTCAAGCGTGGCACAGCGAGTATTGGCGTTCGAACCGACGACGGCGTCGTGCTGGCCGTCGACAAGCGCGTTCCATCGCCACTGCTCGAGGACTCGAGTGTTGAGAAGATTCACAAAGCAGACGACCACATCGGCATCGCGAGCGCCGGCCACGTCGCCGACGCGCGCCAGCTGATCGACTTCGCGCGCCGTCAGTCGCAGGTCAACCAGCTGCGCTACGGCGAACCAATCGGGGTCGAGACGCTGACGAAGGAGGTCACTGACCACATCCAGCAGTACACCCAGGTCGGCGGTGCCCGTCCGTTCGGCGTCGCGCTGATCGTCGGCGGTGTCGAGAACGGCGAACCACGCCTGTTCGAGACCGACCCATCCGGCACGCCGTACGAGTGGAAGGCTCTCGCTGTCGGTGCCGACCGCAGCGAACTCCAGAACTATCTCGAGGAGAACTACGACGAGGAGGCCGATCTAGACGGCGGTATCCAGCTCGCCCTCGACGCGCTCGCATCGGTCAACGACGGCTCGCTGCTGCCAAGCGAGGTCGGACTCGCGACCATCGACGCAGAAAGCGAGCGCTTCGAGCAGTTCGAACAGGACCGCATCGCGGACCACCTAGAAGAGAACGACCTCCTCGACGACGGTGAGGAGGACGCAGACGAGTAATCGCAATCGAGCGTCACCACGGTTGAGTGACCGCACGTCGCCGCGGGCGACGGCTGGCGGCGAATACGGAACGGCAAACCGCAGACCGCGAACCCTACTACTTCTCGACCAGCCGTTTCGAAACTGCCACCGGAAACTGAGTCCCAACTCCGTGTTGCCCAACAAACTCACTCGCAATCACCACAACAGCAGGAAAAACTCTTTTAGGCGGCCGACGGAACTCACTGCTATGATATCACTCGACGAGGCGGTGACAGCGCGACTCGAATCCCACGGGGCGCGCTTCGAAGTGTTGGTCGACCCGGACGCCGCACTCGCCATCAAGCGCGACGAATTCGACGGCGATCTAGAGGACGTCATCGCCGCAGAGGACGTCTTCGAGAACGCCTCCCGCGGGGACCGCCCCGCCGAGGACGACCTCGAGACGGTCTTCGACACGACCGACCCGCTCGAGATCATCCCCGAAGTCGTCACAGAGGGAGAGATCCAGATTACGGCCGAACAGCGCCGCGAGATGCAAGAACAGAAGCGAAAACAACTGATCAACACCATCGCGCGCAACGCGGTCAACCCGCAGATGGACAACGCACCCCACCCGCCAGAGCGAATCGAGAACGCACTCGAGGAGGCGGGCTTCACGGTTGACCCGATGGAGACAGTCGAGTCCCAGGTCGACGAAGCGCTCGACGACCTCCGGCCGGTGATCCCGATCCGATTCGAGGAAGTAACGATCGCGGTCCAGATTCCGGCAGAGTATGCGGGTAGCGCACAGGCACAGGTTCGCCAGTTCGGCGACCTGGAACGCGAGGAGTGGCAACCCGACGGCTCGTGGATCGGCGTGGTGACGTTCCCGGCGGGGATGCAAAACGAGTTCTACGACGTGGTCAATGAGCACTCGAGTGGGAAGGCAGAGACGGAGTTGATCAAAGATAAGGACGACCTGCAGACGCGGTGAAGTAACAGAGCCCACTCATCTGTTGCAGGGCGGAGTAGTGTGCGAAAACGCAATGACGTTTTCCGTTTGAACTCAATCAATGTGTCTGGGGTCTCTCGATAGGCTACTCGGTGGTGTTGTCAGGGAAGGCGCAGCGGTGGTCATCCTCTTGCTCCTCTGGTTCTATAGTAACAACTGCAACTAGTTACACACTGATCGCACGTTCGCGGTTCTCGCTCAGTTCACTCGCTCCGAACCGCGCTGCCGTCGTGCGATCAGGTGCGNCACGTTCGCGGTTCTCGCTCAGTTCACTCGCTCCGAACCGCGCTGCCGTCGTGCGATCAGGTGCGCAGTGACTTGCAGTGGCTACTATATTTCCCGTCGCATACGCCGCTGTTCTACCTGATTGGCGGGATCGTTGCAGGGTTCATCCTGCTGTACTTCGCCATTGGCATCCATCATATCTAGGTGCGGCCGCACAAATCTCAGTAGACGCACGAACACAGACTATGCTAGTGGGTCATCCGTGTTTGCTCCTGGTTCGAACTCGATAGTCACTGAGAAGAGAGACGACAGCAAAATAGGAGAATGGCTCTGCTGGCACCGTCTAGTTAGCGTGGTTTGAGAAGTGAGCAGGTCGTAGAGTTGGTTTGATCATGCAGCTCGCAGACCTGCTCAGTGAGTCATACACGGCGGAATTTGATGAAGCTTGGGAGCGTGAGTGGACGGCGACACCCGCTAGGGTGTTCGCCGTCCGTCTTCACGCGACTGGATGTTCGCTTCGTGAGACAACAACTATTCTCGCTGAATTAGGTGTTGAACGCTCTCATGGAGTAGTTTGGAATTGGGTACATCGGCTGGCTGACAGCGTTCCCGACCCGCCGAGGGCGAAGCCCTCGCGGGTCGCGGTTGACGAGACTGCTGTCAAAATAAACGGCGAATGGTCTTGGCTGTACGCTGCAATAGACCTCGACGCAAAGTTGATTCTCGATGCTCAATTGTTCGGTCGCCACGGCACCGATCCAGCGGCTGCATTTCTGCATAGACTCCGCGAGAAACATGATCTCTCCGAGGCGGTGTTTCTCGTCGATCAATTTGGTTATCGGACTGCCCTTGCTCGGTTAGGATTGAACGGTCGGGTTGACTATATCGACCGAAACCTCATCGAAAAATGGTTTCACACCTTCAAAATGCGCGTTGACCGTTTCCATAATTCATGGGTGGGCAGTCGGCGAAGCGCCCGTAGATGGATTGAACAATTTGTGCATTACAACAACCGACAGAGACCGCACCAATCGCTCGATGGACGAACGCCATCTGAGGAGGTGCTAAACTAGACAGTGCCCTTTGAGAAGTCAGGTGTTGTTAGAAGAATGTACCACCGGCCGAAGGAACCCGTGTACGAAAGCGACGACACCGATAGTGACCCCTATCAGATATCCGGGATTTGACGCTGCATCGGCACTACCGGCGGGTGAGTCGATCGCTGCGATGATAGCTAGTCCGATGAGATAGCCGATTGGAAGTAAAATCACCATCAAAAACCAGCTATTATTTCTAAGATTGGCCATTGTACACATTTTAGTCGGCAAACCTGTAAATTGTGCGCTTCGTGGGACCGCTTGTGTTCCTGTATCGACGAGGACGGTTGTTTTGGGGGATTTGGACATGGAAATTCGTTCGGTGGCAGTAGTGTTTGCTCGCGTTTTTGAGGTCGAAAAATGTCGCGTCCACGCTGCATGATCAGATGGCTCGTGCAGCTGCGCCCACAGCCGCAACAGCACTCGCTACACCGACATCGTGATCCTGTCAAACACCTTTACTAGCGTCGAGTGATCAGGGAGATCGGTCTTCAGAAGGCCGACCTCCGCCAGTATCTGTGGCATTTCGCTCAAGGGGTCGAGCGCTTCGCGGTAGGATTTCTCCAGTGAAATGTGCCAGATCCAGTTGACACCGTCTAGCGGATCATCAGAGCCTTTCGAACCGGACCTCGGTGACGAAAACGAGTATCCTGCCCTCCAGATGTATCACACACCGGAGACGCCTCACCAGACGACGATCACTCGGTGTTCGAATCGTTGATTCCTCGCTCGAGCGGAGAAGTTCATCACGGACGTCGCCGATGAAGTCGAAGCCTGCTGCCGCCGACACACCCACCACGTCGAAATGCACGAACTGTGGAGCGAGGACGATGACGTGAATCCCGGCGAGTCCGAGGAGGAACTCGACCCAGATGGACTCACGAAACAGCAGATCCGCCGGCTCGTGAACGAGTTGATGCGTCATGTCTGTCCGAATATCAGCTTCCAGCGCGGGAAGAGCAAGGGAATCCGTAAAAACCTCTTTCTCGAGGGTGACGCTACCTCTGCCGACCTTATTCTGCATGCGACACGGAGACGAAAACCTGTGCCACATTCGCGCTCTGTATCTCGCACACTTCGCTCAACCTATCCAGCAGCTGGTAGAAGAAGCGTGTAACATCCAGAGGCTGCAGTCAGCAGACGAGTTCATGGTTCGACTACCACTCTGTCTGATTCGCTTACGTCGCTGTTACTTTCGAGGAACCATTCAGAGCCTTGAGCGACGCACCTTCACTGAACAATCATAAATGCCTTGTCATCCGAAGAATGTCCGTTAGTTAATTATCACTCTTGTTGAAGTAGCATTGTGAATAGGAGTTTCGTTTCTGGCACAACGATACGGACGGGTGACGTGAGCGGGCGACTCTATCTCGGCCTCGGGGAAGGTCCGCATCCAGGTGTACTCGTCCTTCATGGAGGCGGTGGCGCGCGCGGATACGAACAGACATACGCCGCGTTACTCGCCGAGCATGGTTACACGGTGTTGTGCGTTGAGTACTTCGGCGCATCTGGTATTCGAGACACGCTTCTGGAGGTGCCACTGGAGGAGTTCGGGAATGCCGCTGATTGGCTCCTCCAACACCCCGAAGTCGTGGGCGATCAAGTAGGCGTCATTGGCTTCTCTCGAGGTGGTGAGGCATCGCTATTGACCGGTTCTCATTTCGACACAGTTGGTGCCGTAATCGCATACGTACCGAGTTGCTACGTCTGGCCTGCGCCGTCCTGGATGGACGGAGTTGGTGAAGACCAGCCCACGTGGACGCTCAAAGGGAACCCGCTCACACATCTACCGATTGATTCGTACGTCTACGAGGAGGATGGCATCGATGAACCTCTCGGGGTCAAGGAACCGAACGCTCCCACGCTGGCGTTAGAGCGCTCAACGGAGACCGAGAAAGAACAGGCGGCGATTCCCGTCGAAGAGATCGACGGTCCGGTGTTACTCATTTCTGGAGGGAATGACACCGTGTGGCCGTCGGCACTATTGGCAAACCGCGCAGCCGACCGACTTGATGCTCACGACCATCCGTGGCGGTTCGAACACCTCTCGTTTTCCGAGGCAGGTCACGCTATCCGGGTCCCGTATCGATTCGACGAGACAGATGATCCGACTACTCACCATCAGTTTGGGGGGACCAATAAGGCGAACGCCCAGGCATCAGCAGCAGCCTGGTGGAAGGCTCTCGAATTCTTAGGCCGTGGACATACGGCCCGGGACAGAGAACGGAATAGACAATCACACTGAATTGGACGATTCTAGTGGAAGTGCTTTTTCGCTGCTCCCCTGCGACATTCGCGCTCTGTATTCAGTACGCAGTTCGTATCAGCGCTGAAGGATTTCAACAGAGCCGAGAGAATCTAACGAGACAAATGCATCGTACCGACTCGTCCCAACCGCCTATGCTCGGTGGTAGCCGATTAGAAACCCGCTCGTGAAGCCGACTGCGATCGTCCCAACCGAGAGCAGCGACTCGAGCCAGTGGACATCCATCCCGGCCTGGTGGGTCTCCGCCGTCACCTCACCCGTCGACACGAGCCCCGCCGAGAGGCGATCCCAGTCGACGATGAGAATTTCCTGGGACTGGAGATAGCGAAACACCATCAGCTGCACACCAAAGATAATCGCGAGCACCTTCGCGATTCGTTTGGTCGCAAAGCCAAGCAGTCCACCGAGAATCGCGCCGGCGAGGAACTCGAGTGCGAGCGTCGTAGGGTCGACAGAGACCATTACCGCGAGCATTCGTAGCGCCAATAATGACTGTTATGATCGAGTGAGTGTCTCGTTGCGGGGTGATTGGGTGTGGTGGATTGGGCGTGGCGGTGTGAGTGCGGCAGATTAGGGGATGGTAGTGGTGAGAGTGCGCCAAATTCGGCGGGGTGGGTGGAGCGCGCCGGATTCGGTCTGGTGGACCGGGAACAGCAAGTGATCGGTGCGGTGACGTGAGGAGTTTGTGGGGGCGAGCACGGGATTCAAGGCGCTTGGAACCGTACGCGCGAGTATGGCTGTGGATCGTCTAACGGAGGTGGCGGACCGGCACGACGAGCGTGGTTGATCGCATCCCGGCAGCGTTGCGAAGGCGACGGCACGGGGAACCACTACGAGCGCCGCGGCGACACCGTCCGTTCTCTCCGCAGTCACACGAGACAGTACGCAGACTGCGATGCGCGACCAGTCGCGTCTCTGCAGACCTTCTGCTCGCAGTCACGACGCAACTGTCTGTCTTCGAATACGAGCCTGCGTCTTCGTCCTCGTCTTCGTCTGCATTTGAACTCGAACCCGAACCCGAACCCGGCCCCGAATCCGACTCCGAAACAAAACCCACACCCAAACCCGCATGAGAGCAATCATCGCAAAGCGCGTCGACTCCGGAACGCCAGACACGACCGAGATTTCCGACCTCGCAGCCGCAGCAGGGTATACCGTCGCCGGCGAGGTCACCCAGTCCCGCCGGGCTGATCCTGCACTCCAACTCGGCGAGGGGAAAGCGGAAGAGCTCGCCGAGGTAGTCGAAGCGACCGAGGCCACAACCGTCATCTTCGACAATCGCCTCGGACCCTACCAGACGTACAACCTCGGCCAACTGCTTCCCGAGGGCGTCGAGGTCATCGACCGGTTCACGCTAATCCTCGAAATCTTCGGCCAGCGCGCCCAGACGCGAAAGGCACAGCTACAGGTCGAACTCGCCGAACTGCGCTACGAACTCCCGCGCGCCGAGGCCAAGACCAGCCTCGCAAAGCGCGACGAGCACCCCGGCTTCATGGGCCTGGGTGAGTACGACGAGAGTCGCGAGCAGGACATCAAGAATCAGATCAGCCGGATCAAGGACGAACTCGAGCGCATCGAGCAGACCGAAGAACACCGCCGGGAGCGCCGGCGCGATTCCGGCTTCGACCTGGTCGCGCTCGCGGGCTACACGAACGCCGGCAAGTCCACACTCCTGCGGCGGCTCGCGGAGGATCTGGATGTCGAGGAGAACGAGGACCTCCACCGGGATCTCGACGCGACCGCCGAATCCCAGGACAAACTGTTCACCACGCTGGGGACGACGACCCGGCGAGCCGCTATCGAACCACGGGACGTACTCGTAACGGACACTGTCGGCTTCATCAGCGACCTCCCCCACTGGCTGGTCGAATCGTTCAAGTCGACGCTCGATTCCGTCTACCGTGCCGATCTCGTCCTCCTCGTCGTCGACGTGAGCGAAGACGTGGACGACATCCACGAAAAACTCGTCACCAGTCACGACACCCTCTACGAGCGCAACGAGGCACCGATCGTCACTGTGCTCAACAAGATCGACGCCGTCGACGAGACGGAACTCGAGGAGAAGCGCGAGGCACTCTCAGCGCTCGCGCCGAATCCGGTCACTGTCAGCGCGCGGGAGGGGCTGAACATCGACGCGCTACTCGATCGGATCGACGACGAACTCCCAGACTGGGAAGAAGAGCGACTCATGCTCCCGATGGCAGACGAGACGATGAGCGTCGTGTCGTGGATTCACGACAATGCTCACGTCGACGACGTGACCTACGGCGACGAGGACGTACTGGTCTCCTTTGAAGCACGGCCAGCCGTGATCTCTCAGGCACGCTCGCGCGCGAGCGAGTTACAGGCGACCGTGGCTGATTCGGCGTGACGGTGCTGGCACAGCCAACGCCAGTATTGCTTTCATGTACTCACGTCTGGTAACAGACGGTAGCTTGGCGACTCGGTGATCGTGGGATCGGCGACTGACAACCGACGGATCCCAATCCTATAAAACACAGACCTGTGTGCAGTAGGATATGGAACGTGTTGCTGTGATCGGCTCGTCGATGACCCAGTTCGGGCAACGAGACGGGTGGATTCTGGACCTCCTCGCGGAGGCCGGCCTTGCCTGTCTCGGCGACGCGGGCGTCGACGCGGCCGATGTCGAGCACCTGTACGTCTCGAACATGGCAAGCGGCGAGTTCGAAGGTCAGACCGGCATCATGAACGCGCTGGCTCAGGACATCGACGCGACGCCAGCGTACACCCAGCGAATCGACCAGACGAGTTCGAGCGGCGGCGCAGGCATCTACGCCGCCTGGCAGTCTGTCGCCAGCGGCGCAAGCGACATGACCCTGCTCGTCGGTGGGGAGAAAATGACCCACCGGACGACCGGCGAGTCGACCGACGTGATCGCCTCACTAACCCACCCCGTCGAATACAAACAGGGCGTGACGCTGCCCTCGTTTGCGGGCCTGACCGCACGCCATTATCTGGAACGCTTCGACGCACCTCGCGAAAGCCTCGGGAAGGTCGCCGTCAAGAATCACGCGAACGGCGTCCACAACCCCCACGCCCAGTTCCAGAAAGAAGTCGACTTGGAGACGGTACTCGAGTCACCCATCGTCGCTGACCCACTCCGACTGTACGACTTCTGTCCGATTACGGACGGCTCGGCGGCGCTCATGCTCTGTCCCGAATCGGTGGCACAGGAGTATACGGATGAGTACGCCGTCATCACGGGTATCGACGGCGCGACGGATACCCACGTCGTCCACGAACGCGAGGATCCGACGATCATGGGCGGCGTCGTCGAAAGCGGCGAAGGGGCCTACGAGATGAGCGGCCGTGGCCCCGACGACATCGACGTGGCCGAACTCCACGACATGTTCACCATACTCGAGTTCCTCCAGATGGAGGGGCTTGGCTTCGCCGAGCACGGCGAGGCCTGGAAGCTGGTCGAAGAAGGAGAGACGGAACGGGACGGTGAACTACCGATCAACACCTCGGGTGGGCTCAAATCGAAGGGCCATCCGCTCGGTGCGAGTGGCGTTGCACAGGGCGTCGAGATTTACGAGCAACTCGTCGGCGAGGCGGGCGACCGTCAGGTTGAGGCAGAGGTTGGCCTCTGCTGTAACGTCGGCGGCTTCGGTAACTGTGTGATTACGACCATCATGGAGGCAGCACAATGACGATGGAAGCGACGCGGTACGAGGACGGTACGATCAGCTACCCCGGTCATCCGCGCGGGCCGGGCGGAACGGAGCCGGTCGAGACGGTCGATCTGAGTGAGTACACCGCAGAGGTGATCACCTGGACGACCTCGATGGCGACCCCGCCGGGCGTCCGTGAGCCGAATCATCTCGCGATCGTCGAGTTCGATATTGATGGGGAAATCGTCCGCGCGCTCGGTCAGCTCACGACCGGTGATGTCGAAACGGGCGACGAGGTCCAGCCCGTTCATGTCGACGAACTGCGCGAGCCGGGAGCTGGAATCCGAGAGCCGGCGAGTCAGGAGTGGGACGGCTACCGGTTCGAACCGGTCTAATCAGCGGTCGTTGCCGTTTTGCGAGTCGTTGTTGTTGCTGTCGTCTGTGCCGTTAGTGTCGTCGCTGCTTTCGCCTGCACCGGTGGTGTTCTCGTTGCTGCTGTGGCTCCGATCTGTGTCAGCGCTGCCGTCGGTGCTGTCACTGGTGGCGTCCTGTCTGTCCTGTCCGTCCTGTCCGTCCTGTCCGTCCTGTCTATTGTCCGAAGCAGCCTCACCGTCTGCAGACTGCTCGTCGGCTTTCGGTTCGTCGGTGGACCCGTATCGGTCCCGCAGCGTCTCGAGTTCGGCGTCGACGTCGACGGTCGACTCGGGCTCACTCGGTGAGTTGACGTCGACCGTCCCATCGTCGTTACTGCCGTCAGTCTCTGTCTCTGGCGGCGATTCGTCGTCCGTAATATCGATCCGGACCGCATCCTGTTTGTCGCTGTCGACTGTGTCGGCCGCGTTAGTGTCGCTCCCAGAACCCGAACGTCCGCTTGTCGCATCGCGCAAACGGGTATCGACCTCGTCTCGAAGCTCGCGCGCCTCAGTGAGCAGGTCACGAGCGTCCTCGTCTGCCGGAAGCGCACCGGAGGAAGCCGCACGTTGAAGCTGTGAGAGGACCGTGTCGAGCTGTGAGAGCGTCGTCCGACGGAGGTCGGTCGCGCGCTCGGTCGTTGCTTCTGCGGCCTCGCTCGTTCGGTCGCTGACCTCGCGTTCCGTTCGAACAAGTTTGAGTCCGCGCTGGAACGTCTCGAGTGCACGCACGCTGGACTCGAGGACAGTGATCGCAGCGGGGATCGCGACCTTGTCAGTAAAGGAAAGCACTTCGCCGGGTGTCGGCGGTCGGAGACGTGATGTGGGTCGTGGAGGTGTTCTCAGTCGCGTGTCGTTTCCGTTCGCGAGTTCCTCGCGGAGTTCGTCGATCGTCTCCGTGAGTTCGCGGACGGCATCGGCGAGGTCGTCCGTCGGCTCCGGTCCGCCGGAGCCAGCGTCGGCGTCGGGACCGGTGTCGGGATCGCTCATACGCATCCTACGGGGTCCCGGTATGAAAATCCGGGCATCATGTTGGCGGTCGAAGAGGACCTCTACCTGCCGAGCGAGGCACGCGCTGCAGCCCCCAGACAGATCCAAGCGCTTTTCCTTCCACCGGTCCCCTCCACTGGTGTGCGAATCGAGAATAGTTTCATCCCGGTCCGTGGCGTCGGCGAGACGACCGAGCGCCGCCTCTGGGAACACGGGATTACCCACTGGGACGACTTCGACGGCAGCGTCGTCGGTGACACACTCGCCGATCGAATTGAGGACTTCATCGCGGACGGCCGACAGCACCTCGAGCAAGGAAACCTCACACCGTTCGCCGAGGCGCTCCCCGCCTCGAGTCGCTGGCGACTCTACGAAAACGTCCGTGAGAAGACGTGCTTTCTGGACATCGAAACCACCGGCCTCGACGCGACCTCTAACGACGTGACGACGGTCAGCCTTCACCGCGGCGGCGAAACGAAGACGTTCGTCAAGGACCGCGATCTGACGAGCGACCGACTCGCAGCCGAACTCGAGTCCGCCTCGCTGCTGGTCACCTTCAACGGCCAGCGGTTCGACGTGCCGTTCCTCGAGACCTGCTACAACGTCGACGTGACGACGCCGCACGTCGATCTCATGTACCCCTGCAAGAAGGTCGGCCTCGACGGCGGCCTGAAGGCGATTGAACAGGACCTCGGTATCGAGCGTGAGATGCCCGATATTAGCGGCCGCGACGCGGTTCGACTCTGGCACGAGTACGAACGCGGCGACGAGGGGGCACTCGAGACGCTCGTCGAGTACAATCGGGCCGACACGAAGAATATGGAGCCACTAATGGACCGCGTTGCGACACGCCTCCACGAGGAAGTCTTCGAGTCCGTTCAACGGACGGCCTGAGAGCCGTAGCGGAACGCAACAACTGAGTGTCCGAAAACGCAGCCTGAACCAGCAACGCTACAGTGGTTGACTTCGTCAGCCGGTACCGTGACTCCAGATAGCGACAACCGAGAGGCGAACGAGTCGTTCGACGCCGACTACGAAGTCGAAGTCGAGGTTCGACTGCGGGATGTCGATTTCATGGGCCACGTCAATAACGCGACGTACGCCACATATCTCGAACAGGCTCGCGAAGCGTTCTTCACGGATGTCTTTGGAACATCACTCGTCGATCTCGATACCGTTCTTGCCAACGTCGAACTCAACTACGAACGGCCGATCGAGGCCGACGCGACCGTCATCATCGCGCTGGCTATCGGTGAACTCGGGACGGCCAGTCTGCCAATGCGCTACGAGATCCGTGCCGATGGAGTTTGCGCCGCCACCGCCAGCACGGTCCAGGTATTTATCGACCGCGAGAGCGAACAGTCTCGGCCAATCCCGGACGCGTGGCGTACCCAACTCGAGCAGTACCAGCTCGAGTAACGCTCGGGCGGGAGCGATCGACCGAGTAACAATCACTGTTCAGACAGAAGCGTCCCGTACAATAACGTCCCCCTTACCTTCGACGACGATCTGATAGCCGTTGAAAACGAACTCGACTCGGCCTGGCAGTCGATCGGAGCCGTCCTGTCGCGGTGCGAACAGCGAGTCCAGCGCTTCTGGATTGACGACATCATATAATGCCTGGTACTCTGGTGGTTCGATATCGGTTGGGTCGACACCCTCACGTTCGGCGACTGCGGCGATCACTTCGAAACTCGGCGACTGCGAATCGGTTGCCTCCGAACGATCGACTGAGAGTAGCATTGCCCGGACTCTTTCCTCGCCCATATATAAATCCACTGGCCTCAATGCAATCTTGCTAACCACATGAGGTCACCAAACACCAGTTCTGAGCACTAGTGTATTTATCCCGCCCAATTTCTATCCAAATATAATCGCATTCAGCTGAATTGGACCTCTTCAAGCGTGGATATATCCGTTGCAGGGACCGATTGTGACCGTAATCACCGATCCGTATGCGAGCTGGGATCGAGGCGGGTTTCCCAATTACAATTACAATTACGACGACGGTGCCGGTGACGGGGCGAGGTCATCAACGAGGTACTCGAGTGTCTGGTCGATGCTCTCGACCTGATTCGTCTGCTGGTGGATCTCGCTTGCAATCTCTTCAGTCTGCTCGGCGATGTTTTCGGCGCTCGCGACGGTCTGGTCCACCATGCTTGCGACTTCTTCGGTACTCGAGGCTTGTTGGTCGGTTGCTTCGGCTACTTCGGCGATCCCGTCCGAAACCTCGTCGACGGTGTCGTGAATCTCTTCGAGAATGTCGATTGCCTGATTGACCGATTCGATTCCTCGTTCGATTCGGTCGTTGTTCTCTTCGAGGCTCTCGGCGGCAGTCGCCGTGTTCTCCTCGACATCGTTGATCATGCGTTCGATTTCGGTGGCCCGCTCCTGAGAATCTTCTGCGAGTGTTTTGACTTCGCTCGCGACGACGGCGAAGCCGTCACCGGCCTTGTCCGCGTGGGCGGCCTCAATCGAGGCATTCAGTGCGAGCAGGTTCGTCTGATCAGCGATGTTGTTGATCACTTCGACAACCTTGTCGATCTCAGCAACGCTTCGCTGAATCGTCGCTACGTCGGTTGATACGTCGTTCGCTGCGTCCTGAATCTCGCTCATTGCCGTCCCGATTTCGGATGCGGATTCCTGTCCGTCTTTGGCCAGATCGCGAGCGGATTCACCGGCAGCAGAAACTTCCTCAGCCGAGGAGGCGATCTCCTCGACGGACGCTGACAGATTCGACGTCTCGTCTGCGACCTGCATGATCGCCTGATGTTGTTCGTTGGCTTCGGTGTGAATCGTCTCGAGACGTTCTCCAATTTCGACGGTACTCTCGCCGAGCGTCGCAAGCGATTCCTGCATCTCGCTTGCAGCGTCGCTGTCGTACTCGATTTCAGTATCGACGCTCCCCTTTGCTGCGGCGTCGAGATCGTCACTGAGTTCTTGATCTGCGAAAGAATCCTGTCTCACATTCGATTTCGAAACAGTCCGCCGTATTAGACGTTCTGCCCACATATGTTGATATGGAAGGTAGAATTGGTTGAATGCTCACAACTCATATATGAGCTTGTTACTATTACTTGGATCTAGAAATTAATTACGTCGACACCCAGAAATCGAGTAATACTCACCGTAATCATACTGAAATAGATGCGTAGAATATGGTTGCCAGCAGGATAGTGGTGAACTGCTGGCAGGCCAAACTGACAAGGAAGTTGTACCGTCAGTATTGTTGGTGTAGTGTTGGCAACAACGAGTAACGGTGCCTTCCTTGTCACTGCACTAATTAGCCCACACATCTATCAATGTACTGGTTTGTTTGAACAATAGCCATGAGATAGCACTATTGGATAATCTACTGTCGAGAATGTGGCTTGATATTGAACTGCCTTCGATCCCTGGTCAGCCTTCCGTTTTCAGAGCCACACAGATGCACGACTGTAGGAGAGACAGACAAGACGCGTCGCTACTCCACAGACATACATAACTCAGCAGTCAGTTGCTTACAGCGAACGGAGACCGAATTGTCAGGGAACAACGAAAACTCGAATCCATCTTTGCTGAGAATCTGTTCAATCAATTCGACATCATCGGTTTGGTTCGAAGCAATCACTGTGGAGTATGAGTGATGCTCGAACACCTTTTCTGTCCGACGGTCGCCTTGGCCGCCTCGAGATAGCTGGGATCGACGGTGGCTAGCCAGGGTAGTTGCTTGGGGCTGGCGTTCGGGTTGTTCTCGTGAGCAAATCAAGGCCGAACAACGATGTCTTCGGCTTGCTTCTCGGGCTTGGGCTTGGGGCGCTCGGTGATGTACTGGAGGGTACCGTCGTGTGGAGATCCCTCGCAGGAACGCCCACTCATGCCACAACGCCCTGTTAGCCGTCGCTATCGAAACATGTGAATTTCAGGTGGCTCTATCGGGTGTGTCGAAAATCCCAAACAACCCGGTAATACCGGGCGTTTGCTTAGGCTCGTTCAAAAATCTGAGAGAGCCAGGGCGGGGATTTGAACCCCGGAAGTCTCGATTACAAGTCGAGTGCATGAACCGCCCATGCTCCCCTGGCGCTGTCCGTTGGTTAGGGGTCCTCCTTTGAGTGTGTATCGTTTTCGGTTTCCGTTGGTGGCATCCCCCCGTGTGGATAGTTAGCACTCGATTCGAGTTCAGGAAGTCTCCTGACTGTCGTGTTCGTCGTAATCTCCCGTGAGTGAGCGTTGCATCCCAATACGGTACGGCTCGAATCCATGTGAGCGGTAGAATCGCCGTGCAGCATCGTTTTTGGCCATCACCTCGAGCAACAGCACGTCCGCACCCTGGTTCTGGAGTTCACTCGCCGCAGCGGCGAGGAGTTTCGAACCAATTCCTTGGCCGCGATAGGCTGGCACGACGTAGAGGTTCGAGAGTAGGCCGCGGGTTCGGTCGAGTTCGAGGCTGCCGCGCTCGAGTGAGAACGAGGCAAAGCCAACGATGGTTTTGGTGGGACTGGTTGTGGATGTGTTACGGTTACGGTTACTGCTACTGTCACTGCCCTGCTCACCACCATTGTCGTCTACAGCGAGCCGTGCAACGAGCAGCCCATCAGAAACACGGTGTGCAGCGAGCGTCTCGCGCATCATCTCGCGGTTGGCTTCGGCACGGACGGCAGCATCGTGTTCGCGCTGTCCGTGGGCTAACTGAACCCAGAGGTCGGTGACCGCGTCGATGTCGTCTGTCGTGGCGTGCTCAATCGTTAGCTCGGGGGCCATTCTCGAGTGCGGTCACGGCAGGCAGTGGTTCGGCAGTGAGCATCCGAAGCGCGGCACCGCCGCCGGTGCTGACGTGTGAGAAGCCCTCGACACCGAGTTGGCGCAGTGCCGAGGCGGTGTCCCCACCGCCGACGATACTCATCGGCACCGACGTGGCTGCGCCGTAGAGTTCCTTCGTCCCCGTTTCGAACGTCTCATCTTCGAAGACACCGGCAGGACCGTTGAGGATCACTGTCCCGGCGTCCTCGAGTATCCGTTCGTAGTAGGCGAGCGTCGAGTGACCGATGTCCATCGCAGCCTCACCGTCTCGTGGCGGAAGCGCGTTGACAGCGATCTCGTGGCGGTCACCATCGCGCTCGACAGCCACGTCGCGTGGGAGCGCGATACGGTCGCCGTAGGCGTCGAGCAGGTCCTGTGCGCGGTCGATTTCGTCCCAGTAGCCCTGATTGTAGATAAAATCCGAACTCGAATCACCGAGGTCGACCTCGTCGGCGATGAGGAAGACGTTGCCGACGACGCCGGCCGTGAGCACGTGATCTGCAAGGCCCTTCTCGAGTACGCTCCAGGCGACATCGATCGAGTCGGGGACCTTCGCGCCGCCGATGACGTAGACTCGCGGCTCGGGTGTCGCCTCAATCGATCCGAGGACATCGAGTTCGGACTCCATGACACGACCCGCATAGCCCGGGAGCACGGTTGGAAAGCCGACCAGTGAGGGCTGTGAACGGTGTGCTGCGGCGAAGGCGTCGTTAACGTAGGCGTCAAGGACGGGTGCAAGCCCTTCGACGAGATGCGTACGAGCGGCGCGTTCGGGGTCGAACTCCATGTACTCCTCGCTGTAGAAGCGAGTGTTCTCGAGGACGACGCACTCGCCGTTGTCGAGCGAGCGGACGGCCTCGCGTGCGGCATCGGTGAAGGTGGCATCGACGTACTCGACGGGGCGATCGAGCAGGACAGACAGTCGATCGGCGTGTGGCGCGAGCGAGACGAAATCGTTGCCGCCGGGACGGCCCTGGTGGGCGAGGACGGCGACCCGACCGCCACGCTCTAGGAGTTCCGAGAGCGTATCGACGTGTGCGCGGAGTCGGGCATCGTCGGCGAGCGACTCGTCGTCGATCGGACTGTTGACGTCGACGCGAACGCCGACGGTTGTCCCTTCGACGTCGAGGTCGTCGAGGGTATCGATCATTGTCGACCAGTCCACCGCGGCACCCGAAAGGTCTTTCTATCGGAGAGATAGTCTCCGTCTGCTGATTCATCAACACGAACGTGAACATGAATGCGAGTGCGAGTGTGTGAAGGAGAGTGTGAGTGTAAGTGCGAACAAAATGGAGGCGGCGAACTGTCGGACCTGCCAGAAATCGCAACCAGGTGCCGAATCCATCTCTCGCTATACGCTCCGACAGTCCGAACAGACGAGTTGGCCGTTCGAATCCCAGAGTTCGTCCGCGAGCGAGCCGCAGGTCTCACAGACCCCCTGCGTCGAGTACTCGTCGCCGCCGTTTGGCTGAATCTGGTCCTGTGGCTCGCGATCGGTCCCAGTGAGCGGCATGGCTGCAAGCCGCTCGTCGGCGGGCTCCTGTTCGGAGAGCCCGCTGGCCGCTGTGTTGTCCGACTGAGTACGGGTCCGAGACTGCGTCGTCGGCTGGAACGAGCCCGCAGCAGCGATGATATCGCGCTGGGTGACGAGCCCCAGCACCTCGTCATTGCTGTCGACGACGAGATTCCGGATGCTCTCGCGAGCCATGATCGTCGCCGCGTCCGGCACCGACTGCGTCGGTTCGACTGTAATCACCGGTGCGGTCATGATTTCGCCGACAGTCGTCTCCGCCGGGTCACCTCCGTTCTCGACGAGGCCGAGCACGTCCCATTCGGTCATGATTCCGACCGGATCGGAGCCACGGACGACGAGCACACAGCCCGTCTGTTCTGCACGCATTAGTGAAACTGCACCTTGAACAGTGTCCGACTCGCTCACACCGACGTATTCGCTCGTCAAGACGTCCCTGACCGACAGTTCTGATTCCATATGTGAATGAACCGCGTGGTCGGGCTAAAAACTACCTCCACTACACTTAAGCAGCCAGCCGGCGAAGTTCTGTGCTTGCGGGACAGACCAACCGACTACTGTCGTTCACAATAGCCGCTACTCTCGCTTTGACCTGTTCTTACTCCCACTCGAGTTCAACACGCGTCCCGTCAGCCCGACACGTCTCGAGTGCGTGCTTTGCGTCGAAGCCAGCGTCGTGGGCGTTCTCGCCGCGGCCGACGCCGACCTGGAGTTCGACGTCAACGGCCTCTTCGACGTGGTAGATGGCGTCCTCGTAGTCACCCTCGGTGAGGTCGGGACAGGCGACGATAATATTGTCGCCGCCGACGAAGAAGGAGAGACTGTTGTGGGCGCGACGCATGTGGCGCATGAGTTCGGCATAGCCCTGTTCGATCTCGATGAACGTGTCGAACGCGTTGAGCTCGTCGGTGTAGTTGCCGGTCGCGTCGATGACGTCGAAGTGAGCGATCTGGACGTCGTCGGTGGTTCGGTGGCCGTCGTCGATCGTCCGGCCGTCGAGACACTCTCGGCGGCTTTTGTCCTGTGCACTGCCGGCTTCCTGGACCAGCGCGGTTGCATCGGCGAGCGCCTGCACGGGAGTGGTTCCCGTCGCGACGCCGAGACTGAGCGTCACGGGATACCGGTTGCCGACGGACTCCTGGAGGAGTTCGTGGTCGTCCATCGACAGCCCGTTGGTCACCGCGATGATGTTGTCGAAGCGAGTGAAGAAGGTGTAGCCGCCGCGGTTGCCGACGAACTGAGAGATGTCGGCATAGAGGCGAGATTGCAACGTCTGGAGGTCGGCCTCGCGTCGCGGCTCCGGCGTCACGGTCCACGGTCCGTAGTTGTCGATCTGAACGAGCGTTACCTGCGTGTTAGTCACGGTGCCCGAAGATTTCGGCCACCGTCGTATAAGTGATACGTAATCCAGATTCGTGATGTGCCCTATGGTATCATGGGGCTGTCAATCAGCGCAGGAAGCTGGCTGCTGAACGCAAACAGGAACAGAGACAGAACAGAGACCGCACTCAGGCGCGCTTCTTCTCCGGGTTGGCTCCCTTCGGGTGGTACTCCCAGAAGTCACCCTCGCGCATCGCCGCACCGACTGCCTTGTGCATGTCCGTAATCGTCTCGAACTCCGACTGATCGACGTACTCGAAGATGTCGCTGAGTGAAACGACTCGCTGGTAGTTGACCCGAATTGGGTCGTCGCCGTACTCCGCGACGAACTCGTCTCGCTCGAGTGGGAAGTCCTCCTCCTCGTCGACCTTCTTGGCGATGATCGCCATGTCGTACTTGCGCATCCCCTCGCTGCCTTCCTCCCCGTCAGGGTCGTGTGGCCAGTCCGAACTCATACTCGGACGTGTGTGTGGGTCCCGCAAAAGGGTTACCTTATTCGCGGCGCTTGCCGCTCGCCTCCCCAACGGCAAGGAGCAGTACACACGTGGAAGACACAGAGCATTGTGAACCCGAACCATACCGTCCACACGTTCAAGAACGAACGCCACCCACTCGGCGTATGACTACAGAACTTGTCGAAGCCAACGCAGAGGACCTCGACGACCTCGTTACACGCTGGTACGCACTCGCAACGGCGATGGAACCCTACGATGAACTGAATGAACTCGAGTACACCGCCCTCGATGACGTTCCTGACGACGGCTTTCGGGCGCATCTCGACGACGAGTCGATCACCGACTATCTGATCGTCCACGAAGACACCACTATCGGCTTCGTCACGCTTCGTGAGGGCTCTCACCCGTCGCGGCGCTACTCGAAGTATCTCCGTATCGTGAACCTCGCGATTGACGAGACACATCGGAATCAGGGCCACGGCTCGCGGGTTATCGAGCGCGTGCGAGCGCTGGCCCGCGATCGCGGCTGTGACCATCTGAAGGAGTCCTGTGAGTGGCACAACGAGGATGCGCGTCGCTTCTACCGTGAGGTGGGCTTCCGACAGAAGCAGGTCGATTACGCGGAGCCACTGGAGTGACGCGGTTTCTTCCCGTAGCGTAGACGGTCTGACGCCGATGAGGATGCGTCTCAATCGGCTCAACTACTCGGCTCGCGAAACGGATTGTGCTGCGGACGGCTGAACAGCAACGACACGAAGCCGACGGTAGTCCGCGATCCACGTCCCACCGACGAAGTACTCGTCGCGAAGTCGGTACTCGACCACCGCAATCATATGCGTTCGCCTTCTGGCACCGTCGCGAGTAGCCTATCACCAAACATCGCAAGCCACGAGGCCAACCCGTCCGCTCTGCCGTCGAGTTCCGTCGACCTCGAACAGCGTCGCATACCGGACCTCGAAGCCGTTGGACTCGAGTACGGTCGCGTACTCGCCGACGCTTGGAAAGTACCACGGGGAGTCGACCTCGTAGCCGTGTTCGCTAGCGGCCGCGCGTACCGCGTCAACGATTGACTGCACGTTGCCGACGCCACCGAGTTCGGCGACGAACCGGCCGCCCGGTCGCAGCGACGCCGCGACGGAGTCGAGAACAGCGTCCTGTTCGGGAATCCAGTGCAGTGCTGCGTTCGAGAAGACAGCGTCGAAGTCAGTCTCGAAGGCGAACTCGCGCGCGTCTGCGCGGACGAACTCGCGGTCGGGATAGCGCTCGCGGGCCTCGGCGAGCATCTCTGCGGAGGCGTCGAGTCCGACGATGTCAGCGCCGCTTCGGGCGATCTGGTTGGTCAGGTGGCCGGTCCCACAGCCGAGGTCGAGGATTCGTTCGTCCGGCGCTGGCTCCAGCAGGTCGACGATGTCCTCACCGTATTCGAAGACGAACGAGTGGTCTCCGTCGTAGGAGGTGCTGTCCCACTCAGTGTCCGTGCAGTCGCGTGGTGACATATCCGGAGCAAGGGCGCGCCTTACGTATCAGTAGTCATGTGTGTCAACATGGAACAGAATCAAACCAGGAAACTGAAAACCGGGCATCAGGCCCAAGCTGTGGCCGTTGCCAGTCTGTTGTCGTTTCCAGTCTGTCGTCGTTGCCAGTCTGTTACCGTTGTCAGCTAGTCGTCGGCCGCCTGCTCGGCATCCGTCGTCGTCTCATCCGAGCCGAGCACTTCCTCGCGGTGCTCGTCGAGCAACGGCGCGCGGCCGCGCGGCTGCGGCGGCGTCTCGGTCATTTTAATTGGCGAGCCCGCAATCTCCACTTCTTCGTCCGTTCCCGGCTGTTCCACCGGCACGAGCATCTCTCGCGTTTCGACGTGTGGATCCTCGAAAATCTCCTCAGTGGTCTGGACTGGCGCGACAGGGACCCGGCCCTCGAGTGCACCCACGAGTTCGTCGTTGGTCAGTCCGCTGGCCCAGTCGGCGATTTCCTCGCGCAGCGACACCCGATTTTCGAGGCGCTCTGCGGCGGTGGAGTACGTCTCGGCAAGGTCCTCGCGGCCCATCGTGTCGCAGACTTCGTTCCAGTGGTTGGTTCCGAAGGCGGCGATGACGGCGTGGCCGTCCGCGGTTTCGAACGCGTCGTAAGGGAACAGCGTCGGGTGGGAGTTTCCCCGTCTGGAGGGAGCCTCACCGGTGTAGGACTGCTGGTAGATGGCGCGCTCGGTCAGGCTGAGCATGGAGTCGTACATGCCGGTGTCGACGTACTGGCCCTCGCCAGTCTGTTCGCGGTGATTGACCGCGGCGAGGATGCCGATACAGTTCAGCGTGGCCGTGAAAAGGTCGCCGATGCCGGGACCGACCTTCGTCGGCGGCCCGTCCTCCTGGCCGGTGATCTCCATGACGCCGCCGAGCGCCTGCGCGATGAGGTCGAAGGAAGGCTGGCCCTGTCGGTCCGTCTCGCCCGTGCGCGGATCGCCGAAGCCACGGATCGAGGAGTAGATCAGTTGCGGGTTGTACTCGGTGAGCGTTTCGTAACCCAGATCGTACTTCTCCATCGTACCCGCGCGATAGTTCTCGACGACGATGTCGGCTTCCTCGACCAGCGAGAGGAAGTCCGCGCGGTCCTCGTCGTCGTTGAAATCGAGTTCGATGCTGCGCTTGCCGCGGTTGACGCTCTGGAAGTAACCGCCGTAGGCCTCTTCCCCAGGGTCGTCGACGAACGGCGGGTTCGAGCGGATGAGGTCGCCACCGGGTCGTTCGATCTTGACCACGTCGGCACCCATGTCCGCGAGTAACATCGTACAGTACGGGCCCGCGAGGACCTGCGTCAGATCCAGCACGCGCAGATTCGAGAGTGCGCCCATGGTGGTGTCGTTGCGATACCGATATCTAAACCTTTACCATTGATCATGTAGGTGTGGACTTGTGACATTGAGGGGCTGTTAAGGTGTTTAAGGAATATTATCATGGAAGATCATTAACTTTATACCGAAGTCCATCATGGTTCTGCATACGATGTCCCAAACGGTCGTCCTCGGCGTGATCGGCTCTGACGCCCACGTCGTCGGCATTACGATCCTCGAGCAGGCATTCAGTGCAGCTGGCTTCGACGTCATCAACCTCGGCGTCCAGACCTCCCAGGAGGACTTCGCCGAGGCCGCAGTAGCACACGATGCTGAGGCCGTACTGGTCTCCTCGCTCTACGGACACGCCGAGCAGGACTGCCAGGGATTCCACGACGTGCTCGACGACCAGGGTGTCGATGCACTCACCTATATCGGCGGCAACCTTGCTGTCGGGCAGGACGACTTCGAGCAGACGCGGGAAACGTTCGAAAACCTCGGCTTCGACCGGGTCTTCGACTCCGAAACTGATCCCGAAGAGGCGATCGCTGCGCTCAGACAGGACCTCCAGATCACGACAACGGAGGCCGAGCGCGCGACCATCAGCTCATAGAGGCCCGATGATACGAGACGAACGCATTCCAGCCGACGAGCTACGGCGTATCGACGACGAAATCCGGTCCGACTGGCCGACGGGGGACGCAGTCGACTTCGAGGAAGCCATCGCCTACCACGAGTCACTGCCCGCCCACAAACACTTCGCTGACGTCCTCGAGACCGCGGACAAGCCGCTCTTGCAGCCACGAGCCGGCGTCCCGCGACTCGACGACCAGATCGAGCTACTCGAGTACCTCCACGAATCGGGACAGGCGGACCTCCTGCCAACCACGATCGACTCGTACACGCGCGATAACGAGTACGGAAAGGCACAGGAGGGACTCGAGAAGGCCCGCGAGACCGGCGAGGACACCCTCAACGGGTTTCCGGCGGTCAACCACGGCGTGGAGGGCTGTCGGGATCTGATCGAGGCGATCGACGCCCCGATCGAGGTTCGCCACGGCACGCCCGACGCGCGCTTGCTGGCGGCGATCACCTTCGCTGGCGGCTTCCAGAGCTTCGAGGGCGGGCCGATCTCCTACAACATTCCGTATACGAAACGCCACGGACTCGAGGAGACCATCGAGAAGTGGCAGTTCGTCGACCGGCTCGCAGGTGCCTACACGGAGCGCGGAGTGCGGATCAACCGCGAGCCGTTCGGCCCCCTGACCGGCACGCTGGTTCCGCCATCGATCGCGATCGCGATCATGATCGTCGAGGGCCAGCTCGCTGCGACGCAGGGCGTGCGCTCGATCACCCTCGGCTACGGACAGGTCGGCAACGTCGTGCAGGACGTTGCGGCCCTGAACGCACTCCAGAAGCTTGGCGACGAGTACCTGCCCGACGAGGTCGTCGTCACGACCGTTTTCCACGAGTGGATGGGTGGCTTCCCGCCGGACGAGGCCCGCGCCAACGGCGTGATCAGCCTCGGCGGAATGACGGCCGCGATTGCACAGCCAGACAAGGTCATCACGAAGTCGCCCCAGGAGTTCCAGGGTGTGCCGACGAAGGAAGCGAACGCCTCAGGCCTGCGCACGACGCGCCAGGTCATCGATATGGCGATCGAACAGGAGATCGCCATTGACGGCATCGCGGAGGAACAAGATCTGATCGAGCGCGAGACCCGGTGTCTGATGGACACCATCTTCGAGCACGGCGACGGCGATGTCGTCCAGGGAACCATCAAGGCGTTCGACTCCGGGGCGCTCGACGTGCCGTTCGCACCGAGTGACAGCGCGCGAGGAGCGGTCCTCCCGGCTCGCGACGACGACGGTCGCGTCCGCATCTTCGAGTGGGCCGACCTCGCGATGGACGACGACATCAAGGAGATCCACAAGGCCAGACTCTCGCGGCGCGCGGACACCGAGGGCCGCGATCAGTCGTTCCGCATGGTCGCAGACGACGTCGACGCGATCAGCGACGGCAAACTCATCGGTCGCCCGCAAAACGCGGGGGACGTCTAAGAACACGACTACGACGCACATACATCGAAAATGCAGATTACAGACATCCACGCGACGCCCGGTTACTCCGGGTTCTTCTTCGACGACCAACGCGCGATCAAACAGGGTGCCGAACAGGACGGGTTCACCTACGACGGCGAGCCCATCACCGACGGCTTCGAGGAAATCCGCCAGGCTGGCGAGACACTCATCGTCGACATCGAACTCGCCGACGGAACCACTCACCGCGGCGACTGCGCCGCAGTCCAGTACTCCGGCACGGGCGGACGCGATCCACTCTTTCAGGCTGCGGAGTACGCCCCCGTCGTCGAGGGCCCTGTCGCCGAGGCGCTTGCCGGACGCAACGCGACCGAGTTCCTCGCGAACGCGGACTTACTTGAGGACCTCGAGATCGGCGACGATCGACTCCACACCGCGATCCGCTACGGCGTCTCCCAGGCGCTGCTCGCCGCCGCGGCCACAGCCCAGGGAACGAGCCAGACCGATGTCCTCGCCGACGCGCTCGGCACGGAACCTGCGAGCGAACCGGTGCCCGTCTTCGGCCAGTCCGGCGACAACCGCTACGCCAACACCGAGAAGATGTTTATCAAAGGCGTCCCCGTCCTCCCGCACGCGCTGATCAACAGCGTCGAGAAGATTGGGGAAGACGGAGAGACGCTACTCGAGTACGTCGAGTGGCTCACCGAACGCTCGCAGGAACTCGGCCCCGATGGTTACGAGCCGCGATTCCACATCGACGTCTACGGCATGATCGGCGAGGTGTTCGGCGCACCCTACGACCGCGACGAGGTGATTGACTACTTCGCGGCCCTCGAGACGGCCGCCGCGCCGTATCCGATTCAGATCGAGGGGCCGATGGACGCGGGGAGTCGCGAGGCACAGATCGAGGCGATGGTCGAACTCCGCACAGGACTGCAAGAAGCCGGCGTCGGCGTCGACATCGTCGCCGACGAGTGGTGTAACACCTTCGAGGACGTGCAGGCGTTCGTCGACGCCGGCGCGGCCGACGTCGTACAGATCAAGACGCCCGACCTCGGTGGGATCCACCGCAGCGGACAGGCCGTTCGGTACTGTGAGGGCACCGAGACCCGCGCCTATCTCGGCGGGACCTGCAACGAAACGGAAACGTCCGCACGCGCCTGCGCACACGTCGCGATCGCGACGGATGCCGCACAGGTGCTCGCAAAGCCCGGCATGGGGTTCGACGAGGGCTACATGATCGTCGAAAACGAGATGCGACGGACCATCGCCCGCCGGAACCGTGAGCAGACCACAGAGACAGAGACTGACGAAATCACTGCAGATGACTAGGGAATCACAACGGGAGTCCGACACCGACACCGATACCGGGAGCAGAGAGCAACCCGAACCGCGACCGATTGACTGGACCGATCCCGACACGTTCGCACAGGCACTCGAGCAGGTCGAGACGAAGGAGAAGGGGAACTACTTCGAGGATTTCGCGGAAGGCGACCTCCTCGAGCACGACCCCGGACTCACGCTCACCCGCTGGGGCAACGAGTCGTGGCTGAGCCAGACGCTCAATCACGATCCGGCCTACTGGCGCACGGACGCCGCCGCGGAGCGCGGCTTCGACGAACCGCCGATCCACCCGGACTATCTCACCGCTGCCACACTCGGCATCACCGTCGAAGACCTGAGCGAGAAGGGGGGCTACTTCCTCGGCCGGACAGACGTCCGGTTCCCCGGCACGCCGGTCTACGCGGGCACCGAACTCCACGTCGAAAGCGAGGTCGTCTCGACGGCGACCTCGGGTTCCCGGCCCGAATTCGGGATCGTGACGTGGCGCACACGCGGCACGGACGCCCAGACGGGTGACGTGCTCTGCTCGTACGAACGGACGAACATGATTCCGCGGCGAGAGCCGGTTGCGACGGACGGCGGCGCTGCCACGGCGGAATCAGACGAGGAAGACGACGAACCGACGCTCCCCGAAACGTTCGTCACCCCCGACGGCGGCTACTTCGAGGATTTCGTCGAGGCACTCGAGACGGTCGACGACGAGAACGCCGCAGTTGCCTATCGCCACGAGCGCGGGCGCACACAGGACGACGTAACCGTCGCCTCCCTGCCGCTCGCGACGCTGAATACGGCCAAGCAACACCACAATATCGACGTGATGGCAGACTCGCCGTCGGGTGATATCGTCACCTACGGCGATGTGACCCGCTCGACCGCGCTCGGCCACGCGCGCTCGGACGAACAGACCTGGCGCGAGGTCGGCTTCGACGACGAGCAGTTCCACACGTTCGTCGCGGCCGGCGACACCGTCTACGCGTTCACGCGCGTCCTTGCCGCTGAAGACGATGCGTCCACCGACGCAGCGGGTACGGTCCGGTTCGAACACATCGCGTTCAACCAGGACGACGAACCCGTCTACTCGGGGACCAGAACAGCGGAAATCCAGAAGCGAACAGCCTAACGAGTCCGTGCGACCACGCTTCCAACAGACGACACGCAACCACACCAGACGACACACCTCAAACCAAACATGACCGACGACATCCGACTCTGCCGAACCTTCCAGACCGCACCGGCCGCCGTTCCCAAAGACGACTCGGCGAAGTACCTCGTCTCCGGCCTCGCAGCCGAGGGCTTCCAAGCACCCGACTGGCTCGTCCCCGACTTAGAGGACGGCACCGCACCCGATATGAAAGCCGAAGGCCTGGAGAACACCATCGACCGCGTGCCCGAGTACGACTTCCCCGGCGAAATCTGGCCCCGCGTCGAGTGGAGCTACGAGGATGAAGTGTATCGTGAGAAAGGGCGGAACCAGATCGACCAGCTCGTCGCCGAACTCGGCGACGAAATCGAGGGCGTCGTCGTCCCCAAGGTCGGCCGACTCGAGGACGTGAAACGCGCCGCCGAGGTTGTCGCCGAGGCCGAATCCGAACACGGCTATCCCGACGGTTCGATCGGTCTTTCGATCATCATCGAGACGGGACGCGCGAAGTCCGATCTCCGGAAGATCGCAAAATTCGGCGAGGACTCCCGACTCACTGCGCTCGTTTTCGGTCCCGTCGACTACACCGCCGAACTCGGCGGCCGCGACCTCGGTGACGGTCGCCCGCGCTGGGACGGCCTTCTCGAGGAGCTCTCGAACGAAGCCAGCGCCGGCGACTTACTCTCGATCGGCGGCCCGTTCGACGACCTGTTCAAAGAACGCGCCGGGCTGACCTACTACAACGCCGACGCCTACGCGGATCAGGTCGAACACGAAGCGCACCTCGGTCTCGACGGCTCCTGGTCGCTCTATCCCAAGCAGACCATCCAGGCCAACACGATACACATGCCGACATCCGAGGAACTCGAGCGCGACGTGAGCAAGATCGAACGATTCAACGAGGCCAAACGCGAGGGCACCGGTGCCGTGACGCTCGACGGCCAGATGGTCGACGAAGCCACGTTCAAGGTCTTCCGTAACACGATCCAGCAGGTCCGCGCCATCGACGAGACGCGGCCCGCCCAGACGGAGGAACACTACGACGACGCACTGCTGGAGCGCGCGCGGGAACTCGAGTTGTCCTACCGGTAGCACACTTCTCGCGCCTCCGGTCGCGGTGTATAGCGTCGACAGAACGACCGTTCTTCGGGAGTTCGTTTTTCTACGCGCTGGTGTTGGGGCTGGTAACGTTGATTTCGTACCACGCTAGCAACGTACAGCCGAGGAGCACGGCGAGGCCGGCTAATCCTGCAACGAGAACGATCTGGACAGCACGATCGTGCCCAAAGCGCGAAGCGAAAACACTTCAGGTGATCGATGGCTCCGACCGAATCTGGTATGGTCATTGTAACTGGAAAACCTCTACACTCGTGAGACACCGTTCTACAATTCGGAACTCGCTCGAACTCGCTCCGGCGAGTTCCTCGTCGCATTCATCCTGTTCACCGTTATATTGCTTAGCATCAATCAGATCGGTTGTGTATTTCCGACTGTCGGGTATAGAATTTCAATCTATACCATACCCAAAATCACATCCAATAGTATTAAATACCAATACAATAAATGGTTGCTTGAAATGCCGAAGAAGACAAGAGACAAATTGGGTATGAAGCGTTCAGGTGTTAGTCGACGGTCACTACTTGCGTCATCGTCAGCATTAGTGACTTACGGTCTTATTTCAGGATCTGCGGTTGCAAATAATGGCTTGGAAACAACAGTGCGACTGCGAGGTTCAAAACAAACCCCTCTATCAAAAAAGGAGATTGAAAAAGGACGTGCAAACGCGATTGAAAAATATCTCAATGATGGTGAATTAAGTGAATACGGTCTCAAACGCCTTGATAATCTCTCTGGCAATGTTGATTTGGTGGGGTATAATTTGGTAATTGGTGAACACGGGCATGTTTCTGAGAATTATGTGGAGTCTATCTCGTCAACTGTTTTATCAAATGATGAAGATGCGAAAGAAGACGTTGGATTGAATGAGAAACGCGCTGCTGATATCGCTGATGAGATGTTATCTGAGACGCTTGATAAACAAAGCCGTATGAAGCAGTCTCAGGTAACATCTAGCAATACTAATGATTTCGATTATGATTGGGATGATCTACGACACTTGCCAGGTAACGGTGTCGATGTTTCTCTTTGGTCGGAACAACCTCATTATGGAAACATCAAGCGAATGCATGAGGTCCGTGGGATTCCTGACGAAAGTGATCAATATGCAGTTCGTGCAGAGGTGAAGATGAATTCTGGCTATAACCTTTGTAATAACAGGGACGACAGTGATTACTGCCGTACTGCAAGTGCAGAATACCGGAATAGGAATTGCGAGATTGAAGTAGACTGGGGAAGTGGGAGTAATATTGGTGCGGGTGATGTTGCCCCTCAAAACGAAATCGATGATGGTACACAAGTCACATTCGGTGGGTCTATCACTGATAGTTCTATTGGAGCTAATTATTCTATTAGTGAAAGCGCAAACACTCTTGAAGAGACCTCTGACACAAGCACAGGGGTCGCTGCGCATTATGTGAGTCTTCGCCCAACCACATCAGCCGGTCGAACTATCGCACAGTTCCAATCCTATAGCACAGGTGAAGTAGAAGGCGATTGTACCTGTGGGAAAGACATAGTTGATGTTACAGTGAGTCCGAGATGGGATAAGCCTCTTAGGCCATATCGTTCACCGCCGTATTGGAACCGCAACCCCGATGAGGCGGACGATGTCACGGATACGCTTGCTACATATTGTGGTTGCTATCCGGGAGGATAAGTACGCCAGAGATATGGAAGGAAAACTTCGGATACGCTTGCTGCATACTAGGCCACCTCAAATAATCAAATTACAAAAACAGTACTTTTAACATAATATGAAAGGATTGAAGTTAGTGATATTTGGGCTTCAGATGTCTCTTATAGGGGCTCTTTTCCCAAATGAGATACATTGGGGGTTTGTATATTTCGGGATGATAATTTCTATTATTGGGATCGTTATCAATGATCGCAATGGGGAATCACATGATAAATCAGGAGATGATTAGCTATAGGGGTCTGGCGAATCGCCAGACTGTGCGGACTTTGGCCGTCAAATCTAGGAAGGTAAAGCGGGAAACGGCGGATGCTCTATTCCAAAATTTCCCCGTTTCACTAGAGAATAATGACGATGGCTAAAAGTGCTGTTGGTGGTTGAGGCGAATCCACCGCCACCTTCCAGGACGGGGTTTCGTCTCCATAACCGGTAACAACCCGAGGAATCGGCACAATCCCACCAGTGAAGCGGAAGATTTGTGTCGTAGGCAACCGATCTTCTCATTTCAACTCCTTTGATTTAGCGACCTATCCGACGGCGTCTAGTGATTCAACAGAACTCCTGAGACGTCGTTGTATGAATTCATCACGTTGGGTCAATCATTTGGGTAAGAGTAATTCGAAGATCACCAAGCAGGTATCTGGGAGCCCTATAATCGCGAGAAAGCGGTGGGGATGGGATTTGAACCACGGTCGGAGCAAAGCTCCTCCCTGATTCAAATCCCAACGTATCCGCTTTGCTCCTCACGTATTGTTCGTCGCAAAAGCGGTGGGGATGGGATTTGAACCACCTGAACTTCGGTCGCAGTGCTCCCTCGTTCCGTAATTCAAATCCCAACGTGACGTGTTCCGCTCACAGACTCCTCGCTTCGCTCGTCGTTGTTGTTCGCGGAAAACGGTGGGGATGGGATTTGAACCCATGAGGCTTGACAGCCACCTGCTCTCAAGGCAGGCGCGTTGGGCCGCTCTGCCACCCCACCTCACATGCGTCTTCCTCGTGCGTTCAAAAAGGGTTATCGGTTACGACCGCTCGAGTTGCTCGTCATCGCCAACCGAAAGTCCCAGGTCAGACACGACCGCTGCTGTCGCCTCTGCATTCAATCGCCCGGCCTGTTCGCGGGCTTCGAGCATCGCGAGCGTCGCGCACAACCCCGTCTCGGTCCCGATCGTCGGGAGCATCGGTGCAAATCCGATTCTGTGGTCTGCAGCGGCTGCCTGCGTCGCAAGCGTCGATACCGAGGGCGTCTCGTAGGCGTCGGTGAAATCGATCGGGTCGCTGAAGCCCGCGAAGTACGCCCGGCCGTTCGATGACGGACCGATCACGGTGTCGTGGCGGCGCAGCGACATCGCCGCCCCGTCGATTTCGGTCCGGGCGACCAGCGGCACCGTCGGCTCGAGTACCCCCACGGCGTCAGCCCCCTCGCGCTCGAGAAGGTGGGTGACGGTGTTGCCGATGCGCGCTGCGTGTGTGGAGCCGACCTGGCGTTCGAATCGGACGGGGGTAGTGTCGTCGTCTGCACTGTCGGCAGCGGCGACCGACTCGAGTGCATCCGCAGCGAGCGTTCGGACTGCGGCTTCGGTGTCGGCGTCTTCGTCGACGAACTCGGCGGGAAGTGTGTCCTCGTCGCGGTAGTTGAGCAGTACCTCGCCGCCGCTTTGCTCGGCAGCGCGGAGTGTATCGGTGACGGCGGCTTCGTAGAGCGCGACGGCGTCGGAGTCGGTGAATGGTGTCGATTCAACGAGCGACGACAGCACGAGTCCCGGGCGCGGCGGGTCGACGGGAACGACGACGATCATGTGCGGTGGTCGGAGCCGTGAACTCTTGAACGCGGCGTTTTGCTGGGCGCTCTGTCAGCGATATATCCTGCCAGAGTAATCTGGAACAGGACATATCGAACGGACTCATAACACGACAGCACCGCAAAACTCGGACGTATTATAATCGTGGAGTCTGTGCACTCGCATATGGCTACTCGATCACTTATGATTCCGGGACTGCTCGGCGCGCTGTCCGTCGGCGTGCTGGCCGTCCTCGGCGTCTACGGATTCGTCACTGGCTACCTACTCGAGTCCCCCGGTGCGTTGTTTGTGCCGACGATTGCGACGCTCGGGCTCACGGTGGTTGTCGTGGGAGTGTTGGTTGTTGTCGGCGCGCGCTCGAAGCGCTGGCGGCAGAATCCGTACTGGTAGTATAGCGCCTTCTCGCCCGTTCTTACCGTTCCTGCCGACCCTTCGTCTGGCGATAATCCGACGCCATCAGCGACGCGAAGTGCTCGACCCACGCCTGCGTCTGGTCCTGTGACTGCTCGCGCGGATCGATCATCGGAACCAGTTCGAAGCCACGGCCGCGGATCGTCGTCGCGTGTGCATCGGGCAGCGTCAACTCGTTCGCAGGCGTCGTGGTGTACTCGGTCCCGAGTTCGGCCAGCGCGCGCTCGCCAATCGGGATCAGAATCTCGGGGTTGATCATCCGAATCTCGGCGTTGAGGTAGGGCTCGCAGGTGTCAATCTCCTCGTCGGTCGGCGACCGCTCCGGATCGCGACAGCGCGTGAGATTCGTCAAGTACACGTTCTCGAGTGCGGGCCGATCTGCGGGCGAGGTCGCATCGCAGAGCGCGAGACGTTCGAGGATGCGACGGAGATCTGTCTCGGAGTCTGTGTCTCCATCCGACGATCGGGTCACCAGCGGAATCCCCGTCTCGTCGGCCGCCGCGGTCGGCCGCTCGCCGACAAACAGGAAGTCCGCGCCGACATCGCCGTAGCCGTGGACGACCTGCGTGCGTGTCTCGCAGAGTGACGGACAGTTCCGACACTCCTCGTCCATGCTAAACGGATTCGCCCACGTTTGCTGATTCGCGTCCACAGCGGGTACTCGAGTGGCGAGACTAAAAACGCCGCGACTGCCACTGTAGTGGGTCAGCGACCCAGACCGCCGCGCTCGTTGACCTCGAGAATGAACTTGACGTTGCGGATGATTTCCTCCGGAGACGTGTCTTCGGCCTCGTCGTAGAGGTCGCTAGTTCGGTAGAGGATGTTCGCGAGTTGCTTGCTCTCACTCGAGTCGCCGCGGACGTCGTCGGCGACGGCGCGGATGCGTTCGACGCGCTCTGGGTCTGGGGCAAACTCGCCCTCATCGGCGCTTTCGCCGCCGTCCGTCAGTACCGCTGTGTCTTCAGTCCCCGTCATTGATCCAGCGACGGCGTGTCGTGCTGTCGGCTCTGGGAGACGCCCTGCCGGTGGACGATTCCCGTGTTGTTCGCCACGTTCTGGGTGAGCGTTCGGAGTGCATCGCCCGTCTCGCTGTCGTCGTCGAGCACTGTCGGCTGGCCGCCGTCACCGCCCTCCCGAACCGCAGGATCGAGCGGGATCGAGCCCAGAAACGGCATCTCGTGGGTTTCGGCGAACTCCTTGCCGCCGCCGGAGCCGAAGATATCGTGCTCGCCGCCGCAGTCGGGACAGGCGAACGTCGACATGTTCTCGGCGATGCCCAATACGACGGTGTCGTGTTTGGCGAACATTTCGAGTCCCTTCCGGGCGTCGTCGAGCGCCACGTCCTGCGGAGTCGTGACGATGACCGCGCCCGTCACGGGCATGGTCTGGAGCATCGTTAGCTGCGTGTCGCCGGTCCCCGGCGGGAGGTCGACGACGAGGTAGTCGAGGTGGCCCCACTCGACGTCCTCCGTCAGCTGCGTGATGACCTTGTGGACCATCGGGCCGCGCCAGATGACCGGATCGTCCTTCCCGGTGAGGAATGCCATGCTCATCAGCTTCACGCCGTACTTCTCCGGCGGGACGAGTGTCTCGTCCTCGGTCGCCATCGGCGGCTCGTCGGCGTCGACCATCCGCGGCACGTTCGGCCCGTAGATGTCGGCGTCGAAGAGGCCGACGCGCGCGCCGAGTTGGGAGAGGCCGGCCGCGAGGTTGACCGCGACGGTCGACTTGCCGACGCCGCCCTTCCCGGAGGCGACGGCGATGATGTTCTTGACGTTCGGCAGCACCTGTTCGTCGGTTTCGAAGTCGTCTCGGTCGGGGATGCTCGCGGAGAGGTCCGGTTCGAGACCCTTACCCTCGAGTAGGCGGCGAATCTCGGCGGCGATATCGGATTCGGTTGGCGAGTAGGGTGCACCAAGTGCGAGATCGATGTCGACTGTGTCGCCTTCGACGGTAATCTCGTTGATCAGTCCGAGGGAGACGATGTCGTCGCCGAGTTCGGGATCCTCGACCGATCGGAGACGGTCGCGAACGGCGGCTTCGTCCATGTGCGAAGGTACTTCCGGGCGTCGAAAAGGGTTGTGTTCACCGGCGCAACCGCCGTCCTGCTTTGCTACGGGCTGAAATCGAACCGCGGACCGCCGTACGTCGGCGGATCCGGATCGAGTTCGACGCCTTGCTCGAAGCGCACGAAGTTGAGGTAGAACGGCCGACTACAGCCCTCGATCGGCTCTTCCATGAGATTGGTGACAGGGACCTCCTCGCCGCAGATGAACGCGATACCGTCGGCGGCCTCGCGGGTTTCGAAATCGTCGTCCGGAGTAGCGTACTCCCAGCCCGGCTGTGAGTGTTTCGTGACCGAGCGATCCGCGAGGTCGGGACCGCGCTCGATGCTGTGGACGGCGTCGCAGTAGGGACAGGTGTACCGGACGGTGATCGAAGGTGGAGCCGTCATTAGCGGTTCTAGGGCACCAGGAACCGTAAGCGTGCGGTCGCCGTTGTCGTTGTGCAACGATAGCGGAGCCGAATCGTTTACCGGCTGGCGCTCTCAGGACTGTCTATGACTGAGCGCGAGGACGAAATCGGAACAGACTCCGAAACCGGGATCGAAACCGAGTTCGATCCCGAAAAGTTCGAAGAGAAGTACGTCTACTACTTCGAGGAACTCGAGACGGCCTACTCGAACGCCTACCAGCAACTGCACGGCCGGGTCGACTCCGAGGTGCTGCGCGCGATCGACCGACAGGTGTTGAGCGAGAGCGAGCCGATCTACGAGGGAGACGGCGAATTCAGCATCAATCTCCCCGAGAATCCGAGAGAACGGGCCGGTTCCGTCGGCGCTGATGACGAGCAGTTCGAGGCCGTCCTCTCCAAGTTCACCGATCGGATCGACGGTGAGTTGCGGCGGATATTCGGGTTCGAACGCAGTGAGCGGTGAGGGGGGTCCGTTTTAACTCGCACGAAAATAGGACGGTGTCTTGTAGTACAATTGGTCATACTTAACAGCCAGAAGAATTATCAGTCAGGATGATGCGCGTCTCCTACCAGAATGCGAATCCAAAACAGGGGAACGAATCGACGCTTCTTCGGTTCACTGATGGTGAGACGCATGCCTGTATACTCATCGACTCGGGCGGCGGAGTCGACCTAGATCGGCTGCTCGGTCCCGACGAGTATCTTAACGCGATTCTCCTCACGCACGCACACATAGACCATTACCGAACTCTCGGCAAGAACGTTCGCCACAGCGCACCCATCTACACGTCACCCGCAACCGCGGCGGTTCTCGAGCAGTCGCTACCCGAAGCGCAGAAGGACAACGATCTTGGGAACGTTACTGCCGCCCTCGAGGCGGTCGAACCGATCGACGGCTGGGTATCCCTTCTCGACAGCCTCGATGTCCGACCTGTTCCCGCCGGGCACACTCCTGGCGGGGCAGGATTTTTGCTTCGATTTCGGGACGGATCTGGATCAGGCGCAACCGACAGTACGTTGCAGCCGACGGACCAGCACATCCTCGTGACGGGCGATTTCACGACGCAGCCCTGTGCCGGATACCCGCCACTGGCTCGCTCGTATCCGTTCGATATCGACGCTGTCTTTCTCAACGTTCCGACGAGTGACGACACCGTCGAGACACGAAATAAAGCGGTCCGGACGATTCTCGAGCGGGCATACGGCGGGTCACGCGTTGTTCTCGCCACGAGTTCGTTGACTGGCGTTCAGTACGCCGTCTTGCTCGCGCAGATCGCGACGGATCTCGACCGCCAACTGCCGATAACACTCGTCGGGCAAACGGCACGAGTCTACGACGCACTGGCGCTCGACATTCCTGGCATCGAGACGCGTGAAGTGTTCGATCAGGCGTCGACTGTCCTCGACCACGGAGCGATTACCATTGGTGGTCCAGACGATCCGACGACGGGGAGCGCGAAACGACTATTGATCGAAATCCACGACGAGCCGGCCGACGTGTTCGTCCAACTCACGGCAGGGAGCGCCGATGCAGTGTCGAACGCGAACTGTACGACACACTATTTCGAAGTGAGTAACCATCCGTCGGTGGACGTGATCGACGACCTCGTTCGTGGATTGGCTCCGAAGCAAGTTATCGTCAAACACGCGAACCGGTATGGACTCAGAACGTTTCAGCGACGATACGATCGCTGCTTTACATGGGGTGTCGACGACCGAAATGAACACGTTCTCTACGAAGACAACGAGTGGAACGCCCCGGAATGGATCGGCGAGGTGACGGCGAGGAGAATCCGACAGAAGCAGTGGAACGCCCAGCAGACCCACTCGTTCTCAACACCGGCAAATGAACTCTCTATCGGTCGCACGCGTGTCGACCTCCAGGCCGAGGGCATCGATGTCGAGGCGATCGAATCGATGTTTGCGTTCCCGATTTCGAACCCGTACGACGAGGGTGCAACCGGGTCTGCCTCCCAAACTGAGCACGAACCCAACGCCGGTGAACCGGCTGCCGGCACTCGAGAGCACGATACATCGAGTGGCGACGAAGCGACGAAGGCGATCCCCGCCCGCGTTCTCGGTGATGGTGACGGCGAAACCGTACTCCACCTCCTCGAGCAAACGGAGCTCCGCCCTGGACAAGTGATCGACATCTCGATTCCGGATCAGAGGATTGAGGGTGAATCACAGACAGCCGGGTGTCAGTCACCGCCGCGATGAACACCACCCGGAACACCTTTTGCGCTTACGAGAATCCTTGCAGGTATGATCGACGAGACGGTCGAGGAGATTCAGGACATGCAGACGCACAGCTCCTCGGTAGTCGCGGTAAACGCGACGCGCGCACTCGAGGACCTGCTCGATCGCGAGTTCGCAACTGCCGAGGAGTACGTCCGCGCACTCGAGCGCAACGGCTCGGTGCTCCGGCGGGCGAACCCATCGCACGCCTCGCTCCAGAACGCGGTCCGAGAGGTCGTCACGAACGTCACCGACGCCGACCCCGAGACCGTCGAGGAGGCCAAGGAACTGACCCAAGAGCAGATCGATACTGTCGTCTCGCGGGTCGAGTCCGCCAAGGATCGCGCCGCGGAGAACGCAGTTGAGCACCTCGCTGACGGCGCGACGCTGCTGACGCACGATTACTCCTCGACCGTTCTCGAGGCGTTAGAGCAGGCGACGGCCGCGGGCAAGACCTTCGAGGTCTACGTCACCGAGGCCCGGCCCCGCTACATCGGTCGCAAGACGGTCCGCCAACTCGCGGATCTCGACGGCGTCGAACCGACACTGATCACGGACAGCGCGAACGGCTACTATTTAAAAGAGTGTGACCGCGTGATCGTCGGGATGGACTGTATCGTCGAGGATACGCTCTACAACCGCGTCGGCACGTTTCCGATCGCGACGACGGCGAACGAACTCGATGTGCCGGTGACGGTGCTCGGCTCGGCCTCGAAGCTGATTACGGAGGGCTTTGTCTTCGAAAACGAGTTCCGCTCGGCCAGCGAGGTCATGCCCGAACCCGCCGAAGGATTCGACGTACGGAATCCGGCCTACGACGCGACGCCAGTGTCGCTACTCGAGAGCGTGATTACGGACGAGGGGCGACAGACGTTCTGATTGACTGGGCCTTGGTTCCACTCGTTTTGATGGACCACCGGTTCCATTCTCCCATCTATCCAACCGTTCTGCTCTGTCACACCCTTCTCTGGGGCTGACAGTCACGATCTCGTGACGACAGCCTATGTCACTGTCCGTCTTACTGGTAGTATGCGTCTCGTCCAAGTATTTGTCCCAGAGGGGGAGTTAGATCTCGTACTCGAGACAGCCGACGCGGCTGGGTTCGATTATGCCGTGTCGGCGGAGACGAGTCACGACGAGTTCGAGGCACTCGTCTCGATTCCGGTACCGCCGGCCGGTGTGGAACCGCTCGTTGCCGAGTTTAGAGATGCAGGGTTAGCTGACGCCTCCTATACTGTCGTGACGGCTGCAGAGACCGTTGTTTCGGAACGTACTGACGATCTTCATGGCCGATTCACCGGTACCCGAATCTCTCGTGAGGAGTTACAGGCACAGGCGGTTGGCCTCGCCCCCGCGACCTCTACCTACTACGTCCTGTTGATCGTCAGCACAATTATCGCGACGGCCGGCCTGCTGCTTGACTCCGCAGCGACGATCATCGGTGCGATGGTCGTCGCCCCGTTGATGGGACCCGCGCTCGCAGCGAGTGTCGGCGTAGTCGTCGACGACGATGACCTCGCACAGCGAGGAGTCATCTTGCAGGTCGTCGGCCTGCTCGCTGCCGTCGCGACTGCCGCAATACTCGGCTGGCTACTCCGGGGGACGGTGTTGCTCCCGCCGGGATTCGATATCACGACCGTCCCGCAGATTCAAGAGCGGATCACGCCGAACGTACTTGCCCTCTTTCTCGCACTCGGTTCCGGTATCGCGGGCGTCATCAGTCTCATCCGAGACGTCGGCTCGGTGTTGGTCGGCGTCGCGATTGCAGTTGCACTCATCCCGCCTGCTGCGACGGCAGGACTTGGAATCGCCTGGGGACATCCTGAAGTCGTCGTTACCGCCGGCACCCTCGTTCTGATTAACCTGCTCTCGATCAACCTCACTGCCTTGCTGTTGCTCTGGTTTTCCGGCTACCGGCCACAGCGCACCGGCAGTCTCGACCGCGTCTACGGTCGGCTGCGCGCGCGTGTCACCGTGCTCGTTGTCGTAATCGCCGTCCTTTCGCTCGTCCTCGGCGGCGTCACCTATGGCACCTACCAGACCGCGTCCGTCGAGCACGATGTTCAGACCGAACTCGCGGACATGAGTGACGACCCCGAATTCGGTGACCTTGTCTTTCAGGAGGTCACCGTCCAGTACGAACTGATCGACGTCTACACCGGTGACCAGCCCGCAGTCACCGTGCTCGTCGAGCGCCCGCCCGGCGAGACGGAGTCACCCGACTTTGCCGAGGTCGTGCGCGAGCGACTCGAGTCGGCGACGGGAACCCAACTCGAGGTCGCGACTGAACTGGTGGATACGCAGCGAAGCGGCTGACCGGCCGTACTCAATTCGCCCCACCTATGCCCGCTCGCCGAACGACCGCGGTGCTCCTTCGCGCGGACTCACCCACTCGACGGCGTTTCGCAGGACCTGCTGAATCTCCTTGTTCTCGTAGATTGGATACGTCTCGTGTCCCGGCCGGAAATAGAAGATGCGGCCACTGCCACGGCGGTAACAACAGCCGCTTCGGAACACCTCGCCGCCCTCAAACCAGCTCGTCAAGACCAGTTTGTCCGGTTCGGGCACGTCGAAGGGTTCGCCGTACATCTCCGTCTCCGGCAACTCGATACACTCCTCAAGCCCGTCCGTGATCGGATGCCCGGGGTCGACCACCCACAGTCGCTCAGTCGCGCCGTCCTCGCGCCACTGAAGGCTGCAGGTCGTTCCCATGAGTCGCTTGAATATCTTCGAGTAGTGTGCCGAGTGTAGGGCGAGTAATCCCATGCCCTCGAGTACCCGCTCTTGAACGCGGTCGACGATTTCGGCTGCGACCTCATCGTGAGCTTCGTGGCCCCACCAGAGCAGGATATCTGTCCCATCGAGAACCTCCTCGGTGAGTCCGTGCTCAGGTTCGTCAAGCGTCGCCGTCTGGACCTCGTACTCGGCGGCTGTCTCCTCACTTCGGAATATTTCGGCAAGCGCCTCGTGAATTCCATCTGGATAGATGGCCGCGGCCTCGTCGTCCTCGCGCTCGTGTCGGAACTCGTTCCAGATCGTAATCGTTCGCATGAGACAACCGACCACTGCCGGTCCCTTAGCTCGCGTGGTCCCCAGAAGACCCCGTCTGGTTGGTTGTTTTCAGAGGGTATGGAGCGAGTACAAGGAACCACGTCGCTGTCATCGCATTTACGTCACGACAGCCTGGTACTCTATATCACATAAAACCTATCACGCGCATGGACTCACAGCGTAATCCGGGAGATTAATCGGTCACAACTCTTATTTTGATTGCTGACTGCGTCTCTCTATGGACTGGGACAGGCTTCGAATACCATCGTTTGCGACGGCTTCTGGCTGGACGCTCTCACCATCCTGCTCACATCGCCGGTGTTGGATGTACCAGAACCGGCGAGGTGATCGTCGGTGATCGGCACCGATGTCGGTGTCGGCATCGTCGGTCTCGGTGGCATGGGCAACCACCACGCACGAAACGTCACAGAACTCGGTGCGACAGTCGTCGCGGGTGCCGATCTGGTTCCCGAGCAACGGGAGCACTTCGCCGCCGAATTCGGCGCGGAAACCTACGAAACCCATGAAGAACTTGTCGTCGACGACGCGGTCGACGCCGTGATCGTCACAACGCCAAACCGCTTTCACGAACCGATCACCATCGACGCACTCGAGGCGGGCTGTGACGTGCTCGTCGAGAAACCGCTGGCACACACACTCGATAGTGCAGAGCGAATTGCCGAGGCCGAAGCCAAGGCAGACGGCTTCTGCATGGTTGGCTTCCACAACCGCCACGCGGCCTCGATGACGATGTTCGAGGAACACCACTCGCGCGGGCGCTTCGGTGAATTGACTCACATCGAGGCCAACTACGTTCGCCGACGCGGCGTCCCCGGACCCGGCTCGTGGTTCACTAACGAGGATCTCTCCGGCGGCGGTGCGCTGCTCGACATCGGCGTCCACGCGCTGGACCTCGCCCTCTACGCGCTCGACTTCCCCGAAATCACTGAGGTCTCCGGCGTCGCACGGACGACCTTCGGCGCACAGGAGGAGTACGCCGATCCCGAAGGCTTCGGTGACAACTGGGACGCAAGCGCAGAGACGTACGAGGTCGACGATTCCGTCAGCGCCTTCATCCGGTGTGCCGACGGACAGACAATCTCGCTCGAAGCTGCTTGGGCGACTAACCGCGAAGAGAGCATGGACTTTCGCATCCGCGGCACCGAAGCCGGTGCCCAGTTCGATATCGGTGACACCAACATGCAACTCCTCGGTGCAAGTTCGGCCGGTGGCGACCACTACACCGACACCCAGTTCACCGGCGATACAACCCTAACCGGCTACAAAGAACAAGACGAGCGGTTCCTCACCACCGTCGCAAGGGCCTCCGAACCGACGACGAACACCATCGACGAAGCGCTCGTCGTCCAGCGCGTCATCGATGCCATCTACCGCTCGAGCGAAAGCGGTCGCTCTGAGCCGGTCGAGTCTGTCGCTGGTGCCCACTCGAGTACCGGCGAGAAACACGAGCAGGAAAGTGAACTCGAGGCAGAGGTTGGAGCGGACGACTGACAGACGCTGACATTGGTGCTGATTTTCCGCCACGCATCGTACAGGCTGGTGAGCAACTGAGACTGTTGAACAGTATGAGAGAGTCATCTTCGCCGTGATGTTACGAACGGTCGTCGATTCGCGCGCGACGGTTGCAGGGGAGTGACGCTGCTCTCCAGAGTAACTCTACACTGAGTTACTGTTGTGAATCTCCACCAAAGGTCTTATTACCACACATACGAGTCACCCACTGTGAGAAGAATTGACTATGATTCGAAAGAATTCTAACAAAACTGGCCGATCACGGCGGACGGTACTACAGGCAACCGGTGCGGTCGGTCTGGCCGCTATCGCGGGCTGTCTCAGTGGGGGAGACGACGCGGAGCCGCTGGAAAACCTCCTTGAGGAGGACCCCGAGGAGTATCAGGCGGTCGAGGTCGGCCACTGGTGGACAGCTGGGGGAGAAGAAGACGCCTTTGAGGCACTCGTCGAGGGCTTCGAAGCGGAGTATCCTGACATCGAGATCGATTCTTCGCCCTCGCCTGGTGGTGCAGGCAGCGCACTTGAGGCGGACATCCGTAATCGCGTCGTCGACCAGAACCCGCCGAGCACGTTCCAAGTGTGGCCCGGACAGGCACTCACCGACTACACCGAGGAAGATCTGCTCTACGATATCGACGGCAACGTCTGGGACGACGAGATGCGCGAGGCCTACCATGACGGACCAGTCGATGTTTCCCGTCCCGACGGCGAGTTCGTCGCCGTGCCGATCAACATCCACCGACTGAACAACCTCTTCTACAACGTCGACGTCGTCGAGGACAGCGGCGTCGACCCCGAGTCGATCGACAGCCCGAGTGAACTGCTCGAGGCGATGGAGGCCGTCAACGACGCTGGCTACGTCGGCATGGCCCAGCAGACAGCCTCCGCGTGGTCGACGCTCCAACTGTGGGCGCAGGTGCTCCTCGGCGAGTACGGCGTCGACGTCTACGAGTCGTTCATCGACGGCAACGTCGAGGAGAACGAGGACGAAATTCGCGACTCACTCACCCTCGTCGTCGACTACAGCGAGTACTTCAACGAGGACGCGAGTTCCATGAACGACTGGGACGACGCGAGCAACTACATCAACAGCGGCGAGGCCGCTTTCTTCCACCAGGGCGACTGGGCCGCCGGCGAGTACGAAGCTGACGACGATCTCGAGTACGGCGCGAACTGGGACCACGTTGCCTTCCCAGGGACCGAGGAGATGTACGCGCTGAACATGGACTCGTTCGTCTTCCCGAAGCACAACCCGTCGCCGAACGCGACCCTGCGCTTCCTCCAGTATGCGGCCACGCCGGAGGCACAGGAACGGTTCAACCAGCACAAAGGATCGATCCCGCCGCGAACAGATGTCTCGGACGAGGCGTTCACGCCGTTCCTGCAGGATCAGATGGCTGACTTCCAGGAGTCGACCGACCAGCCGCCGTCGATCGCACACGGGCTCGCAGTGGCCCCGGCCACGCAGACCGACATCGAGGGCGCGTTCGCGAACTTCATCGACAACTGGGACGTCGACGAGACCTACGACGATCTCGTCAACAGCTTCCAGTAGGATTGTCCACTAGGCTATGGATTCGTTACGTAACTCTCTTCGACGGCTCAACCCGCTCTCGACGGCGACAGCCGACGCTGAAACCGGAACTGGGGTTGGAGTCGAGGCCGATGCTGACGAACGCGGTGGCCTCGTCGACCGACTCCGGCGAAGCGACTTCGTCGAGTCGATGCCGTTCTGGCTGCCGCCGACGGCGCTCGTTTTGCTGTTCGTCTACGGCGCGATCGCCTGGAACGTCGTCATCTCGTTCACCGGCTGGTCCGGACTCGGCCAACCCGACTACACGAACTTCACACTCGAGATGTACCGCCAGATGCCGGCGGATCAAGACTTCATCGCGTCGCTGCGGAACACGGTCGCCTTGCTGATCGCGTTCACCAGCGCCTCGCTGGTGGTCGGACTGGGACTCGCGCTGCTCGTCGATCGGAAGATCCGCTTCGAGAGCACGTTCCGGACGATCTACCTGCTGCCGATGGCGCTGTCGTTCGTCGTGACGGCGATCTTCTGGTCGTGGATGTACGCTGATCCGGACGGACTGATCAATACGGCACTCCACGGTATCGGCCTGGAGGCACTTGCTTACGACTGGCTCGGCGATCCGCGGTTCAGACTCGCCGCGGTTATCGTCGCGCTCATCTGGCAGTTCAGCGGCTACTGTATGATCGTCTACCTCGCAGGGCTCCGGTCGATTCCTGACGACCACTACGAGGCCGCACGGATCGACGGCGCATCGACGCTGAAGCTGTACTGGCGCGTGATCATCCCACAGCTTCGGTCGTCGACTGTCGGCGCGACGGTCGTCCTGATGGTGTTCGCACTCAAGGCGTTCGACTTCATCTACGTGATGTTCGGGACGAACCCCGGCCGGTCGGTTGACATCCTTGCGGTGACGATGTACCGCGAGGCGTTCTCGGCCAGCGAGTGGGCCTACGGTGCAGCGATCGCCGTTGTGCTGTTCGCACTCGCACTGACGATCATCGGCCCGTACGCGTACACGCAGTACAAGCGAGGTGCACTCTGATGACAGCAGATACCACAACGGAACCCGAACCCGAAGACGATGTCAACGGTGACGGTGACGACAACGACGAAACCCAGGGGCACCTTGCACGACTCTCACCCGGCAGGATCGCCCTCTACGGTGGACTACTGGCACTCGTTGCGGCATACCTCTCACCGCTGTACAGCGGCCTGACAACTGCGTTCAAGTCCCAGGATGCCTACCGTGAGACATCGCCGCTTCAGCCACCGATCGACGGCTTCACCGTCGACCCCTGGCTCACGGCCGCCAGCGAACTCGCGTTCGCGATGCTCAACAGCTTCGCACTGACGATCCCGGCCGCCGTCCTCTCCGCACTGTTCGGCAGCCTCGCTGCCTACGGCCTGACGAAGGTCGACTGGCGTGGGCAGGCGCTCGTGCTCGTCCTGTTCCTCGCTGCGGTCTTCATCCCGTATCAGGCAGTGCTCGTGCCGCTGCGACAGTTCTGGTCGATGGTCGGACTCTCACAGATCCACCCGCGCGGCGAACTGGTCGAACTACTGATCACGCACGTCGCCTACGGGATCCCGATCTGTACAATCCTGTTCCGGTCGTACTACCAGACCCTCGACGGCGAACTCATCGAGGCCGCCCGCCTCGACGGGGCGAGTCTCGCACGAATCTACCGCAAGATCGTGTTGCCGCTCTCGATCCCGATGTTCGCCGTCACACTGATCTACCAGTTCACCCAGATCTGGAACGACTTCCTGTTCGCCCTCGTCCTGCTCAGCAACCGGGCGAACTACGTCGTCACACTCGAGTTGAACGCGCTCGCAGGGTCGATGGCGACTGACTACAGCGTCCAGATGGCTGGTGCGTTCATCGCGGCGTTGCCGACAATTCTGGTGTATATCCTCTTCGGAGAACAGTTCGCGAAAGGACAGACGATGTGATCACAGATGGCAGACTTACAACTCGACGACGTAACCAAGGTGTTCACCGAACGCGACGGCAACGAAATCACCGCCGTCGACGACGTATCGCTCACGATCGAGGACGGAGAGTTTCTCGTCCTCGTTGGACCCTCCGGCTGTGGGAAATCGACGACCCTGCGCATGGTCGCCGGTCTAGAATCGATTAGTTCCGGCCAGATTCGACTCGGTGACACGGTCGTCAACGAAATGAAACCGAAAGAACGGGACATCGCTATGGTGTTCCAGTCCTACGCGCTGTACCCGCACATGACCGTCCGCGAGAACATGTCGTTCGGACTCGAGGAGTCGACCGACATGCCAGCCACGCAAATCACGGAGACGGTCGAATCCGCGGCGGAGATGCTCGGCATCGGCGACCTCCTCGAGCGAAAGCCCGACGATCTCTCCGGCGGACAACAACAGCGAGTCGCACTCGGACGCGCAATCGTCCGCGATCCGGAAGTCTTCCTGCTCGATGAACCGCTCTCGAATCTGGACGCAAAGCTTCGCGCGCAAATGCGAACCGAACTCCAGCGCCTGCAGGAGGACCTCGATGTCGCAACCATCTACGTCACACACGATCAGACGGAAGCAATGACGATGGCCGACAAGATCGCCATCCTGAACGACGGTGAGCTTCAGCAGGTCGGGACACCGCTTGAGTGCTACCACGAGCCTGCGAACTTGTTCGTCGCGAGTTTCATCGGCGAACCGTCGATGAACTTCTTCGACGCGCGTCGCGACGGCACGCAACTCGTCACCGACCAGTTCAGATACGACCTGGCCGACGAGACGGTGGCCGCGCTCGGCGAGCACGACGACCTCGTGCTCGGCGTTCGTCCTGAAGACATCGAGCTTCGCTCAACTGGAAGCGACGAACACAGCTACGAGACGACCGTCGACGTCGTCGAACCGATGGGTAACGAGAACAACGTCTACCTGACCTTCGGGGACAAGCACGCCGAGTCGTTCGTCGCCACGATTGACGGGATGAACCGCGTCGAGGCCGGACAGTCGGTCGTCGCACACATTCCAGAGGAGGCAATCCACCTCTTCGATCGTTCGAGCGGGCGCGCGCTTCGCAATCGAACACTCGAGCCCACGGCGGTTGCCGAGGCGCAGTTCTGAACGGCAACTCCGACTCGGGCTAACGAATCGTCGTCGCGACTGGAATCGTTTTGTGCCGTCGCAGGTTTCTCAGACGGGGCACAAGGAATAGCGTTGTTAGTGACTCGTGCTCGGCGTGTTACTGCTACCCGTCACGCACTATCGCTACACACTACCCGCTACTCGAGTGCCCGACGATAGCCGTCGGCCGCAAGTCGCGTCGCCACGACGTGTGCGTAGAACGCGACGAAAACCGCAACGACGCCGAGCGCAGTCGCACTCGAGAGGGCTATGATGAGGAACGCCCAGCCGGGGACAACGACGAGGGCCGCGAACAGCCAGGAGACCCAGTAGCCGCCGTGAGCGAGGATTGTGCGATAGCTGTGTGTTTCGCCGTCGTCGAGTGGCAGCGATGAGTGAGCCGAGGCATCGGTTGCGAGCCTCCCGATGACAATTGGGACAGTGTAACCGACGAGGAGGACGGCAACGAGTGCGACTGTCGAGAGGCCAAAGAACAGCAGCAATCCGCCGAAGTCGATGGAGTCCGGTGTGATCGGCAGCCGTGTGAGGAGGGTAATCGTCGTGCCGACGAGTGCGGCGACGAGGGTGAGGTACCCCAGTGTGATCACGAGGAGCCGACAGCCAGTGTCGAACAACGGACGCAGCGGGCGAAACGACGGTGGCGTGTCGTCGGCTGCGACCGTCGTTGCGAAGACGCGCCCGAGGTAGCCAAGCAGCGCGATCATTGTCGTCGTCGCGACTGCCACGAACGGGAGTGCAAGAAGTGGATTCGACGCGCCGAGTGCGACGGCGAGTTGGACAGCGATTGCTGTCAGCAGTCCGAACAGGCCACCGACCGCGAACAGGTCAAGGGTGTGGTCGCCCCGAAAGGGGAACGTAAGACCGTCGTGCAGTCGGCTCGCCATTACGTTCATCTGTGCACTCGGACCGTATAACGATTGTAACTCCCGTCGCTGACAGTGTCGATCTGCCTCGTAAGAAAGGGAGAGGTGAGGGTATCCCGGACGGGTGTGACACCACGAGTGTGGTGACCGCTGAAAGGACACGATACACATGGGTCAGCACCGAGTAACGGCTGCGAGAAAGGGTGTTTGCTGAAAGTCGATCAACCCGAACAGATGGGGAACGGCTTAGACGACTTCGTCGAAGTCGTGGTGGCCGTGAATGTCGACGCCTTCGTCGGTGATCTCACAGAGGAAGACACCGTTACCGGAGCCGGTGTCACGCTCTGCGGCCGACTTGATCGCACGCGCGGCGATCGTCGTCGCCTCGTCGTTCGAGAGGTCCTCTTCGAACTCCTGCTCGAGCAGACCGTAGGCGAGTTGCATCCCGGAGCCGGTGACGGTGTAGTCGTCTTCCATGACACCGCCGGCTGGGTCGATGCTGTAGACGTGACTGCCTTCCTCGTCGACGCCGCCCAGAATCGGATGGATTGCAAAGAACGGACCGCCGCGGGCGAAGTTGCCGGCGAGGGTCGCGAGTGCGTCCATGCTGATCGGCTCGCCGCGGCGGGCTTCATAGAGGTTGACCTCGGCACGAAGGCTGCCGATGAACGACTGCGCACCGCCGACGCTACCGACCATCGTCAGCGCGCCGGTCGGGTGAATCTGTTCGACCTTCTGGACGTTCTTGTTCGAGACGAAGCGCCCGCCGAGGCTTGCGCGCATGTCCGTCGCGATGACGACGCCGTCCGCAGTCGAGATGCCGATCGTCGTCGTCCCCGTCTTGTTCACGTTGTCGAGATCTGCGCGCGAAAACTCGCTCTGGGGCATCGCGCCGACCTCCGGCTCGTAGGGGTTCGGGTCGTCGGCCAGCTGATCGACCGTCCGGGAGAAGTCCGAATTATGCTGTGGTGCTCGCATTGACGAACGTTACGACCGGCACAATATAAAACATCGGCGGTCATCATCCTTGTTTCCGGTTTGTGTGCCGGCCTGTTTGCCACCGTGTTCGCCGTCGACTGCGAGGGACAAGGCTCACACCACCGTGTGGTTCAGCACTCAAACCAGCCACACCGCTCCAGATTGAGTTGCATGCGGCCGCAAAACGAGTGCAGTGTTAGTACCCGATCAGTGCTGTGCGCCCTCGTAGGCGTTCTCGACGGTGTCGATGAGGCGGTGGACCGGGAGCGTAATTCCGGCCTGGCGGGCGGCGATGGCGAGTGGCATGGCAACGATGCCAACCATGATGCACAGTTGGTACAGCGCGAACAGCGTTGCGTGGTACACGCGGGAGATCATCAGCGTTCAGCCGTGGCTCAGACGGGGGCAATATATAAAGGTTCGTTATTTCTAACTTTCATAATGATTGTGTATGTTGAATCGGGTCGACGCAGTCATGCGATTCAAGGAAGGTTGTGCTCGGCCAAACTCAGGGTGTACTCGAGTCGAAATCTGGCTATGCAGACAGCAATCGATACGCTGAATTTGCATAACTTATGGAGGCCATTTCGTTGCCGTGCGCGCTCGTCGGCGCGCCTTTCCCATGTTTGTCTTTGCCATGTGTTATTGAACCATGTCTGTAGGTTGCATGCGAGTGTGCGTGACGATTCACGCCAGGATCGCCACCGCAGAGGCGCGGACGAACCGCAAGACAAGAAACCCCCCGGACCGACCACGATGTATGGGCAACTATCTCGTCGCGATGGAAGCAGCGTGGCTCGTTCGTGACGTCGATTCGATTGACGACGCAATCGGTGTCGCAGTGAGCGAAGCCGGAAAGCGACTCAACAGCGAGAATATGGACTACGTCGAGGTCGAAGTCGGCGCGACGGGCTGTCCGGCCTGCAACGAACCGTTCGACTCCGCGTTCGTCGCGGCCCAGACCGCACTCGTCGGCCTGGCACTCGAGATGGAAGTGTTCAACGCCGACAGCGAAGAACACGCCTCACGTATCGCAAAGAGCGAAATCGGCGGCGCACTGCGCGACGTGCCGTTGTCGGTCGTCGAAATCATCGAAACGCCGGACGACGAGTAACGGACGCGGTCACAGCCGTCGTATCTCCCGTCAGAGCGAATTGCAGAAGACTGGGTGACGAGAGATGGCGGTCGACACTCGTCGGCCGGGAAGAACCACACTCACCCAAAGCTCTTTCTATAACCCCTGGTTATTGGCTGCTATGGAGCTACCAACCCCTGCAGATCTGCGCCAGCGACGGACCGACCTCGGGTTGACCCAGAGCGAACTCGCCGAGACGGCAGACGTATCTCAGCCGCTGATCGCCCGTATCGAGGGCGGCGACGTCGATCCGCGCCTCTCGACGCTGCGTCGAATCGTCAACGCACTCGAGAAGGCAGAGAGCGACGTGGTTCGCGCGGACGACCTGATGAACGAAGCCGTCGTGAACGTGACGCCGGATGATCCAGTCAAGGAAGCGGCGCGAAAGATGGAAGAGGAGGCCTATTCCCAGCTTGCCGTCATCCAGGACGGCATTCCAGTTGGCTCGATCAGCCAGAGCGATCTGGTTCATCTCGACTCGGCGGCCCGCGACGAGCCAATCGCAGACCACATGAGCGAGAGTTTCCCGACGGTGTCGAAGGATGCGACGCTCGACGAGATCAGCAACCTGCTGGAACATTACAAGGCCGTGATGATCACAGAAGCGGGCGAAACGGTTGGGATCATCACTGAGGCAGACGTTGCGTCGCGGTTCTCCTGAGTTCTATGATTCTGCGGTTCTAAGGCCCGGAACTTGAACGCTTGGGCTCGTGGGCTCGTGGGCTCGTGGGCTCGTGGGCTCGTGGGCTCGTGGGCTCGTGGGCTCGTGGGCTCGTGGGCTCGTGGGCTCGTGGGCTCGTGGGCTCGTGGGCTCGTGGGACCACCCGGACGGCTACTGTCTACTCGAGTGCAGGTCGCGGCGCGTTTTCGTAGCGGATCATTTTCTCCGGTTTGTCGGAGATGGTCTCGTACAGTTGCTGGAGGGTTTCCTCTGCGGCGAGGACGTTGTGCTCGTCGAGGAACTGTCGGCCGTCGTCGGTGAGTGCGTAGAACTTCCAGGGGTAGCCCTGTTGGCGCTCGTCTTCGGGGAGGGTGACCTCGCGAACGACGCCGACATCGATCAGTTTCTGGACGTGTTTGTAGACGGTTGCCTCACTCACGCTCGGGTTCAACTGCTCGAGTTCGTACATCGAGGGCAGTTGTTCTGGGTGTTGAACGATGTTCGTGAGCAGTGCAAACCGGGTCTGTTGGGTGACGAAGTGGAGGAGTTCGCGCGCGTTCGACCCCTCGGCGGTCCCAAGCCGGGTACTCATACAACGGCCTACGGACTGTATCACCAAGTAGTTTACCCTGGAGTGAACTACTCTGGAGTAACTTACCTTAGAGTCAACCACCCCCGAAGAGTCGTTGCAAAAGAATCGGAAAGGGGGTTTTCTGCCGATATGCGCTGTTTCAGGGTCTGTACCCAGTATCGGAAGAATCGGAAGAATCGGAAACGGCCCGGAAACGACTATAACGGCGTGCCGATACGCATTGGATATGACCAACACCGAGCCACCCGTCCCCGTATCGGTCCTGACGAGCGCTCGCGAGCGCTTAGAGCAGGAAGAACTCACTCTCGCCGACAACGAGGCCATCCTCCACTCACTGAGCGAGCTCACGCCAGTCTACGAGAACGAACGATCCTACTTCGTCCTCGGAAGCTACGACCGCGAGCCGATCCGCCGGCTCAACCTCGTCGTCGACCGGCTCAACCGCCGCCCCGACACCTACGCCTTCCGCATGGTCGATGTCCGCGGCGAGTGGGAAAATGGTATCCAGAAGTTCTGTCTCATCGCGGACCTCGTCACCCACGTTGTCGGCGTCGCCGAGAAGGAGCCAAGCGACTTCCTCGTCGAACAGGGCCTACTCGCGGGCACCACCGAATTCTTCGAGAAGAGCTACGTCCTGAAGCGCGAGTATCCGGACACCGAGGAGAACCATCCCTTCGGCTGGATGCAGGACGGCGTCTTCGAGCTACTCGAGTCCGAGGGGCGACTTCACCGCTGGGAAACGAAGGCGGAGCTTGCCGAGGCGGCGGAAGCGCTTCCCTGACGGAGAGCGGTCCCCAAACTATCCGCGTGCGACCCGGCGACTGGCTCAGGTGTGCCCAGACACCGGAACCGGCTCGTAGGGCTCTTCGAGATACGCCATATCCGACGCGGACAGCGAGATGTCGAGCGCCTCGACGGCCTGCTCTAGGTGCTCGACGCTCGTCGTCCCGATGATCGGCGCGTCGACCCAGTCTTTGTGCAAGAGCCAGGCAAGGGCGATTTGAGCCATCGTGACGCCCTTCTCTGCTGCGAGTTCGGCGACACGTTCGTTGATCTCTCTGCCGCCGCCCTGGCGATAGGGGTGGTTGTACATGTGCTCTTCCGCTTCCCCGCGGGTCGTCGCGTCGATGTCTTCGTGCGGACGCGTGAGATAGCCGCGAGCCAGGGGCGACCAGGGGAGAACACCAATGCCCTCTTTCGCACAGAGCGGCAGCATCTCGCGTTCCTCCTCGCGGTAGACGAGGTTGTAGTGGTTCTGCATCGTGACGAACCGGTCCAGCCCACGGTTGTCGCTCGTGTGCAGCGCCTCGGCGAACTGGTGGGTCCACATCGAGGAGGCCCCGACATACCGCACGTGACCCCGACGAACGGCGTCGTCGAGGGCTCGCATGGTCTGCTCGATCGGCGTCTCGTCATCCCAGCGGTGGATCTGGTAGAGGTCGATGGTGTCGACACCGAGGCGCTCGCGGCTGGCCGCAAGCTCTTGCTCGATCGTCTTCCGGGAGAGCCCCTGCGAGTTCGGATCGTCGTCTCGCATCTGGTGGTAGACCTTGGTCGCGACGACGGCCTCTTGCTGGTAATCGAACTCCGCCAGGGCATCGCCGAGAATGCGCTCGGACTGGCCTCGCGAGTACATATTCGCCGTATCGAAGAAGTTGATCCCGAGATCGATTGCACGCTCGATGATCTCCTTGCTTTCCTCGTCTTCGAGCACCCACTCGCGCCAGTCCGAAGATCCAAAGCTCATGCAGCCGAGACAGAGGCGGCTGACCTCCATGCCAGTGGTACCGAGTGTCGTGTACTCCATACGCGTGCGTCGACGAGCGGGGTGAAAACAGTACTGTCCGCCGACGAACGGTATCGGAGAGCCCTTCTTCCTCCACCAAATTTTAGTGTCGGATGGCCATACAGTCGCGTGCATATGACGGACGAGCACTCCGACCGAGAGACCCAGCGCACCGACGAGGATAGTGGCATCGTCTCGCGCATCAAGAACATGTTCGACCGCGACTAGCGGCACAGACGCGGACACGACAGCACAGTCGATCGGCCGTTCTTCCGTCATCCCCGCTTTCTTGGGCCACACCAAACCCTGACAGCCTCAGCTACACGATTCCGCGTAGCAGCGACCCGAACACCGGCAACCCGATCGCCGCCCCGACGGTGAGGTAGACGATCGGTGCCATCTCGAGTACCTGCGCTGTCGCCCCACCCAGGCTGATCACGAACAGACCGAGGACGACGATGCCGAAGCCGGCCGCGGTGACCAGCGCTCGCCGGAACGTCGTCGAGACGAGTCCAACGAGCGCACCGCCGACGACGAGGCCGATCCAGTGGTGCCACGCGAATACGACGCCGAGTCCGGCGGCGAGGACGAGCGCGGAAGCTCGACGGCGCGGCGTCGTTCGAATGGACGCGAGTTCCTGTTCCACGCTGGCGGGGATGCCGTCGCCGCCGAGTGTGCTGGTCGGTGGCTCCAGTTCTGGGTCCGATTCCGGGTCTGGTTCTGGTCCCGATTTTCGGTCCGGTTCCGATCCCAAACTGTGTCTCGGCTCTGCGTCTGCGTCCACATCTCCGTTCCCGTTCACCACCGCGTTACCGTCTCGGTCCGCGTTCTGTCCTCCACTGTCGCCGTCATCCGATGTCGGCGTCATTGATCTCCCTCCGCGACAAACGAGACATCTGGCTCGCCATCGTCGACCGTACGATTCATCGGCTTCTGCTCGCCGTTTCGCCACTGATCGAACTGGTCGTCGTAGTGCGGCGAGAAGTAGTCACCCGAGTTCCCGCCGGGCAGGACTGCCGTCGCGTCACCGCCGGGTTCGACGACCATCCGCCAGCTTGCGCCGACTGCGGACTCGACGCGGTAGTTCTTGACCGTCGCCCGCGAGCCGTCCGTCGGTGCCGTCTCGTAGTCCAGAAACGGCGCTTCGACGGCGAAGGGGTGCTCGATCGTCCGCGTCGAGTTCCAGTCGCCGTAGCTCTCCCAGCCCTCGGCGTCGATTTCCGAACGGGCGTCCTCGAGTGCCGCGAGCATCGTCTCCGACTTCGAACGGTTGTCGAAGAACTCGCTGTCCGCCGAAAGCGTGGCGACGATCCAGTCGTTCGGATAGTACGACTCGTCGAGCCCCGCATCCTCGAACTCGTCCTCGAAGAGCTGGCGGTGGTAGTGGTCGAACCAGCGGGCGAACACGAGCGCGCCACGGGAGTCGCGGTCCATGCGCAAGTCCCAGTCTGCAAGCGTGTCCGCTGTGTCGTCGAACTCGTCCGTCTCGCTCGCTGCGAGTGCGTCGAGCAGCTCCGGTACCAACTGTTCAGCACGCCCGTCGTACGTATCGTTCTGCAGTTCGCGATGGAAGTCGAGGTCCGTCGGCTCGCCGCCCTCGAGTTGCTCGTCGAGGCGGTCGTAAATCCGCTCGCCCCGGTAGGGTGCCGCGTAGGCGACGCCGACGTAGTGTTCGGGGTCGTCAGCCACGCGCTGGTTCGCCGTCGCGAGCACGTCCGGATCGATCGCGTGCGGCTTCTCCTCGAAGGGGACGAAGCCGTCCCAGGAGGATTCGCCGAACGGCGTAAAGCCCTCCCACTCGCCCTCGCCCGCGGAGCCGTCGAAGATCTGATTACCGGATACCGGCTCGCCGTCCACCTCCCGAATCGGGAGTTTGCCCGTTGCGTAGTACATCGACCGCCCATCCGCGTCCGCGTAGACGAGATTCTGCGTGGGCAGGTCGAACTTTCGGGTGGACTCGAGTACCTCGTCCAGTCCGTCACTACGCTCGAACTCGTAGATCGCGTCGGTCGTCCGCGTGGCTGTGTGGCCGGTCCAGGCGACGCCGACGGTCTGGCCCTCGCGCTCGAGGACGGGGCCGTGAACGGTTTTCCGAATCGTCAGCGTCCGGTTCTCACCGCCCGCAACGGCGATTTCACGCTCTTCGGTGTCGAACTCGCGCCACTCGTCCTGATAGCGGTAGCGCTCGCCGTCCTCGTCGATGTCGTACTCGTAGCAGTCGAGGACGTCCGCGCCGACGTTGGTGAACGACCAGGTGCCGCTGTCGTTCGCGCCGGTGATGACGAACGGGACGCCGGGGAAGGTTGCCCCACGGACCGAGGTGTTGGGTGTCTCGACGTGCTGTTCGTACCACAGCGGCGGCGTCATCAGTGTGAGATGGGGGTCGTAGGCGACGATCGGGAGCCCACTCTCGGTGTGGTCGCCGGAAACGACCCAGCTGTTCGAGCCGACGCCGGGCGGTGATTCGAACTGCGAAAGCCAGCCGGTTAGTGCTGGACCGATGCTGGCGGTGGTGGTCGTGTCGGTTTCGCTGTCCTCGGGTGAGGAATTGCTAGCAGAACCGGCGGAACCAGACACCGGCGCAGTTGCCGTCGACACAGAACCGATCCCAGCAGATCCGCTGTCGCCAGTGTCTCCCCCACCGTTCTCGTCCAGCCGATCCGCGTCGATCTCCTCCCGGAGAATCGGCACATCGTGATCCAGCCGATCCGGATACAGTGCAGCCGCAACGTCGTCACCGAGCCGTTCCGCAATCATCGCCTCGCGGAGTTCGCCGAAATTGCCCGTCAGATCCCACGAAATCTGCTTCTCCATCAGCATCGAATCCACCGGCGTCCACGGCTCAGGTTCGGCTCCGAGCAGTTCGAACTCGAGTGGCAACTGCTCGTCCTCGATCACTGCGTTGACGCCATCGGCGTAGGCCTCGACCAGCGGGCTGGCTGGCGTGTCGGCCACGTGCTCCCAGGTTGCTTCGGCTGCGCCCGCAAAGTCCATGGCGACGTGGAACTCATCGTCTGCGAGCATCGCTTCGCCGACGAGTTCGGACACCTGCCCGCGCATAACTCGTCGCTGCAGGTCGAGCTGGAAGAGCCGGTCGAACGCCTGTGCGTAGCCGACGGCGAAGTAGGCCGCTTCCTCCTCGTCGGCGCTAATCGTCGGCACGCCGAACTCGTCGTAGTGGATGCTGGCCTCGCCGTGGGGGCTCTCGACGGTTTCTGGGAGTGTACGGTCGGCCGCGTCCCAGGCATCACCCGACAGGGGGGCAAACTGGTCGAGGAGGTCGTGGGCGTCGGTCAGCGCCAGCCCCCCGACACCGGCGGCGAGCACTCCGGCGAGAACGGTTCGCCGTGTGGTATCGTTCGTCACTACTCACTGCCTGTTTCCCGGGTTACATAAACACCCTGTGTTCCTCGAACTATAGTACCAACTGCAACTAGTTACACACTGATCGCACGTTCGCGGTTCTCGCTCAGTTCACTCGCTCCGAACCGCGCTGCCGCCGTGCGATCAGGTGTGCAGTGACTTGCAGTGGCTACTATAGACCAACGTACAAGATGAGACAACACTCTATCACGGAGGCATCGGACGGCGGTATTATGGATGATACGGAGGGGGTTCTTGCGTAATCAACGCAACAGTAGCGACACTATCACCGCAATCACAGAGCTGTCAATCGACTACGTTCACATAACTGATGGTGAAATAAGCAACTAGATTTGTACTAGGACAATCTAGGATTAGTTTTATTACTGACATCGTCGGCTCAGTATATGTGGTGATTGATAATGATGAACTCTAGGCTGATGCTGTCGTGCTGTCGTAAACCCACCACCAAAATACACATGACTCGTACCACCGAGACGATAGAAACCGACGGTTCACACCGTTCTCAATCGGATTCCCCGGGCAGGCCACTCGCAACGTGGAGTGGCACCAATGGAATCGAAGATGCGGGCGCGCCACTCGTTCCAGTGAGCACGATGAGCGACACGGCTACATCCTGCCCGCAAGTCACCGGGAGCATCTCGCTGAGGCGATCCCGAACCATCGTGCTAGAAGCCGAGTGTGACGCCCCACTCGTTCCGGATCTGCGGCCACTCGAACAGAACCGACGATCAAACACAAGCGACTATACCAGACAATGAACCCTTCAGAACTCGACGACGACGTTTATGCACGACGTATTGATAATCCCGCCGGCAGACAGTTTCGTGATCTGCTCGAATCACAATCGTACACGTTCGCCCCGGGCATTTACCACGCACTCGATGCCCGCCTGGCTGAAATGGCAGGGATCGATGCTGCATACATGAGCGGCTATTCGACTGTTCTCGGCCAGTTCGGCTTCCCCGATCTGGAGATGGTCACGATGACGGAGATGGTCGAAAACGCCAAACGAATGGTCGAGGCAACGAACCTGCCCGTAATCGCCGACTGTGATACCGGCTACGGCGGCATACACAACGTTCGCCGTGCCGTTCGTGAATACGAGAAAGCGGGTGTTGCTGCCGTCCATATCGAAGACCAGACTTCCCCAAAGCGCTGCGGTCACATCGCTGGGAAGCAGATTGTCGGCCGCGAGGAAGCCAGATCACGATTCGAAGCCGCGGTCGATGCGAAACAGAGTAAGGACACGGTCATCATCGCTCGAACCGACGCGTACGGGTCGGCCAACGGCGACTGGGAGGAACATCTCGAGCGAGGTCGTATCTACGCCGACGCCGGCGTCGACCTCGTCTGGCCCGAGATGCCGGATCCGTCTCGCGAGGATGCGATCAACTATGCCGAGACAATTCACGAGACACATCCTGACCTGGATCTTGCGTTTAATTATTCATCGTCGTTCGCGTGGAGCGAAGAGGACGATCCACTGACGTTTGCGGAACTTGGTTCGCTCGGCTATCGCTACATATTCATCACCCTCTATGGGCTTCACTCCGGGGCGCATGCCGTCTATGAGGACCTGATGAACATCGCCGAAAACGATGAAGCAGCACAGTTCGACCTCGAGAACCGATACCTCGGTCACGAGACCGAAAGCCACCACGAACTCTCGTTCGTCCCACGATACCAGGACATCGAGTCCGAGTTCGACCCAGATGCACGTGAGCGGATGGCGGAATCCGCGGGATTCAGCGAGGAGCACTCCGAGCCGCTCACGTCAGACACCAGCGACTAAAACAGTACCACTGCTCCCCTATGTCAATCCAGACTACCACTATGCGGTCTGACGGACAACACGATCGATCGTTCGTGCGAACGTTCTTCACCTCCCCAGCGGCGGTGGAGGGCGAGGCTGATTCCGCAAAGATGCTCCGGCGTGCGGTCCAGCTTCGCGGAATGCGCGCACCAGATGTGTGGGTTCCGGACAACGAGGACGCGACAGCCCCCTCGATGCGCGATGACGGTATCGAGAACATCGTCGACGTCGTCGCAGAGCACGGCGAATCGTTCCCCGGCGAGATCCATCCTCGAATCGTCTGGCACAGAGACCGACCCGACACCAGATACCAGGGACTCCAACAGATGCTGTACATCGCCGACCCCGAGAGGGGAGCCATCGAGTACATCGACGGCTTCGTCGTCCCGGAAGTTGGCGACATCGATGACTGGAAAAAAGCCGACGAGTGTCTCACCATCATCGAAAGCGAGTACGGCTTAGACGAAGGGAGACTGTCCATGTCCGTAATCGTTGAAAGTGGACAGGCAGAACTAGCGCTTGCAGACCTCCGCGACGAGATCGGAAAACCCACGAACAATCTCGAGCGCCTGTCTCTCCTCGTCGATGGCGAAGTCGACTACACGAAGGACATGCGAGCAATCACACCCACTGGAGAGTTACCTGCATGGCCGGAGCTACGGCACAACACCTCACGGAGTGCAAGTGCCAACGGGTTGATTGCAATCGACGGACCCTACGATGATATCCGGGATATCGACGGCTATCACGAGCGCATGACTGCCAACCAGGCGAAAGGAATGCTCGGCATCTGGGCGTTGACGCCTGAACAGGTGATCGAAGCGAATGCAGCTCCGCTTCCACCGAAAACCGGGACCTGGCTAATCGACGTGAACGGCCATGCAGTCGAACTCAACGCGGAAGACGATGTTCAGGTCTACGATGGCGAGCAACTGTCACTCGAGAAGATCGAGTCAGATCGCTACAGGCTCGGAGTCGGCTCTAACGAGCGAACGGTGTGCGATGATGAACTGCACGAAGAGCTTCTGCAGCTGACCGACTACGTCCCGAGTCTCAACGACATCGTGGATTCGATGGAAACCTTCGAAGAAGCCACCGAAGCCGGCACGGGTGCAATTGCGATGGATAACTCGACGACGCTCAGCATCGATGGGATCGAAGTGACGATCTCTGACGAGCGGATGTGGGATGAGGCAACGTACCAGGCATCCCAGACGCCGATCAGCCTGTTCCAGGATGTCTACGAGAATCGTCCAGATCAACGCGAGGAACTGCGGGAGATGTACGGCGAACACGTCGTGAAACGGGCGATGAACGTCGGCTAACACCGGTTCGTGGGTCGGATCCCTGAGCCGTGATCCCCAGGAATAAGTACTCGCAAGCGCGGATCGCTCTGTGAGACAGACGGCACTCGAGACGCTCACGAACAATTTCTAACGTACCAGCTATAACAATTTACACACTGACAGCACAACAGTTGTGCAGTGACGTGTAGTGGCTCCGATAGGGAACGCGGCCAGTAGCTAACACAATGTTATCTGGTTCGAACCCGAACTGCTATGGGGGACCAGTGTATAGGAACAGTTGAACAATGTCATCGCCCCAAACGAAGACCCACAACAAAGACACCAGTGCATGCCCTGTTATCCAGTCGCTCGAACAGATTGGCTCGCAGTGGCGACTGGCCGTCCTTCACGAACTGCTGGCCGGCGAACAGCGTTTTAACGAACTCAAGCGCTCGACCGGCGCAAACGCGCGAACGCTCTCACGCGTCTTAGACGACCTCGGCGAGATGGGGTTCGTCGAGCGCCGCATCGAGGAAGACGCCCCGATCGCGACCTACTACAGCCTCACCGACAAGGGCGAGTCACTCGAGCCAGTGTTCAACGAGATCGAGTGCTGGGCGGGGAGTTGGCTCGACGAAGACTGACCCGGGAGTGAGCAACCGGAAACGGGATCTAGAATCGAGAGTGCGTTTCGACTAAGTCACCGACCACGGGTCAGATGACCCGCAGAATCCTGCCTCAATCGCTGTTGAAACAGTCAGGAGGCACCGATCATGGTCTGTTGTCGTTCGTTACTAGTGATCACTCAGCGGAGGCGGTGGTCACCGGCAAAACGCGACACTGATCCGTATCAGCCGTCCATATCCAGTTCAACAAGCTGCAACGACCGGTCGAGATGACAGACCTCGTGTGGCGGGTCGCCGAGAATCTCGCTGATCCGGTATTCTTCGTCGAACGCCACGCTGTCAGGTTCGCAGAACTCGTGGCTCGGACACTCAACGTACGGACACGGCCCCGAGAGGCTCGCCTTGCTCCCTGCGAACGAGCCCTTGGAGGGAATGTTTGCGCGCACGGACGCGGGCTCGACTTCGACGGCACGGACACCACCGTCGTGCATGGCGCACTCGAGTGTCTGTGCGTTTTCGCGGACGGCGGTGACGCGGTATTTGGTGCCGGTATCGAGGTTGAGACACTGGCTCCGGTAGGGACAGCCCGCGCAGCCGTCGGCCTCGCCTTCATAGACGAATTCGGTTCCCGGATCGGCGAGGCGGGAGCCGATGAGCGTGACGGTGGTCATACCCTGGAGTATTCACCACTCGCGGTTAAGCCTCACGTCACTGGGGAGACGCCTATTCCGAATCACGTGCCGTAGACGATCCACGGCCCGTAAGCTCGTCCAACCGCTCGAAGTACTGCTCTCGGGGCACCTGATAGCACGCGCGGTAGTCGATGTCACCGGCGTCGAACTGTTCGGCGAGATCGACCGCCGCTGTGAGCGCTTCGCTCCGGGTCGGAAAGCTGGTGCCGCCCTCGAGTGTCACCTCGGGTTCGAGATAGAACGTGACGTACCAGTCGGTCTGGCCCGTCGTATCACTCGGGTTTTGCCCCGGGCGGCGAGTCCGCCTGCCGTGTGTGAGGTACAACGTCGGCAGACAGGGGGCGGGAAAGTCGTCGCCGTTGAACACGTCGGGCCGGTAAGCGAGGACGAGTCGGCCGTCCGCTCCCTCAGACCAGACGTCCCAGGAATCTGGCAGGGACTCGAGTGTGGTCATGGCTGCGGGTTGGTCAAGCGCCCCTAAAGGTTCGTCGTCACACCACGCAGTCCGATTCTCAGTGAGTGTGACGAGAGCGGGCACACATAGTGTCTAACGTATCACTGTTCCTAGGAGAGCGCGCGCGAGCAAACCACGGCAATGCAGGCCGAGAATTTACGTCGATAGTCGCGAAATGAGTGTCGTGGTATCAATCGACAGCGGTGCCTCTCGGCATGAGTTGCCGGTAGTTCACTTCTGACAAATACCTTTTGGGGCCAACGTTAAGTACCTGGATTACTCAATCATTAAATACTATCGGTATCCGTTCGACGGACCGATTTACCCACGCCCGATCGTGGAACGCCGTCGTGCGAGACTGAAGATACGGTCGTCTCGCACTGGTGCGTGGTGGTAGTTCGCACATGACACAACATACCGTCGTCGCCGGCGCTCGTCCGAGCGCGTCCCCACCGAGAAGCCCCGTCTCGGCTTGGAGGGAAGCCACGAGAGTCACCTGCGGGTCGACTGTGACTGGCAGTCGAGCCGTCGATGGACCACTGATGCAGGACCCACGCTGTTTCGTCGCCTCGTGCGTTTGCGAGACCGCTCGCGATCGCGATCACGGACCGACACCGACACTGACGACCGACGAACGTGACCAAATCGACGGGGATCCACAACTGGCAAGATATCATGACTGGTGACATCGAGACGCTCGAGGAACTGAGCGCGGAGTACAAGGAATCGATGCCCGCAGACCTGCGGGAGACCAAATCCTTCGACTGGTACTTAGAGGAGGTGTACGCAGATCCCAAAGTGACCCGCAACGCCCACCAACGCGTCGCGGACATGTTTGACTACTACGGCACCACCTACGACGAGACAGAGGGTGTCGTCGAGTATCAGCTAGCGAGTGAAGACCCGCTAAACGACGGTGAGAACACCTTCTACGGAAAGGTGATCCACCAGTCGATTCACGAGTTCGTGAACAAGGTGAAATCTGGTGCCCGCCGCTTGGGTCCCGAACGGCGTATTAAGCTCCTGCTCGGCCCGGTCGGGTCGGGGAAGTCTCACTTCGACAAGCAGGTCCGGGAGTACTTCGAGGACTACACGCTCCACGAGGAGGGTCGAATGTACACCTTCCGCTGGACGAACCTCTGTGACGTCATCAAGGACCAGGACCCTGCCGACGACACTGTTCGCTCGCCGATGAATCAGGATCCGCTCGTTCTCCTGCCACGCGAGCAGCGCCAGCGCGTGATCGACGACATCAACGAGCGCCTCGACGCACCCTATACGATCCAGAACGAGCAGTCGCTCGACCCCGAGAGCGAGTTCTACATGGACAGGCTGCTCGCCTACTACGACGACGACCTCCAGCAGGTACTCGAAAACCACATCGAGATCATTCGCTTCGTCGCCGACGAGAACAAGCGCCAGGGACTCGAAACGTTCGAGCCCAAGGACAAGAAGAACCAGGACGAGACCGAACTGACGGGCGACGTCAACTACTCGAAGATCGCCATCTACGGCGAGTCCGACCCGCGTGCGTTCGATTACTCGGGTGCGTTCTGTAACGCGAACCGCGGTATCTTCTCCGGTGAGGAACTCCTCAAACTGCAACGCGAGTTCCTCTATGACTTCCTGCACGCCACCCAGGAGCAGACGATCAAGCCGAAGAACAACCCGCGGATCGACATCGACCAGGTGATCGTCGGCCGGACGAACATGCCCGAGTACAAGGACAAGAAGGGCGACGAGAAGATGGAGGCGTTCAACGACCGTACGAAGCGGATCGACTTCCCGTACGTCCTCTCCTACGAGGACGAGTCGATGATCTACGAGAAGATGCTGAACAACGCCGACGTGCCGGACATCAACGTCGAACCCCACACGCTCGAGATGGCCGGCCTCTTCGGTGTCCTCACCCGCATCGAGGAACCCGACGCGGAGACGGTCGACCTCCTCTCGAAGGCGAAAGCCTACAACGGTGAAATCGATGAGGGTGACGATATCGACGTGAAGAAGCTCCGTGATGAAGCCGAGCAGAAGGCCGAAATCGGCGAAGGCATGGTCGGCGTCTCGCCCCGGTTCATCGGTGACGAGATCGCGGAGGCGATCATGGACTCCAAACACCGCTCGCGCGGGTTCCTCTCGCCGCTGACGGTGTTCAACTTCTTCGAGGAGAACCTAGAGCACCACGGCTCCATCCCCGAGGACAACTTCGAGACGTACTACCGCTACTTGGAGACGGTCCGTGAGGAGTACAAGGAGCGCGCCATCGAGGACGTCCGCCACGCGCTCGCCTACGACTTAGACGAGATCCAGCGCCAGGGCGAGAAGTACATGGACCACGTGATGGCCTACATCGACGACGACACGATCGAGGACGAGCTCACGGGCCGCGAGCAGGAACCCGACGAGACGTTCCTGCGCTCGGTCGAGGAGAAACTCGACATCCCCGAAGACCGCAAGGAGGACTTCCGTCAGGAAGTGAGCAATTGGGTCAGCCGCCGGGCGCGCGAGGGTGAGGCGTTCAACCCACAGGACAACGAGCGCCTGCGCCGCGCCCTAGAGCGCAAGCTCTGGGAGGACAAGAAGCACAACATCAACTTCTCGGCACTGGTGTCGGCCAACGAGTTCGACGACGACGAACGCTCCGCCTGGATCGACGCGCTGATGGAACAGGGCTACTCCGAGGACGGTGCCAAGGAGGTACTCGAGTTCGCCGGCGCGGAGGTCGCCAAGGCAGAGATGGAAGACTAATATGACCGGGAGCGACTACGTCACCGAGGCCGACCGCGAACTCGAGGAGACCTACGAGGAGCCGATGGCGCTCGCGGCGTACGTCGACCGGATCTTCGAGAACCCGACGATTGCGTCTCATGCCTCGAAGTATCTGCTCGAGGCGATCGAAGCGGCCGGTACCCGTACGGTAGTCGAGGAAGGCGAAGAGAAGGAGCGCTACCGCTTCTTCGACGATCCGCACAACAACGGCGAGCACGCCATCCTGGGCAACACAGAGGTGTTGAACGGGTTCGTTGACGATCTGCGCTCGATCGCCGCCGGCCGGGCGAAAGACGAGAAAATAATCTGGTTCGAGGGGCCGACAGCGACGGGCAAGTCCGAACTCAAACGCTGTCTCGTCAACGGTCTCAGGGAGTACTCGAAGACGCCAGAGGGTCGCCGGTACACCATCGAGTGGAACGTCGCCACAGCCGAGACGAGCGACCGCAGCCTGAGCTACGGCGTCGATCCAACGGCGGGAGACGACCAGAACTGGTACCAGAGCCCCGTCCAGTCCCACCCGCTGTCGGTCTTTCCGGAGCAGGTCCGCTCGCAGGTGCTCGCCGATCTGAACGAGCAACTCGAGGACCACGTTCCGGTTCGGATCGACACTGAGCTCGACCCGTTCTCCCGGGAGGCGTACGATTTCCTGGAGGAGCGCTACCGTCGCGAGGGCAGCGAGGAGCTGTTCTCGGCGATCGCCGACAGCGAGCACCTGCGGGTGAAGAACTACGTCGTCGATATCGGGCAGGGTGTCGGCGTGCTGCATTCGGAGGACGAGGGCCGGCCAAAAGAGCGTCTCGTCGGCTCCTGGATGCACGGCATGCTCCAGGAACTGGACTCGCGCGGCCGGAAGAACCCGCAGGCGTTCAGCTACGACGGCGTGCTGTCGCAGGGCAACGGCGTCCTCACCATCGTTGAGGACGCGGCCCAGCACGCCGACCTGCTGCAGAAGCTGCTGAACGTCCCCGACGAACAGTCCGTCAAACTGGACAAGGGAATCGGGATGGACGTGGACACCCAGTTGCTCATCATCTCGAACCCCGACCTCGAGGCCCAACTGAACCAGCACGCCGACCGCAACGGCATGGACCCGCTGAAGGCGCTCAAACGACGGCTCGACAAGCACCGCTTTGGCTACCTGACGAACCTCAGCCTCGAAACCGAACTTATCCGCCGCGAACTGACCAACGAGACCGAGGTCTGGGAGGCCGACAGCTACGACGAACTCGAGGAGCGCATCCGCGAGCCGGTGCGGGCGACGATCAAAAGCCAGGACGGCGAGACGCGAACGCGCGAGTTCGCCCCGCACGCTATCGAGGCAGCGGCCCTGTACGCCGTCGTGACCCGCCTCGACGAGGAGGACCTGCCGAACGGGCTCGACCTGGTCGACAAGGCGCTGATCTACGATCAGGGCTACCTGCAGGAGGGCGACACCCGCCGCGAGAAAGAGGAGTTCGACTTCGACGACGACGGTCACGACGGCGACCATGGCATCCCGGTCACCTACACCCGCGATACCCTCGCCGAGTTGCTCCAGACAGAACGGGACCGCCACCACACCGATCTGTCCGTCGAGGATGTCGTCATGCCCCGCGATGTACTAAACGCGATGGCCGAGGGGATGGCGAACGCGCCAGTGTTCTCGACCGGCGAACGCTCGGAGTTCGAGAACCGCGTCGTCCCGGTCAAGAACTACATCTTCGACCGCCAAGAGTCAGACGTCATCGAGGCAATCATGCACGAGAAGCGGGTCGACGAGGAGACCGTCGGCGAGTACGTCGAACAGGTCTACGCCTGGGAGACCGACGAACCGCTGTACAACGACCGTGGCGAACAGGTCGAGCCCGATCCGCTGAAGATGAAGCTGTTCGAAATCGAGCACCTCGGCCGGTTCTCCGAGGACGAGTACCAGGGGAACCTCCCCCGGGAGAGCGTCCGAAACTTCCGCCGTGAGAAGGTGATCAACTCCCTGAATCGCCACGCCTGGGAGCACCGCGACGAGGACTTCTCGGTGGCCGACGTGGATCTGACGGCGATCCCCGTGATCAAGTCGGTCCTGGAGAGTCACGACTGGGACGACGTGAGTCGGACCTTCGAGGACTTCGACCCGCGCCAGTGGGACGACCCGCCGAGCGGGACCGAGACGGCGTCCGTCAAAGAGAACACGATCCAGACCATGGTGGCGGAGTTCGATTACTCCGAGGCGTCGGCCGAACTGACCAGCAGACACGTCATGGGACAGGTGAGCTACAGATGGGACTGAGAGGGATGACTAATCAGGAGGTGCAAGCATGGGATTAAGAGACGACCTCGAACGATTCCGTGAGGTTGGCGAACAGCGCCGCGAGGATCTGGCCGACTTCATCCAGTACGGTGAACTCGGAAGCGGCCGACCCGACCAGATCAACATTCCGGTCAAGATTGTCTCCTTGCCCGAGTTCGAGTACGATCAGCGCGATCAGGGTGGCGTCGGACAGGGTGAAGACGGCACCCCACAGCCCGGCCAGCCGGTCGGTCAGCCACAGCCCCAGCCGGGCGACGACGACGGTGATGGCGACGAACCCGGCGATGAGGGTGGCGAGCACGAGTACTACGAGATGGACCCCGAGGAGTTCGCCGAAGAACTCGACGAGGAGCTCGGACTCGACCTTGAGCCGAAGGGGAAACGCGTTATCGAAGAGAAGGAGGGACCGTTCACCGACCTCACCCGAACTGGACCGGACAGTACGCTCGACTTCGAGCGGATGTTCAAGGAGGGGCTCAAGCGCAAGCTTGCGATGGACTTCGACGAGGAGTTCCTCAAAGAACTCTGCAAGGTCGAGGGCATCACGCCGCGAGACGTCTTCGAGTGGGCCCGCGGCGAGAATATCCCCGTCTCGATGGCCTGGATCGAGGAAGCCTACAGCGACGTTTCCGAGCCCGAGCGGGGCACGTGGGGTTCAATCTCAGAAGTCGAGGCAAACGTCGAACGCGAGAGCGTCCAACAGCAGATCCGACGCGAAGGGATCAGACACGTCCCCTTCCGCCGCGAGGACGAACGCTACCGCTACCCCGAAATCATCGAGGAGAAGGAGAAAAACGTCGTCGTGGTCAACATCCGCGACGTTTCCGGCTCGATGCGCGAAAAGAAACGCGAACTCGTCGAACGAACCTTCACCCCGCTCGACTGGTACCTCCAGGGCAAGTACGACAACGCCGAGTTCGTCTACATCGCCCACGACGCCGAGGCCTGGGCGGTCGAACGCGACGACTTCTTTGGCATCCGCTCCGGCGGCGGCACGAAGATCTCGAGTGCGTACGATCTCGCCGCCGAGTTGCTGGAGGAGTACCCCTGGAGCGACTGGAACCGCTACGTCTTCGCGGCGGGTGACTCCGAGAACTCGAGTAACGACACCGAAGAGCGCGTGATCCCGATGATGGAACAGATCCCCGCGAACCTCCACGCCTACGTGGAGACTCAGCCAAGCGGGAACGCGATCAACGCCACCCACGCCGAGGAACTCGAGCGCCACTTCGGCACCGATGCCGACGACGTGGCGATCGCGTACGTCAACGATGCTGACGACGTGACCGACGCGATCTACGAGATTCTCAGCACGGAGAGTGAATCAGATGAGTAAGCGCAACACCAACGCCGACAGATTCCGCAAACAGGCGATCGCGACCGAACTCGAGGAGCCGGTCACCGAGGCCCGCAACTTAGCGATAAAACTCGGCCTTGAGCCGTATCCGGTCAACTACTGGATCATCGACTACGACGAGATGAACGAACTCATCGCCTACGGCGGATTCCAGTCGCGGTACCCACACTGGCGGTGGGGAATGCAGTACGACCGCCAACAAAAGCAGGGCCAGTACGGCGGCGGCAAGGCCTTCGAGATCGTCAACAACGACAACCCGGCCCACGCATTCCTCCAGGAGTCGAACACCATCGCCGACCAGAAGGCCGTCATCACCCACGTCGAGGCCCACTCGGACTTCTTCGCGAAGAACGAGTGGTTCGGCCTCTTCACCAGCGGCCGCGCCGACGAAGAGCAAGTCAACGCCGCAGCCATGCTCGAGCGCCACGCCCGGGCGATCGACGAGTACATGTCCGATCCCGAAATCGACCGCGCCGAGGTCGAGAAGTGGATCGACCACTGTCTCAGTCTGGAGGACAACATCGACCAGCACCAGGTGTTCGAACGACGGCTCGACGTCGACGGCCCCGCGGTGACGGCCGACCTCGACGAGGACCTCGCCGAAAAACTCGACGAGCTCGAGCTCTCCGACGAGATCAAGGGTGAGGTGTTCGACGAAGAGTGGCTCGAACGCCTCGAAGACGAGGACGGCGGCGTCACGTTCCCCGAGGTGCCCCAGAAGGACGTCCTCGCGTTCGTCCGTGAACATGGCAAGCAGTACGATCCCGATGCCGAGCGCGCCGTCGAGATGGAAGAGTGGCAACGGGACGTGCTCGACATGATGCGCGCCGAGGCGTACTACTTCGCCGCCCAGAAGATGACCAAGGTCATGAACGAGGGCTGGGCCGCCTACTGGGAGTCGACGATGATGACCGACGAGGGCTTCGCCGGCGCAGACGAGTTCATGAACTACGCCGACCACATGGCGAAGGTGCTCGCCTCCGGCGGCCTCAACCCCTACAGCCTCGGCATGGAGCTGTGGGAGTACGTCGAGAACACGACGAACCGCCAGGAGGTCCTAGAGCACTTGCTCCGCGTCGAGGGTCTCTCCTGGCGTAACCTGACGGACGTTGTCGACTTCGACGACGTACGCGACCAGCTCGAGCCGCCCACCGAAATCGACTCGATCACGTCGGAGACGATCGACGACCTCGCGAGCGCGGACGTGCCCGACGAGTGGCTCGACCACGAGGCACTCGAGTTGGCTCGCGAGGACGAGATCGACGTTGACCGCTACCCCTGGAAGGTGCTCACCTACGAGGGGCTCGCACGCCGTCACTACTCGCTCGTCAAGCGCCAGAACCGTGGGTTCCTTTCGCGAGTGAATCAGAACGAACTCGAGCGCATCGGGCGATACCTGTTCGACGACGCCCGTTATTCGTCGGTCGAAGAGGCGCTCGCCGAAGTCGACTACACTGCGGGCTGGGATCGGCTCTTCGACGTGCGCGAGAGCCACAACGACGTGACGTTCTTAGACGAGTTCCTCACGCAGGAGTTCATCACGGAGAACAACTACTTCACCTACGAGCATTCGAAGGCGACGGGCCAGTTCCACGTTGCAAGCGACGCCGCCGAAGATGTCAAGAAGAAACTCCTGTTGCAGTTTACCAACTTCGGCAAGCCGACGATTGCGGTCTACGATGGCAACTACAACAACGCGAACGAACTACTGTTGGGCCACCAGTACAACGGCGTGATGCTCGATCTCGGGAAAGCGACGGAGACGCTGAAGCGCATCTTCGAACTCTGGGGTCGGCCGGTGAACCTGCTGACGATCGTCAAGGAGGTCAACGAGCACGATATCGAGGTCGCAAAGCGGCGGAACCGCGAGCCCGAGGCCGAAGAACAGGGCAAGCTCATCCGCTACGACGGCGAGGAAGTGACGACTGAGGACGTGCGCTGGGACACAGTCGAACACCTCGCAGCCGATGACGTGGATTACGACACGAAGCCGGAGGACTGGCTGGCCTGAAGGAAGCGGTCGGTATGGTAGTACCTGATAGTGTGGTTGTATGGTCCTGCGCCGCTGTTGTCTGGTTTTGCGCCTGTTCAGCATATAATACCATCCAATAATCATACTCTCTGCTGCTGGTTAGTGGCGATTGTGCACACGCATCACCCGACATTTATATGACAAGCCGTTGCCGTCCTCTGTAACTATGATGTCCACGAATAAACAGGAGATAGTGCCTCCACAACGGGAGACGATAGAACTAGCGGGCTTTGAATCACGACAAGAGTATCTTGTCTCCTACACGGAGGGAGGATATGGCAGTCAGTAACGCCGTGGGTTTCTCGGCAATCGATACCGATCAGAACAAAGACCTCCGCGTCGACTGCTATGTTCGCTCTACCGTTCCTGCTTCCATCACTGAGACGATTAAGGCAACCATCGGACGCCTCCAACGCCTCTGTGAGGATGGACCCATTACCAACTATCAAGTCCTCCAGTGGCCCCCAGCGCACCGTTCGGCTACCGAGACGAATAGGGAAAACGATGTCACGCGCGACGAGCTCATGACCGAGTTCGAAAACTGGAGCGAACAGCACGGCGTCACGCTCGAGCCAGCGTTCCGTCGAGAAGGAGTTCCAACGTCGCCGTTCGGAATCGGATCCAATGCGCCGCATGAACGGGTTCGAGTTCCGCTTGTGGCGCTGGCGATTTACGAGGAACGAACGAACGCCGATACAGATGGCGGATCAGAGTCGCTTCGAGGGGTCGTCCCGCATACGGAACGGTCCCAGGTGGGGGAAGAGCGGACGTACACTGTCGATAGCTGGCTTTCCGAAGTCGAAACGGATATGGGAGAAAGTGCCGCATGGCCCGCCCAACACGATCAGACAACAATGCTGGAGGAGCAGCTATGACGGTCGAACTCGCCGAACAGCCGGCCAATCTGGAACTTCCTCCTCGACAGCCGCTCGCAGGACGGACGTGTCTGGTGACCGGTGCCTCGCGGGGTATCGGGTGCGGTGTCGCCCGCGAACTGGGACGATACGGAGCGACCGTCGTTGTCAATTATCGATCCTCTAAAGAAGCGGCCAACGAGGTTGCCGATACAATTACTACAGCTGACACGGAGGGAACTGCACATCCGGTCCAGGCTGACGTTACCGATCGCGACGAAATTGAAACGATGCGCGAGGTGGTTCACAATGCGTTCGGTCCAATCGACGTACTCGTCAATAACGCGGGGATCACATGCGATCGCACATTCGCCAATATGACTGCTGATGACTGGCACCGCGTGATTGATGTCTCGCTGCACGGGACGTTTAACTGTACCCAAGCGTTCTACGACGACCTCAAGACTGCCGACGACGGTCGAATCATCAACATCTCGAGCGTAATCGGCAAACAAGGAAACATCGGCCAGGCGAACTACGCAGCGGCGAAAAGCGGTTTGTTCGGGTTTACTCGTTCACTTGCACTCGAGTTGGCAGGTTCTGGAACGACAGCCAATTGTATCGCACCCGGCTTCACCCGGACGGAGATGGTCGAGGCTATTCCGGAGGAGGTTCAGGATCAGCTTTGCGACGAGATTCCGCTCGAGCGATTCGCTGACGTGGACGAAATCGCTGGGATCGTCCGCTATCTTGCCAGCGAACAATCGAACTACATCACTGGCGAAGTGATCGATGTCAACGGAGGACTCGACCTTTGACGCCCTTCTCGTCCTAAGTGGCGAGGACCACTTTGCAAGACAGCAGGTCAGTCCCGTGCCCTCGAAGCGATGTCTTGCCTGCCAGACGGAGTCAAACGAAAACGATACTGTGTTCGTGCGCGACACGTGCTCAGTTATCCGTAGGAGGCGTATCGATCATGACCACAGCTTCACCCTGAATAACAATTTCGTCAGCATCGTTATTGCGTATGTTGGTTTCGAGCCGATACCGATTGTTGCCGAGGGATTCGACGATTTCGACGCGTGCGGAGACGCTGTCACCGATGCCGACGGGGCCGCAGAATTCGAGATCCTGTGACAGATAGATAGTGAGTCCGGGAAGGCGCGCAAGTGCGGCACTAATGAGTCCGGAAACGAGGGTTCCGTGGACGACACGTTCGCTGAACCGCGTTTCGGCGGCGAACTCGTCATCAAGGTGAAGTCGGTTCGTATCGCCGCTGATGCGAGCAAATGCCTGGACATCGTCTTCCGAGAGCGTCTTTCTGAAGGTGACGACGTCACCAACGCTGATGTGGGCTGGATCGTCAACGGTGCGTTCGAACTCCCAGTCAGAGATCGAGTAGTCGACTGACGGAATCGGAGCGGAGACGGAATCCGTCGTCTCTGCCCCGTCAGTGGTGGTCCTGTAGATGCTGTCGCTCTTGACACCTGCCTCGTCCGAGCTACTACTCGAGTTGTTCTTGTCGGAGTAACCCGCCTCGGCAGGGGGTGTCATAGCAGATATCGTCGCACGGTTGGCAGCGGCTGTGGTCCGGATAACACTCTGTGTCATTGCCGACCAAGCATCGATCATCGCAGTAAAATCGAATTCCCCCGTATTTTGCTGAGGCATCTGCAAACGGCTATGTGAGCAGGAGTTAAATCTTCTGTGCTGCGCACAATTGATCACGGTTTGAAAACAACTAGGCTGTCGCTACAAGGTAGTATTCGGGTCGTTTGGTATCATCATCGCTATCGAGTCCTTTCAGAGGGCGTTACAACGCAGGGTCCACCCAACAAAATACCCTACAACACATTTGCTACCATCTAATGTCTTCTAATGGTATCAAATGGTATATGCGGGGAAACTTTATTAATGGACGGGTCGTCCATAGAGCTGATGATGGACGACTCCGACCGATCACTCTGGTTTCCACCTGCGATGTTTACCGAGCAAATGCAGGAAGCTGGTGAGCAAGTGGCTGAGTCCCAGCAGGAACTGATGAAGCAGATGGTTCAGGCTAGCTCAGCGAACCCGTTCGAGGAGATAATGCCGTTCGGACCGATGAATATGGGCACAGCGACGTTCAAAGCCCGCGTCCAGAGCAACGGCCGAGTCAGCATACCTGGCCCGGAACGGGAGGCCCTCGATATCGAAGAGGGAGATATTGTCCAAACAATCGTTGTCCCTGTCAAACGCAACCGCGAAGAGTGAGCAGAGTCACAATCATGACACAAAACCCCTTCAGTACGGTCTTTGACGCACAGCGCACTGCAATCAAACACAGCCAGAACATGGCGCACGACGCCATCGAGGCCCAACAGGCCTCCATTGGCGCGTTCGCCAACGCCGTCGAGAACTCGAACGCGCTCGTCGAGTCTAACGCCGAGCTTACTAAGGGAGTCATCCATGCGTACTTTAACGCACTCGAGGCGTCCGTACCGGAAGACACGGTTGAATTCGACGATCTCAGCGAACTCGTTGATGAAGGCGTCGACTCTGCCACTGACGCTCAGTTGCAGTCGCTCGAGGTTGCCGTCGAGGCACTCAGGGAATCAGAAACAGCCTACGATGAGTTTACAGCTTCCTATTCGGAGGCCGTCGACAACTCCTTCGAGGCGTTCATCGAGGTTCACGAGCAGGTTGCGCAAAACATGACAGTCGCTGCCGAAAGCGTCGAGGAGGCTACCGAGGAGTTCGACGCTTCACCATAGAATTGAGTCGAAATCACACCTTCATCCACTCCCGATTAGAAACAATGTCTGATTCGCAATATCCAGAACAGGACTGGAGCGCATTCGCCGAACAGTGGAACGAACAGTTCCTCGAGGAATTCGAGAACAATATGGAAGCCCAGGCCCAGTTCGTCGAAAGCTGGTGTGACGCAGTTGACACAGTCAGCGACGACAACGAAATCTCCGACGATATCGAGGGTTACGCTCGCGCCTACGAGACATGGATGAGCGCATCGAAGCAAATGGTCGACCGGATGAACGACACGTTCGAAGGTGAGGATGTCGAGTTTGAGGAATTCCGTGACATCTGGCTCAACACGGCTAACGAGGCGTTCAAGGATGTTATGTCGACGACCGAATTTGCCAAGATGACTGGCGAGGCAGTCGGAGACGTACTCGAACTCCAGCAGCAGGCCGACGAGGCCTCACAGGAGACCCTTCGGATGCTCGGTTTCGCAACCGAAGATGACATCGCCGAAGTCGGTGACCGACTCGTCGAACTCGAACGCCGTCAACACGCTGTCGAGACAAAACTTGACCGTGTCCTCGAACACGTAGAAGACGAGCAATGAAGAACCCGTATTCGATCGCGCTGGATATACAACGGCAGGCCTGGGAAGGTGCCGCCGATCTGGCGGAGAAGGTTCAGATCACCCCTGAACGAACCGAGACGATCAAGAATATCGACGTCGGTCAAACGCCGAGCGAGGTCGTTTACGAAGAGAACAAGCTCGAACTTCTTCACTACAAGCCGGTGACAGAGGAACAGCACGACGTGCCGATCCTCATCGTCTACGCACTGATCAACAAACCCTACATTCTCGACCTTCAGCCGGACCGTTCAGTGGTCCGGACGCTGCTCGAGAACGGGTTCGATGTCTACCTGATCAATTGGGGAGAACCGTCCACACTCGATCGATCGCTGACGCTCGATGACTACGTCAACCGCTACATCGACAATTGCGTCAACGTCGTCCGCGAACGTTCCGGTCAGGACGAGATCAATATCCTCGGCTACTGTATGGGCGGCACGAAGTCGGCAATGTACGCCGCCCTCTATCCAGAGAAGGTAAAGAACCTCGCCCTGATGGCGTCGGGACTGTGTTTCGACGGCGACGGTGGTATTCTAGAACTCTGGGGAGATGAAGACTACTACGATCCAGAACAGGTTACAGAAGCCTTCGATAACGTCCCCGCAGCGTTTCTAGACCGTGGTTTCGAACTAATGGACCCAGTCGCGAATAACGTGACAAAATACGTTCGGTTCTACGACAACATGGCGGACGAAGATTTCGTCGAGAACTTCGCCCGAATGGAGCGATGGCTCAGCGAGGGAATCGATGTCGCGGGCACCACCTACAAGGAGTTCATCGAAGACATCTATCAGGATAACAAGCTGATAAACAACGAACTGTACCTCCACGGCGACCACGTCGACATCACCAATATCGACATGCCAGTTCTCCAGATCGTTGCGGAGTACGACCACCTCGTCCCACCCGAGGCATCGAAACCGTTCAACGACGAGATTCCCTCGGAAGATACCGAGATTATCGAGTTCACAACGGGGCACATCGGCATGTCAGTTTCCTCCCAGAGTCACGCCGAGCTCTGGCCTGCGGTCTGCGAGTGGTTTGAAGAGCGTTCGAGCGACACAGACATCGAAACTGAACCAGAGACACCAGCCCCCAAGGAAGCAGACGCCGCACTCGCTGAAGACGTAACCGGCGACGAATCTGGTCCTGACGTGGTGGAAGTTACTAACCAAGACATCGCATCTAAGAACGAATCCGAAGTCACCGATCTCACCGAACTGAACGGCGTCGGAACAGTCTATGCCGGCGAACTCGCCGCGGCCGGCATTGAGACAATCAACCAACTCGCGTCCGCCGATACAGCAGAACTCGCTGCCGAAACAGGGATTTCCCCGAGTCGGATCAACGACTGGATCGAACAGGCACAGGAGCACTAATGAGTGGGAAAACTACACCTGAATTGGTCGATCCGCCGAAACACAATCCACGCCACGAAATCCCAACAACATCGCAGTCAGTCGCCGCTCGATCGACCACGCATGAATCTCGAGGTCTACCGCCTTCGCTCGCGGCACCAACTGGGTCGTCAAACAGCGCCAGTAGTTCGCCCCGATCACGTCACAGTCGAGTTCGACCGCCGTCGTCACCGGCATCTCGAGTCGTCGGCTGACGAGCAATCCCATCGGCTGACTCGCATCCAGTTCGCGGATCGTCCGCAACTCCGGCGCAAGAAACGATGTCGTCACCACGCGATTCTCGACGCTGTCGAGTGCATTGAGCACGTCAGCGGCGATACCCAGTTCCTTCATCTCAAGATTGACTTCAACCCCGGGCGGAACGGCCCCGAGCATCTCCTCAAGGGTTGGAATTCGCTCGCCGGACTCGAGTACGGTGTGTGTTTTGAGGTCGGCAAGGCTACTCTCTGCGACGGTAGCGACGCCGCCCGTAACGCGGTCGATCGTCTCGTCGTGGATAACGACGAGTTCGCCCGAGCCGCAGCGTCGAACGTCGAATTCGACGGCGTCGGCGTACTCGGCGGCAGACTGGATGGCAGTGATGGTGTTCTCGGGAGCCGTCGCAGCGAAACCGCGGTGGGCGATTAGTCGCATTCGATCCGGTTGATGGTGGCCAGTGGCTTCAGTGTCACGTCCGGCGGGTCAGGTGAGTGGATACCCGTGTCCGATGGTGTCGGGATCGTCTCTGTCGGTACTCGAGTGCTGTTTGTGCAGTACTCCGGACAGCAGTCTTGCTACCTCTCCGACAGGCGATGCTACCGACATCCGAACAGCTAGGCGAGCACGTTTTGGAGTCTCGCTCAAGGAACACTGTTTGAGTGACCACAAACAGTCGACTATCCAAACCGTTTAGCACCTACGTTTAAACAGATCGGCTGAGAATTCTCTCTTACGTGTTTCCAGCGATGTGTCGTCGACGAGTAGCAACGTCCCCGAGGCAACGGTGGCTGCAATGAGTAGTCGACGGGCGGAACCGTTCGATGTCCTCCTAGTCGAAGACGATCCGACAGACAGAGACCGCATCCGTAACGCCTTCGGGCAATTGCCCGTCGAACTGACGTTCACGGTCGTCACTGATGGGGAGACTGCACTCGAGGAGCTCTCCGTTCGAGTGGCCGATAAGAGCACCGAGTTGCCAGCGCTCGTGTTGTTGGACCTCGATCTGCCGGGCGTCAACGGCCACGCGCTCCTCGAGACGATCCGTGAGGATGCGTCGCTCGTTCGGCTACCGGTAATCGTCCTGACGAGTTCGGGGACGGGTGAGGACGTACAGCGCAGTTACGAACTGTCTGCAAACGCGTATCTGACCAAGCCCGCAGAACCGGATGCGTTTTACTCGCTTGCGGAGGCGGTCGCGGAGTTCTGGTTCGAACACGTGCTGTTGCCGCCGATCTCTGGGCCGAGGTAGGCATCGAGAAGGTGGGAGAGATCGAGCCAGCCGAGCCGAGAACCGCCACCTAGATTGATCGGGTCACTCGTTGGAGTCTGTTCTATGTCGCCACAGCACACCGCCGACTTCGACTTCACGGATAGCGTCACAATCGTCACCGGTGCGAGCGGCGCTCTCGGAAGCGCCGTCGTCGAGCGGTTCCGTGCAGACGGCGCGACCGTCTGTGCAGTCGATATTGTCACGCCCGACGACGAGGACAGTCTGCTCGAGCAGGAGCCATCCGAAACGTCAGGGCTGGACTTCTACGAGGCGAATCTGACCGACGAGGCGGACGTCTCTGCCGTGGTCACACAGATTATCGACGACCACGGCCGAATCGATCACCTGCTGAACATCGCCGGCACCTGGCGTGGCGGCGACCCCATCGAGGACACCGATCTCGACGAGTTCGAACTGTTGCTCGATGTCAACCTGAAATCGGCGTTCCTCATGTCGAAATATGCGCTCCCATACCTGCAGGACAGCGAGGGCTCGATCGTCAGTGTCAGCGCTCGTGCAGCACTCGAGGGCGGCGAGGGCGACGGCCCCTATCGGATCACGAAAGCAGGGATCAAGCTGCTTACCGAGACGCTCGCGGCGGAGAATCGGGGCACCGTTCGGGCGAACTGCGTCCTCCCGAGCGTGATCGATACGCCGATGAATCGCGAGATGATGGCCGACGCAGATCATGACTCGTGGGTCGATCCCGCCGAAATCGCGTCCATGATGGCGTTTCTCTGCAGTGATGAGGCGACAGCCACGAGCGGGGCTGCGGTGCCGGTGTACGGCGAGGCCTGAGACGGTCCGTGGTAGTTCCGTGCCAGTGATCGCTCCGCTGAGGGCGGGAACCTCCGGTCATACGCGATAACAGCCGTATGAGCCAACTGTCTTCTCGGCTGCAGTTACTCGTCCGCCAGTCGTTCGGTTTCCGATCTGATTTCGTCACCTTCGCGCCACTGGTAGTATCGGTATCGTTCGCCTGCAATCTCGACCACAGAGACGACTGCACGGTCTGGAACGGATGGCGGCGACTCCGAGGACGACTCCGGCGATGGCTGCTGAGACGTGGACGGGGACGCCTCATCAGCAGCTAATGATTCCTTCCACTCGGCAAGCGACAGCGCGTACTCTGCGACCGACAACAACGTCTCGCTGTCCTGCGTCTCGAGTGCCTCGACGAGTCCATCGTCGAGTGCTGCTGGTGGCTGCGGGGGAGTGGGGTCGCGTTCAGTCACAGGTTTGCTCTCACCGGTGAGTGGGAGTACGAGCCCAAAACAGTCTCCGATCTCGATTCGGTCATAGCCCGGTTCTGGTTCGAAAGGAACAGTAGATCAAGTGCCACAGAGCCGAACGCCACAGGGCACAGAGATCACCTCGAAATCAGGCCGCCGGGAGCGGCTCAGAACGTCTCGAGATAGCGGTCGAGTTCCCACTGGGAGACATCGATCAGGTACTCTTCGAACTCCTGGCGCTTTGCCTCGACGAACTTCGCCCCGACGTGTTCGCCGAGTGCGTTGTAGATCTCCTCGTCCTCCTCTAAGGCGTCAACGGCTTCGCCGAGATTCGACGGCAGCGTTTCGATACCGTACTCCTCGCGCTTCTGCTCGTCGAACTCGTAGATGTTCTCGCGCACTGGGTCTGGACAGTCGAGATCGTTCTCGATGCCGTTCAGTCCGGCGTGGATCATAACGGCAATAGCGAGGTACGGGTTACAGGACGGGTCGGGTGAGCGCAGTTCGACGCGCGAGGCAGCGGGCACGCGGGCGGCCGGTTTGCGGATGAGCGACGAACGGTTGCGGTCCGACCAGGCGACGTACACCGGCGCTTCGTAGCCCGGCACAAGGCGCTTGTAGCTGTTGACCGTCGGGTTCGCGACCGCCGTGATGGCGGGTGCGTGCTCGAGAATACCAGCGGTGAACGCACGAGCCTCGTCGCTCAGGTCGAACTCGTCGTCGCCGTCGTGGAAGGCGTTCTCGCCGTCCTCGGTGAAGAGCGAAAGATGAGTGTGCATGCCCGAGCCGTTGATCTTCGGGATCGGCTTCGGCATGAACGTCGCGTGGTAGTCGTGCTGGGCGGCGATCGCGCGGACGACCGTACGGAACGTTCCAACGTTGTCCGCGGTCGTCAGCGCGTCGTCGTACTCGAAGTTGATCTCGTGCTGGCCCTCTGCGACCTCGTGGTGGCTCGCTTCGACCTCGAAGCCCATGCTCTCGAGTCCGTAGATAATGTCGCGGCGAACGTCGCTTGCGAGGTCTTTCGGTGCGAGGTCGAAGTACCCGCCGGCGTCGTTCGTTTTCGTTGTTGCACGCCCCTCCTCGTCCTCCTCGAAGAGGAAGAACTCCGGTTCGGGTGCGGCGTTGACCGTGTAGCCCATCTCCTTGGCGCGCTCGAGTGCATCCTTCAGCACGCGGCGTGGATCACCCTCGAACGGTTCGCCCGTCGAGGTGTCGTAGACATCACAGATCATCCGGGCTGCTGCGCTATTCTCGTCGTTGCGCCACGGGAGAATCGCGAACGTTTCCGGGTCCGGCTTGAGTCGCATGTCCGACTCCTGAATGCGGACGAAGCCTTCGATCGAGGAGCCGTCGAAGTAGATGCCCTCCGTGAACGCCTTCTCGGTCTGACGGGCCGGAACGGAGACGTTCTTGACCGTTCCCAGGATGTCCGTAAACTGTAATCGGAGGAAGTCGACGTCTTCCGATTCGATTTTCTCCAGTACCGATTCTTCCGTTGAGGTCAGGTTCCCATCTGTCATCTTCTATTCGACTCAGACAACCACATCCACCACTAAAACTCTATTGTTGTGGGCGAATATACTGTGATTGATTGAATAGTGGCCAATTGTCCACTCATGAGTTGCCTTAGTAAAGAGTGCGATACTTGAGGGGCAACACTTGCACCCCGAGTGGAAGAACGTGTGTCATGGATAGAAGCAACATGATCAACAGGTCGTGGTCCAGACTGGTGTCACACGAGCACCGATGCGGACCACGGACAACCCGAGCTAGTCGTCACTTGTTTCGCACGTCAGCCCTACGTCCCAGTATGAACGACCACACACCCACCCCAGTCGACCTCGACGACGGCGACGCACTCGAGTCCTTCGTCGCGAGTCACGAAACGTGTCTCGTCGAGTTGTACACGAAGGGGTGCTCGCTGTGTCAGGCGATGGAGCCGGTGCTCGGCAACGTCGCACGGTCGACGGGAGTACCCGTCGGGATGCTGAATCCGAGAGACGATCCCGAACTGGTCGAGCGGTTCGACGTTCGGTCGGTGCCGAAGCTCGTGGTGTTTCACGAGGGAGAGCAAGTAGCGAGCCGTGCGGATGGATTCCTTGGCGGTGACGAAGTGACTGCGCTTCTCGAGACGCACGCGCCTGCGGTGAACGAGGGCGCGTAGCGGAACGCCTCGGAAACGAACTGAGAGAACTGGTTGGGTTAGTCGTCGCGAGTGTCGGTTTCAGTGCTGCTGTCGGCAGCTTCGTCCACGTCGGCCCGCTCGTTCTATCGGCAGCCTCGGCTGGTTCAACAGTCTGGTGAACAGCACCAGCAGCACGGTATCAGCAACCTCAGCGGCAGCAACCATTCAGCAGCAGCAAAACCTCAGCAACAACCACAACAGCAGCGACAACAGCACCACCAACCCCGACTACAGTGTCAGTATCCGTTTTTCTGCCGACTCACTCCGCAGAATCAGCACCGCTTGTGTCCGACTCATCTTCACGGTCCGCACCGTCAGCACCGTCCTCAGTGGTCCCCTCCACACCCTCATCATCATCACCGAGTTCAGCCAACTCGACCTCGCCCGCGAGCACCTGCTCGCCGAGGTCTGTGATATCGTAGACGCCAGGCATATGCTTCGTCAGCAGTCCGCGCTTGGTGAGTTCGCGACAGCGATAGGCCGCATGGGGACCACGACAGACGTCTTCAGCTGCAATCTGATCGGGGGAGAAGTACTCTTCGCGGCCCATGTACTCGAGTACCGTTTCGTCGACTGGGTCGATCCAGTCTGCATCGGTGTTGTCGGCGGTGTCGTCGGTGTCGGTAGCGTTGGCTGCGTCAGTCGGTTTGGTTTCGGTGCGATTTCCATCTCCATTGCCAGTACCATCGCCATCGCCGTCTCCGGCTACAGTCATAGTTGGCAGTACTCGTTCGTGCTCCAAGAAGGAATTGATTGGACGAGTGTGACGGTGACAGGTGGCCAGAGGCGGCTTCTGGAGGGTGCTGACACCGTGTACGCCCGCGGCTCGCTCAGCTGGTACTGTAGTCGACGTGAACGTGCGGTGCGGCACTCGGCGAAAGGCCGGTGATACCGCGGTCAACGAAGGTGACGTCGGTCAGGTCACCGGTAAACTCGAACTCGACGGTGCCGTCTTCGATGGTTCCTTCAACCGTTGATCCGGAGAGCACGGAGGTGTCGGTCGTCGTCGCTGCGTCACAGCCTTCGATGCGTCCCTCAACCGTAATCTCGAAAATCGTCGGGACACCGCGGCCGATGATCGTCAGCGTTCGATCGGAGCCGTCGGGGTCGCCTGTTGCGACGATGGTCGCCGGGGAGGGTTCGGCAGTCGCCGCTGGTGTTTCGGGGTAGCTGCCCTGTGCTGGCTGTTCCAGCGGGTTGTGTTCGTTTCGTACCACATCAGCATCATCCTGTGCCATACCCTTCGAAAGCAGAGTAATTACTCATAAACCTTCCCACTGAATTATCGCCACAGTCGTGTGAAGGTTTTCTCGTCTTACTGGTTCTCTGCGGGGATACTCTGTGCGTGAGGACAGACAGAAGGGAGTGATCGAGAGACGGAGAAGACCACGAACTCGTCCAGTACGAATACGGTCACGATGGATGCTGGTGAGAGATTCGCTCAGCGACTGTGCTCGGAACTGGCGTTCCACAGTCCGTGCACCTCCAGCTTCGTGAGACCGTTCCCGACTCCTTCTGAAGGTCCTGTCTGTACTGCAGGCGAGCACCACACTGACACGTGTATGTTGTTCGGGACATGGGACATCGAAAGCGCCGTACTGAGGCACGACCGTGACGGAAACGGCCGGTTCGAGCGCGCTGTGATCGTGCTGCTAGCCAGTCAGTCACCGGCCCCGCTCGTAGTCGGCTGTAGGTGCTTCTCCGAAATGACCGCACGGGTTTCGATCTCAAGCCGCGGACTCGTCTCCGCGGGGCAACGAGATGCGCTATGGATTCGAAACGACCCGACGTACGAGTGGACGACCAACCGGACGAAGAAGGACGCGTAACGACTCGATCGACGGACGACACCGGTAGCGAGTCGGGGCTCCGAGCACGGCTGTCCGCACTGACTCGTTGGCTCCACGGCGCACTGTTTCGGCGGTGAAGGGACAGGCAGTCCGTTCGAGGACGCTACGAGTCCTCGAGCAGGCCGAGTTCGGTCGCGACCAGATCGGCGATCTGATCAGCAATGTCGGGATCGACCTGTGCGATCTCCTCGCCGTCGTGAAGCTGGTCGTTGTGGCGCGCAACTGCGTTGGCGACACCCGAGAGCGGCACGCGTGAGGTCGTCTCACAGGCGCTACAGACGATCGGAACCTGCGGGGCGTCCGTGTCGTCAGTCGTCATTGTCGGCAGTCTCGTGGCAACCGTGATAGGTTCGTTGGTTCGAGCAACGAACGCGAGACGGGGCATTGATGCGAGCAGCCACTGTGCGCTCTCTCAGGGCCGTCTGAGGGCGGCAATCAACAGCGCGCTGAGCGCGACGAGCACCGACAAGACGCCGAACCCGGGCACGGTGTCGGTCGCGTCGTCGTCTGTTCCGTTCGACTCGCCGGCCTCGTCACCGGTCGAGTCGTCGGCACTATCGTCCGTATTCTCGTCTGCGCCACCACCGGCATCGGCAGCTGCGTCACCGATTTCTTCGTCCGGATCGACCGGAATGTCGGCGTCACCGTCGAGCTGGAGGACGACGACCAGCTGTCCGTGCGAGCCGTCAGGGTGGTAGGTCCAGCCACCGCCGGCCTCCTCGTAGGCGACGGCCGACTCGAGTGGGTCGATATCAGTGTCCCAGGCTTCGTGTGGGCGCTCGATGTAGCCGACGAGGTCAATCTGGTCCGCGTGTGGTCCCTCAATCTGTGCCTCACCGTACTCAACGGTCTCGTCCTCGGGGAGGCCATGCCACTCGAAGCAGTGGGAGTCGAGGTAGCCGTCACCCTGTGGAAGGTCAGCGCGGGTGCCGAACTGGTCGGCGTCGAGCGGTCGGTTGTAGTTCTCGGCCAGTGGGTAGTCGACGACGAACGGATCGATATCGTCGTGCCAGGATAGTGAATCGCCGGTCGGCACTGTGACAGTCGTGCCGGGGATGGAATTGCCCTCGACGGGTTGGCCGGCCTCGTTCAACAGCGTCACGCACATCTTTCCGGAGCCATCGCCAAGATAGGGCATCCGGTACTCATCGCGCGGGTTAACGTAGCTGATCCACTCGCCATCCGGATCTTCCTGTTCGAAGTAGAGTTCATCCGCTTCAGGAACTGGTTCGACGACAGCCTCTTCAGAGACGTACACCGTCGCCTCGTCAGTCTCGCTCTCTTGTACCGCTGGTACCGGCTGATCTGCATCTGCATCTGCACTCGCACTCGCGCCGACGACTGCGCCGACACTCAATGCGATGACAACGCCGACGAGTAGCACGAGGCCGGCGAACGCGATCGAGTGTGGGAATGCAGAGAGGGATCGTCTCGAACGAATTGGAATCGATGACTGTCTTCGATTTGGAGGTGTCATTGCCGGGGATTCCGGAACAGGGACCGTAGATATAGGCCGCCTACCAGCGGGTAGGGCCCGCATACCCGCTGACATGTTCGGCTTCGTTTAGCTTCGTTCGCCTTCAGAGGTATGACCGATTCGAACACAACGAGCACGCTCGGTGTTGGCGCAGTGTCGAACCGGTGTCAAAGAAGCGAAGACTGTCCCTATACCTGTCCGTACAGTGCTAAGCGGCGCAGAACGTGGCCCTTATGCATCGTTCGCTCATAGGAACGAGTCATGACTGAGGGGGACGTCGCGGCCTTTTCCCATCTCGGAACGACTGTTCGTGGGGCGCTCTCCGAGCGCGGGTTCTCGACCCCGACGGCACCACAACGGCTGGCGATTCCGCCGCTCGCCGCCGGCGAGAGCACGCTCGTCATTGCCCCGACCGGGAGTGGCAAGACCGAGACGGCCATGCTCCCCGTCTTCGATGACCTCGTCGACGAGCGTCCGGAGGGGTTCGGTGCGCTCTACATCACCCCGCTGCGGGCACTCAACCGCGACATGCTGGACCGACTCGAGTGGTGGGGCAAGTTTCTCGACCTTGAGGTCGACGTTCGCCACGGCGACACCACGGATTACCAGCGCAGCAAGCAGGCCGAGAACCCACCTGACGTGCTCATCACGACGCCCGAAACCGTTCAGGCGATGCTCACCGGTGACCGCCTCCGCGATGCACTCGCGGACCTCTCGCACGTCGTCATCGACGAGGTGCACGAACTCGCCGCCTCGAAGCGTGGCGCACAGCTCGCGATCGGACTCGAACGCCTCCGCGATCTGTCCGGCGACGTCCAGCGGATTGGGCTCTCCGCGACGGTCGGCGACCCGGGCGAGGTCGGCCAGTTCCTCACCGGCGGCCGCCGCTGTGAGATCCGCGAAATTAATGTCGGGAGCAACGTGGACGTGACCGTCTGCCAGCCCGATATCCGGCCAGAAGACGAGCAACTCGCTGGGCAGCTGATGACTGAGGCTGACACGGCAAGCCATGTCCGACTGATTCGGGACCTCGTCGAGGAACACGAGTCCACGCTCATCTTCGTCAATACGCGCCAGACCGCAGAAGCGCTCGGCTCGCGATTCACCGAACTCGATCTCCCTATCGGCGTCCACCACGGATCGCTCTCGAAGGACGCCCGGATCGACGTCGAGGATCGGTTCAAGGCGGGCGAACTCGACGGCCTGCTCTGTACATCCTCCATGGAACTCGGGATCGACGTGGGACGTGTCGATCACGTAATCCAGTACAAGAGCCCGCGGCAGGTCGCCCGACTGCTCCAGCGGATCGGCCGCGCTGGTCACCGCCGGGACGAGGTTTCGAGTGGCACCATCGTCACGACCCGGCCGGACGACACCTTCGAGGCGCTGTCGATCGCCCGCCGGGCCCGCGATGGCGAGGTTGAACCGGCCCGAATCCACGAGGGGAGCCTCGATGTGGTCGCGAATCAGATTCCGGGTCTGGTTCACAGCCGCGGCTCAGTGCACGTTCGGGACGCCTACGAGACGATCAGCCGGGCATACCCGTTCCGCGACCTCGAACTGGAGACGTTCCGCGAGGTGCTCGGCGAACTCCACCGCAACCGAATCGTCTGGTTCGACGAGGGCGAGGATCGCATCGAAACCTCCGGGGGCACCTGGCAGTACGTCTACGCCAACCTCTCGATGATCCCCGACGAGGAGACCTACGAGGTCCACGACATCGCCTCGAGTTCCCAGATCGGAACCTTAGACGAGCGGTTCGTCGTCAACTTCGCCCAGCCCGGCGAGGTATTCATCCAGCGCGGCGAGATGTGGCGCATCGCCGAAATCGACGACGACGAGAGCCGCGTGAAGGTCAGTCCGATCGAGGACCCCGCCGGCGAAGTCCCCTCCTGGATCGGCCAGGAAATCCCGGTCCCCGCGGCGGTCGCACAGGAGGTCGGCGAGATCCGCGCCGTCGCCGAACCCCAGTTCGAAGCAGGTGCCGACGCACGCGCCGTCGGTCGCGAACTCTCGGGCCGGTACCCCGGCGACGAGTACACCCTGACCGAGGCCTGCACGCAACTCGAGTACCAGATCGATGCTGACGCCGACACCGACGCCGCGGACTCCTCGTCAATGCCCATGCCAACCGCCGACCGGATCGTCCTCGAACGGCAGGGCCGAACCATCGTTCTCAACGCCTGCTACGGCCACATGGCAAACGAGACACTTGGTCGTCTCCTCTCGTCGCTGCTCGGCCAGCGTGCCGGCTCCTCGGTTGGCCTCGAGACGGACCCGTACCGAATCGAACTCGAGGTGCCCACGTCGGTCGCAACGAGCGACGTCCTCGAGGTGATCGAAGAGACGGATCCCGACCACGTTCAGGCGATCATCGAACTCGGGCTCAAGAATTCCGACGCGCTCGCGTTCCGCCTGGCGCAGGTCTCGGCCAAGTTCGGCGCACTCAAGCGCTGGCAGGGCCAGGGTTCGGGTCGGCTCTCGAACGACCGGTTGCTCGCTGCACTCGAGGACACCCCGATGTACGAGGAGGCGATTCGGGAGGTGTTCCACGAGGATCTCGACGTCGAGCGAGCGGCAGCAGTGCTTGCGGGACTGCAGTCGGGCGAGATCGAACTCGTCACCCACCGCGGACGGACGCCGGTTGGACAGGGCGGTCGCTCCAGCGGTGGCAAAGAACTGCTCGCGCCGGAGAACGCCGACGCGGGCGTGATCGAGACGGTCAAGGAGCGCCTGCAGGACGATCGTGTCATCCTGCTGTGTACCCACTGTACGGAGTGGAAGGCCCGGACGAAGGTAAAGCGCGTGCAGGAGCAGCCAAAGTGCCCCGAATGTGGCTCGACGCGCATCGCCTCACTGAACCCGTGGGCCGACGAGGTCGTCCAGGCGGTCCGTGCTGCGGTGAAGGATGACGAACAGGAGGAGATGACCGAACGCGCGTTTCGGGCCGCGAGTCTCGTCCAGAGTCACGGCAAGCAGGCCGTAATCGCGATGGCAGCCCGCGGCGTCGGTCCGCACAACGCCGCCCAGATCATCAACAAGCTTCGAGAGGACGAAACCGCGTTCTACCGAGACATTCTCTCGAAAGAGCGAGAGTATGCCCGGACGCAGGCGTTCTGGGACTGAGCCGGAAGTGTCTGAAAGAAATACTAAATCTGCAAGAAGAATTATTAGACAAACCTGTGTCACAGGTATAGTAGATGTCATCTCACAGCGTTCTCCTCGTCGAAGACAGCGAGTTCATCACCGAACACGTCAGCACGGCGTTGCAATCTGCACACGGCTTTGATGTCAACGCCGTGACCACGGGCGAGGCGACGCGAGCGACACTCGCAAACGAAGACCAATCGTTTGACTGCATCGTCTCGAGTTACGAACTGCCAGACGAGACGGGGATCGACCTGGCGGCCTCCCTGGAGGAGGAGTCAGTACCGTTCGTGCTGTTTACGGGGAACCCACTCGAGCCACTGGTCGACGAGGCGCTGTCGGCTGGCGTCTCGGCGTTCGTGAGCAAGAGCACGCACGCAACGGGTGAGATGAACGTCTTCGCGAACCGGATTCGGCTGGCAATCGAGGCTCACGACAGCAGGGCACCGTAACGACCATACAACTCGCAGGCCTCAGCACTCGTATGAACTTCGCGCCGGGAGCGTGGAAGTACGCGCTCGTTCCCCTTCTCGCTGCACCGTTCGCGTTTATTTTCAGCGTGACGGCGAGTGCCGTCGCGCTCGCACTCGGCGTCGGGACGCTCGCGTTCTTTCGCGATCCCGAGCGGACAACGCCGGCATCGGGTGTCGTCGCACCCGCAGACGGCACTGTCTCGGTGCTTCGCGAGGAAGACGAGCGCGTCCGTCTTGGTATCTTCATGAACGTCTGGCACGTCCACGTCGTCCGTGCTCCCTTCGCCGGCACCGTCACCGGCGTAGAACACATCGACGGCGCGAACCGCCCCGCCTTCTCCAAGGAATCCGATCGGAACGAACGGGTGCACGTCGAGTTCGAGACCGGCAACACCGGCGACACGGACGGCACCAGCGACACTGGTTCTACACCGTTGCCGGCAAACAGCCCGGGTACCGTTACCTTCATCGCCGGCGCGTTCGCCCGCCGCATCCACCCCTACCGCCAACCCGGCGACGACCTCGCTCGCGGCGACCGCCTCGGCCACATCGCCTTCGGCAGCCGTGTCGACGTCCTCTTCCCACCAGCGGTCACCCTCGACGACATCGCCGTCGACTCCGGCGACTCGATGACCGCCGGTGAAACGGTGCTCCTCGAGTCCGGGGCACTCGAGTAGCCGGGTAGAACCGCGTCTCGGAACCGGCTTGCAACGTAGTGGCTCGGCTTTATTCTGCTGGTGCTGGTCGATGGACAGGAGGCGAGCGACTGGCCGACACAGTATCGTTTCGCAGCCATGGTAGATCCAGTTCACCCTGTTCCATTCGATGCCGGTCCGATACCGCCGCGATGCGACCCTGCTGGCGAGCCGCAGTGATCCAGCGTACTCCCGTGGTACCCGTAGATAGAGAAGTGCTGAGAGATGGACAGCAGGTGAACGGACCGACAGCCGTGATCGGTACCAGACGAGACTGGGACCCTTGAGATCGAGAATATATGTCCGACACACCACACGACGATCAGCCAGACAGTGGAACCGAAACCGAGCACGAACACACGCAGTCAGACGAGCACGAAGAACCGGTAGACAGAGACCAAGTCCCGGTCACTGACGGCGGCTCCGGCTCGAGTGAGTCCGGCACTAGCGACAGCCACGATGGTGAGGTCGACGAGAACAGCAAACACGAGCAACTCGATGAGGTTCGCGAGAATTCCGAGGGCGAGGAGTTGACGAGCGACCACGGCGTCAAGATCAGCGACACGGATAACTCCCTGAAGGCCGGCGAACGCGGGCCGACGATTATGGAGGACTTCCACTTCCGGGAGAAGATGACGCAGTTCGACCACGAGTCGATCCCGGAACGCGTGGTCCACGCCCGCGGGACGGGTGCGCACGGCTACTTCCAGCCCTACGAAGATCCGGACTTAGGCGACGAGTACAACGATATCGAGGAGTTGACGAAGGCGAAGGTACTGACCGACCCCGACCAGAAGACGCCGGTGTTCACGCGGTTCTCGACGGTTGTCGGCTCGCGGGGGTCGTCCGACACTGTCAGGGACGTCCGCGGCTTCGCGACGAAGTTCTACACGGAGGACGGCAACTGGGACCTTGTCGGGAACAACATGCCGATCTTCTTCATTCAGGACGCGATGGAGTTTCCCGACCTGGTCCACGCGATCAAACCCGAGCCCGACGACTCGATTCCGCAGGCCTCGGCGGCCCACGACACGTTCTGGGACTTTGCCTCCCTCAAGCCGGAGATCACCCACATGATCATGTGGGTACTCTCGGGACGGGCGCTCCCGCGGGCCTACCGCATGATGCAGGGCTTTGGCGTTCACACCTTTCGGCTGGTCAACGAGGAGGGGGACTCGAAGTTCGTCAAGTTCCACTGGACACCCAAACTCGGTACCCACCAACTCGTCTGGGACGAGACGACGAAGCTCTGGGGGAAGAGCTCGGACTTCAACCGGAAAGGCCTCTACGACGTCATCGAGGAAGGCTACGACCCCGAGTGGGAACTCGGCGTTCAGATCTTCGACGAGGAACAGGCCGAAGAGTTCGACTTCGACGTCCTCGATCCGACGAAGATCGTCCCCGAGACCGAGGTCCCGGTCCGACCGATCGGCAAGATGGTCCTGAACGAAACGCCGGACAACTTCTTCGCCGAAGTGGAGCAAGTCGCGTTCCACCCCGGGAACGTCGTCCCCGGCATCGACTTCTCGAATGACCCGCTCCTGCAGGGCCGACTGTTCTCCTACCAGGATACCCAGCTCAACCGCTTCGGCAGTGCCAACTGGGACGAGATCCCGATCAATCGGCCCGTCGCCGAACGGCATAACAACCAGCGCGCTGGCTTCATGCGCCAGGAGATCAACGTAGGAAAGGCCACCTACAAGCCGAACTCGATCGATGATGACGATCCACAGGAAGTCCCCGAGGAAGAAGGCGGTTACGAGCACTACGCCGAGAAAATCGATGGCAAGAAGATCCGCAACCGGAGCGACAGCTTTGAGGAGCACTTCGACCAGGCACGGCTGTTCTGGAACAGCATGTCCGAGCCCGAAAAGCAGAACCTCGTCGACGCCGCTCACTTCGAACTTGGGAACGTCGACCGCATGGAGATCCGCGAGCGGATGGTCTACGACCTGTTCAACAACGTGGACCACGAGTTCGCCACACGCGTCGCCGAGGGAATCGGCGTCGATCCGCCTGAATCGCCCGGTGACGAGATGCCGGACCATGACAGGGAAGACCCATCACTCAGCATGGAAAATCGGACCCCGGACACAATCGAGACTCGCAAGATCGCGATGCTGATCGACGACGGGTTTGACGACGAACACGTCTCGGAGCTTCAATCTGCTCTGGAGGACGAGGGAGCCCGGGTCAAGGTAATCTCGAAACACCTCGGCGAGAAGTCGGGAACCGACGGTGAGACGGTGGAAGCGGACAAACACCACGTCGCGGCAGCCTCAGTTTCGTTCGACGCGGTCCTCGTCCCTGGCGGTAGCGAGAGCGTCGACGCAATGGCCCAGCAGGGCGATCCGAAGCACTTCGTGGCTGAGGCGTTCAAACATTACAAGCCAATCGGCGCAGTTGGCGATGGAGCAGCCCTGGTCGAAGCGGTCGACCTGCCGGATACCGACATCGCTGACGATGGCGATCTCGTCTCAGACGCCGGCGTCGTCACCTGTCGCAGCGACGATCTAGACGAGTTCGCCGAGGAGTTTGTCGACGCAATCGCCCAACACCGACACTGGAACCGCGACCCGGAGGAAGTCCCGGCCTAAAATAGCGGCTCGAACCGTCGAGCAAGCCCCGCACCTTGATTCTCGTTTTGGGAGCGCTCGGACGGAGACTCGCCAACAGTGTGACGTTGAGTCAACGCACGTCAGCAGTACTGTGCGTTAGATATCCACGTTCTCGCGGGCTGCCTCGAGATGCCGACGCTCGACGACGACCTGCTCTGCCCGCTGGTTCGCTTCTTCGGGACTGTACTCGTCTGCCACCTCGCGGATCGCCTTCATCGAGGCGTCTCTGACGAGTGCCTCTAGGTCCGCACCGGTGTAGCCCTCGAGTTCACCTGCAAGCTCCTCGAGTTCGACATCGTCGCCAAGCGGCTTGCCACGTGCGTGGACCTCGAGGATCTTCTCACGGGCCGCGCGGTCGGGTTCGCCGACGTAGACGTGGGTGTCGAGCCGGCCCGGCCGCAGCAGGGCAGGATCGATCTGGTCTTTGCGGTTGGTCGCCGCGAGCACGACGAGGTTCGGGTTCTCGCGCATGCCGTCGAGTTCGGTGAGCAGTTGTGAGACGACCCGTTCGGTCACCTCGTGACCCTCGCCGCGTGCGGCGGTGATGGCGTCGATTTCGTCGAAGAAGACGATCGAGGGTGCAGCCTGACGGGCGCGCTCGAACACCTTGCGGATGGCCTTCTCGCTCTCGCCGACGTAGCGGTCGACGATTTCGGGGCCGTCGACGCGGACGAAGTTGACGTCCGTCTCACCGGCCAGCGCGCGGGCGAGCAGCGTCTTTCCAGTACCAGGAGGGCCGTGCAGCAAGACGCCCGATGGCGGCTCCGTGTTCGTCACCTCGAAGAGTCTGTCGTAGGTCAGGGGCCACTCCACGGACTCACGGAGCGTCTGCTTTGCGGTCTCGAGACCGCCGACATTGCCGAAGTCCGTGTCGGGTGATTCGGCGACGTACTCACGCATCGCCGAGGGCTCGACCGATGCGAGCGCCTCGTCGAAGTGGCGCTTTTTCACCGTCGGGTTCTGGTTCCACGTCGCGAGTTCGTCCTCGTCGGCCGGCCGACTCCGAATCGCTGCCATCGCCGCCTCGCTCGCAACAGCGTCGAGGTCTGCCCCGACAAAGCCGTGCGTTCGCCGCGCGAGCGCGTCCACGCTGACGTCCTCTGCGAGTGGCATTCCGCGGGTGTGAACCTCGATAATCTCCTTCCGGCCCGTTTCGTCGGGAACCCCGATCTGAATCTCACGGTCGAAGCGACCGCCCCGTCGGAGTGCAGGGTCGATACTGTCGACGCGGTTCGTCGCGCCGATCACGATCACTTCGCCGCGAGCGTCGAGCCCGTCCATCAAGGTCAGCAACTGGCCGACGATCCGGTTTTCAGCGTCGCCATCGTCGTCTCGCGTCCCTGCAATGGAGTCGATTTCGTCGAAGAAGATGATCGTCGGGGCGTCCTCCTTCGCTGCTTCGAAGGTCTGGCGAAGTTGCTCCTCCGACTCACCCTTGTACTTCGACATAATCTCCGGCCCGGAAATCGTCACGAAGTGCGCATCGACCTCGTTCGCGACCGCGCGAGCAATCAGCGTCTTTCCGGTGCCGGGCGGGCCGTAGAGGAGCACGCCGGAGGGCGGCTCGACGCCGAGACGCTGGAACAGTTCCGGCTCCGAGAGCGGTAACTCGATCATCTCGCGGACCAACTCGAGTTCCTCGTCCAGCCCACCGATGTCCTCGTAGGTGACGCCGGAGGGGGAACTCGAGTCGGGGCTGGCCTCGACAGCGCCGTCCAGATCCGTGGACGTGGCCCCACTCGAGTCGGTCGTTGACTCCGTGTCGGTTGCACTGGTCCCGGACGAGGTGCCCGCCTGGTTCGTGCCGGCAGCGCCGGCCTGTCCCGCAATGCGGACTGTCGTCGAGCTCGTGATCCGAACGTCGCCATCCGGCGTCGTGTCGACGACGGTGAAGGGGTCCTGGTCGACGCCTTCGACGCGGATCTGCTCACCGGTTCGAACCGGCCGATTTCGAAGCGTCTTAGCGGCTTCGTGCTCTGCGACCTGGCGCTGGCTGGCGGTGAGTCCCGGTGGTGCAGTCAGCGTCACGCGCTCGGCGTCGCGGATTGCGGATTTGTCCTTCGTGCTAACGGTAACCGTGTCGCCGACGTGGACGCCCGCATTGGCGCGGGTGTCACCATCGATCTGGATCGCGCGTTCGGGAATCGACGGGTCGGCGGGCCACATCTTCGCGACAGTCGTTTTCCCGTTCTCGCCCTCGATGACGATCGTGTCGCCACTCAGGACGCCCAACTGTCGCCGGGCCATTTCAGGAATGCGGGCGACGCCGCGGCCAGCGTCGCGCTTCTCGGCTGCTCGTACCGACAGCGTGACGCCGTCGGAATCCGACCCACTCATACCCGGTTCTTTTCGCTGGGAGGTCTTGAGAATTGCCCACTTCTGGAGGCGTACTCGGCCCAGATCGAGTCAGATCGAGTTGGGACTGAAGGAGTCGGCTGGTTGTCCGGTGTGTTGGCCGCTGGCGCAGAGCGGCTTTCGGCCAATATGCCGGAGAAACGCATTTGGGCGTCGCTGTTGGAACTCCGGTATGGTGGTCCAAACCGAACGGGACGACGCCACCTGGTACGAGTGTGAGACCTGCGGGTTGCTCTTCGACGAGAAGGGAGACGCCGCAGAGCATGAAAAGCGGTGTGACGGAGAGGATCCAACCTATATTCAGTGAGGTCGATACTGGTCGGTAACGGGCGAGGGGTGACGTCCGATAATCGATAACCGATTACTAGGGGCGACAGCCGAGAGCGACGACTGACCGGGGAGAATCGACAACTGACAATGTACAACTGACAACGGACAACCGACAACCGAAGCTACTCGAGTCGGTCCCGGTGCTCGTCGGCAAGCTCCCCAGCCTGGTCCAGCGTGTGCGTTTCGGTCCAGCGGACGCGTTCGCCGTCGCCGTAGGCGAGTACAGTCTTGAGTTCGTCGCGCAGGACGCCGTGATCAATTGACAGTACGGTTCCCGACTCGTCACCGAGTTCGTAGACCCCGGGACGATTCGGCGCGCTGGCGACGGCGTCGCGGTCGAGCGATTGCCAGGGTTTCTGGAGTGGCATCTTAGCTGTCGATCTCCGACTCGGCGACGAGTTCGTAGGCGTGTTCACTCATCTCGTCCTCGGCGAAGACGAACACTCGCCCGTCGACGAGCGAGAGGTCCGCATCGACACGAATCGAGTAGGCGTCGGTCATAACCGTCACGCCCGGGAACAGTACTTCCTCGTCGTCGTCGCTGAGCATGACGCGGCCGACACCAGTTCCCTCGAGGATGTCGTCGTGCGTGTCCCGGTCGTTGACGTAGGTCATGACGCCCTCAACGCCGTCGGGGTCAGTAACAAGGACGTGGACGTCCTTGCCCGGCGGCGTCTTGATCGACTCCGCGACGGGTTCTGGCGGTCCGTGATAGAAGACCTCCCGGCCGTCGAGATACTGGACGACGATGCCACCATCGACGAGGTCGACGGTGATCGTACTCGGGGCGACGTTACTGCGCGCGCTCATTAGTCAGTCGTTCGGTCGGCGGTGGGAAAAGCGGTGCGTTCTCGCTGGTCGTTGTTGTGCTGCAAACAGTGAGCCAGCAGGTAATATCGACGATCGGCTAAAGTCACACCCAAGAAGATACAGAACTCACTCACGACTGACCGTCCCAGAAAAGCGATGATCCAGCTGATTTGGCGAACCTCCCCAATCATCATTTCCATATACACATATTCGAGCTGGTAAGTCTGAGAAAACGTGGTGAACTGTGGCTATCTATAGTAACAACTGCAACTAGTTACACACTGATCGCCGAGCAGGCTGGCGATCAGGTGTGCAGTGACTTGCAGTGGCTACTATAGCAGTCAGTTATAAGAATAGCATTGTCTATCGAACGTCTCATTCACCTGTTTATCTTAGCATGTCGTTTGAGCGGGAACGGTGCCGAAATGGATATTTATTGTGTATTTTATATGGGTTATTTAGTGACATCTCACACCTCTTGAGATCAACCGTCAGTCACATCCTATCGACGTGCCATTCGAGGGACAGCCGTAGTACACAAGCCGTTCCGGCGCTGGTCGGACCCGCGTGGGCGTGCTCGTGTGGCTGTGGGACAGCGTTCCAGTGACGCGAGAAGAGTTGTCGGAACCGCCAGCCGTAAATACACTCTCTGTGAGTGTGTTCGTATGGATGGTCGCGCCGTCGCACCTGCAGCCGGAACCGTTCTCAACGCGCTTGCGACGGGAACCGGTTCGGCGTTCGCGATCGATCTCGAGACGACTGCGACGGTCGAACTCGAGCAACACGAGGAACTCGCGGAACACGAAAGTGACACCGTCGATGGCCACATTGTAGGCCACCCCGACGCCAACACCGACCTTATCGAGCGCTGTGTCGAACTCACAATTGCGGCGTTTGCCGCCGACGTCGGACTCGATCCGAAAACTGTCGGCGGTCGCGTCCGAACCGAAAGTGAGGTCCCGCTGGCTGCCGGCCTGAAAAGCTCGAGTGCTGCCGCCAATGCGACGGTGCTTGCCACCCTCGACGCACTCGGTGTCGCCAGTACGGTCGACCGAATCGATGCCTGTCGACTCGGCGTCCGTGCCGCCCGCGAAGCCGGTGTCACCGCCACCGGCGCGTTCGACGACGCCAGCGCCAGCATGCTCGGCGGCGTGACGATCACCGACAACACGGGCGACGAACTGCTCGCCCGCGAAGCGTTCGACGACGACCTGCAGGCGCTCGTCTACACCCCGCCAGAACAGGCCTTCAGCGCCGACGCCGACATCGTCGCCTGCAAGCGCATCGCACCGATGGCACACCTGGTCGAAGAGCTCGCACTCGACGGTCGGTACGGCGAGGCAATGACCGTCAACGGGTTTGCGTTCTGCGGGGTACTCGAGTTCCCGACAGGACCGATAGTCGAGGCACTCCCGGATGTGGAGGGTGTGTCGCTGTCGGGGACGGGGCCGAGTTACGTCGCGATTGGCGAGCAGGACTCACTCGAGATCGTCCGCGAACGGTGGAACGAGCGTGACGGGACGACACGGATTTTGCAGTTGCGGACGGATGGAACACGTGTGCAGGACACGTCCCAGAACGGTGAGGAGAGATGAGCTGGCGAGAGGGAGTAGCGACAAGACGTACCAACTGAACGACGAGATAGCATGACTCGAAACACAGCCACAGACAGCGGATCTGAGACGGAGAAACGGACACCGGAGGAGATGGACCTCGAAGAGCTCCGGGAAGAAATTCAGACGATTGATCGAGAGATTGTCGAGTTGATCGCCCAACGCACCTACGTCGCGGATACAATCGCGGCGGTCAAAGATGAGAAGGATATGCCGACGACCGACGAGAAACAGGAAGAGCAGGTAATGGATCGAGCGGGGCGAAACGCCGAGCAGTTCGACGTGGATGCGAATCTCGTGAAGGCGATTTTCCGACTTTTGATCGAGTTGAACAAAGTACACCAGCGTGACAGCCGGTAACGTATAACACGACTGAGGTTGGATTTCTGACCTCTGTCTGGTATCAAGTCGCAATCGTAATCAAGACACGTTCGAGAGAAGCTGGGAATAGAGATTACCCTTCGTCGTAGAGTGGAGACGCCTGACAGCGAGCAACCCACTGTTCAAGAAAGGTGTCCCGACTCACGACGCGTCCGGCGAGGTCGGCGACCTGCGTGACGGACTCGTTACGGCACCAATCCACACATTCTCGGTATAGCGGAATATTCAACTCCTGCTGGTCAGGGTCGGGAACGATCTCAATCGTAGTGGCACCCGCTAAGTGAGCGAGGAACGCCCGTGTGTGACCATCGGACAGAACGAACTCATCCTCGATGTGGAGAACTGGAATTGGGTCGTACGCCGGGTCGTCAAAATCGAACCACTCCAGCGCATTTCGTAGCCGACTGGCGTCGATATACAACTGGCTGGGAAAGGGTTCGTCAATCGGTACGGAAGATGGCATCGTCTCTCCCAGTCCTTCGCGTTGTTTGACCAACGTTCTTACGATTGGAACGCCACCAAGCGGAAACCCATCGCACTGCCTCACGGAAACTCGTCGTAGATAGACGACCGATGCCCAACAGCACCGACCTGCATTACTCTGTTCTCGCGCTTGAACCGCACAATAGCCCGATAGTCACCGACTCGCAACGACTGCCACGGCTTCGCGCCCGTCAACGGCTTGGCGAAGTCCGGCGGCTCGCGGAACTCGTCCGATACTACGTCGTCGAGCTTATCGAGGATTCGCTGTTGCGTCTCGGCGTCAAGTGCTCCGAGGCCGTCTGCCGCTCGCTCGGAGAGTTCCCACGTCCACTCGTCGTCACTCATCCGTACCGAACCGGTCGCGGGCCTCCTCTGCGCTCACCGTCTCACCTTCGTCGAACTGCCGTTCGCTCTCCAGCAGGTCTTCGAGCGCCCGCTTCGAGAGTCGCGTTCCGTACACTGCGTCTCGCAGAGCTTCGCGCATGAACTCCGAGCGCGAGTTGTATCCCTGCTCCTGCCACTGCTCGTCTAAGTCAGCGAGAAAATCCTTTGGAAGTCGGAGGTTCACCTTTTCATCGTTCCCATCGGCGGCGGTATCGGACTGAGCCATATCTCGTAGTACGTGCGTACTACACTAAGAACTTTCGAGTAGTCGGTCGAATCCGTTGGCGAGCCGCGCTGAAGTCAATCACCATGGTTCCAAGAGAAAGCGGCAAAGTAGACGAAATCTGTAACGTCAGTCAGAGACCTGAACAAGGTGGAGCAAAGGGATAGTAGATAGCGCTAAGCGGGCCTCTGAGTGCGTGTACTGCCCGATCAACGAACAGAAATCTTCCGGTTGCTGTCCAGTTGGTTCAGGTAGAGTGAGTACATTGAAACTGGCGGACACTACACGTGCTTATTGAACGCTGGACGATCTCTCAGGAGTGAGAGGTATTCATGATGGCGAGCTGTGGTGGACAAGCTCTGGCGTGATTTGCAGAAGCAGTTATCAATCAACACTGAGGAGTAAGAAGCGTACCGTCGCTCTACGTTGATCAGCCACTATCAACCTCCACTCCGATCCAATAATATTTGTCTTCAAATTCAATATATCCGGAGTAGCAATCTGTATCTAACAGCTCTGGACTTTCATCAACTCCGTAGCGAGAGTGGTCTTCTGATTCGAAGTCTACCCCGTCAATCGCTTGTAAAAATTCAGTCTGTGCTCCACTTGGAAGTTCCTCAAACCTACAGATATCATCAGCTTCAACTTCTTCAACTGGTGATTCAACGAGAATTCGATAACGTGTAGAGTATTCCACATCCTGATTCTCAGCGCTGTTCTTGTTGTCATTGCTCGCTTTCGGGTCACCATCCTCTTTAGATGCCCCGTCATCGTCGTTTGATTCTTCAGTAGACGAACTACCGTCTGAGACTCTATCAAGACATCCTGCTACAGTCACTGACAAAGCAAATCCCATGATAATATTACGTCGTTTCATGGTAGACGATTGACCATCTATGAGTAAATATCTTCTTCACACTGAAATATGTATTTAACCTATTACGCAGCGTTCAGTAAACCGGGGAAAAGATACCACAGAAATTCGGGATGAATAGTGGCTGTTTGCTGGGTTCTCCCTCTTCCCAGGCAGATTTTGTCATAGTAAGGATAGATCGTTAGTCGCTTCGATAACTGTTTGTCCTATACTGATCACAGCAGATACGTTAGTCCAGTCCGAGACTCAGTTTTAGCGCTTCGTCCACTGTCTCCATCGTCTCTGTGTCGAGGCTTCCAAGCACCGAGTGAATCCGCTTTTCGATGGAGACGACACGAATTTGATCGAGGCGAATCGAGGAATCGTTCTCGAACGGTGATTCCGCCGCTTCGACGAGTATCTCGAACGGATAGCCCCGATATGTCCCCGTCGCAGGTGCAACGATAGTCGTACTAGCATTTGTATTCCCAATATCGTTCTGAACGACTACCCCAGGGCGAGTTTTCTTCATCTCGTACCCTTCCGCAGGATTGAGCCGAACGATAACAACGTCGCCGCGACGAATTTCCACGTCCTCGCTCATTTATCCAGCCCGCTCCACGCCTCGTCCGACGCTTCGTCCCACTCTTCTGCAAGCGCTTCCGCACTCTCAGATGCCTCGCGGTACGCAGCAGCCAGTTCATCTTCGTCGGGATGGTCAGATTCTACCTCGACGACGGCGACAGTCACGCGTTTGTTCGCATATTCCGTTCCGAGATAGATTCGACCTCGGTCATCGGTCTCGTTCGTTTGGAGGTCCCGAGCATCTACTTTCGTCATGTTACTGGCTTGGATCGACTGTTGAATAAGTGTTGCCCACTATTACCCACGGCAGATAGTTTCTGTGACTCGTGCCATGGATTTCATCTACCTGAACAAAGTCGAGTAGCGCGAGAATCGGTAGCACGTGATAGAGATATTGTCATTCATCAGTAGGTTCTAGCGGGACTCGTTCCACCTCGATGTCTTCGTAGTCTTTCTCCGATGAGAGTACGTTCAGCGTCCGTGTTTCTGCAGTCGCGGCGTGGAACGCATCGAACGCCGTCATTCCCTCGTCGTAGTAGTTGACGGCCTTCAGAACGATTTGTCGTTCTTCCTCGTTCCGGACAGGGACGAGTTCGAGCAGATTTGCCACGAGTGGGACGTAATCAAACTCGTACCGTTCTCGGGCGAGAAGGAGTTCGAGATAGGAGAAGGCCGACGTTTCTACGTCGTACTCGTCGAGTGCTTCTTCTGCTGGTTGCTGCAACCAGTCTGAGTCTTTGGCGAGCGCGAGTAAAAAGTCGGTTTCGACGTAGACCGTCATCTATCGTCCCCTTTCTCGCGGGCTTCCGCTTTCGCTTCCGCTTCGATGTCTGCTCGAATATCTTCGGTGGATGCGTCACGTAACTCGCCTGCCGCTTCGCGGACTGCAGCGAGCGGGTCGTCTGCAACCGGAACGAGTTCAATTCTGTCCTCGTACGTGACGATGTGGTACTTCTCCCCGTATTTTTCTCGTACGTCTTTGGGGATGTACAACCTCCCCTGCCCGTCCGTTTCTGCTGACATAGATATGACTATGTTGCCATAGACAAAGAATCTTACCACCAATAAGGAACCAATGGTACAGTCATCGGTGTTTCATCTGTTCGCACATTGAATATTATCTATCTGAACAAGGTTGAGCAGCGCGAGAATCGATAGGAAACAACGCTCATTTCGCGTATCTGCTACTGTTTCTCCTCGCCACTAGCGTCTGCGTTCGGACGCCGAAACACCTACAGTAACACGCAGGTAATACAGCCGTATGTCCGAAGCGGCCACAAACAACGGCGACGACGAGATCGTCACGGTAAACTTCAAAGTCACACGGTCGTTTCTCAACGAGATTGAAGACACGTGGCAAGGACGAGGATTCAACAGCCGGAGCGAATTTATTCGGTATACCTTACGCGATGCCGTCGAACACCCCACGTTCGACCGTGATGAACTCGTTGCACTCCTCCAAGCTGAAGAGGACGTTCGTGAAGAACAGACGATGAGTGCCGAAGAAGCGCGCGAACGATTCGGTACTGGCGATACGAATGAGTGACGACGGGTGGGATTGGGAACTCGCATCGAACGCACAGGACGACCTCGATGCGCTCAACTCGACTAATCAGCAGCGTATCATCGACAAACTCGACGAAATCGTCGATTCTCCGTGGCGCGACCCACCAGACTATGGCGAACCGCTCCAGAACAGCCCACGCCGTAAGGTGCGTATCGGCGAGTTCCGTCTTGCGGTCACTTTCCACCGTGACGAGTACCGAATGGTCGTTGCTCGAATCAAACGCCGTGGAGGCGCGTATACCGCTGACGACGACTGAGAAAATGTGCCAGAAACCGCCAAAGTAGACAGAATCTGTACTATCAGACTGAGACCTGAACAAGGTCGGGCAACGAGAGAATCGGTAACACTCGCCAGAGAGATTTCGATCGCGTTCAGCAGCCGATTTTTGGATGGGACTCTCCCTGTTGTCCGCTTGAACAAGGGAGGACAGATACGTCAGTCCTTTATCCGCGTGGGCGTCGTACGAAAACCGGTCATCACCCATGCTATCGTTCCTCATTTACTACGGCACTGGAGAGGGTCAGACGGCCACTGTTGCCGACCGCATCGCAGACGTGCTTCGCAACCGCGGTCACGACACGACTACGGTCGACGCTGCGGATGGGCTGGGAGAGCATGCTCTCGAGTCGTTCGACGCCGTTCTCGTCGGGGCATCGGTCCACATGGGAACGCACCAGTCGACGGTGAGTGAGTTCGTGCGGACCGAACGCGAGGTGCTGGCATCGCGACCGACCGCGTTCTTCCAACTGTCGCTCGCGTCAGCCGTCGACGACGAGTCAGCACGGGCGGACGCAGCGGAGTACGTCGACGAGTTCCTCGAGAAGACCGACTGGCAGCCGGATCGAATCGGACTCTTCGGCGGCGCACTTCGGTACTCGAAGTACGGCTTCCTCAAACGGCTCGTGATGAAACGAATCGCGAAGGGAGCGACCGGCGATAGCGACACGTCCCGTGATTACGAGTACACAGACTGGCACGAGGTCGAGGCGTTCACCGCCGACTTCGCTGCGTTCGTCGAGGGGCGACTTGATGCACCAGCCGCCTCCGATCGAACCCAGGAGCAGGACTCAGCGTAGACACGAGATGGCTGAAACTCCGCTTACGAGGATACACGCATTCACGTCCGTTATAATCCTCGTCCTAGCGGTCGTCGCGTCTGGAACCGGGCTCTTCGGTTCGGGGCTCTACCGCGATGCACCGGTTCTCTTGCCGCAACTCTACGGACAGGATTTCCTGACGATGGTCGGTGCCGTACCTGCGCTGGCACTCTCTCTGGTCGCCGCCGCTCGCGGATCGCAGCGGGGCTACGTCGTCTGGCTTGGTGTCCTCGGCTACCTGCTGTACACCTACGCGTTCATGACGGCCTTCAGCGAGTTGTACCTCGTCTACGTCGCATTACTCTGGTTGACGCTGTTCGCGTTCGTCAGCGGTGTCGCCGCGCTGGACGCCAACGAGTTGAAACGCACGATCGGGGACACCTCAATCTGGCCGTACGTCGCGTTCCAGTTGTTGCTGGCCGCGCTGATCGCAGCACTCTGGCTCTCGGAGGTCCTGCCGGCCACTGTCGGTGGAACGACCCCACCGAGCATCGCCGAGGCAGGGCTATCCACCTCCGTGATCTACTTGTTCGATCTCGGCATCGTCGTCCCCGCACTCATGCTCTCGGCGTACTGGCTCTGGCAGCGCCGACCCTGGAGATACGTCTTTACCGCCGTGCTCCTCGTCAAACTCGCCACGCTTGGCGGTGCTGTCCTCGCGATGGCAGCTTTCGAGATTCGTGCTGGCACCCCCATCCCGTGGCCCCAGCTCGTCATCTTCAGCGGGGTGACCGCCGCCAGCGTGCTGCTGACGATTCAGCTCCTGCTCTCGATCGACTCTGGATCGAGGTACTCGAGTACCTCACCAACACTCGAGTCGGATCGAAACACGTAGCAAGGAAACCCTAGCAGTGTGGCAGTGGACTCACTGGACAGAATAGCGGCGCTGTCGCAAACAGATGCCGAAGCACGGGTACGTGTCCGTTGCCGACGAGAAGGAGGACCCGTTCGTCGTCCGGTTCAATCGCCCGCCAGACGTTGTGCACGATTCGGATGTTGCGGTCGTACCAGGTTGAGAGTACTCGAGGGCCACCGAAGTTGTCGTTCTCTCCCCATCGGAGGTACGCATCGAACAGTGATTCGTCGTTTATGCCGAGTTGCTCCTCTTGGTTCAACCAGCGGTGGAACGCCGAAACCGTCGACGACTGTAGCCGAGTTGCCATCATTTCCAACTGTTGTTCTGGATCGGACTCGAGTGCACTCACCTTCTCGTCCGGTTTGAACCCCTGGTCGCGAAGCGATTCGAGCGCGTCGTTTCCAAGCCGTAGCGGGTAATCGACTGGATACACCTGTTCGTGTGCCAGTTTGTCCGCGACTCGAAAGCCAAGCTGGACGACTTCGCTCCGACACTCGGTGTCGGTCTCGTCTCGAAACAGGTGTTGTGGCTCGATTCGTTCTTCTGTATCGTATCGACACTCGCCAGACCGGTACTCGCGTAGAGGCTGTTCACCGCCTCGAACCGGTCATATGGCCGTTCGACGGCGATGCGGTCGGCGTTCCAGCGAGCGAGGTCTGCAGCGAAGGACTCGAGTTCGGTCTGTCTCTGTGCGGTGAGTACATCGTCACTCTCGAGATTCAGTTCGTCCAGCCTCGGATTGTCCATATGGTACGTCCCGAGGAGCATTACCTGGATATCCGTCGAGTCGGGGGATGGCCAGCCAGTAGGGACAGTGTCGATCTCCGACATTATGTTATCGTTTCACTCTGATACGAAAACAGTTCGGGTAGTGAGAAGTCTGCTGATTGGAAACAATTCATGGCAGACACTCGTGGCCAACGGAGGACGGTGAGTGGTGAGTGTGTGTGTACGTGTACGTACCCAAACTACCGATTCGCTTCGAACCATTCCGTCGCGAAGTCGACGAGTGCCGGCTGCTCAAGTAGGGTCGCCGTCGCAGCGCCAACGGCACCCTCGCGATAGTCGTGCTGGTCTTCGAACGCGGCTCCGACTTCAGGGAAGTCGTCGGTCGATGTCTCGAGTTCCTCGCAGTCATGCAGGACTCGGTCGCCGTCCTCGAGGACCGGCACAGTCGTCGTCGACGTTCCAAGATCGAGATCAGCGCGGTGCTCGGCCAGATGTAACGAGGTGTTTGTACTGTAGTCCGTGCCGAGCATGAGCACGTCACCGTCCTGCTCGTAGACGTCCGCGAGCGGAGATTCCTCGCCGAGCCCGTGGTCAAGCGGGTGGTCGTCGACAATTTCCTCTGCCTCCGCACCCCACGCTGCCACCGAGTAGAGCGGGTGTGAGCTCCGGACGACGTCGGGAGAGGTTCGGAAACACTCTGAAATTGCGCCCATGCCTCGTGTCGGTGTCGCGGCTGGCTGAAACGCGGGACGTTCCTCGCGAATCGTTTCGATCCAGTCCGACGGAACGGGTGGGTTCGACCAGGCGGATGGATCGGAGTACTGTGACGTGTGCGTCGGCATCACGAGTGTTCCGTCTGTAGTCACAACGTTCTGGAGCGCCTCAACGACGGCCTGGGCGTCGCCTGCGACCCAGCCCAGTGACGAGAGTGAGGAGTGAACGAGGAGAGTCTGGCCTGACTCTACGCCCAGATAGCGCAAATCTTCAGTCAGCGACGAGACCGTACATGGTTCCTGCACGCGATCGACAGCGTCTGCTTCGTCCATAGTTATCACTGAAAGTGACTGGTTGTAATTTCTCCGGTTGCGGTGTGTCAATAGATAGATGACCGGTTTTCCCGCTACAATCCAAATAGTATAGTATATTGTGCTCGTGATACACCATACATCTAGAGTATGTCATATGAGTGTCGGCGCTACTGAAATGCATCGAATTCGAAGTCACTTCTCTTCTCCAAAATACTGTTGTCACACACAATTCACTGAGAGTGTATTTGAGATGCAGACAACAGTGGCAATGAAGCACCCACGGTGCTTCGGATACCGGCATTCGCCGTAGAGCCGACATTTAAATAATGTGGCACCGTCGTCTGCGACGATGGAGACGACGGACGAGTGCTCGCCGATGCGGGCCCACCCGGAGAGCAGGCAACAGAAACGATGTGGACCCAGCTGAACAGGCTCGGCGTTGGCCTCGAAACGATCGATGCAATCCTCATCACCCACCCGTACTCGAGCAGGCCCGGCGAGACGAGGACGACCTCGCGGCGCGCGTCCGTGAGACGACACGCTCTGCCGGGTACGAGGATGAGGCACTCGAGCGGGTGTTTCCAGGCCACGGGCCGGTCTTCACCGCGTCGCGGGAGCGATCGCGGACACGCGGGCTGATCTCGACTCGCTACTCGAGTCCAGACGCGACGCTGTCGCGACCGTTGGACCGGCGACGCCACTCGAGATTACGGAATATCTCTACGATGACTTGCAGTATCCAGCGCAGTTGCTCGACACGCTCGGTGCGCTCGGGACACTCACAGAGCGAGGCGAGGTGACGTTCGACTGGCGCGATGGTGTGCGGTACTATCGGACAGCGGACCAATCGGATTCGCCGGATAGATAGGTCGACATCAGCGAATCGAAGCAGTTGATAGGTAGCAGTAGGAGCGAGGTTCCGGTTTCTCTGTTGTGTTGAGCTGATAGAACAGCAGTGTAGTCCCGAGTAACATGGAAAAGAACCCCATCTAAGTCGAAGAAGAGCGAGTCTTTATACTCCCATACTATTCATGCAAATAAAAAGCCTCGGTATGTCTCTATTGATGGAGTGAGTGACGTGTTCATGATACAGTGACGCCCAGTCTCTGCTCTCCGAAGGCTTTTGTCAGCAAAAAGACGAAGGAACTCGTATGGACTGGCAGGATATCAACCGTAAGGAAATCGAACGTCGGCGCGATCGCTTATTGGGTTCGTTTGGTGAGGCACCAGTATACGAACGACACGATACACCGGAGCCCGAACGATTCGAGAAATGGACGCAGCTGTCTAAAGATGGCTATATCGGTAGTGCCTACGCGTTCATCAAGCGTTCGCCAGACGACTTGCCGTCACTTACGGAATCGATGGCCGTTGAAAACGAAGAGCAAGAGCGTGTGTTGCTAACCTTGGAACGTGGAGGGTTCAAATGGGGCGTTCCTGGCGGTGGACAAGAAGCTGACGAGCGGATGGAGAAGACAGTCCAGCGGGAAGTAACCGAGGAAGTTGGACTTCGTATTTCCCTGAGCGGTATCAATCACATGCGTCATGAAATTGCCACCTGTGAAGAGTATGACGAGCGGCTCCACGTTCTCCGTGTGTTCTTTCACGCCGACTATGAGGATGGCTCGATTACAATTCAACCCGGTGAACTCAACGGGGCGGCATGGTTCGCTACTCCACCGACACCCGAACGGTTGCTTCCGTCCACGCAACGATTACTCGAAGGATGGGGCAACGAAGAAAATCGCGGGCTGAATTGATGCTGATAGCCCCGGTTTTCTAGACCACATCTGCGTAGCCAATGAACCCGACCTTCGCACGAACTGTTAGCCAGCTATTGTACAGGTCAGTTCTCGTCAGTGCGCACCTCTATAGTAACAACTGCAACTAGTTACACACTGATCGCACAGTTGCCGTGCGATCAGGTGTGCAGTGACTTGCAGTGGCTACTATAGCTTGTACTTCTGAATCTTCCCCGAAGTCGTCCGTGGCAGTCCGTCGATGAACTCGACCTTGCGTGGGTGTTTGTAGGCCGCGACGTTGTCGAGGAAGAACTCCCTGATGCCGTCTTCGGTGACATCGACGCCGGGTTCCGCATCGGGCGTCGGGACGACGAACGCCTTCGGAACCTCGTTACGACGCTCGTCCGGGATGCCGACGACGGCACCCTCCGCCACGGCCTCGTGTTCGGTGAGGAGTTCCTCGAGTTCGCTCGGATAGACGTTGTAGCCCGCAGTGACGATGACGTGTTTCTTCCGGTCGACGATCTCGTAGTAATTCTCTGCATCGCGTCGGGCGATGTCACCGGTCCGGAAGTAGCGTCGTCGGTGAAGGCAGCCTCGGTCGCCTCCGGACGGTTGTGATACCCTTTCATTACCTGTGGGCCGCGAACGAGGAGTTCACTCTCCTCACCCGGTGGGTCTTCCTCGCCGCTGCTGTCGACGATCTTGCAGTCGGTCATCCGGAGCGGCTGGCCGATCGTGCCGTGGCGCAAGCCGAACGTCGAGTTCGACTGCGTGTGGGTCGCACCGTGTGTCTCAGTAAGCCCGTATCCCTCCTGCATGTCGACGCCCGCGACCGATTCGAACTCTTTCTGGACGGCGACGGACATCTTCGCACCGCCCTCGCCGGCCATCTCGAGTGTGGTCAGATCGTAGTCGACGAACTCGTCACTGTTGACGATGTCGACGTACATGGCGGTGACACCGACGAAGTGGGTAATCGCTTCCTCCTCGATGAGGCCCATTTCTGTCTCGCCGTCCCAGCTCGCCAATAGTTACGGTCATACGATTGTAAACTGTTCGGCGTCTGTCGAAGGACGCGATTCGCATACAGTGGCATATCCGAATATATCCATATTCGATAGGTTCTACTTCATATCTGGATAAGAATAGGTAGTGCGATAATTCGGATACAACACGCATACCAGCGTTATACCTCTTCAAAACCCATCAGATAGCGCCACTGTGGCGGAAGACACGCTGAATTGGTGCGAAAAAACTGCAGCCACATCACCGCTCCAATAGTCGTTTCCGGCGAGTATAGACACCGTTGCAATTGCCACAGCATCACCAGACAGTCAGCTATCATAACTTTCCTGCTCACATACACAATATTACACATCAATAGCTTAGTATTATCTGAGATGAGCCACAGGTTCGGACTCACGCCGAGTCGGCGACGTGGGGATACCATTTCGCAGTTACGCACATGCGAACAGCGGTCTGTCTACAGGATCGCGTCGGTACCTGTGAGAGTCACCCGACTCCGAAAAATGATTGATACATCGTCTCGGACAAGGACGGTCCATGGACGAGCACGAGGGAGCCGCCGGCACAGCGCCCACGGCGATCGATACAGACCACCACCCTACACAGGTCGAGTTCGCGGACGGACCGATCGTCGTCGAGTTCGCAGACTGCGAAACCGTCCACGTAACTGGCGACGTGTCGGCGGTCATCCTCTCGCTGTTCTGGTGGGACGAGAACGGGCGAATCGGAACGATTTCCGAACCCGTTGGCGGTGTCAACGACGAGCGCGATATCTTCGCCACCGAAGAGTTCGGCGAGTTCGCCTACGGCCCGATCGTTACCGGACTCGAGTGCTTCACTGGCGAGGGACCGGTCGTCCCTGGTGCCGGTGACGCCGATCTCACAAATCCGACGGTCGATGCCTGCATCGCCGCCGTTCGCTCGGAGTACGACGAGTCGGGAGAACTCGAGTCGCCGCCGATCGAACGATCCTCGAGTGCGGTCGGGACGTCGGAGTAGACGTGCGTCTCGGTTCTCGGGACGGAGCGAGAGGTCTGCACGAGCGATCGAGACTATGTACGATACAATTTTGATTCCGACGGATGGCCGGCCGAACACCGAACGAGCGATCCGCGAGGCGATCGAACTCGCTAACGTTCACGACGCGACGCTACATGCACTGTCCGTCATCAACTCCGCCGAGATCGCGCCAGGAGTTGACTTCGAAGATCTCGAACCGATCGGCGAATCGACGGTCGAGCATATTGCCGAGCGGGCGGCCGAGGCCGGAGTCGATGGGGTCGAGACGAGCGTCCAGCACGGCCTGCGCCACCAGGCGATTCTCGACTACGCCGAGGCCCACGGCGTCGACCTGATCGTCGTCGGACGAACGCGTGGACTCGATCGGTTCTTCTGAAAGAGCGTCTCCAAGCAGGTTACCGAGGTGGCGTCTATTCCCGTGCTGGTCGTTGAGTAGTAGAAAGACAGACATGTAACGGCCAGAAGAGTGACTCGGATCTCGACGTGTGAGACGGGGTAGCGAGTCGAAATCGGACGTGTCTGCCGCGTCTGCAAGACACTTTTGTGGGACTCGGTTAGGCCGAGATGGTTCTTGTGAGTCGTCGATCGTTCAATCCGATCCGGCTGTGTATCTACTGGATCGGACTCGCGCTCGCCCGCCTCGGGTTGATAGACCCCGAGCGAGCGCAGCGGACGTCTGATCTCGCGTGGCCCCGCGTCGTTACGGGCGTCGCGCGAATGTCGAAAAACGCCGTTGACGTCGCCATGGTCGGCGTGGCGGTCGGATCGACGGCCATCGCCGGCGTCGGCTTCGCCTCGCCGTTCTGGGGGCTCGCGTTCGCGCTCGGTGGTGGGGTCGCCGGCGGTACCATCGCGCTCGTCTCCCAGCGCTTCGGTGCAAACTCGTTCGACTCGCTCGGACAGGCGGTGCGCTCGAGTACCCTCCTGGTGCTCGTGCTCACACTGCCAGTGACGGCGCTGTTCTGGACGTACCCAACTGAGCTCATTTCGCTCATCGGAAACGACCCGGAGACGATCGCGATCGGTGCTGACTATCTGCAAATCGTTGGCCTCGGGATTCCGTTCGCCGGACTCAACCTCATCGGGAGCCGGACGTTCGTCGGGATGGACGACGCCTGGACGCCGATGGTCGTCCGCGCGGGCGGTGCCGTCGCCAACATCGGGCTCAACGCGGTGCTCATCTTCGGATTCGGCCTGGGCGTCGAGGGCGCAGCACTCGGGACGGTACTCGCGAACGTAGTCGTCTCTGCGACGTTCGCAATCGGACTCGTCGCGGGCTGGCTTCCCGGCGTCGGGACGTTCCCTGTCAGCGTCGACCCGTTCGGGAGCTACGTCCACGGCGAGACGGTTCGGAATCTAACGAAAATCGGGCTCCCTGTCCTCGGCAGCAAGTCCGTCTGGACTGTCGCCGAGTTCCCGATGCTCGCCATCGTCGCGCTGTTCGGTCCGCAGATCGTCGCCGCCTACGTCATCGCACGGCGCATCTGGGGGTTGATGAACACGCCTGGCTGGGGCTTCGGCCTGGCTGCCTCGAGTCTGGTCGGACAGGAACTCGGCGTCGGCCACGAGGGGCTCGCAGAGCGCTACGGTCGAGAGATCATCCGCTACGCCGTCGCGGTCTACGTCGTCTCGGCCGTGCTCGTCTTCGTCTTCGCGGAGCCGATCGTGCTCCTGTTCACCGACGATCCGGCGGAGCTCTCGGTTCCGGCCGCCGTCTCGCTCATCTACGCGGCGTGTCTCGCGATCGTCCTGAAGGGTGTCTCGACGGGTGCTGAAGGCGCGCTCAAGGCGAGCGGAGACACCAAATGGCCGTTCTACAGCCAGCTCGTCGGGATGTTCGGGCTCGCGATTCCCCTGGCCTACCTCGGTGCAGCCGGTCTGACGATTCCCGCGATTGGGCCAATTCCCGTACTCGGCGTGACGATCCCGGGCGTCGATATCGCACCGCTCGGACTACTGGGCCTGTATCTCTCGTTCATCGCCGAGACAGCCGCTCCCGCGGTGATCAACTACTACCGGTTCTCGACCGGTCACTGGAAAGCGATCAGCCGGGGATACCGGCCTGGAGCAGCACCGAGTGACGATTAACGAGCACGAACGAGTGTCTCGGCCGCGACTGGTTCGATACCGACGTGGATTTTCCGACCCAGAAAACGCGCTGGCATCACTAATACCATCCAGTGCAACGGTGAAATTGGGGGACGAGACAGGTCCAACATCCACCCCGCGTTGGTCCCTCATCCGATCACCCACTCGAACGGGGTCCCACCCCCACTGCGAGGACGGCTCCCGACCCGTCCTCGTCTCCCGTTCGACCCGCCCTCCCCCTGACAGCGCCTGTGCCCGCGCTGTCAACCCCACCACTCCACTATCACTCCACGACTCGCTTTCGTGGCGAGCGCTTCGGCCCTACAGTCGCGGTCCGTTTTGCTGCCCTGTTCGACTGAATACAAGCAGCCGCTACAGTAGACTACCCAGGAGAAAGGAGGGAGATAGTTGTCAGTCGAAAAATCGTTCACCACTTGTCCCCAGTCGTACCAGTCGAACCGGCACCCAATCACATCAGCCAAATCCACGACCAGTCATAACAGCTGAATCTGCCACAGTCACATCAACCGAACCCATCTCCAGTCGTCCTCAATGTTGTCCGTACAGCGAGTACATGATCGCGACCAATCCGAGCAGTCGACTCAGATTCTTGGCAAACACCGTCACAATCCGATCCGTCGCCGTCATCGTGTTGAGTACGACATTGAGCACGAACGGAAACAGCGTCAACAAGAGTAGCCCCACCGCGAGGTAGAGCATCGATCTCGCATCGTTTCGACGATAGCCACGGTAGGCCTGGTAGGCGATCACCGTCCCGAACAGCGCGACGAGAAAGAGGCTCACGACGGTGAACAGTTCGAACATCGTCGCCTCGTCGAGTCGAACGACGTCGGCGCTCATCGCATCCCCTCCCACATTCGGGTGAACTTGTCGGCGACGTCCTCCTCATTGTAGCTCACTTCGAGATCGAACGAGCCGTCCTCGAGTGAAAGCTCTAGTCGATCGAGATTCGCGCTGTAGATGCTATAGTGGTTGCCGTCCGGGGCGAGTTCGGTCTCTTCAGTGACGAGTCGGCACTCCTCGAGACGATCGAGACGACGGTAGATCGTCGGCAGGGACGCGTCACACCGGTCACTCAGTGTACTGGCAGACATGGGTTCGACGCTCGTGTGCGTGAGGATCTCTCGCGCGTACTCGTCGTCGAGCACGGAGAGAACAGTTGATAGATCGGTATCGGTATCGCTATCCTCACTCACTGGTAGCTGTTCGTTTCGGCATCGCTATGAAAAACGGTCCGGTTTTTCTGACCGTGAAAAGACCCTCTGAAATCCGGTGTCAGCGTGGCCAGCCCCTGCCCGGGAGCCGAATAGATGCCCCACCAGTCGCACTCGTGCTATAGCCCCGTCTCAGACAGCCATGCGAACAACAGCCCACGCAACCGCTCTTCCGCCTCGCGCGAGAAGATGTGCCCTTCACCCTCGAACACCTGGACGAATACGTCCGTCTCGAGTACCCCCGCCGCGTCGAGGCTGTCCGAAACGGGCACCGAATCGTCGGCCGCGCCGTGAAAGATGGCGACTGGTACGTCGAACGTCGCCGCTACGTCCGCGAACGGGTACGCATCCAGATCGTCGAAGAATCGCTCGTCGAGTCGCTCACCGGTGTCGAACTCGAGTACCCCCTCACGTTCGACGCGATTGCGGTAGCGGTCGAAGGTCGAGAGATCGGTGACGGGGGCGCGGGTTGCGACGGCGTCGATGCGGTTGTCGGTGGCGGCAGTGTGGAGGGCGACAGCGCCGCCGAAGCTGGAGCCGAAGAGAGTGAGTGAGCTGCAGTTGTTGCGGTCGTCCTGGAGGACGCAGTCGAGTACTGCCTGCAGATCGGCAAGGCGCGTACTGAGCGAGTGATCGACGAAGTCCCGGTCGGACTCGCCACAACCGCGAAAATCGAACCGGACGGCGTTGTACCCCTTGTCGACGGCGCGCTGGCAGCGCCGTTCGTAGCTGCCTGACTTGTCGCTTCGGAGCCCGTGACAGAAGACGAGCCAGTCGTCGGAGGGCGCTTCGTGGTGGACGGCGGCGACGGATTCCGGTTCGGAACCGAACTCCGATTCGGCGACGGACGATGAGCCGTCCGTAACTGAAACCGTGAACTCGCGTGGCATGCTCGCTCGTCCATTTCGTCCCGACGACCGTATTCGTTGAGGTCAGACGGCGGTGACCGGCCGGCCGAACAGATTCGAAATCGCGGTACTGGACCGCCGCCACGGCAGGTTATCTCCTGCATAACTAATCAGCCGACGTGGCTGGCCTACACCAATGTGGCCATGGGAACACGCAATCGTCGGCTACGTCGTCTACTCGCTGTTTAGTCACCTCGTCTACCGCGACGCACCGAGTGGACTCGAGGCGTTCGCCGTCGTCTTCGCGTCCGTACTGCCGGACCTCATCGATAAGCCGCTGGCCTGGCAGTTCGGCGTCTTCGACTCCGGATACGCGCTCGGCCACTCCGTCTTCTTTGCGGTACCGCTTGCAATCGTCGTCGGCGTGGGCGCTCGCTCCGTCGGTCGTCCACGCGCAGGAGTCGCCTTCGGTCTGGGCTACCTGCTCCACCTGCCGAGTGACATCCTCGACACCTACGTTCGTGGCGGCGAACTCCGGTATGATATCGTGCTCTGGCCCGTCCATCCGGTCGAACCGATCGGCGAGCACACCGACTTTCTCAGCGAGTTTACCCGTCTCTTCGGACACTATCAGCAAGAACTCCTCGCCGGCGATCTCTCGATGTACATGTGGTTCCAACTCTCCATTGCAGCGTTTGCAGCCCTCCTCTGGGTTTACGATGGTACGCCGGTTCTCCGTGAGTTCCTCCGGGGCAGTCTCCGGGTCCTCTCGAGCGGCCGGTAGCGAGACACTGATACTGGAACCGCCATCAGCACCGATATCGACACTGTCACTGGCACCGGTACGGAATGCGTACCAATTGTTCGAGACAGCCACACAGTTCAGCTACTGATAATGTTGTCATTTACTATCGTATCGATTCCAGTGAGTGTATAGCTGTAATGAGCGAGACGACGAGGTGTCATAGATTTTCGAGTGAGTACGAGCGTGACCGTGACCGCAGCCATGGCCGTAGTCAGCCGAATCGACGCGGTACCCCCTGTAACCGGGGAGCCACGGCCGAGATTGACGGTGGATTCCCTGTCCGAATAGACCGCCGCGGACGGGACGAGTCAGGACTCGCGGCGGACTGGGTCGAAGTTGCGTCATCGAGAATCGACACCACTCACGAACGCCGCACCCTTCGGCGGGTGAACGCATGAACCCCAATCACACCAGCTCCCAACCGGCGCGAATCACAGCCCTTCCCGACGATGCCGAGTTCGCCCTCTGTCTGACCCACGACGTCGACCGCCCGTACAAGGGCTTTCGATCACTGTACTACGCGACACAGGAGCGCCCAGGTTACCACCTCCGAACGGCGCTCGACCGATCGAACCCCTACTGGCAGTTCGCCGAGATCATGGATCTCGAGGACGACCTCGGTGTGCGGTCGGCCTTTTACTTCCTGAACGAACAACACCTGCTGTGGGATCGACAGCCGCGTGAGTGGCTCTCACCGGAACACTGGATTCAGCACCTCGGCCGGTACGATATCGACGGCGACGATATCGCCGCCGTCATCCGTGACCTGTCAACCGGCGGCTGGGAAATCGGCCTCCACGGCTCGTATCACACCCAGCATGACCGCGACCGACTACGGACCGAAAAGGTCGCACTCGAGAACGTCCTCGGCGAGCAGCTATCCGGCGGCCGTCAACACCATCTTCGCCTCTCAGTGCCAGAGACATGGGAACACTACCGCGAAATCGGGCTCAGCTATGACACCAGCCTCGGCTCGACGACCGACTGTGGGTTCCACGACGGCTACCACCCGATCCGCCCGTTCGGCGACGAGTTCGTCGTCTTCCCGCTGGCGATCATGGATCAGGCGCTGCCGGATCCCGCGACCAACCCGGATGCCGCGCGCCGGGCCTGCGAGCGGTTACTGGTCGACGCCGCCCGAAACGACGCCGTGATGACCGTGCTCTGGCATCCACGCTACTTCAACGAGAAAGAGTTCCCCGGCCACCGAACGCTTTATCGGTGGCTCGTCGAGCGGGCACTCGAGTTAGGCGCGTGGGTCGGATCGCCAGGCGAGCTGTATGAAACGATCGACGCTGAGACGATCGATCAGCATCCCGTCTCGATCGGAACCGACTCGGAGACGGAACCGGTGTCGACACCGACCCAGTCCGATCAGGAGCAGTCGCGGCGTGGTGATCGACGCGAGGAAACCGCGCCACAGCTTCGCTCGGCGAGTAGTAGCGGAGGTGAGTCCTCCCTATGAGTCGTCGTCCAGCGGCGGTTGTCGCGGTCGTCGCTCTGCTCGTCCTGAGCAGTGTCGGCGGCGTCGCGCAGGTCGGCGACTCGTCGTCGACGCCATCGCCGAGCGCCTCGGCTTCGAACGCGCCACCGGCTGACAGCTACGTTATCGAACAGGACGGATTCTGCCAGCAGATCGAGCCGCTCTCGAGCGGCGGCACGGTCGAGTCCTTCTACGACTATCGCAACCACGAGACGCATCCGGAGGGCGTCGACCGGATGTACAGCTCCTACGGCACCGAGCACCTCCAGGAAGACGATACCAGTATCCTGTTCCTCCACGAGGGCACTGACGGGCTAAGCCTCGTGACGATTCACGACCAAGTTGATGGGAACTCCACCGGCGGTGTCGCAACGTTCGATATCGTCGGCCTCCCAGCGGAGTCCGAGTGGGTCGTCCAGGACGACAACTACACCGGCGAGACGAACATGGCCGAGTGGTACGGCGGCGACGGCTGGCTCGGCGCGTCGTGGATCTGGTCCGACGAGCGCACCGACGGCGGCGCGATCAACGGCGGCCTCAACGACGCCTTCGCGATGACGATCCACCCGGCGTTCAACGAGGACGCAGAGCACTACGACAACGATGAACTCTACGACCCAGACTTCCACGACGACGGCGAAATCAACGACTGGGAGATCCTCTCGGGTGATGCGGACAACCCAGACCGCACAGCTATTCCGTCGCTCGACGAGCCGGTAACGATCCGGACCGGAACCTGTGACGGCCCGTCTATCTCCTATGACCTCCTCGGTGGCGGCAGCGGCGAAGACGCCGCGGATACAGGCCTCGCAGCTACGATCGAAGGCGCGAGTTCCGACGACCAAATCCACCTGCGACCGACGGCAGGCTCCGTCGACGAGGTTCGATTCGACGACGTGTACGTAAGCGGCCTCGACGGCGACACCACCGTCACGTTCGAAAACAACCACCCCGACGACCTGCCCGGCAGTCCGGACGATGTCCCCGGACTCGGGTCGCTGGCCGTCTCCGGCGAACCCACACTCGAGAACCTCTCGGCGACAGTGATGTTCACCGTAGACGAGACGGTACTCGAGGAGCACGAGATTGCGCCCGAAGACGTCTCGCTCTACGAGCGGGCAGATGGTGCGGCGTGGAACGAGTCGACGACGGAGTATCAGGGCTCCTCGGGGTCGACGCACGAGTACGCGGCCTCGGTCGACACGCTCGAGGGGCTGACGGTTGCACAGGCCCAACCGGAGCCTGAATCAGGACTGTCAGCGATGCCCGGCTTCGGTGGCCTCGGTGCGCTCGTGGCGCTCGCAGCGCTTATCGGCCTGCTCGCGGTGCGGTATCGGGAGTAGGGACTCCTGACTGATCAATCCGACTTGCGGGACGCCGTCTATGGCCTGCCTCGCTTAAGCCGCAACACCTCCCGTCGGAACGACTAACAACAATGGTTGTGATGGCAGTCGGAATTGCTGCTGTCGCGAGAGTTGTGCGGGCAGGCCTCGTCCACCCGTTGGACCGCTGTGGCTCAGTCCGCTCTGGTGGTTCGTCTTCCCGCCGCTCGCAAGGTGCCTGTTATCGCCCTCATACCAGTTCGGGCGACCATCATCGTGTGCGACTGGTACCGACTAACCGCTTGCTGTGTCGCCGACACAGCGGGTAGCGAGCGTATAATAATGGGACGCAGTGGGGTGCCTCGAGTAGATGCAGTCGCAAGGATTTCCCGACACTGGCGGCGTGACCGAGACCGGCGGGCGAGTCGAGCTGGGTGTGACGGCTGCGGAGACCGTCGAGCAGTACGAACCCGTACTGGATGCGACGCTTGCGTACGCGCGCCGACACGACTATATCGGTCCGGACTACGGCGACGGCTTGAGCAGTCAGCTCCTCCAGGCGCTTCCCGTCGAGAACCGCGTGCTGAATCTCGTCGTCCAGGAAACGGTCAAGCGCACGCCTGTCGACGTGCGGCCGCTGTTTCGCGTCGAGTGCAAGCGCAACTACAAGGGCACGGCGCTGTTCGCGATGGCCAACCGGAACTACCAGCAGTTGGCCACCCAGGATCTCGCGGATCGGAGTGTGGACGACCTGCCATTTGATCCCGAAGGCGAGGCTGACCGGCTCGTCGATTGGCTCGTCGACGAACAGATCACGGACTATAGCGGCTTCTGCGGCGGCCACCGACACCCGATCCAGCACCTCCACACCAAGGGCGTGCCGAGTGATCCCGACATCGTCTCGACCGCCTACGCCGTCAGGGCGTTCCTCCAGGCCGCCCGTACCGACGACGACGCCGAGGAGTACGCCGACCTCGCTCGCACCGCCGCCGACTTCCTCGTCGAGGACCTGAACTACCGGGAAGTCGAGACCGGCGCGAAGGTGGACTACCACATGAACCACCCCGATGACTCCTACACCGTCAATGCAGCCGCCATCGGGGCTCACATGCTCGTCGACCTCTACGACTACTTCGGCGACGAGGCTGTCTCTTATACACATCTCTGAGCGGGCTG
>NZ_AOIN01000057.1 GCF_000337135.1 Natrialba chahannaoensis JCM 10990
AGAGATGTGTATAAGAGACAGGAACTCGACGGCGCGCCGAACTTCGACGAGGAGAACGCCTACCCGCGTGATATCCACGCGAGCACGCAGGGAATACTCGTGTTCACGAAGGAGGGTGAACTCGAGTTGGCAGAGCGAATTCTCCGCTGGGTACTCGCGAATCTGCAGGTCGAGGGCGAGCAAGGGCGATACTACTATCGGAAGTACCGCCATCACACGAAGCGAGTGACGCTGATGCGCTGGTGTCAGGGCTGGATGGCCTACGCGATGTCGGAGTTCCTGCTGGCGGTGGCGAATGCGGACACCGACGCGGGGACGGTCGTGAACTCGATAGAGTCGAGTACGACTGAGGCGGAGGCCCAAGCGCTGGCCCGGCCAACGACCGACGGCGGACGACCGCCGGACGAGACTACCGGCGATTGTAACGGCGAGACCGACCCACAGTCATGAGTCTTCGAACGCGGGACGGTGGCGACGACGGTGCCGATGGCGACCGAACGGAGACAACGACGGGAGCAAAATCATCAGCAGACGGAGACGAGCGTCCGACGGAGGACTCGAGCCACGCCCGCAGCGTCGCCGAAACCCAGCGGGTACTCGTCATCACCGGTCTCGCGCACAAGAACGAGCGCCACTACGGCCCGCTCGCAGACGTGGCAGGGGAGACGACGCTTGTCTCGCTCGCACCCGTCGAGGGTGTCGACGCGGCCCGAAACGTCACCGTTCCCCAGGTCGGGCCGCGGCTCCTGCGCGTCGTCTTGCTCTTTGCCGTCGCGCTTCTCGAAGCCCGCCGGAACGAGTACGACGCGGTCGCCTCCATCTCGCTGTTTCTCTACGGCTGTTACGCACTCGGGCTGAAGGCCATCTTCGGGCTGCCGGCCCACCTCGGCATCATCGGTATCGACCTCGACCATCACGCGACCCAGCGGTACGGCCCGGTCGTCCGCTGGCTGTTCAGACGCTTCGATGTCGTATCGGTTCCCGGCCCCGACCACGCGGCCCGGCTCGAGCGCTGTGGCGTCCCCGCCGAGCGAATCGCTCGGCTGACGAATCCGATCGACGTCGAGACCTACAGGCCCGAGGCGGCCGGTACTGTCGACGATGATTCTGATTCCGACTTCGACTCCGACCGCGACGACGAGGACGCCGCCGGCTACGACTATGACGTCGTCTGGGTCGGCCGCTTCGGCCCCGAAAAGGACCCCCACCGATTCGTCGCGGCGATGGACGAACTCGAGTCCCGCGGGCACGAAAACAACACCGCGGTCATGGTCGGCGACGGAGCACTCCACGACGAGGTCGCAGCGCACATCCGGGCGCGCGGACTCGAGGACACGATCGAACTCGCGGGCTGGGTCGACGACCCGATCGACTACTACCACCGCTCGCGGGCGTTCGTACTTACCTCCGAGCGCGACGCGCTGCCACTCGTCTTGCTGGAGGCGATGGCAACCGGACTCGCGCCGGTCGTACCTCGCGTCGGCTCGATTCCAGACGCCGTCACGGATGGCAAGAACGGGATCATCGTGTCGGATCGACGCCCGGAGACGATCGCCACGGCGATGGAGCGCCTGCTCGACGAGGACGAGCTGCGCCGCTCGCACGCAAGCGCGGCGACTGAGGTCCGCAACACCTTCTCGATGGCGCAGGCTGGTTCGGATTGGGCGGAAATTGTGGTTTCGATGACTGGGGGCTCACAGCAATACTCGGGTTCGAGACGCTAGCCCAAACAGCCAGGATCGGACCCGCTACGTCAGGGTAACGACGTGGTAACAAAACCGTCAGTCATCGGAGCCAGACCTACATGGACATCGAACGACTCGACCTCGCGGCGTGGGACGACGCTCTCCCCGCCCGCGGCTTCGACGTCTTTCACGACCCCGACGCACTCGCCGTCCTCGATGCCCACACGGACAGCGAGTTACGGCTGTACGGCGCGTTCAAAGGCCAGCAGGTCGTTGGCCTGCTCCCCGTCTTCGTCGATGACAAGCCAGTCGGGCGCACGATCTTCTCGCCCCCGCCGGGACTCGGCGTCCCGCGACTTGGGCCAATCATCAACCCGAACAGCCCCAAGCAGCGCAAGTGGGAGCGCATCAACGCGGCACTCGCCGAGGGCGTCCTTGCGGATCTCGAAACCGACCGGCGCTCGACGCTGTTCCGAATGACCTGCCCACTCGAGTACACCGACCCGCGACCCTACGTCTGGAACGACCTCGCAGCCGAACCGTCGTTCACCTACGTGGTTGACCTCGAGGACTGCGAGGATGTCGAGGACGCGATGGCGGGCTTCAGCAAGAGCCTGCGAAATGAGATGCGGCGGTACGACGACCTCGACCTCTCGATCGAGACCGAAGGGATCGACGCGGCGCTGCGGGTCTACGATGACGTGGTGGCACAGTACGAGGAGTACGACGACACCGCGCCGATGTCTCGCCCATTCCTGCGGGACCTTCTCTCGAGTCTGGACGACGACCGCTGGCGGGTGTACGTGGCGCGAACCCCCGATGGCGAGTACAAGAGCGGTATCATCACGCTGTTCTCGAACGACCTGGCGTACTACTGGCAGGGCGGCGTCACCGCCTCCTACGACCACGTGAGCGTCAACAACTGCCTCCACCGGGTGATCCTGGAGGACATCGTCACGGAGCCGGCACTCGAGTCCGTCGTCGGTTACGATCTGGTTGGTGCGAACACGGAGCGGCTATGTGAGTACAAGGGGAAGTTCAACGGTGAGCTTCGGCCGTACTACACCGTCGAGTCGGCGGGACTCGAGATGACGCTCGCGAAGTCGGCGTACGAGCGGGTCGCTGGCTCGCTGAAGTAAGGAAGAGGGAGGAGCGGCCTACTGTTCTCGTACGGCCTCGGTGCCGAGACGGTCACTGTGGCACTGTCGATCTGTGCTCCTGGCCACGGCCAACGATCAGGAGGGACCCGAGATAGACGAGTAATCCGACCCAGAGGTACGTCAAGGGGTCAGTCGCGGCGATGACTGCGAACAGACCGTCGACGGCGGCGACGAGCAACATACTGAGGTAGGCGTAGTAGCCCGCCCGGTAGTGTCGGCGCTGTTTTCGCTCGATGTCGGCGTCGGAACTGTAGCTGGCCTCCTCGATCGACAGCAATCCGTATCCGATCATCACTCCCGTCACGACGTACACACCAGCAAGCAGTGTCCAGGGGTCACCGCTGTAGATGTTGTAGCCGGTGAACGCGAGTGCGAGGGCGAGACCGGATCCGATCAGCAGACGGCCGTTTCGGCGTTGCTCGGCGACAGTCGCAGGTGGAGATAGCAGGGAGACCATAGCTGCGTTGTCACGTGCCTCCCGCATATGTCTGGTGGATGTCCAGTTTGGTGCTGTGGGAACGACCAGAGAACGGTCGCGTGTCGGTGATGTGAGCGGTAAGAACCACCTACGAGTCGTCGGCAGCCATCTGTATCTCGGTCATACGTGACACCGCACTCATTGCGCAACGAGTGCGTTCAGGCGTCAGTCGACGAACTGAGAACGTATCGGCGTCGCTGGCACCACATCACCGTCGCGTTCGCTGGCGTACACTGCTCTTAACTAACGTTCGGGATTCTGTGGATTGCAGTATGGCTCTCTTCGGCGCGGGACAGCGGACGCTTTCAGCGGTATTCGATCTCTCCAGACCGGTGATGGCACACATCGATATCGACAGCAACGGGACGGCCGATACTCGAACCCACAGCCACGCGCGAACGGAAACACGCACACACGGGGGGCCCTACGCTCGCACACCACGGTACTCGAGGACACCGCATCGGCGGCGGACTGTGCTCGTTGCTTACCGACGCGGGACTGGGAGGGTGTGGAAGCGAGGGCGAATCCAGGGACGAGAGCGGCGACGCAACCGGAAACGAAAACGAGAACCAGACCAACGACGAGAACGACTGATCCGAGCAGGTGACCGGCATGAACGGTGAGCCGTGGACCCACTCCGTCGTCGTCCCGGCGATCACGGCTCCGAGCAGCGTCGCCTGTCTCCGGACGCTCGGGCGACGCGACATCCGAACCATCGTCGTCTCGGAGGACGAAACCGCACCAGCCTTGCGCTCGAAGTACTGCGACGAGGCCGTCCCGGTTCCGGACCCCCACGAAGATCTGGTCGCCTACAAGGACGCGCTGCTGGCCGTCGCCACCCGCTCCGATGTACAGACGATAATCCCCGTCCGAGATGTCGACGTCTATGTCCTCGCGAAGTACAGATCCGAGTTCGCCGACCACGTTGCCACCCCCTGGCCCGACATGGACACCCTCGCCAGCGCCCAGGATCGCATCCGTCTCTTCGACGCCGCCGAAGAGGCCGGCGTAGGTGTGCCAGAGACGGGGGTACTCAGGTCTGATTCTGGCCCTGATCCTGGACCCAATCCCGCTTCCAATGCTGCTCACGATGCCAACCGAACGTGGGACCAGGAGTGGATCGTCAAGGCCCGATATGCAGTGCTCGCTGACGAGTACCTCGACGACTACGGCCCCAGACAGTACGTCGATCCGCCAAAAACAGAGTATCTCAGTCCCGGTACCGAGCCGGATATCGACGCGCTCACACAGGAGATGGGTCACCAACCGTTGCTCCAGGAATACGTTCCCGTCACCGACGAGTACGGCTTTTTCGCGCTCTACGACCACGGTGAGCCGGTCGCCACGTTCCAGCACCGCCAGATCCGCGGCTACAGCTACGCGGGCGGCGCGAGTTCCTACCGGGAGTCCGTTCGCATCCCGGCACTCGAGGAGGCCGGCCGAGATCTACTCGAGCACCTCGACTGGCACGGACTGGCAATGGTTGAGTTCCTGCGCGATGAGGACGGTGAGTTCAAGCTGATGGAGATCAATCCGCGGTTCTGGTCGTCGTTGCCGTTTTCGGTGCAGGCGGGCGCGGACTTTCCGTATTACTACTGGCAGCTCGCGACCGGAGACCGCGAGGCGATCGAGCACAGTTACCAGGCGGACATCGCCGGCCACCTGCTGCGCGGAGAACTGCTCTATCTGTACTCGATTCTGTTCGACGACGTGGAGCTGGCGGAGAAACCCTCGTTCACGGGGTCGCTCTCGGAGATCCTGTCGTCGATCGGCCGGGAAACGCGATTCGATTACGCGAGTCTCGACGATCCGCGGCCGTTCGTTCGGGACCTGCGGAACGCGTATCAGTACTACAAAGAGAAGGAGTCGGTCAAATAGCGTGCATCATCGTGGTCACGTCCCCAAAGCGGGTCGTTCCCGACAGCTGCAGTCGGGATGACTGTAACCGACTGCCCAGTTGACCGACTAACCAGTTCGACGGCTGTATCGCTACAGCGCGTCGTACTCGACGGAGACGTTCGCGTTGCCTGCGAGTCGGAAGTTCTCGATGTCGCCGCTGAACTCGTAGGCATCACAGGCGTTGGCGATCGTTCCGGAGACCGTCGAGCCCGAGATCGAACCGCTCTGGGAGCCCAGGTACGGTGTGTGCCGGACCTCGCCGGTAACGTCGAACGAGAACGTAGTTTCGCGGCTGGTGTCACAGGCATCGATGACGATGACGTTTGTGAGTTCGTCCGACGGTTCATCTGGTTCGTCTGGCTCGTCAGACTCGTCACCGTCGTCTCCCTCATCCGTGTCGTCATCGTCCGGCTCACCGCCGGTCTGTTCGATAATTTCGTCCGGGTCGAGACGTTCGCCGTCGAGTTCGACCCACATCACGTCGGGTTGGCCGACCTCAATCGACGTGATCGTCCCATCGACACGGAACGCGTCACCGTGGCCGCCGCCGGTTACACCGCCAGCGTGCCAGCCGTCGTCGGTCTCCTCGACGAAGTCCTCGGAGGTGTACGTCCCGCCTTCGATGCGTCCACCAGACGGCGTTGGGTCGGGAACTTCTGCGAACCCAACCGGTCCGTCAGCGGTGAACTCGTAGCCAGCGTATCGTGCGTCGGGTTCGGTGACGAACGAGAGGAGGTGCCCGTCAGCCGGTTCCTCATTTCCCGACTCGTCCTTGTCATCCTCGTTGCTGCCGTCGTCTCGCCGTCCTGATCCTGACGAGCCGGATGCTGCCTCCTCTGCGCTCAGTGGGACACCCTCGACCTCGCTCGGTTCGGTGCGCTGTGGTGTTCCGGACGACGAGCCGTGGATCGCAGCACCGCGGTTGTCGTCTGTTTCGTAGCGCGTGTTCGTGACTGTGACTTCGGCGTTCTGGCCCTTCACCCAGTCCGGTGCGCCACACCGGACGTCTGCGTGTGCCGAGCCGGAGATGTCACAGTCTTTGACCGCCGTGTGCTCATAGTAGCCCCAGAAGCCCTTGTCACAGTCGACGGCAACACAGTTCTCGACGATCGAGCCGTCGGTACCGACGCGGAAGCCGGCCGCACGGGAGTTGCGTGCGTAGGAGTCCTTGATCACGACGGGACCACCGCCACCCGAACCGCTCGGGTGTCGCGAGGAGTCGCCAGGATTGCTCGCGTAGATCGAGTTGTCTGGGCAGTTCTGAATGTTGACGTTACGAATCTCGAGGTCGCCAGCGTGACCGTTGGCCACGTTGATGCCGGTGATACCGGGATAGGAGTTGTCGTTCTCGTTGCCCATGAAGTAGACGTTCTCGATCAGTCCACTCGCGTTCGGGCTGTTCACCTGGCAGATAATCGCGTCTTCCTTGGCAGTGCTATCCCAGTTGCCGCGGAAACCGACGTTGCGAATCTCCCAGTTGTCGGCAATCGCACGAATGTGGAACTTCGCGTTCGGTGCCGTGATGTCGATCAGAACGTTCGAGAAGGACTCGCCATCGCTCAGGCGAACCGTCCGCGTCTGTCCCGCTCCAACTTCGATAACGTCGTAGTCCTCGGCGGCCGCGCCGACCCCGGACATCGTGACTGCTGCTGCCGCCGAGCCGACGAGGCCGAGGTAGCCGCGCCGACCAAGTATGCTGTCATTACCGTCTGAAACACCGTCTGCTGGATTTTGATCGCTAGATCCGTCGTCATCCAATACCGTATCGCGTGCCATACAGTCAGGAGATTTGAAGTCAGGGTCATAAACTTTCCGTTTATCCGAATATAGGCAGCCAACACAGTCAATTTCTCGCGATATAATATATAGAATCCTATGACTGTCTATTCATTGTATTTTATAGAAAACATATCGGTATTCACCCTATCCCCGCTGATCCGGTAAGAGATCACCCGCCAGTACGCCCCCCACCTTCGAAATCGAACGCATTCACGAAAGACAGATAGTAGAAATTTCGAATAAATTCAACGCTCAATACATTGTGACTGCTGATTCCCATCGGAAACAGAATCCAACTGTTTGGACTCGCATTTCGGCTATCGACACTCGAGTACCCTCACGCGCACTCGGCGGTCAGTGAGTGTGGTCGAACGCTCTTGGCAGGCTGGCGCGATGGTGGTGAGGCCAGCCTATTCGTGAGGCCGCACGTCTCTATCACGTCACAGCGAACTATAGTAGCCACTGCAAGTCACTGCACACCTGATCGCACGGCGGCAGCGCGGTTCGGAGCGAGTGAACTGAGCGAGAACCGCGAACGTGCGATCAGTGTGTAACTAGTTGCAGTTGTTACTATAGACGAAAGCGCTGAACGAAACCGGGAGGACCCCAAGAACAACGAGGGTGAGGAAAAGAACAGACCGAAAAGGCTCACGAGAGCACGTTCTGTACGTCGAGCATCCCGCTCGTCACCGAAATAGTCGCCCAGACGAGGACGCCAACCACGACGAGTGCGAGCAGCGACACCAGATTCGTGACCATCGGCAGCGCCACCACGACGACGGCGGCCATACAGAGTGCGATTCCCGAGACTGCGACCACGGACTTTCCAAGGTATGGCAGCGAGACTGGGAGTTCGGACCAGATGAGGTAGATGTTCACCGAGATCATGATGCCGTAGCTGACGACCGTCGAAATCGCCGCGCCGGCGATGCCAATCGTTGGGATCAACAGCAGGTTTAGCCCGAAGTTGAAGCCACCGGTCACACCCTTCGAGATCGCCCGGTGTTTCGCACGGCCGAGGTAGTCGAGCGCATCGTTCGTGATCTTGTCGATCGCCTGGAAGACGATGAAGAACGCGAAGATTTGGATGACGAGCACCGCCTCCAGGTACGCCGGTCCGAAGACGTACTGTACCAGGGGCTCAGCGACGACGATCAGCCCCGCTGCAGCGGGGATGTAGAACAGCACGCTGTGTTTGAACGTCGTCTCGTAGACATCAGCGGCCTTCTCGAGTTCCCCGTTGGCCTTGTACTTGCCGTAGGAGGGCGAGACGGTGAATCCGAGCGAGCTCGCCGGCGCGATGACGAAGTCCGAAATCTGCTTCGCCAGCACGTAATAGCCAACCGCTGCCGGCGTGAGGAAGACGCCGATAAGTAGGGTGTCCACCTGCTTGTAGACCACGTTCGCGCCATCCGAAACGGTCAGCGGTAGGCTGTACTCGAGTAACCGCCGTCGCAGGCCGGGCTCGCGTTCGTCGGCGGCGTCGAACTCGCCGAGCAGCCGGTACAGCAGGGTGAGGCCGTAGACGGCACCGAGCACGTAGCCGAGGACGTAGCCGGTGAGCGCGCCGATGACGCCGAAACCGGCGACGAGGAACACGAGAACCGAGAGCAACGTGGTGACGTTTGTGAGGATCGTTACGCGCGCACTCCAGGGGATGCGGTTGAATCCCTGAAAGATCGTGTGCACGTAGGAGTTGATCGTCCAGCAACTGATGTAGACGACACCCAGCGCCAGCAGCGGTGCCAGCTCGCTCTCGCCGAACAGCGCCGCCAGTTGCTGGTGGAACACCGCGATGAGGATCGAGACGGTCAGCATGACGGCTGTCAGGAATCGCAACGAATCCCGGATTATGTGGGGGACTTGTCCAGGGTTCGTCTCCCGAAACTCCGCGAGATACCGCGCCGTCGACCGGGGGATTCCGAGGCGACTGAACAGCAGCGAGGCGCTGAAGACCGAAATTGCGAGAAAGAGCAGGCCGTACTCGTCGGGCGTCAGAAACAGGCTCGCGAGCGACACCATGAGCACGCCCTTCGCAATCGTCCGGACGATTTCGGCGACGAGCGTCGCCCTGAAGCCGCGAATAATCTGTTGTTTCATTCAGAACGAACCAAACTGCGCCGTCTTAGATTGTCGCCGGTGCGTCGACAGTGGGTGTGCTCGAGTCCCGGAGCGCCTCGATCAGTCGGATCGTCCACTTCGAGGACTCGAGTGAGACCGGCATCTCGGTGCCGGCCTCGATGGCGCGGGCGGTTCGGTCGAACTGCGCGTAGTGGGCGTTCATCTTGATTGCCGTCTCCCAGTCGTCGTTGAACTGGCCGTCGGCGACGAGTTTGGCGTTCGAGAGCAGCCCGGAGAGGTAGCCGGCGGAGCGGGTGATCGCCTGCTTGCCCTTCTTGAGCGAAGAGAGGTGATACTCCTCGTCGACGGTCTGGATCGTCTGGAGGACCATATCGAGCTGGATCGACTTCTCGGTGCCGTGGACGTAGATTTCGTGACGTGGCTTCGAACTCGAGAGCATCTTCAGGCTGCAGAGCACGTCGTCTTCGGTGACGTACTGCAACTGGGCGGAGTCGTAGGCGAACTCGTCGTCGTAGTCGCCGACGAGTCGAGTGATACTCGAGATGGACTCCTCGCTCTTCGGGAAGCCGCTGACTCTGAGCGCGGAGTAGATCGGGTGGGGGAGTCCCTCCTCGAACTCGCCGCCAGGGAGGTCGAAGACCCAGGTGCCACGGTTCGCCTCGTCCGGGGTCGACAGGCCCGTGTAGATCAGGTCGACGCCGCGGATCTCGCCGAGTTCGCCGGAGTGGATCATCCGACGAGCGGACCGCATCACCGGGTCGAAGTTGTGCTGGTGAACCGGTGAGACCGGGACGCCGTGCTCGTCGGCGTAGGCTTCGAGCTCCTCGAGTTCCTCGATAGTTTCGGTGACCGGCTTCTCGATCAGCAGCGGAACGCCGGCGTCGATCGCGCGCTTGGCCAGCGGGAGGTGGCTCTGAACCGAGGTGCAGATGTGGAGCCAGTCGAGCGACTCCTCGGCGAGGAGGTCGTCAATGTCGCCGTAGGGCGTGATATCGTACCGGGAAGCCGCCTCGCGCGCTCGGTCGATGTCGAGGTCGCAGATGCCGACGAGTTCCGTCCGCGGGTTCTTGTCGATTCCCGAGAGATGAACCTCCGAGACTGTTCCGGCACCGACTACTGCCGTTTTGACTGTCATTCTCCTCCGAAAGACGAACACAGAGTGCTATTGTTATAGATCTGTTACCGATTTCGCGCGGGGACTCGGCCGATGCCGTGCGCTACTGGACCCGATCACGCGTTGGCAACAGCTCCTTTCCGTGTGGTGAGACGATGGTAGCTGGTGGTTGTGTGGGGGATACGGACAGACAATCGTCATGCGGCTCCAGTCGAATGAACCAGTCAGATATCCGAGTTGATAATAGATGCAAGAATTGGAACGAGGACGAGGTGAGGGGCGGAGAATAAACGCAGTGAGAAGACAGCAAATAGCCATACGCTCAGCCAGCGCCGACGACGTCAGTGAACGATGGCCAACGGAGTCAAGCGTCGCTCATGTCGGCATCGATGTAGTAACGGTCGAACTCGCCGTTCGTGTGAATGCGGTTCACACCTGGTTCGTTCTCAACCGCGTTGAAGTCGCCGTCACTGTAGCGGAGTTCGCCGTAGGCGTACACCTCGCGGTCGTAGTCGTACTGGCTCACCACGAGGTACCGGTCGTTGTCGTACTCGTCGACGAGTCCGGAGCCAAACGCCGATTCGGGTACGTCAAAGTGGAGACGCATCCGCTCGTCGTTCCCGTGAATCGCGTCGTCGAATCGGTTCGGACCGTTTCGTAGGCCGACGATATCGACCTCGTCGGCTTGCGTGTCGAAGGCGGTCTCGTAGCCACTCATCTGCTGGTCGCTGACGTGTGGTGACGGGTTGTAGGTGTACGGCGAGGGAAAGACCGCCACAAGCGACAGCAACAGGAGGAGCGCGAAGCCGACCGCGAGCAGCGGCTGTCCCGAGGGGACGAACCGCGACTCACGCCACCGTCCCGAGAAACGGCCCGTCAGCCCGTAGATCGCAATCGCACCGAGAACCGTCACGAAGACCATCATCAGTCCGAAGACGCGGAAGTACATCGTCGAGCCGGGTGCGAGGAAGTAAATGACGAACAGCGGCCCCAGCCCCACCAGTGCGACGGCGAAGTACAGCGTCTCGGGTCGAACACGGGCGAGCCACTCGGAGTTTCGCGCGCCGAGAGCGGCCAGAATGAGCCCCGCGGTGAGCAGCGTGAAGAGGAGGTGGACGGTGAACAGTTTGACGAAAATCTCGCCGAGACCGCTCCCGAGCGCACCGAGCGAGGCCCCCTGCATGGCGACTGTATCACCGGCTCCGCCGCCATCTCTGAGGATAAAGTCGACAGCCGCGCTCAGGAAGTGATCGATCATCCCGCTGAAGAAGCCATGATTCGAGGTCCAGGCGAGAAACAGCACGATCAGGAACAGCGCCTGACCGTACATCGGCGTCTGGCTCGCGATCCGTCCCTGCGAGGCGATCCGGCGCGCGAGGAACTGCACCAGCGAGATGCCAAGAAAGACGACGATCAGGTGTGCGACCAGCTGCGGGTGGTAAACGACCGTCGCGACGGAAACGAGCGCGAAGGCGGCACCGACAGCGGACACCGTTGCGAGTGAGCGGTCGGCACGGAGGTATTTTGCGAAGAGGAAGAACAGCAGTGCCGAGAACAGAACCGCCTGGGACATCGCGTGGGCCGTCATATACATCGAAATCGTCGTGATCGGCAGAAGGAGGAACGACGAGAACGCCGCGATCACGACCGCGCGACGATCCGAGATGATGGTCCCCACACAGAGTGGAATGAAAATCCAGAAGACGATCATCGTCGCGAGGATAGCGAGGAGCAACGACTGCTCGAGTGGGACGCCGACCGCGGCGTTGATCATCGCAGCCACGGTGTGGATACCAGGATAATACAGATCGAATGGGACGATCGTCCCTTCGGCTATCGCTCGCGACCAGCCGAGGTGAGTAAGCGCGTCGTGATTGCCGAAGAACTGGTAGCCGCGGATCAGCGGGAGTCCGGCAAAGACGATCATCGTGAGTCCGCCGAGGGCGAGCGCGAGCGGGCGACTGGTGAACAGCCGGGTTTCGCCGCCACCGTCGTCTGCCTCGGTCCCCGCTCGCGTTCCCGATCCGACCCAGGACGGGGGAACGAACGCGACAGCGAGTGCAATTGCCATGGCGACGAGCAGCCCGGCCCAGACGCGACCCGGCGTCATCGTGTAGAGCGAGAGCTCGTAGCCGGCAGCGGGCGCACCGTGGGCGAGAAACGCGCTGACAGCAACTGCGAGGAAGCCGACCGCGAGCGCGAGCTTTCGGAACGGTTCTTCGGTGACGGCTGACTGGGGAGACATTCGGAGCTGGCGCGACGTTATCCCGTAGCTATCCTTGTTATTCACCGGTTGCGACGGGTAAGTCTGTGAGTACCGAGACCGGTGAGTCGAGTACCGAGTCACAGCTGGCGTCGCCTAACGAGACTGCCAGGTTTAACTGGAAACGAGACGAACAGTCAGTGACAATGGTCCCGAGTAGCCCGTCTCACTCGACCGACTCATCCGAGCCAGCGCCAGAGCCCCAGCACGACAGTACAGCCGACGTGCGGCAAGGAACCAGAGACGCACTGTACGACACCATTGGAACCGTCGCCCTCCTCGGGTTCTCGTTGCTCTTTATCGCCGTCGGCACTCGAGAACTCGTCACCGCCGGCTCGGCAGCAGGCGGCGCGCTCGGCATCGCAATTGGACTGTTCGGTTTCGTCCTCGCCGCGATCGCCTTCAATGTCGTCCCGCTGAGCCGCGAGTGAGCTACTGCTCACTATAGTAACAACTGCAACTAGTTACACACTGATCGTACAGCTGTCGGTCGGTCAGGTGTGCAGTGACTTGCAATAGCTACTATAGTCGACGGGTTGCGTCACAAACCACCACTCTCTCCGCCTCTGTCACATCCCAGACAACCCCAGCAGTGAGTCGTTCGCCCGGTATCGAGAGACAGTACCAACGAAATAGATTCAACCACTATCGGACGGTCATTCAACGGTCAGGTATCACTCTCCACCCTGTCGCTACGATTCCTCACCAGCGAGAACACCGACTCCAATACCACTATGACTGCACGCGACACTCGAGTCAAGTTCAATCCTTCTCGAGGCGTGTCCGATTCGGAGTGGCTCTCGAGTGAGGCGGAAGGCGGTAGTTAGTCGTCGTCATCCTCATCGTCGTCATCGTCGTCGTTATCCTCCTCATCTACCTCATCGTCTGTATCACCACCCACAGCATCCGCATCACCACCGTCAATAGTTACCCACAGGTACGTCGATCGATCCGCGTTCTCGATCGTCGGCGACTCCGGGACCGACTCGTCGTACAGTAACACTGCCATTCGAACCGTCCCGCTCTCTGCCTCCGGCGTCATCGATACCACGTCCTGGGTTGACTCGCCGTCCGCGAGCGTGTACTCGAGCCGGTCGTGTTCGATTCGGTCGAAGACCTCGCCGTCGTCAACCCATTGCTCTTGGACGACGGCGGTGTAAGCCTGCTCGGACTGTTCCTGGTTCTCGATGTCGATCGCCAGTGAGACAGACTCGTTCGGAGCGGTCGTCGTCTCGTAGTCGGCGGCGACCAGCTCGCCGTTGTCGTCCTCGGTGAGTAGTTGGAGTTCGGTGTACTGTTCGCCGTCCTGTGGCGAGACGAGTGCGTAGCCGACACTGGAGAGGGCGATGAGCATGCTCGCCACCAGGAGGAGGTTAACCGCGGTGTGAACCGCCGAGTTGGTGCCGAACAGCGCCGCGTGAACGGTATCGTACGCGCGGCTGAAACTGAACTCGTAGCGGTTCTGTTCGGGGACACGAACGCGTCGAATGCCAGCGAGGAAGGCGCAGACGAGCACGAAGCCGCTGATGAAGCCGACGACGGCCGTCGAGGAGAACGTGTACGGAGTGAGCGCGATACCGATCCCGAACAGCGGGAGGAGGGCGACACTCAGGCCGAACGCGAGTGCAGCGCGCTCGACACCACTCACGGAGAGCGTCTGGGCAAACAGCGGCGTTGCGGTCGTTTTCGGTGACAGGTTCTCCCGCGGGAAGAGCACGGAGACGAGAGCGTACCCCGGTGCGACGAACAACAGCAGGAAGCCGACGGCGGCGCGGAGGACGGGTGACGACACGTCGACGATCAACAAGAGGAGGGCCGAAACGGCGGCGATGCCGGCGATACCGACCAGATCGGCCGGGAGCCGAGCCACCGCTCTCGTTCCCCGCCCGACGGTCGCGAACGGCTGCGTATCCAGAATCTCTTTCATGTATGCGTCAGTTAGCCACCACTCGAGTGGTTCGGTCATTGTTACTAGTCACGTAACCGACTGTCTGGATTCGGTAGCCGTCGCGGTACACACGGCCGTCGTGCGATTCCCGACGACCGGCGGCGAAGCAACGACGGTGGCCCAGCTCGATGAGAGTGGCGCGTAGTGGGGCAAGGGACTCGAGTACGGAAACAGGTCGCTTACAAAGTGCACAGCGGTGGGATCCACGATATGGACAGGAGTGTACCTCCAGCGACAGACGCAGACACGAAACGCGGTGACGGTTCGCTCGCCCCCAGACCGTGTCGTCTCGCCCCCAAACTGATCGGAGGTGGCTGTGGACGATGAGCATCGACGTTCGTGTTGCCACAGATGACGACCGCGAGCGCTGGAACGATCACGTCCAGCGCTCCCCGCAGGGAACGCTGTGTCACGAACTCGAGGCACTCGAAGTACAGGCCGAACACTCCGGGTCGACGCTGCACCCGTTGATCGGCTTCAAAGGACAGGAGCCAGTCGGCCTCTTCCCGGTGTTCGAACTCAAAAAACAGTTCGTGACGACCGTCTTCTCGCCGCCACCACACATCCGCGTCCCCTACCTCGGCCCGGCGTTTCTGAACATGGGGAAGCTCAAACAGCGAAAACGCGAGCGCCGTCGCCAGCGCTTCATGGACGGCTGTCTCGAGTGGATCCAGTCCGAACTCTCGCCGCGATACGCCCACATTCGAACCAGTACAGGTGTTGGGGACGCACGGCCGTTCAAGTGGAACGAGTTCGACGCGACGCCGGAGTACACCTACGCGGTCGACCTCACGCGCGAGCGCGATGACCTCCTCATGTCCTTCAGCAGCGACGCGCGGAGCAACATCACGAGTACCGACGAGGACGAGTACGAGGTCACCGTCGGCGACTCCAAAGAAATCGCCCTCATCCACGAGCAAGTGAAGCACCGCTACGAATCACAGGACATCAGCTTCGGCGTCCCACTCGAGTTCGTCCAGGATCTGGCCGACCGAACGGCGACCGGTGCCGTTCGACCCTACACCCTGCGTGTCGACGGCGAGTTCGTTGGTGGGATTCTGGCACTCGAGTACGGCGACAGAACGGGGCGGTGGATGGGCGGTGTCCGGACGGATACGGACGTCGACGTGCCGACGAACGATCTGCTGGACTGGGCGATTATGGAAGACGGGATGGAACGCGGCCTGGAGACGTACGATCTCGTGGGTGCGGATACGCGCCGGATCAATCGGTACAAGGCGAAGTTCAACCCGGAACTTGAGACGTACTACAGTCTGGAGTACGGCTCATGGGGGATGAAGACGGTGGCGTCGTTGTACGACTCGGTGAAGTAGAACGGCTGCGACGAGTGCCACGCGGTAGGTCCCAGTTACCCATCGTTTTGCACTGGCTGACTGTTGCGTGCTCGTGAACAACGCTGATTCGATCGATAGTGGTCCAGTCGCCGAATCCGGGTAACTGCACGCATAACGAAAGGTCGAGGCCGAGGACTCCCCCTCGATGAACGACGATTCGTCGCTGCAGACCCTGCTCGTCGGGATCGACGCGGCCTGCGACCACGTTCTCGAGCCGCTGTTCGATGCCGGCGATCTCCCGACACTCGAATCGATCTACGAGGACGGCGCGAACGGGCCACTCGAGTCCCAGATTCCGCCGTGGACGGCCAGCGCCTGGCCGTCGCTCTACACCGGCAAGAATCCCGGCAAGCACGGCGTCTTCGGCTTTCTCTCCTTCGATGGCTACGACTGGGACGTGGTTAACGCCAGCGACGTTCGCGAGCCCGCCCTGTGGGAACTCCTCTCCGAGCACGGCATCACGAGCGTCGTCGTCAACGTGCCGGTCACTCACCCGCCCCGCGAGTTCGACGGCGCAGTGATCCCAGGCTACACCGCACCGGAGAATCCGGCCTGTCATCCCCAGGGGCTACTCGAGGACGTCCGCGAATCGATCGGCGAGTACCGCGTCTACCCCAACGAGGACGCCGACGATCTGGGTGGCGCGTACGCTGACTGCGTCCGCATGCGCGGCGAGGCCTTCCAGTACCTCGCTGACCGGTTCGAACCCGAGTTCGGCTTCCTCGAGTTCCAGGCAACGGATTCGATCTTCCACAAGGAGCCTGAGAACGACGCGGCGATCCGCGAGATCTACCGCGAAGTCGACCGCCAGCTTGCCGGTATTCTCGAGACCCACGACCCGGACACCGTGATCGTCGCGAGCGACCACGGCATGGGTCCCTACGAGGGCTACGAGTTCAGAGTGAACGAGTTCCTCCGCCGCGAGGGCCACGTCGAGACCACGAACGGCGGTGAGGGGATGCCGACCTGGGCGACGGTCCGCGATGACTCGCTCAAAGAAGGTGAGGAGACGACCCAGCGCGAGCAGGGGCTTTCCGAGCGCGCGATGGCCGCCGCCGCGAGTGTCGGGCTCACGAGCCAGCGCATCGGAGCCGTACTGGAGCGCCTCAGACTCGCCGACTTCGCGGCTGCCCACGCACCCTCGGGACTCGTCAGCGCGGGCGCAACGCAGGTCGACTTCCCGACTTCCCGTGCGTACGTCCGCTCGCGCATCGAACTCGGCGTCCGGCTCAACGTCGAGGGTCGCGAGCCGAACGGTGTCGTTCCGGAGGCAGAGTACGAAACGGTCCGCACACAGGTCATCGACGCCTTGCGCTCTGCGCAAACGCCCGACGGCGACCCTGTCTTCGAGGCGGTTCGCCCGCGTGAAGAGTACTTCCACGGCCCCGAGAGCGACCGCGCGGTCGACATCGTGACGATCCCCACGGACTTCGAGCACTTCATCTCTGCAACGCTGCGAGACGAGCAGTTTGGTCCGCCGAGCGAGCCCTGGAACCACAAACTCGAGGGCACCGTCGCCGTCGCGGGCACAGGTGTCGACCGCGCGGCTGGCGTCGGCAACGCACACCTGTTCGACGTCGCACCGACCGTGCTGGCGAGCCTCGGCGTGCCCACGGACGAGCGCATGGATGGATCGGTGCTCCCGTGTCTCGACTCGAGTGGCACGACGGACTATGCCCGCCGCGACGAGGAGGCGACCGTCGCGACTGACGACGATGCCGTCGAGCAGCGGCTCGCAGACCTGGGGTATCTCGAGTAGCCCGGCCACGCAGCCCATTTCTTCCGCGGTGTGCTCACCGAAACACAGATTTGTCGCGCCCACACAGTAGGAGACGAACAGATGAGAGACTGCGACGGTTCCGGCCGTGGTCTGGGCTGCCGTTCTCGTCGCTTCGAACGCGGGGTGAGGACGGCGTGACTGATTTCGACGCCGGCATCAACGCCAACACCAACACCGATACCGACACTGACACCGACACCGACACCGACACCAGGACAGACGTCACCATCAGCGACGCCATCGACACCTACCTCCAGCGCAAGGCCGTCGGCGACCCCGACGGCCCCGGCGCAGGCGCATACGCCGCCAACGCCGAATCCATCCTCCACCGCTTCGCCGACTGGGTCGACCGCGAGTTCGACCTCACCTCGCTGTTCGCACTCGAGTCCACCCACGCGCGAGCGTACGCCGCCGACCTCCGCGAGAAAACGGAGCGCGGGGCCTACACCGCCTCGAGCGCCCACACCTACTACGCCGTCGTCCGAGCCTTCCTCTCGTGGTGTGTCCGCGGTGGCATCCTCGAGACGAATCCTGCTGCAACCGATCCCGCGGAAGCGGCGCTACCAAGCGCAAGCGCCGGCGCTGACGAGGACGGCGACACAGACACCACCGCCTGGAACCTCGAACAACGCCGCCGCCTCGAAACCTACGTCCGCGAACGCGCGCTCACAGCAGACGGGGCGACACCAACCGAACGACGAAGTCGCCTTCGCGAGTACGCCATGGTCGCGCTGCTCGCACACTCGAGTGTCCGCGGTGCGGAGCTGTTCCGGGTGCCGGAGGACGACAGGCGCTCGGGGGCCACCTGGGACGACGTGGACTTCTATACGGGCACGATTCGAGTGCTCGGCAAGTCCCAGCGTCTCGAGGACGTGTCGCTGCTCGCACCAGCAAGAACGCCGCTGCGGCGGTACCGCGTGGTGCTCGATCCGCCGTCGAACGACTGGCCGCTGTTTCCAACGCGACACGCGCCGTCGATCGCCCGCCGCGTTCGCGATGCGCTCGCGGATCGGGGATACGACGACGCGGAGATCGAGGCGCTGTCCGACGAGGCGACGGCGACCGAACTCGCCCGCGAGCACGCAATTGCGCCGCCGGCGATTACGACCGAAGGTGCGCGCTCAGTGCTGAAACGCCTCTGTGAAGATGCAGGACTCGAGGCCAGCGGCGAGTACCTGACACCCAGCGGCGTTCGCGCTGAAACAGGTGGCGACGGTGACGACACCAGCACCAGCCGTCAACGCGTGCGACGCGAAGCGACGCGGTCGCGACCGACGTTGCGGACGCCGAACGGAGAGCGCTCGATCGCGGTTCCAGTTGACGAGCCACTCGAGATCACCATACTCTCTCACAGCACGCGATCCAGTGGGCAGACGGACTCTGAGTAGGCAGCAGTAGTAACCCCAGTAGCAATACCAGTAGACGCGGCCGACGGCGGACGGTGCGCCGAGCTCTGTTTTAGGATTAGGAGACGCGTCGCGAGACGTGGTCGTTCGAGAACTGCGAGTGACAGAAATTCGATGAGAGAACCGTACAGAGGGAGCCGACTACACCAGCAGCCAGATGACGACCGTAAGGATGATCGTCAAAAGCAAGACTGTGGTCCCAATTCCTGCGCGGAGATGGATCGTCGATGAGCGGCCACCATCAGCGTGCTGGCGTTCCGGTACGTCGACCATCGGGAGCCGGCGAGCGGTTTCGTCGACGGCGAGCACTGGGTTGTTGCCGGCCCAGTAGCAGCGCTTGACGCCGCTGACGACGGCGTTGTCGACAGCTGCGTAGAGCTCGGTGGTCGCGAGCATCGTGCCACGGCCGAGGTAGTAGCCGGTCGGGTTCACGATCAACGACGGGTCGGAGTAGTCCATCTTCGAGAGCGGCTTGCGGATGAGTTTGAAGCCGATAACGGAGATGACGATCAGGATGAGAGCGTCCTGAAGGTGGCTGGCACTGTAGGGCTGGAGCTCGTTGATGGCCATGTCTGGAATACCGATCCCATCGACCAGCGGCAACAGGTCGGCAAAGACCGGCCAGCCGATCGCCGGCAGTCCGAGCAGGACACAGGCACCACCGACGGAGAACATCGCGACCGTCTGTCCCGTTCTCGAGTCCTTGACCGTGTACTCGGATGGGCCATGCAAGAAGACGTAGTAGCCGAGCTTGATGAACGAGAGGAACGTGCCGATCGCACCGATGAACAGCAACCAGTACAGCGCCTGATACTCGCTGCCGCCGTAGTAGGCCGGATCGGCCGCGTCGAGCACCATCCCCTTGCTGATGAAGCCGCTGAAGCCGGGCACGGCGGTAATCGAGAGCGCACCGATGGCAAAGGCGATCGCAGTCAGTGGCATCTCACGCCAGAGGCCACCGAGCTTGTAGAGGTCGTTCTCGCCGGTTCGGTAGATGACGACCCCGACGGCCATGAACAGCAGGCTCTTGTAGAGCACGTTGTTGAACAGGTGCCCCATCGCGCCGGCGATCCCGATCGCGGAGCCGATTCCGATACCTGCGACCATGTAGCCAAGCTGGGCCTGGATGTGGTAGGACAGCAGCGCACGCATGTCGTGCTGGAGCAGCGCGAAGACGACGCCGTAGACGGCCATCGCCCCACCCATGTACGCGAGCAGGAGGTTCCCCTCCGGAATCGCACGGTAGAGCACGTAGGCGCTCGTCTTCGTCGTGAACGCTGCGAGGAACACCGACGCGGCGAAGTGCGGGCGCGGGTAGGTGTCCGGCAGCCAGGTGTGGAAGCCGACGAAGGCGACGTTCACACCGATACCGAGCACCGCGAGCAAGAGCGGGATCCCGTCGGCGAAGCCGACCGTTTCTCCCGCCTCGGTCACCATGGCGAACGAGCCGACAGCGGCGTACTGTGCAATCACCGCGAACAGCACCAGGCTCCCGCCGATACCGTGGGCCAGCGCGTAGCGATAGCCCGCACGGACCGCATCGCCACCGTACTGCCAGACCAGCAGCGTGCTCGTCAGCGCCATGATCTCCCACATGAACACCAGCACGAGCCAGTCGCCCGCAAAGGCCGCACCGAGCGCGCTCGCGACGTACGCCAGCGCGATGGCTGCCAGATGTCGTGAGGACTCACTCGAGTACGCGTAGATGACGGCGAAGGTTCCGAGGAAGCCAAGCGCTATTCCCATCATCCGCGTGAAGTCGTCGATGAGGAACGGGTGGATGTCCTGGAACCCGAGGAAGGTTCGGGTGAGGTGGGCACCCTCGGGTGCGAGCAGCGAGATTGCGACGACCGAGGCGAGACTCAGTGCGCCGACCGCGAAGCCGAGGAGCCGCGGCAGGACGAGCACGAGCAGCGCGGCCGCGAAGACGATCAGCGGTGGATACGCGTAGGCCAGGATGTCGTAGGTTGCGTCGATCATGTTAGGCTAGCACCTCCGCCAGAATCTCCTCGTGGGAGAGTGCACTCAGTTCGGACCACTCCATGCCGAAGACGGTCTCGACGATGTAGGTCACGAGATCGAGGAAGATCGCGTAGTCGGGGATCACGCCGAGTGTGACGGCACCGACGGCGATGACCGTAATCGGCATGAGCATGAGCCATGTGCTCTCGGAGAACGGCGAGTGGCGTTCCCAGCCACCTGGCGGCGCACCGCCGTGGTGGTCGTGGTGGTCGCCGTGATCGTGGTGGCCCCCGGCGTGATCCGCGTGTGCAGCGCGGGTGCCGGGGACATCGGCGTCGCTTGGGTATTTGTCGACGGCGTACTCGTAGTCGTCGTCGGTGTCGGTGTCGGTGTCGGTGTCAGCGTCGTCCGCATCCGGCTCCGACTCGAGTGGCGTCCCAGCGCCAGTGGCCCCTGTCTCGCCAACGTCGTCGTCGGCGGGGCGTGGCTGGCCGCTTGGGGGTTTGTCGGCGTCCCGGTTGTCGTCAGCTGCATCCTCATCTTCATCAACCGGGTTCCCACCGTCCGTGGCAACCTCCTCACTGAAGTAGGACTCGCGCTTCCCGCCAGGCGGGAATTCGAGGAGCGGCTTGGCGTCGTGGCGGTCTTCGCTTTCGAAGAACGCGGTGTAGACGACGGGCCAGAGGTAGGCGATGTTGAGGATCCCCGAGAGGATCAGCGCGCTGGCGAAGAGCCAGTAGCCGCCGCCGACGTCGGCAGAGCCGATCAGCATGTAGAACTTGCTGACGAAGCCGGCGATGAGCGGCATGCCAGCCATGCCCGCCGCGCCGATGGCGAAGGCGGACATGGTCAGCGGCATTCGTTTTCCGATCCCGGCCATCTCGCTGACGTAGTCGGTGTGGGTCTCGACGTGGACTGCCCCTGCACAGAAGAACAGGGTGAGCTTCCCGAACGCGTGGGCGGGGATGTGGAACAGCGCTCCGAGGATGGCGAAGGGATGGAGCATCGAGAGCCCGAGCACGATATACGACAGTTGTGCCGTCGTCGAGAACGCGAGCCGGCGTTTGAGGTGGTCTTTGCGCAGCGCGATGATGCTGGCTGCGGTCAACGTAAAGGCGGCCAGAATCGCCACCGGCACGTTCAGCCCGACCTCACCGATACCCGGCACGTTGAGCGGCAGGTCGTGGATGAGTCCGGGACCGAAGACTTCGAGGATGACCCGCGCCACCCCGAACGCACCGGACTTGACGACCGCCACGGCGTGGAGCAGCCCGGAAACGGGCGTCGGTGCGACCA
>NZ_AOIN01000058.1 GCF_000337135.1 Natrialba chahannaoensis JCM 10990
CGTCGGGCCGGCGGCGGTCATACTGGTGAGCCAGTAGGTGAGGACTGTCCCGGCGAGCAGGAACACCCCACCACCGAAGAACGTGTAGGTGAGGTATTTGCGACCGGCAATCCGGGCCTCGTCGTCCTCGTTGTGTGCAACCAGCGGGTAGGTGACGAGCGACAGCAGCTCGTAGAAGATGAAGATTGTCACTAGGTTTCCGGCGAACGCGATACCGAGCGCGGCCGAGAGGCTGGCCGCGAACGAGGCGAAGAACCGGGTCTGGGCGTGTTCGTCCAGCCCGCGCATGTAGCCCGCGGCGTAGAACGACGTAAAGATCCAGAGGAAGCTCGCGAGCAGTGCGAACAGCATGCCGAGCGGGTCGGCGCGCAGGACGAAGTCGATGCCAGCGAGGAATTCGATACCGAGCGATTCCTGCAGGCTCCAGTAGTAGGTCGTGCCGTCCAGCACGTCCGGGAGCATGCTGAGGATGATCCCGAACTTCGCCAGCGCGGCGAGGACGGACCAGCCCTCGCGGACGTTCGGATAGCGATACGACGCGATGATCAGTACCATCGCGACCGCCGAAACGAGGACGGCAGCGAGCGGTAAGATGGATTCTTCAGTCATTCGTTGAACACCTCCGTCGCGAATGGGTCGAGAAGGTCGTAGAGTTCACCACCCGCGAATCCGAGCAGGACCGCGACGATGGCGGCGACGATGACGAGTGTGAGCATACCGAGCGAGACGGCCTCGGGGTTACCACGGCCGATACGGCCGGCGTCGGTGAACGCGCTGGCACCAACGTCGCCAGCAGATTCGTCACTGTGTTCGCTCCCGTGCGCGTCGTCACCGTCCTCACCCTCGTGACCGCCGTCAGTCGCAACCGGAGCCGACGGGTGCGGTGATTCGACCGGCGTCGCCGGCGTGAAGTACATCTTTTCGAGCAACCGGGCCGAGTAGGCGAGCGTCAGCATGGTACTGAGCAGGATGACGACCGCGACGGGCCACATCTCTGCTTGCACCGAACCAACGGCGATGTACCACTTGCCGATGAAGCCAGCCGACGGCGGGATGCCGATCAGCGCGATCAGCAAGAGTGCCGTCCCGCCGGCGACGAACGGTCGGTTATCCGCGAGACCCGCGTACTCGTTGACGGTTCGTGCGCCGTAGCTGACCGCGATCACGCCGGCAGCGGCGAACAGTCCGGCCTTCATCACTGCGTGGCCGATCAGGTGGATGATCGCCCCAATCAGTGCTGTCTCCGTGACGAGACCGAACGCCGCCACGACGAGGCCGAACTGCGCGACCGAGGAGTAGGCGAACATCCGCTTGACGTCGGTCTGAATGACAGCGAGCGTGCTGCCTGCGAGCACACTCAGACAGCCGACCGTGACGACGATTTCCGTCAGGTACGGCGTTGACGTGAGGAACTCCGGCCCGAAGACCGTGTACATCAGTCGTCCGAGCGCGTACGCGTAGGCCGTCGAGACCAGCGCCGCGATAACCGGCGTCACGCCGTCGGGGGCGTGCTGGTAGGCATCCGGCTGCCAGGTGTGCAGCGGCCACTGAGCGACCTTCAGGGCGAAACCGACGAAGATGAACGCGAACGCGGCCTGCATTAGGACGAGGTTCTGCCCGCCCTGCGCGAGCACCTCGGGCATGATCTCCGAGAGCACCTGCATGTTCAGCGTCCCGGTTGCCATGAAGATGAAGCCGACACCAATCAGGTACAGCGACGCACCGACAGTCCCGAGAATCAGGTACTTCAGCGCCGAAACTGCTGATTCGGGACCATCTCCGCTCGCGATCAGCGCGTAGGTTGCGAGCCCGACGATCTCGAGGAAGACGAACATGTTGAACACGTCGCCGGTCAGCGAGAGTCCGAGCAGGCCACCGGTCAGCAGCAGGTAGCCCGCGTAGAACGTGTTCCCGCGTGGTCCGCCGACGCGCATGTACGCGAGGACGGCCGTTGCGGTGGCGATCACCAGCAGGGCGATCAGTGTGGAGAACTCGTCTGCGACGAGCTGAATCCCGAACTCTCGGGGCCAGCCACCGAGTTCGTGGGTGACCATCCCCTCGCTGTAGACCGCACTCGCGAGGTACGCCGTCGCGGCGAGCAGTCCCGTCGTCGTGAGCGCAGTCACGCTCCAACCGGTCCGATCGAAGCGCAGACCGAGTGCAATCGGCGCGGTGGCCATAAGAATCGGCACCGCGACCAGCAGTGGTAAGATGAGATCGGCGTTACTCATCGGCACGCACCTCCCGAAGGGTATCTTCACGGAGTGTCCCGTACTCCGAGTGGATTCGGACGATCAGTGCAAGGCCAACCGCTGTCAGTGCGATTCCGACCACAATTGCAGTCAGCACGATCACGTGCGGGAGCGGGCTGGCCATCGCACCGGGAGCGCCCTCGGTCGGAACAATCGGTGCCGACCCGCCTTCCACGTAGGCGACCGCGACGAAGAACAGGAAGATCGCCGTCTGGAAGAGGTTAACCCCGATCAGCTTCTTCACGAGGTTCTGATTGGCAATCATCATGTACATCCCAACGCCCATCAGGACAAACATTAGGGCGTAGGCGTAGCGCGAGGCGAGCAGTTCAATCATCGCGTCCCACCTCCGGACCCGAACCCGAGCGAGCCGAGTCGGTGTCGTTGCCGTGGCGTTCCGGCGTAAAGCCCGCCGCCGTGGCGAAGAACAACGTCATCACCGCGCCGGCGACGATCAGTGCGACACCACCAACCTCGATGGCTTCCATGCCCCAGTAGTGGGCGATCCCGAAGGTATCGGCGATCGCATCGTACTCGAGGAAGTTGCCGCCGAGGGCCATGGTAAACAGTCCGGTTGCGATGAAGATGGTGACGCCGCCGGTGATGAGGCCGGCGATGAAGGAGCTTTTGACCCACTTGCGGGTCGGATCGATCCCGAAGGCGAAAGCAAGCATCAGGACGGTGACGCCAATGATAGCGCCGCCCTGGAAGCTGCCGCCAGGGGTGTCGGCCCCGTGGAGACTCAGGAACATCCCGTAGGTGAGCGTAAACGGTGCGATAATTCGAACGGAGGTCAGAATGACCTGACTCTCCGAGTAGGTATCTGAGTTGGTGTAAGAATCTGGCTGCGACATTACGTGAACACCTCCCGTTTCAGCACGAGCAACACGGCAATTGCAGCGGCGAAGACGACGACGGCCTCTCCGAAGGTGTCGAACCCACGGTAGGAGGCAAGTACTGCGGAGACGGCGTTTTGCGCCCCAGTGTCGCTGAACGTATTCTCGATATAGTAGAGCGACGGCGTCTCAGTGAGGACGCCCTGCTCGCCCCAAATCGGTGCGGACTCTGTTCCGACGGCGTACATGTCGGGCAGGAGCGTTCCAAGTACCAGGACGAACGCGCCGACGACGATAACCGCCGGGACGTTGATCCGCTCGAAGAGCCGATCCGTCGAGGGTCGCGTCGTGCGCGCGATAGTCAACAGCAGAAGGATCGTCGTCACGCCGGCACCGATTGCGGCCTCCGTCATGGCGACGTCGGGTGCGAGCAAGAACGTGTAGAGAATCGCCATGCCGAGGCTGTAGGCACCAAAGACGACGATCGCAGAGAGAACGTCTCTGAACAGTGCTGTGGCGACGGCTGCCAGCAGGATGAAGATCGCGAGCGTGTAGGCGACAGCGGTTTCGATCATTGTGAGTCACCCTCGTCAGGAGTCGATGGATCCGGTTCAACATCGACCTCTGTGTCGTCGGTCAACGGAACGATTCCGGACTCGGCCGCAGAGCGGGCGATCGCGTGTGCGGCCGTCGGGTTCGTAATGAAGACGAAGAACAGCAATAGAACCGCGTAGATCGCCATACTGTCCCGGCCAAGCGCGAGTGCGACGGCTGCCAGCGCGAGTCCCGCGCCGAGCGTGTCCGTCTGGGACGCGGTGTGGGCTCGTGAGTATATGTCGGGCAGGCGGATGACACCCACCGCGGAGACGAACGTGAAGAACAGTCCGAATCCGAGCAGGACGACAATTGCCCAGAATCGAAGCTGTTCGATCACAGCACACCACCTCGCTCGACGGTAAACTTCGAGATGGCAATCGCCATCAGGAAGTTAAGTAACGCGTAGATCAGCGCGATGTCAAGGAACCACGGTTCTCCAAGCCCTGCTGCAAGCAATGCGAGGATGACGACCGTGTTCGTCCCGAGGACGTTCACCGCGAGCAGTCGGTCCTGGGTCGTTGGGCCAGCAACGGCGCGGTAGAACATCATGATCGCCAGAACGACGAACAGCGCCGCCGTGACGAGGAAGATGTCGTTGAGCAAGTCGGCAGTCACAGCTCGTCACCTCCGATAATTTCCGTGTCACCGCGCTCTTCCGGCGTCGGGATGCGAGTTCCCTTTCGGCCGTGGAACACAAAGCGGACGGCACGCTCTAACGAGCCCTCGAAGAGGTCCTCCCGAGCCGACGGGATGAGCGTGTGGATGAGCAGGCGCTGGTCGTCGGCCCGAACCGTTAGCGTCCCCGGCGTGAGCGTGATACTGTTTGCGAGCGCGAGCAACGGGAGCCCGCTCCGAACCCGCGCATTGACCCGCGTCATCGTCGGGGCGATCGGCATCGAGGGCCGCAGGATGACGACCGAAATCGCGAGGTTTGCCTTCACGATCTCGACAATGAGATACGGCACGTACAGTCCAAACCGCAGCGTCCGGATCGGCGAGCCAAGCCGGTCCAGTGGGAACGAAAACGTCACGTGTGCAAGCGAGACGGAGACGATACCGGCGACCGCAGCACCGGTGACGAGATCGAACCAATACGTCGGATCCCCGAGCACGAGATAAAACCCGTAGGAAATCCAGAACATCGCGAACATCTTGTCGAACCGCTCAGCGCCGTCACTGACCAGCCGTTCGTGGCGCGCAGGTCGATCAACCGGTGCCTCGTCGTAGGCCAACCCGACGCTCTCGAGTTCCCGCTCGAGTGGCTGGAGCATCTGTGCCGTCGTCCCCGGCTGGTACTCCGGGTCGAGCACCAGGCGGTCGATATCGTGTGCCGCCGCGTAAGTGTCGAACGTCCGCGCGTAGTCACGCGGCCCGAACAGGTACTCCTCCTCCCCGAGCACGGCAGTTTCGATGTCGATCGTCGTGGCCGTCGAACTCGCGTCCTCCCGAACCCAGCTCTCGGCCTTCGAGAGCAGTTGTTCGGCGTCCTCGGTCAGCGACTGCCCCTCCGGCATCTCCATATCGTGGGGCAGTGCAACGACGAGATGGAACTCGAGCGTTTCCGCCTCCCCGGGACACGATTGGACGGCGTACCCAACCGTCTGTCGGACGGTGACCGTGTCAGACAGCGGTACGAGCACTCGTTCAGCCGCCACGGCGCAACCCTCCTCGTGACCGTCGTTGGATACTCATGGCTCTTGTCGTTAGTCGACTCAAGCGGTAGCCGTAGGAAAACGATTTCGTTATCTGCCGGTTGGCCCGCCGCTTCGAACCGGTTTCAGACGGCTCCAGTTCACCTCCGGAGTCACGTTCTGTGGCAAGGTAACGGCGAAATACAGCATATTGGTGTCTCTCGGATCACTGAGACACGGTATCGCCCCACACGACATCGCAGTCGACGCAAGGTAAACGAAACCGTCGTTCCGACACCTGCTCGGATTCCAGCCAAATTTCGCCGCCATGGCGCTCGACAATCCGATTGCACAGCGCGAGTCCAATTCCCGTCCCGTCGTGCTCGTCGTGACTATGGAGGGGTCAAAGCCCTCGAAAACGCGCTCCTGCTGTGATGGTTCGAGACCGATTCCCACATCTCGCACCAAAACGAGCCACTGCTCACCGTCGCGCTCGGTGCTAACTGTGATAGTCGGCGGCTCGTCACCACTGTACTCGATCGCGTTAGTGAGCAGGTTCTGGAATACCTTCCGGAGCTGACTCGCATCACCCAGTACAGTCGCCAGTGGTGACACAATTGGCAGACTACTCGAGACGGAGTGGCGTGCTTCGAGAGGTCGGACGCCGAGACGCTGTCCCAGACTTGAATTGAGTCCGTCAGTTCGAGGGGGCGCTCCTGGCGAGTCCGACTCGGTTCCAGAAGTACCGACTGAGGAAGACCACACCGGTTGCGAGGAGAGCTACGTAGACGTACTCGGACAACACCAGCAGCAGAGAACACGACGAACCACAGCCGTCTCGCATCACTAACTCGTGGGTCGGTTCGAGGAGACTGGTTCCGAACTGCAGTGGAGACACGATCGTAAGCACGAGAAACAGCCCGAGGAAGGCAACAAGTTCGGGAACGCGCCGGTCGTGTATCGCTTGTCTCGACGCTACAGAATTGGGTTCGTCGACTGAGACACGGTTTGGCCGGTTCCGAAGCACGTACCACGGTGTCGCGAAGACGACTGCAACGAGTATCCCGAGCAGGCTCGCCGGGATGAGCATCGAAGCGGCCGCGTAGCCGAGCCCCGCACCCGCTCCGCCAGTCTCAAGCGTGCTTTGGGCCGCTTGAATCGTGTCTGCGGCGACGAGCGGTGGAAGAACAGCGACTCCGACGAGAGGGACGACGCGCTGGCGACGGGTCGAGGCAACCTCGTAGGTGAGCAGCCAGGCGAGATAGTAGCCGACCCAGAGGGAGGGGGTCACAGCGACCACCTCCCGAACCGTCTCAAGCGGCGAGGCAAGCAGCATCGACCAGGCGCGTTCGAGTCCGAACCCGTGCGTTGCCGTGGCGGCCGACGAGGCGAGTTCGAACCCGATCACGGCAACAATAGCGAGTGTCGTCGCCAGGAGCGCGGCTGCGAACGGTAGCTGTGCCGATCGAGTTATTCGAGCCCAGCTCAAGACGAGCCCGCCGAAGACGAGGTACACGATGCCGACACTGAGCGGGTCGAAGAGTCCGAAAAACGGATGCGGGTACTGAACGAGTTGCTGCGAGGAAAGGGTCCGGGCGAACTCGTCGGAGAGGAGGTCACCGAAGACGAACCCGAACACGATGGACAGCGCGACGAGTCCGATCCCCACTCCGAGGAGCTGGGTTCCGGCCCGCCGATTCTCACTCATAGTGTCTTCAGATACTGACGGTCGCTGTATATGTTTTATGTGTTGAAACGTTCGAGAAAATAGCTGAGAGCAGGTTCGGGGCGTCACCATCTCGAGTCGGTGTCGCACCCAGTGACCGGTCGGCCGTTCCGGCGAGAACGGCTTCGGGAGGTTTACCTACGAGCCGTCCCGATTTACTGTAATGACGCTGTACTCGCGAGTCCGTCCCCTCGCGTTCAAACTCCCAGCCGAGACGGCCCACGATCTCGGGAAGCGAACGCTGCGGGCGGCGCAGTCGACGCGGCCGACACGAGCGGCTATGTCGACGGCGTACCAGTACGACCATCCCGCACTCGAGGTAGACCTGTTCGACACCACGTTCCCGAACCCCGTCGGCATCGCCGCTGGCTTCGACAAGAACGCCGAGGTAACGCACGCACTGGAGGCCCTCGGCTTCGGTTTCGTCGAGATCGGAACCGTCACGCCCTACTCCCAGGAAGGCAACGATCGACCGCGGCTGTTCCGCCTGCGTGAGGACGAAGCAATGGTCAACCGAATGGGGTTCAACGGCCAGGGAATGGAGACAGTCAAGGCCCGACTCAAGGCTGACGGCACGCCGGGTTTTCCCCTCGGCGTGAACATCGGCAAGATGAACGTCTCGACCGAACGCGAGGCGATCGAAGACTACCGGCGCGTCTTCGACCGCCTCTCGCCGTTCGCCGACTACGTCGTCGTCAACGTCTCCTGTCCGAACACGCCCGACGAGTTCGACGAAGCCTCGCCCGAGCACCTCCGGGAGATTTTCGAGACGATCGACGCCGAGAACGATCTGGACGTCCCAATCCTGGTCAAAATCGGCCCCGACGAACCCGAGGAGTCGATTCTCGACCTCGTCGACATCGTTCAGGAGTTCGACATCGACGGTATCGTTGCAACAAACACGTCGACTGCGCGCGAGGGACTCGCTTCCGCAAAGCGCGAGGAGTGGGGCGGCCTCAGCGGCAAGCCAGTTGAAAGTCGGTCGACGGACGTGATCCGAACGATCGCCGACCACACCGACGGCGACCTCCCGATTATCGGCGTCGGCGGCGTCGACTCCGCCGCAAGCGCCTACCGCAAGATTCGGGCTGGTGCCTCGCTCGTCCAGCTCTACACCGGCTTCGTCTACCAGGGCCCCTCGACTGCCAAGCGGATCAACCGCGGGCTCGTGCGACTCCTCGAACGCGACGGCTTCACGTCGATCGAGGCGGCTGTTGGTGCGGAACTCAAGTAGCTACCGACTCGCGCGAATCAACTATCAACTATCAACTATCAACTATCAACTATCAAATCAACCGGTCAGGGTTCAACGAGTTCAGCCTGCCGCGCTGCTTCCTCCGCTCGCTCGAACAGGTCGTCCGGTTCGTACTCGAGTAGCGGCTCGAGTCGGGCGTTGGTTTCGGCGCGGTCGGGGGCGACGCGGTTGCAGCCAGCGTTGATCGTCGACTGGGTGAACGTGTCGATTTTGCGGGCTTTGGCGACGATGTCGGCTTTGTCCCAGGTGAGCAGCGGGCGGTGGATCGGCAGTCGGGTTGCACGGCTGGTAACGCCGAGGTTCTGGAGCGTCTGACTCGATTTCTGGCCGACGGCTTCGCCGGTGACGATGCCGTGGGCGTCGACGCGGCGTGCGAGGTGCTCCGCCGTGCGATAAAAGAAGCGACGCAGCGAGAGCATCCGGCCCTGTTCCATCGTCTCGACGAGCAGATCGACTGTCTCACCGCCGGGAACCGTGTAGACCTGTGTGTCGAAATTGGGTGCGTAGCGCGAGAGCGTTCGCACGGTTTCCATCGCGCGCGCCTCGTGGTCGATGCCGCCGTAGTCACCGAGATCGACGTACACCGGCACGATCGGACTGCCGCGTCGCATCATCTCGTAGGCTGCGACGGGGGAGTCGATGCCGCCGCTGATCAGCGCGATGACCGGCTCCTGGGCACCGAGTGGGAGTCCGCCCGGTCCGGGGGTTTTCTCGAGATAGATGAACGCGAAGTCCTCGCGGACCTCGACGCCGAAGGTGAGGTCCGGATTATCGAGGTCGACTTCGGGTTCGAACTTGTCCTCGACGGCCTCCCAGATGGCGGTACCACCCTCGCGAGCGAGGTCTTCGCTCGTGTAGGGGAGGCTCTTGTCGGCGCGGCGGGCGTCGACGGCGAACGCCCCGCCGTCGTAGCAAGCTTCCGCGATTTCGGCGAGTGCGGCACAGATTTCTCCCTTCGCGGTGTCGACAGTTCGGACGGCGCTGGCTGAGACGACACCGAAGGCGTCCGCTGCGGCCGCTGTGGCGGCCTCAATGTGTTCTTCGTCGGTGTGAATGAGGGGTCGGTTCCACAGACGTTCGACCTTGCCGGGGATCGAGCGGTCCGTGAGGAGAGCCGTGAGATTCTCCGCGAGACAGTCCTCCATGTACCGCTTGACCGTGTTGCTCTTGGTGTTGACATCCCCGTGACGGACGAGGACAGTGTCGGCTCCCGGCGGGTGCATGGACAGCGTTAGGGAGGCGCGCCATAAGGGGGTTACGAGCGACGGTCGTTGATGGATTGAGCGAACTCACCTCGACAGTGAGTCGCCTTTCTGACCGCGCTGACTAGTAAATAGGAGGAGAACCTGCGAAACGCAACTGAAAACTAATCGAGTCCCACGTTAGAACGTCGTCAGTTCGCCGTCGATAACCTTTCGCGTGATGTCTGTGACGTTCGCGAGTTCGTCGTCGACGATGGCTTCAATCTCATCTTGGACGTCTGCGAGTTCAACACTGTCGGTCGTAACGACGTGGACATCGGCGACGTGTGGCTCGTCGATTGGGCGGCCGATCTGGGAGAGCAGGCGAACGCGCAGGTCACGGATGCCCTCCACTTCGGCGACGACCTCCTCGGCGATCTGTGTCGAGAGCAGGTTGTAGATCTTCCCGATGTGGTTGACCGGGTTCTTGCCGCTCGTCGCCTCCATCGACATCGAGCGGTTTGGCGTGATGAGCCCGTTGGCACGGTTCCCGCGGCCGACGGAACCGTCGTCACCCTGCTCTGCGGAGGTGCCGGTGACGGTGAGGTAGATCGAGCCTTCCTCGTAGTCGTCGGCCGTGTTGACGTGGACGTTGACCTCGCGGTCGGTGTGCTCGTTCGCGACCTCGGTGACGAACTCGCGAACCGACTCGACGGCGTCCGCGTAGTCGTCTAGATCCGCGATGTACTCGTCGATCATCGCCGCCGCGACGGTGACGTCAATCGTGTCGCCCTCGCGCTTGCCCATGATCTTCACGTCGGGGCCGAGATATGGATTCTCGTCGGCGAACTCGCCGTTCAGTCGTGCTTCGGCCTCGGAGACGATCTGTTCTGTTTCCGTCAGTGGTGCGTGACCGACGCCAAAACTCGTGTCGTTGGCCATCGGCACACGAACTTCGTCCTCCCCGAAGACATCCTGCAGGTCGCCACTCCCCTCACCGAGTTTCACGTCGACGACGATATCCTCGCCGTACTCGAGTTGCGGGATGGTCTCTTCGAGGTACTCACGCGCTGCGCGAAGCGCGATCGTTTCGGTTGGGATGGTCTGGCCTTTGTAGTGTTTGGTTGCGCGGCCGACGATCAGCAGGTAGATAGGGTCGACGACTTCGCCACCGCCGAAGGCGGGTGCGGCCTCGCCGGCGACGAGCTGTGTCTCGTCCGTGTTGAAGTGCAGTACTTCACCGACACGGTCAAGATATTCGCGTGCGAGTGCGCCGGCAACGCTCTCTGCGACGCCGTCACAGATCGAGTCCGGATGTCCGATCCCCTTTCGTTCGACGATTTCGACCTCCTGATCTTCGACTGCCTGTCGGTCGATTGGCTCGACCCGAATGTTCCGCTTGCTCATTGCCGGCTCTAAACGGAGCGTGGTTCTATAACTTGCGGAAACAGATCAACGCCGGAAAATACCTGGGAGTTATCCACCAATCGACCGCGTTTGGCGGGCAATCGGGCGCTCAGGAGTCGAGCAAGAGCCCGAGATACGAGGTCCGAAGCTGGTCGTCGGGGTCGAGGCCGAGCGATTCGAGAACAGTGTACGCGCCATCGCGGGCGGACTTGAGTTCGATCTCGCTCTCGACCTCGGTTTCGACCTCGACGTACTCGCCGACATCGTCGACGGCGTCGAGTGTGATGGTAAATTCGGTTGGGGATGTGTTGGCTGTCACAGTCGTGTCCGTGTCGATTACAACAGTGTATCGCTCGCGCTCTTTGCGAACCGTCGCGGCCGGTTCGAAGCCGAGATTCGTTAGAATCGAATCGAACGTTTCGCCGTTACCGATGGCGGTTTCTGCCTCCTCGCGGGTCTTTGACTCGTCATCGACGAGCGGTCCCTTGTAGGTGACACGTGTGTCGCCGTCGTGTCCGTCAGCTCTGTTTTGATCCGAATCGGGACGACGCTCACGCCGAATCCGCAATGCTTCGTCCGTCTCGGCGAACGACCGGTGCGGTGCATCGTAGTACGTGTCGGTCTGCACGACCGTTCCCGCCGGTGTCGCATCGAGTGCTGTGTCACCGTCTACGTCTCCGTTCTCGTTCCCGTGCTTGTCCTCGTTCCTGCTCCCGTTTCCGCTTCCGTCCCCGTCCCCGTCCCCGTATCGGCTCTCGAGTAGCAACCGAACACGGTCGAGTTCGGCAGGCACCTTCACTTCGACCTCGTACATAGCCGGTCAAACGGGAAACGACCGTAAGTATCGGTCGTTCTCGTCGCTGGCCGGCAGTATACCAGTCGCCATGTGGTCGCGTTCTCGGACCAAAGCGTCGTACTTAAATGTCGACGGCGGGACGTACAACGTATGACCGAGGAACAGGAGGCCGAGCTCGATGAGCAGGCCGATGACGTCGAAGCGGAAGCCGACGAAGACGCAGCCGAAGCCGAGGGGCTTCAGGACGGCGACTTCGTCGAACTCGAGTACACTGCATACACCGCCGACGGTGACCAGTTGGTCGATACGACCGACCCAGAGGTCGCCGAAGAGGAAGGTGTCGCAGATCAGAACCTGTCTCTTATACACATCTCTGAGCGGGC
>NZ_AOIN01000059.1 GCF_000337135.1 Natrialba chahannaoensis JCM 10990
GCCAGCCCGCTCAGAGATGTGTATAAGAGACAGCCCCCGGTGCGAACGTGCAGGTCGACGGCCAGCAGGGCTACATCAGCACGATCATTGGTGGCCGCGCGCGTGTGGACTTCAACCACCCGCTCGCCGGCGAGGATGTCGAGTACGAGTTCGAGGTTCTCGATGTCGTCGACGACCGCGAACAGCAGGCTGCCGGCCTCTTCGAGATGTACCTCGGCCTCGAGCCAGAGCTCTGGATCGAGACCGACGAGGTCGAGGAGGAAGTCCCAGTCGAGCCTGACGAGGACGCGGATGAGGACGAAGACGCCGAACCCGAGTTCGAGACCGAGGTCGTCGAGAAGGAGACGCTCTACCTCGAGGCCACGCCACAGATGACCATGAACCAGCAGTGGATGATGGGCAAGCAGCAGATCGGTCAGGACATCATCGACCAGATCGGTGTCGACCGCGTCATCGTCCAGGAAGTCATCGACGGCATGGGCGGCATGGGCATGCCCGGCATGATGGGCGGCATGGGCGGCGGCGACATCGAGGAGGCACTCGAGGACGCCGACGTCGACGCCGACGAAATCGTCGACGAACTCGAAGGCGCAGAAGAGTAACCTCTCGCGACGATCAGCGGTGCAGTTCTTGCGTTTTCAGATGGAATAGTCTCAGTTCCGTGTAGTGCGTGGTGCGTCTGCATAGTCGCAAGCGGCGCGCAACGCGGAGAGTGAGAGCTGCGGGACGGAGGCTGAGAACCGGGAAACAAGAAGCGGGGAGCGAGAAGCGAGAAGCGAGAAGCAGAACGCAGAAACAGCGAACTCAGGCGATATCCCGACTCGTATCGATCGCCACCTCTTCGGTCAACTCGAGTTTGATCGCGTCGGTCGGTTGACTGCCGCCGCGGAACTTGGGGACAGTGAGGTGGTTCTCGAGTTCGGCACCGGAGATAGCCGTCTGGAGATCAAAAACTGCGTCCGCTGCGTGAAAGGTTCGAGCCCGATTGGCCGTATCGTCGTCTTTCAGGCAGTGGAGGACGGCAATGCCGTTCTTCTCGAGCATCTGTGTCTTGAGGTCGTTGAGGAACGAGATGAACTCCTCGCGGTCGGTTTGCTCGAGAACGTCCATGGTGTCGATGATGAGGTTCGCACCCTCGGGGAGTGCGTTGATGAGTTTGCGCGTTTCCGTGATCGGGGCATCACTGCCGACGTGTCGAATGGTCGGGTTGCCGACGTCAGAGGGTGAGTTCTCGACGGCGTGTCGAACGGCATCGGTCGACCGTTCGGTCGAGAGATACAGTGTGCCGCGTGCTGCGGTCAGTTCGTACAACAAGAGTTCCGACTGGCTGGCCGGGGCTGCGGCGTACGCGACGAGACATCCCGGCGGAAGCCCACCGTCGAGTTTGCGATCCAGCACGTCGATCCCGGTTTCCAGCCGTTCTACCATACGGATATCGTGTCTTTCTGTAGTCCGTGCATAATTCTTTGCCTTTGTGTTACTGTCACAGCAGTTGCTAAATCGAGATGCCGACGCGGAATGGAGGGATTCAAGGGGAATGCAAGAGCCAACACGAACGAATGCGCCACGATCACCTCATCACGAGCAAACAACTCTCACGGGCGGACATCGAGACTGTCCTCGACCGAGCGGCCGAGATCGCCGATGACCCGGCTGCCGCCGCCGACCGACACACCAACGCGTTGCTCGGCCTGCTCTTTTTCGAACCGAGTACGAGAACCAAGATGAGCTTCGAAACTGCGATGAAACGCCTCGGCGGCAACGTCGTCGACATGGGCTCGGTCGAGTCCTCGAGCGTCAAAAAGGGGGAAACGCTCGCCGACACCGTCCGCGTCATCGAGGGCTACGCGGACGCGCTCGTCCTGCGCCACCCCAAACAGGGAGCCGCCGCGATGGCAAGCGAGTTCGTCGATGTCCCGCTGTTGAACGCCGGTGACGGTGCAGGCCACCACCCAACCCAGACGATGCTCGACCTCTACACTATTCGAGAAAACGCGGGCCTGGACGACCTCACCATCGGCATTATGGGCGATCTGAAGTACGGCCGCACCGTCCACTCACTGGCCTACGCGCTCACTAACTTCGACACCCGTCAGCACTTCATCAGCCCCGAGAGCCTCCAACTGCCCCGCGAAGTCGTCTACGACCTCCACCAGCAAGACGACACCCAGATCCGCGAACACGAGGCACTCGAGTCCGTCCTCTCCTCGCTCGACGTGCTCTACGTGACGCGGATTCAGCGTGAGCGATTCCCGGATGAGAACGAGTACCAGAAGGTCGCCGGCGAGTACCAGATCGATCTGGAGACACTCGAGGAGGCGAGCGACGATCTGACGATCATGCACCCGCTGCCGCGGGTCGACGAGATTGCGCCGGAGATTGACGAGACGGAGCACGCGGCGTACTTCGAGCAGGCGCACAACGGGGTGCCGGTGCGGATGGCGCTGCTTGATCTGTTGCTATCAGGAGGTGAGGCAGATGAGTGACGATCACGACCACCACGACGGCAACGCGGACCACGAACTGCGCGTCAGCAAGATTCAGGATGGGACCGTTATCGACCACGTTCGCGGTGGTCAGGCGCTGAACGTGCTCGCAATTTTGGGCATCGACGGCGGCGAGGGTGAGGAGGTCTCTGTCGGGATGAACGTTCCCTCTGATCGCCTCGCGCGCAAGGATATCGTCAAGGTCGAAGACCGCGAGTTGAGCCAGGACGAGGTCGATGTGCTTTCGCTGATCGCACCCGACGCCTCGATCAACATCGTCCGTGATTACGATGTCGTGGAGAAACACCGCGTCGAGCGTCCCGATGTCGTCGAGGGCGTGCTCTCTTGTCCCAATGCGGACTGTATCACAACTGACGGTGAGCCGGTGACCTCGCGCTTTGAGGTGCTTCAGGATGGGGTTCGCTGTTCGTACTGCGGGACGATCGTGCGAGCAGGAATCGCGGAACTGATCGATACGAACTGAGTCGCTGAACTAATCGCTACGAACTGAGCTGACGGCGGACGTGGCACGCCGAGTCGTTCGTCACCGATGTGGGCGGATGATCGGCCTCGTGACTAGCCACTGATCGTCGTTCAAAAGAAGGGGCGAACACCATCGGTATGCTATATTTTCACAGGAGGAGAACTGTCCAGAATAGCTAAGTACGAGCCAACCGATTGTTATGGTGTATATGTCACGCACGATTAAAGTCGTACTCGCCCTGGTCGTCATCGCCGTCCTCTGGAAGCTCCTCAGCACGAGCGGCACCGAGATCGACGACGAGATCGAGTACGACCCCGTCGAGTAATCGGCAGACAGCGCACAGTCTTACCAGTAGTCAGTAGCACCCGACCCGTTCGAGTTCACGCACGGCTGCGGACCGGTCGCCCTGCCCTGATCCGGTCCACGGTCCCCGATCCGAACGGCTTACAGGCACGGCGTCGTACGCTGCAGTATGTACGGCGTCGTCACTCGCAACGCTGAAGAGGTCCGATGGCCGGAGTTCGACCGCGGATTCTACGAAGTCAAGGACGTGACCGGCCGGTCCGCCGACCCGATCGAGGACGGGGTGAACATGGTCTCCTGTTTCGGCGACAACGCGGCCGCAGACGCCGACCCGTCGCTCGTCCCCGTCGACGACATGGGTCGCCCCGCAACCCGCGACCGGAAGTACTTCGACTGGGCCTACATCTGCCCATCACGACAGGACTACCGTGAGGGCCTCCTGGAAATTATCGACGACTGCGTCGCGGCCAACGAGGACGTTCGACTCGACGACGTTGGCTTCCCTCGCGAGGGGTACTGTCGCTGTGGCGTCTGCGAACAGGCCTTCGAGGCCAGCGAGTTCGACGACCGCCAGGCCTGGCGTGCCGACGTCATCACTGAGTTCGTCGCTGAAGCCGCAGCGCGCATCCCCGGCCGTGTCTACCTGACGCTCTACCCCGATCCGTACCCTGGCCACCTCTATGAACGCGCCGGGCTAGATCTTGCGGCACTCGAGGAACACGTCGACGAGTTCGTCATCCCGCTGTACGATATGGCCTACGAGACGACCTACTGGCTCGAGACGATCGCGAAGGGATTCCAGAGTGCACTCGAGACGCCCTTCAGTATCGAACTGTACGCGATCGATATCGAGATTGAAAATCTAATTCACGCACTCGAGGTGGCAGAGCACTACGCTGAGGGTGTGTTCTTCGGGTACGAGGCGTCGAACGCGCGGGCGGCATTGCGTCGGCGGCGTGCCGACGATCGAGATGGTGTTACGCACGGCGAGCCGACGTAGGGTTCGGCTGTTTTGGAGTAGTAGTAAAGCTTCTCGAGGTCGTGTAACCAACTCGCAATCCAACAAAGCCACAGCGTGCTGTGGGGTGAAGGTAACAGCAACAGCGAGAACGACAGCGATCTACCGTGTGTCGTCGCCAACAAGGTCGTCGTCATCGTCGTCGTCCAACAAGCTGTCATCATCATCGTCGTCCATGAGGTCGCTGTCGTCGTCGCCAATCAGGTCATCATCGTCATCGTCGATGATGCCGTCATCGTCTGATCGGCTGCGGTGGTCGTCGTCCATGATGCCATCGTCGTCAGTTCGATCGCCTCGACCGGTATCTGTGTCCGTCATTCCGCCCGTTTCTGTCTCTCGTCCTGTACTGGTTTCGGTACCAGCACCAGTACTGGTCCCTGTCCCTGTACCAGTCCCCGACAGATCGCTCTGAAGGTGGATCTCGTCGTCCGTAATAGTCGAAACCGCCGTCTCCTGCAACGGGTACGCGTCGTCAGTCCCACCCCAGCCGAGTTTGGCTTTGATCGTATCCGCGATACCTGGGTTCGGTTCGACGTGTGCCGTTCCGTGTTCGACATCGGCGACGATACCGACGTCGTCACCCTCCGCGTTCACGACCGTCTTCCCGACATCGTCGTCTGTAAATTGTGGAGACATTGCACCAACAGGTATGCCAAACACGACCAAGATGGTGGTGCTTGCGCTGGCTTGCGAGTTCGCCGTCAACGCGTGTCTCGGCTGTTCTCGGCGTTGCCATCCATTCCGACGAGACAAACAGCACCTACGAGAGAGCCCTCACAAAAATACGGTTTCACGACACAGTACAGTACAATACAGTACAGGGCAGTACAGTACAGGGCAGTACAGTACAGTACAAGACGAGACAGGCACTGCGACACGAGACGAGCACTGCAACATACTGAGACACGGCAGAAAACTGTTGGACGCCAGCTACTCGTTGAACTCCGGCTCCCGGCCTTCGAGGAACGCAGCAACTCCCTCTTCATGAGAGTCAGTGGAACGAGCGTGGACCTGCAACAGGTTCTCGTAATCCAGTGCTTCATCCCACTGCCGACCCATGTTCTCGTGCATCGCCTGCTTCATCATGCCGATCACGTCCGTCGGGCGGCGTCCGAGTCGCTCGACCGTCTCGGTCACCCGCTCGTCGAGGTCGGCAGCCGGAACCGACTCGTTGATCAGATCGAGGTCCGCTGCCCGCTCTGCATCGAAAAACTCGCCAGTAAACGCGAGCTTCTTCGCAGCACGGAGGCCGATTAGCTGCGGGAGCATGAACGTCCCACCAGTGTCTGGAATAAGGCCAACGCGAACGAACGCACAGGAAAAGGTCGCATCCTCGGCCGCATATGCGATGTCCGAAAGCGCGACAATGGCGAGTCCCGCCCCTACCGCGTCACCGTTCACTTTCGCCACGATTGGCACGGGACACTCGAGCATCGCCTCGACGACACGGCCAAACGTCTCGGTGACCTCCTCGTAGGCCTGCCGTGGCGGATCAGGTTCGGCCGCCATCGCCTCGATGTCACCACCAGCGCTGAACGCGTCACCCTCGCCAGTGATGACGATCGCGTGATACTCTTCGGGATCGGCATCGCCGATCGTATCTGCGAGGTCCGACGCGGTCTCGCGGGTGATCGCGTTGAGCACACCGGGGCGGTCGAACGTGAGTCGCAGGACGCCGTCGTCGCTGTCGATCTCCATAGCGGAGAGACAAAGAGCTCACTATTAATGGTGCTGTTCCGCGAAGCACTGACGCAGGGATGTGTCGGAGTTGGTATCGTCGTCAGTGTCGGTAGCGATTCCGGGTCGGTGCCGGTAGCTGGGGATACGAGCTACTCGAGTACGAGTCCCGGCAGAAGAGAGTCCGGTACCAGATCGCAACTGGCACTGTCAGCTGCAACGCAGCTCGCAGGTGGCGATCTCTTGTGTGCTAGTCAGATGGCATCGGCGCAGTCACTGCCTCGTCTTCGGCGACGTTGAGCTCGGAGGTGACGAGCGCGCGATAGGCACGACGCAGGCGCTCGGACAGCGCCTGGTGTGAGATATCGAGCTCCTCAGACAGCTCCTGCATCGAGACCTCGCGCGGGATTTCGAAGTAGCCGTGATCGATTGCAGCGACCAGTGTTTCGTACTGTCGGCTTGTCAGGCCACACTGGGAGTGACTCTCCGATTCGAGATCGTAGAGGCGAACGATCGTCGGCGAGACGTCGTTGTCGACGAGTCGGTCGTACAGTGAGCTGACGTGCTCGCGCTCGAGGACACGAACACTTAGTAGCCAGATGCCGTTCGACGCGGAGGCGCTGAGTACGGTTCCATCCTCGTCGATGACGGTTTCGAAGACGTCGACCGTGTCCGGGTCGAACTCGATGTCGTACAGCCAGCGGCCGTCATCGCTGTTGATCAGCGAGTATGCATCGACCGCCGACGAAGCCGCGAGCGCATCGTCGATCATCTCGTTGGACGGTCCCGACAGCCAGAGGCTGTGCCCGTTCGAGGCGATAACACGCTCCATCTCGCACGTGAGCGTGGGGACGGCCTCGAAGAGTTCGCCCAGTCCGGTACCCTCGGCCGAGAATTCGATGTCTGCGATCGATGTCATGGGTTCGATTCACTTGTTAAACAGGGACCGCATTAACCGCATTTCCAAAGAGATTAGCAACGACAATAGCGAAAGTCTCCAGGGATGATATATAAACGTGAGTTACTGTTAGTTGGTCCGAGAGTAGCGTGATAAACGGTGTACTGGGGCGGAACGAGACTGTTTCGAGCGAACAATGGTTATGCAACAGACAGACGAACGGACAGTCAGACCGTTCTATCTGTCGCAAGTACATTACAGTGGCCGCCGTCGGACCGCAAGCAGGCGTCGGTTCGACTCCTCCATCACAGATACCAACACACTGTGATAGGTCGGGAGAGTGGCTTACGTCGCATATACGTAAACCCACGGACCCGCCGAACGGAGACTGTGACGTCAAAGGATACGCACGGACGGAAGTGGAGTCGACGCCAGTATCTCACCGGAACGGTCGCTGGGGTGGCCGGGGTTGGTGGAATCCTCTCAGTGAGTGGAGCGGGGGCGGCGGCAGACGACGATCCCACAGCGCAGTACGAGACGGTCGTCGATATCGTCGATGCCGGCGCAGATCCAACTGGGGGCGAACCGATTACGCCCGTTCTCCGGGACCACGTTGGCGATAACACGCTCATCGAATTTCCGGAAGGGCGGTACTACATGGACGAACAGCTCCGATTCACCGGGTTCGAGAACGTCGGGTTTGTGGGTGACAGTGCGACACTCGCCCCGGCAGACTACCACGGGTTCGACGGTCCACAGTATCGTCTGTTCCGACTTGGAACAAGCGATAGACCCGGTCGTGACCTCCGATTCGAAGGCTTCGATATCGATCAAAGTGCGTCGAAAACGGGGATTCGTGTCATCAACGCCGAAGTCGAGGACGGACTTCTCGTCCGAAACGTGACGGTACACGGAGTGCACGACAGCGGGACCTGGGGGCCAGGCTTGTTCAACGTCACCGATCCGGAGGGCAACGGTCTCGTCGACTGTTTCCACGCACCAGATGGTGCCGTCCACGTCGACGAGACGCCGAACGCGGGTAACATGTGGCGCGGCGCGACCGGGTTTGGAATCAATCAGCACCATCGTGGCACGCTCGTCTTCGAGAACTGTATCCTCGGGGGGTTCCCGGACAACGGCCTGTACGCCTCGAACGAAACTGGGCAGATCGGCGTCGACGGCGGGCACTACCAAAATAGTGGAACTGCCTCGATCCGCCTTAGCGGAACGGCCGGTGCGATCAGGAACACGACGATCACTGTCGACGACGATCCCCACGACTCGGCGGGTCAGCACGCGATTCGGCTCGACCGCGGCGAAGAGTTCACCATTGAGGGTGTCGATATCGACGTTCCCGAACCGAACGGCGACGCGATCAGGGTCATGAACCCCGTCGACGAGACGATCATCTCGAACACCGAGATCAGTATCGGTGCGCGGCCGAACAACGGTATCCGACTCGATCCCGAGACGGGGGCGGCAGTCATCGACGATGTCACCGTCGATATCGACGGCAGCGCGAACGCCCTGCGTCTTCTCGGCAGCGACGGTGGTGCGGTCGAGGTCTCCGACCTTCGAGTGACAGGTGATGCACCCGGCTCGACGCTGCGACACGCAATCTTCTGTGAACGGCACTCCTGTGAGTTCACCGGCCTCGATGTCGAACAGCACGGAACAACCCGCCGTCGCGGAATCGAACTGCGCGGCGCTGACTATCGGCTTGCCGACAGCGAGTTCGAAACGACGGATACGCCGATCGTCCTCAACGGTGCGAGTGACGTTACCGTCGAAAACTGCTACGCAAACCCGACATCGGACGCGTATTCGCTTCGGATCACGAGCGATTCTGGTGCTGTCCAGTTGTCGACCAACGACTTCCCTGCGGGTGTTCGAGACGACCGGTAAGTCACCGAACCGGCTTTTTGAGTGTAATCCCCCAAATATAATTGTGTAGTCTCCCCTATAATACACAGCGACCGCACCAGTCACTCAGCAACCAGACGCCACGGAGGTGCTAAACTATAGTACCAACTGCAACTAGTTACACACTGATCGCACGTCCGCGGTTCTCACTCGTTCTACTCGCTCCGAACCGCGCTGCCGTCGTGCGATCAGGTGCGCAGTGACTTGCAGTGGCTACTATAGACAGTGCCCAATCAGAGATGATGTAGTGAATTTGGTAGTCAAGACTGGATACAAGCACAGATAGATCATAACATATTATTGGCACAAATGACCTCTACGAACAGTCATAAATGGAAATAAAACACAGCAAAAATACGGTGCTCCTTTCGAGAGTGGGTGGACGCTACGGCAAGGGCGCGGGCCAGGCGCGATTTGAACACACGGTCGGATGTGCTCGCTTCGCTGCGCACAACCTCCCTGCGTTCAAATCGCTCTAGCCGCTTTGCTCCTCACGTATTTGTTCGTCGCAAAAGCGGGCCGGGCGCGATTTGAACACGCGACCGTCTGATTAAGAGTCAGACGCTCTGCCGGACTGAGCTACCGGCCCTTCACTTCTGACTTTTCGTCGACTGGTAAAATACGTTTCCCTTGAGTTGCGTTGTGACAGAGAGCGCCACGCTTGCACTCAATCGAGACATCACAATTGAAAGAGACACTCCCGCAACGTCACAATCTTCGGGAATGTTAAGTGCGGTCGGTCCGACCACACGTTCACATGAGCACGGGGGTTACGATTTCGTCGATCTCTAACTACGCTATCTTGGGTTGTGGCAGCGTCGGCTACGCCGTCACCGAAGAACTCGTCGAACAGGGCAAGGACGTACTGATCGTCGACCGGGACGAAAACCGCGTTGAATCGCTCCGAGACCAGGACTTAGACGCGCGCAGCGCCGACATCCGCGAAGCCGAGGTCGCCGACCTCGTCGCCGACCGCGACGTCGTCCTTATCCTCGCCTCCGACGTCGAATCGAACAAACAGGCCGTCGAACACATCCGCGCCGATAACGACAACCAGTTCGTCGTTGCCCGTGCGAGCGACCCCGTCTCCGGCGACGAACTCTCCACCCTCGGCGCAGACATCGTCATCAACCCCTCCTCCGTCATCGCCGAATCCGCACTCCGCGCACTCGAGTCCGGTGAACTCGAGTACAACGCTGGCAAACTCGCCCAGTTGGTCGAGGAGACGGGAACGCGGCTGGCGATCATCACGCAGGATAGCCCCGATCCGGACTCGATCGCGAGCGCGGCGGCGTTGCAGGCGATTGCGGATCACCTCGGCGTCGAGTCGGATATCATCTATCTGGGCGATGTGGGTCACCAGGAGAATCGGGCGTTCGTCAACCTGCTTGGGATCGACCTCGTGCAGTGGGACGAGATCGAGGATCAGTCGGTCTATGATAGCGTCGCGTTGGTCGATCGTGAGACATCAGCCGAACTTGATCTCTCGGTGGACGCGGTGATCGATCATCGCGAGGCGGATCAGGAGTTCGAACCCGAGTTCGTCGACATCCGGCCGAACATGTCCTCGACGTCGACGATCATGACGAAGTACATTCAGGAGTTCGACATGAACGTCTCCGAGGAGGTTGCCACTGCCTTGCTCTACGGTATCCGTGCGGAGACGCTGGATTTCAAACGCGACACTACCCCCGCCGATCTCACTGCCGCAGCCTATCTCTACCCGTTTGCGAACCACGACACCTTAGAACAGGTCGAGTCGCCGTCGATGTCGCCCGAGACGCTCGACGTGCTCGCGGAGGCGATCGCCAACCGCGACGTACAGGGGAGTCATCTCGTCTCGAACGCGGGCTTCGTCCGGGACCGCGAGGCGCTCACCCAGGCAGCGAGTCACCTCTTGAATCTGGAGGGCGTCACGACAACGGCCGTCTTTGGTATCGCGGACGAGACGATTTTCCTCGCAGGCCGCTCGAAGGACATCCGCATCAACATCGGGAAGGTGTTGGCCGACGCCTACGGCGAGATGGGTGAGACAGCGGGTCACTCGACACAGGCCAGCGCGGAGATTCCGCTCGGCATCTTCACCGGGATCGAAATCTCGGAGGACACACGGGATACGCTGCTCGATCTGACCGAAGAAGCGGTCAAGCGAACGCTGTTCGACGCGATGGGTGTCGACGGAGCAGAAGGATCGAACGGCAGTTAGGGTTACCGTTCAGGTTAGCGTTCAGGCAACCAGTTCAGTCTCTTCTTCGTCCGGATCGCGAACGCGCTCGACGACGTCGTTGATCAGGATCACGTCACCGACCGCGCGCACCCAGCGGTAGGGGACGATAACGCCCTGGCCAGTCGCGGACTCTTCTGCGAACAGTTCGGTGTTCAGGTTGCCGAGTGCAAGCCCGGTGACGGCCTGGCCATCAACGTTCAGTTGGAGGTCCTGGACTTCGCCGACGAAAACGCCGCTGTTCGAGTAGACCTCGCGTCCGACGAGAGAGGTGATCTCCTGGGGAGTGTCGTCCATGTCTGGGCACATGCGCGGCTAACTCTTAATTGTTGGTCAGACACGACAGTCGCGAGAGCCGACCGGACACTGATCCGACTGCACAACACGCAGACGTCTGTTCGGGTATGACAGCCCAAAAATTCACGGCTCGTGGCACACGCCTGCCACTCGTCTGACTCAGCGGGGAGATGATTGTGCTGCTGGCCGTTCGATGTGTGTCGGGGCCTCGTCACTCCGTTGGTGCCGAGAGCCGCTGTGCAGTCTCCGCGATTGACGCGATCCGGGTACGCGCCCACTCACACGCCGCCTGATCGTCCCCGACGAGTAGCCCACAGGGCTCGTCATCAGCACCACAGACGAGGAGAATCGTCAGCGCTGTCGCCTCCGTCTCGACTGTCTCCTCGGCGAGCTCAACACAGACGAGGCCGTACGGCGGCGGCTGCGTCGTCTCGCGCAGAACGAGCTGGCCAGCCGAAAGCGCACTCGCCGTTCCATCCCCGAACGCACCGAGTAGCGACTGGATCGCATCGTCAGGGGCGATCACCGTCACCTCTATCCCCGACTTCGGCTCCCGCTTCGTTTCCCCCGACTCCGCATCACCGAGTGCTCCACAGTAAGCGCTTGCCAGACAGTGAGTCGCCCCTGGGACCACGACCTGATGGGTCTTCCCCAGCCGAAGCAGGACACTGAGCGTGGCCTCAAGCGTGTTCGCTTCTGCGTTCGTCCGCTCGGTGCCGACCCCGCCGTCACACTCGGGCAACTCGAGTACCCCGCCGATCGAAAGGGAGTCTGCAACCTGTGCGGGCGGTGTCGATGGTGTCACCGCCGTGGCTCCGTCGATGATCTGCCAGCTCAGGTCGGCCGACGGCGGTAGTTCGGCGAGCAACTCGCTTCGGCGGGTCACCTGCGTGAGGCGGTCAGAAAGCTGTTCGAACGACGAGAGCGCGAGGTCGCCGGCGACCGTCAACCGGTACTGGCACTGTCCGTCGACGGTCGTTCGTTCGATCAGTTCGGCACGCTGGAGCTCCGAGATACCCCTGTCGATCGTCGAGCGAGACAACTCGAGTTCGGCCGTGAGGGTGCATGGGCGAGTCGGTCCCGCGGCGAGTCGGCGCAGCAGGGACTCGCGACGACGAACAATAGTGAGCAGCTCGGTCTCTCGCACCATGAGCGACAGGTGCGGTCGACAGCGAAATAATGGTACTGATGGTGGGTAGGGTTGACGACGGATCGTGGACATGGGGGCGTCAGAGCGGAGGGACGGGTAGTGATAGTAGTAGAAGTAGAAGTAGAAGTAGTAGTAGTGTGCAGAATTGTTGCCTGTGTGGAAGACGTGTGTGAGTGTGGACTAGATCGTGTGGCTTAGAAGCGGTGTTGTGTCAGTGTTGTCCCAGTAATGTGTTGGTGGTCTGTTAGTGGTATGTTGGTGGTGTGGAGGAATGAGACATAGTTCAGGAAGATGGAGCTGATAGCACCTGTACGAAATGGTGAAAACGTGTGCCAGGAGCGGGACTAGTGTGGGATAACGGAGCAATCAGATCATATTGTCACCATTGCACATACTCTTATGAATGGACAACAGGTATTTACGTGTGTGCCGTCGTCTGGGGAGCACATCGACAAATGAGTGTATAGGAATCCGCTCTGAATAGACGGGTGCCGGGGTGCCTCTGACAAACCGGCAGTGCTCGGTGGGTAGGTTGCCCGACTACGCACCGACATTTTCGTTTCGGGTGGATGACGCTAGGTCGACATTGACTCGTAGAGTTCGTCGAGTGCCGCGTGATCTGCGAGCAGCGTTTCCATCTGTTCGACGGTCGCCACATCCCTCGTTCGTCCGCTTCGGACGACATCTTCGGCGCGTTCGACTGTGGTGAGTGTATCCGTCTGCACCGATATTATCGGGAGTTCCTTCTCGGCCGCTTGGCCGATGACCGCACCCGACGGACGGTGACCGCCGGTCAGAATGAGACAGCGAACACCAGGGGCCTCGAGTGCCGCCGTCTGAATCTCCGCCCGGTCGCCGCCGGTGATGACGGCCGCATCTTTCGTCCGGCGGAAGTACCGCAGCGCGCTGTCGGCACCCATTGCACCGACGGCGAAGCGTTCGACGTAGGCGTCGACCCCGTCCTCGACGAGTAGCGTGCCGCCGAGTTCGTCCGCGAGGGCTTCGACGGTAACGCCGGCGAGTGACTGCTCGCTCGGGATAATGCCAAAGACATTGACGCCGCGGCCCTCGAGGAACGGCACGACATCCGTCTCGAGTTGGTCGTAAGCAGCGTCGGCAACGTTGTTGAAGACGACGCCGGCAAGTCGGTCGCCGAAGGCGTCGACGCCTGCGAGTACGTCGTCGATGTCCCCTGGGGTTTCGTACGGTGCGACCAGCAGGACGCTGGCGTCGAGCGAGGCGGCCACGTCTGGGTCGGTGAGGTCGACGATGCCGCCCACCTCGTACCGGCCGCCGCCCTCGACAAACATCCGATCGCAGTCGGTGGCGAGGTCCTCGTAGGCCTCGACGATCCGGTGGCGGAGCTCGTCGGCGTCCTCGCGGCCGCGGATGGCCTGCTCGATAAACGTCGGCGAGTAAACGATGGGCTCTAAGTCGTGCATCTCCGCGTCGAGTTCGAGGAGTTCACGGGCGAGCATGGGGTCCTCGTCGAGGGTCTTGCCGACGTTACTCTGCAGACGCGTCCCCTTGGGTTTCATGTAGCCGACCTGGTCGCCGCGGTCCTGTGCGAGGCGCGCGAGCGCCATGGTGATCGCGGTTTTCCCGGTGCTCTCCTCGAGCGAGGCGACCAGCAGTGGGTCGGCGTCCGAATCGGGTGTGGGATTGCTCGTTGGTTCGGTTCCGGTGGCCGTGTTGTCAGTATGGCTGTTGGTGGCGTCAGTGTCTGTGTCAGCGTCAGTGCCGGTTTCGGTGTCGGTGGTAGCGTCGGTATCTGTGTCAGTATCGGTATCAGTAGTGGTATCGGTCATTACAGTTCCTCCGTATCGACGGTCAGTCGCAGGTCGATCGCCTGTACTCCATCAGGTCCCGCAACGAGCGGGTTCACGTCGAGTTCCAGAATCGCCGGGAAGTCAGTGACCAGTTGTGAGAGTCGCTGAATCGTCTCGACGATTGCGTCAACGTCTGCTGGCTCCCGCCCGCGAGCGCCGCGCAACAGTGGCGCAGCTCGAATCTCGTTGACCATCTCGCGGGCAGCACTCTCACCGATCGGCGAAACGCGAACCGACGTATCCTCCAGAATTTCGACGAAGATTCCGCCGAGACCGAACAGCAAGAGCGGGCCGAACTGCGGATCGCGGTTCATCCCGACGATGGTCTCGGTCGTCCCCTCCAGGTCGAGCATCGCCTGTACTTGCACGCCGAGAATGGTCGCGTCGGGCTGGTAGTTGCGCGCCCGGGCGACCACGTCCTCGTAGGCGTCGTACACCTCGTCGTCGCTCACACCGACTTTCACGCCACCGATGTCCGACTTGTGGGTAATATCCGGGCTCACGATCTTCATTACGACGTCGCCCTCGATCGCTTCGGCAACCTCGCGAGCACGAGCCGGGTCGTCGACGATTTCGCCCGGCGGCGTCGGAATGCCATAGGTCTCAAGGAGTTCCATCGACTCGATACCGAGCCGATTGTCGTCGCGGCGCTCGACTCGCTCGAGGATCTCACGTGCCCGCTCACGATCGACATCGAACGCTGCGGGGTCGTCACTTGTCCGCTGACGAACGTCACGATAGCGCGCAAGCGCATCGAGTCCCGCGACCGCTCGAGCCGGATCGAAGTAGTTGGGGATGCCGAACTCACGGAGCACCGTCTCGGCCGCTCTAGCCCGATCACCACCCATCAGGCAGGTGACGACCGGTTTCTCGAACTCCTGGCGCTTCTCGATGACGACCTCTGCGAGTTTGTCGTACTGGATCACGGCCGTCGGCGCGCTGACGACGACCGCCGACCCGACGTTTGGATCAGCGAGGGCAATCTCGAGTGCCCGGCCGAACCGATCGATGTCTGCGTCGCCGATGGCATCAATCGGGTTGTAGACGTTCGCCTCGTCGGGCATCGCCTCGTGTAATTTGTCGATCGTCTCGTCGGTGAAGTCGGCCATCCGTAGCGTCGAGTCACCGACCGCGTCGGTCGTGAGCACGCCGGGGCCGCCCGCGTTCGTCACGACGGCGACGCCGTCCGAGTCGGGCGCGGGCAGCCCGGACAACGCCCGCGCAGCGTCAAACAGCTCCTGGACGGAACTTGCACGAATGACGCCGGCCTGCTCCAGCCCGGCCTCGTAGGCACGTTCACTACCCGCGATTGCGCCGGTATGCGAGGAGGCAGCCTGCGCGCCGGCGTCAGTCCGGCCCGACTTGACCAACACGATCGGCGTCTCCTCGGTGACCTCCCGGGCCGTCCGGATGAACTCGTCGCCGGCGTCGATATCCTCGAGATAGCCGATGATCACGTCGGTCTCCGGATCAGCACCCCACTCGCGGACGAAGTCCGTCTCATCCAAGATCGTCTTGTTGCCGAGCGAGACCACGTCCTGGAAACCGATCCCCTGCTCGTTCGCCCAGTCGAGGACCGCCGTGATGAACGCCCCCGACTGACTCATGAAGGAAATCGACCCGTCACGGGCGCTCTCCGGGCCGAACGTCGCGTTCATGCTCACCGGTGTCGACATGACACCCAGACTGTTCGGTCCGACGACGTTGAGGTCGTACTCCGCTGCAATCTCGCGCAACGCTGCCTCTCGTCGTGCCCCCTCGCCGCCGCTCTCGGCGAACCCGGCTGTAATGACGACCACGTGTTGTGTGCCTGCCTCGCCGATTTCGCGGATCGTCTCGAGTACGACCGGCGGCGGCACGACCACGACGGCCAGATCAAGCGGCGGTGCACTGGCGACGTCCGGATACGCCTCGAGTCCGAGAACGGTCTCGTGGCTCGGATTGATCGGCACGACCTCGCCGACGAACTCCTGGTGGAGGTTTTCGAGGATCGCGCGGCCAACCGCGCCCTCGCGCTCGGTTGCACCGATCACGCCGACAGTCTCGGGGGCGAACAGCTCGGATAACCGTCCCATCAGTCGATGTGTCGACGGCAAGGGAGGTAAAACTGCACCCGACTTCCCACGGGATGGGAGTCGGGGTGAATGAGAGACGAAAAATGAGGTAAAACGGAGTGGACATCCGCGTCAGTGCATCGAAATCGCAGCCCCCGGCCGGTCGGAGACGAGGACCGCAAGTAGATAGATCCCGATAGCGGCGACAATGATCGAACCACCGGCCGGGAGGCCCTGACTGAACGCGAAGGCAAAGCCGGCGATGATCGAGAGTTCGCCGAACAGGATCGAGAGGTACAGCGTCTCGCGGAAGCTCTGTGCGACCTGCGAGGCCGCGGCAACGGGAATGACGAGCATGCCGGCGACGAGGATCACGCCAAGGACCTGCATCGCGCCGACGACGACCACGGCGGTCATCACGACGAGCAGGGTGTTGTACCGCGTCACGTCGAGCTGGGCGACGCGTGCCGCCTGTTCGTCGAACGTGATGAACAGCAGTTGTTTGTACGTGACCGCGACGACCACGACGACGGCCACGGTGAGCACGGCCATCAGCCGAGCGCCCCCGGCAGTGACGACACCGAGGCTTCCAAAGAGGAAGCCCTCAATTTCGACGGCGATAGCGACGAAGCCACGACTCCAGCTAATCAGTAACGTCCCAACTGCGAAGCTCCCGGTGAGCATGATCGCGATCGGAACGTCACCGTACGTGCTCGTGTGCTCCGTGAGCCACTGGACCGCGAGCGCGCCGAGCACGCTCACGACGAGTGCGACGAGCAACAGCGACCCGTCCCAGCCAGTCAGTCCCGAGAACAGGATGCCAACTGCGATGCCGGCGAACGCGGTGTGTGCAAGTGTCTCTCCGATGAGTGCCATCTGCCGGTGGACGAGGTAGGTGCCGACCAGCGGCGCGACGATTCCGACCAGGATACCCGTCGTGATCTGTCGCCAGACGAACGCGTACTGGAAGAGATTTGACCCGAGCACATAGTCCATCCACATGCCGACAATCAGCACCTGCTCGAAGAGCAACTGCGCCCCTGGACCGATTCCCGTCACCGTGTACGCCGACTCGAGTGACGGGTGGAGATCCGCGAGCGGGTAGTGGCGGAGCCAATCGATGAACAGAAATCCGATCAGAAGCACCGTAACTGCACCAACGAGTGCGATACCAGTGAGTTCGACGCGCCGACGGAGGGACCGGGCCCTGTAGTCTCGTCGGGTCTCCTCCTCGCGTGACACTGATTGTGCTGTGGACGGTGAGTCATCGCCCGAAGCCGAAGCCAAATCCGAGTCCGAGTCCGAGTCCGTCGGCGTCTCTGTCCCGCTCATTAGTGATGATGATGCACGACGGTTCCAGTCGCACCGTACGCTTCACTCAGCGCATCACTCTCGACGAATGACTCCGTGTCGCCGTGGTGATACAACTCTGTATTAATGCAGGCGATACGATCCGCGCGGTCCGTGACGACGCCGATGTCATGCTCGATCAAAATGATCGCAATGCCGTCGTTGTTCAGCGATTCAAGTAACTGGTAGAACGCGTCCCGCGATTCGGCGTCGACGCCCACGGTCGGTTCGTCGAGCGCGAGCAGGTCCGCCTCCGAGGCGAGCGCGCGCGCAATGTAGGCCCGCTGGCGCTGGCCACCCGAGAGTTCGTTGACCCGCTGTTCTGCGAGGTCCGTAATGCCGACCGTCTCGAGTGCCTCCTCGGCGATGGCCTCGTCGTCGGCCGAGAGCCGAGCGTGGCCGGCGTGGGCGAACCGACCCATGCGGACGCACTCGCGGACGGTGACGGGCATCGTCCCGCCGCGGCTGGTTGCCTGCTGTGAGACGTAACCGATGCGGTTGCCCTGGTCGATGTCGTCGACAGGCTGACCGAATAGCTCGATCGAACCCTCGTCGGGTGAGAGTAAGCCGAGCATAAGGTGCAACAGCGTCGTCTTCCCCGAGCCGTTCGGACCGATCAGGCCCAGAAAGTCCCCCTGTTCGACGGTCAGACTAACGTCTGAGACGGCGGGCTGTTCGCCGTAGGCAAACGATACACCATGGCAGTCGACGACCGAACTCACTGTAGTCTCACTTCCTGCTGAGTTGTGCGTGCGTTTAGTTCTTCCAGTTCGCGATTTGGGGTCCGGATACCAGCGTACAGTTCTGAGAGGGGGATCGATGTCGGAACGACAGTGGGGAGGGGTCGATTCGTGCCCACTGCGATCACTCCGCCTCGAGTGCCTGCCGAAGCGCGGGCAGGTTTAGGTCTTCCATCTGCTCGATCCAGCCCCAGTCCTGTTCGTTCCACTCGTCGGTCGTCCCTTCAGCCGGGCTAATCGCCTCGGCATCGGTCGCCTGGCTGTTCTCGAGGAGGTGATCAACCTCCCGAGGCACGTCGCCGTCCGTGGCGTCGAACGGATCGTAGAGGATCGTCTCGATGCCCTGCTCGTCGATCAGGTCGATCGTATCCGCCAGATCGCCCGTCGTAATCTCTGCATCGGGCGAGATCGTTGCTGGCGTGTGAATCTCGAAGCCGTACCGCGTTTCGAGGTATTGGAACGAGTCGTGGCCGGCGAGAACAGCAATCTCTCTCGTCGCTTCATCGGAAAGGGACTCGAACTGGTCATCGACTGCTTCGAGGCGATCGATGTAGTCCGCGGCATTGTCCTCGTACAGCGACGCATTCTCCGGGTCCATCTCCGCGAGGCCGTCCGCGATCGTTTCGACCATCTGCTGGGCAATTACCGGATCAACCCAGACATGTGGGTCGTAAAACTCCGGCACTGAGTCGTCGTCGACGGTCAGTTCCTCGACGACATCGGCGGTCATATTGTCTGCACTCGTATCCCAGATCACCTCACCATCTGCGACGAGTTCGAAGATGACGCGCGTGCGGCCGGTATCGAGCCCGTGGAAAACGATATGGTCTCCCTGTGACTCGATCTCAACCACGTCGTCTGCTGCACCCTCGGTGACTCGTGCGTCGATTCGGAACGGTTCGTCCTCGCCGAGTGGGAGGACACGACCTTCGTCGTCAGTAAAGACGCCGTCGACCGTCGCGTAGTCGTCAACGGGAATCTCGGGGAGGTTTCCGTGCCAGTGATCACCGTGCCAGTAGGCGACTTCGGCGTCCGTTCGTCGGTTGTAGACGTCGAACTCCGCGATCGTGATGTCACTCGGATCGTACTCCGCGTCGGTATCCGGTTCTCGGTTGCCGTTCTCGCTTTGGGCCGGAATGAGGCTGGACTCGAGTCCATCCATGGCGTCGATCAGCGTCACGTCACTGCCGTCGGCTTCGATATCGGCGGCGACGTTTTGCGCCCACGAGAACTCGGCAGTGTCGAGATAGATGAAGACGTTCGAACTGACGATATCGCGGCGCAGATCTGCGGGCGGTTCCCAGCCGTGGCCCATCTCACCGGTCCGGATCGGATTCTCGATCTCGAGTGCGTCCCCGCCGACGTGCTGTGCCCAGTCCCAGAGCGCGAAGAACGCAGCGTAACCGCCTTCAGACTGTGGCCCACCGTCTGGTTCACTCAGACAGCCAGCCCCCGCAGCGAGTGTGGCGGCCCCCGCTCCGGTGGCGAGTACCGAACGACGTGAGAGCTTCATAGCTGTGAGTACGCCCGGTCGAATAAAAGGATTGTTATGGAGGATGCTTATCTTAATAACTCGGCGGCATCAGAGAGGGTGTGGTTAGTAACGATGGCATAGACGAGACATCCTCTGTACAGGCTGGGTGCGATAAAACAAGCGTGCAACGGGTATCCAACAATGACCCCACCGGCCGTCATCAGTTAGTTTCGCTGCATTCGCAGCCGTCTCCGGGAGGTCGTCGGAAATGCGGGTCAGCGAACTGGCTCAGTGGTCGTCGTGATCGTGATCATGGTCGTCATCATGATCGTGGTCATCGTCATCGTGGTCGTCAATATCCTCGACAACTTCGACTTCGAGCGCAGGCGATTCCCAGTCGGCGTGGTCGTCGTGCCAGAGCTGGAAGACGATATCGGTAATACCCGTTTCCTCGCCCGTGATGTGGAGGTGGTCGCCGTGTGACTCGAGGTCGACAATCCCCTGTGCACCATCTGCAAGTCGCGCGTTGAGCGTGTATTCCTCGTCGTCACCGAGGGCAACCTCATCACCGTGGTCGTCTTCGACGTGGGCTTCGACCGAGAGGTTGTCGTCCTTTGGCACGAGCAGCGGGTCACCGTGCCAGTGGTCGCCGTGGACGTACACCGCAACGTCGTCAGTATCGCGGTCGATTACCTCGAACGTCTCGATGTCCATGTGGCCATGGTCATGATCATGATCATCGTCGTGATCGTGATCGTCGTCGTGGTCGTCGTCGTCGTGACCATTTCCACCCTCGTCCTCTTCATCGTCGTCGCTCAGGCACCCGGCGAGGCCGAGGACACCGAGCGAACCAGTCGTTGCAAGTAGCGAGCGGCGTGTCGTATCGCGTGGATCGATCGTCATTGTTACTGTCTGCTAGTCCAATACCACTCATTAGTAATCAAGGCACTGGTTTTGTTAATGGTGGTGAACGGTTTCCTATTCAGCCACGGATGCCGGCAAGGCGTCCGCATACCGCCGTAACCGGTCCGGGTCAATCGGGAACACCGCCTCCGGTGTCCCGGCCGCTGCCCAAACAGTGTCGTACTCGAGTAGTGTCTCGTCGATGACGACGGGTGCCGACCGTTCGTGACAGAACGGTGGAACGCCACCGATAGACCAGCCGATCTCCTCACGGATTCGATCGGCGTCGGCCATCGCGACGTCGCCAGTCGCTGCGTCGAACGTATCCGCGAGGGCGGCCTCCCTGACACGGTTCGCGCCGCTGGTAACGGAGACAACGAGCGAGCCGTTGATGTCGAAGACGAGCGAGCTCGCGATCTGACCGACCTCACAGCCGACGGCGTCGGCCGCGTCGGCTGCCGTTTTCGTGCCCTCAGGGAACTCCTCGATCGCGGGGTCGAAGTCGAATTCGGTGCGTGCCTGCTCTGCGAACGACTGTGCGCGTGGGTGCATCGCTCGTTGGATCGATTTCCGGGAAATTGCAAAAGTATTGCCCTGTGCTGACGCTCGGCACGCATGTCGTGTCAACACTGTGTACCCGGCCAGTAGCAGAATATCAGGTCTCGAGTCCAATTTCCAGCCGGACGCCATCGAGCCGATGGTACTCCGCCCGTTGCTCCGGTTCGTCGGTGCGAACCACCTCGAACACGTCGAAGCGGATAACGAGCCGTCCCGGGTCGATCGTCGCCCGAAGAACCGGCCCACGGCTCGTGATCACAACGTACGGCGGCGAAGCGACCGGCTGTGCCTGTAGCCCGTATCCGGTCGCATCCACCGCCGACGAGAGGACCATTGGGAGAGTTTCGAGGACACCGGTCGACTCGAGTTCAGTTTGGAGAGAATCCACGAGGGTCTCGGGGTTCGTCGTTCGAGCAGTGTCCCAGTCGCGTGTAACGCGCGCTGCGCAGTCGTCGATGGCGGTGATTGTCTCGGTATGGTCCGCGCGAATGCGGCGTCTAGCGGCCCGGACTGGGTAGGACACGGTGTGATAGCGTGTGGTGAAGGGATGCACTAAGCTCTCTCGATTTGAGCGCCTGCCAGCAAAGAGACGGTGGGCTGGTTCAGTCGCTTCGCCGTTCGACGACACCGATTCGGATCGAATCGACGTTCGAGAACACCACATCGAGGGGTCGTTTCCACGGCGGGTCGTCAACCGAGTCGACCTCGCGCTGTAGCTTCGAGTTCTCCGTCTCGAGGTCGCGCGTGAGTGCCTCCAGGTGGTTGACCCGATCTTCCAGTCGGTAGCGCCGGGATCGCTGTGCCGCGAGATCGTTTCGAAGCTGTGCGCGCTCGCGCTTGAGGCGCTCGATGCGTTCGGTGAGGCGCGCTTGCTCACGCTGGATGTCGTCAACGAACGGATCGCGATCCGTGGCGGCAATCGACGTCTGTGAGATCGAGTTGTCTTTGGTCTCGAGCCGGCCCGTTCCAGCCGCGTTGATCACCCCTCCGACGAGCAGAATGAGGCCGCCGAAGTAGAGCCACGCCAGGAGGAGCAAAACGGCCCCAATGGGGTCTGCAGCCTCGGATTCACCCGCAAAGGTGACGTAGACCTGAAAGAGCGACTGAAGGGCGGTCCAGCCGACCGCAGCGACGACGACACCTGGAAGCACCTCACGAGCGGTAACGTCAACGTTGGGGAAGTAGTAGTACATCGGCAGGAACGCAGCCGTAAGAACGACGACGAGAATCAGGGGACTGACCAACTCGAGAAACGGAATATCTGGGAAGAACGTCAGCAGCAGGCTCGCTGCACTCGCAGCGATGAGTGCGCCACCGAGTGCACCGAGAACGATACCGGCATCACGCAGTTGCTGGACAAACGAGCCCGCACCACCAGAGTTGTAAATTTCGGAGAACGCGGTATCGAGCCCTCGAAAAATTTTGAGCGCACCCCAGACAAGGATGACGACACCAATGAGCGTCGATCCCGCAGTTGCGGGCGACTCTACGATGGCGTTCTCGATCATCATCTGCCCACTTTCGGGCAGAAACCCTTCCGTCGATGTCGCAACCTGACTCGCAAACTGTTCGTCGCCGATGATCGTGACGACGAAGAAGATGAGTACGAGCAGCGGAAGTAACGAGATGAACGCCTGGTAAGCGATCCCCGCGGCCATGAACGGCACGTTCTTCTCCTGAATCCCGGCTACGACAGTTTTGCCAAACGAGACCGCGTCCCCGAAGTCAGTTGCCATACCCGCGGTACAACAGCACCGCCAATAGGTGGTGTGCCTGGGTTCGCACGGCGCGAGCGGTTCGCGTCGAGAGTCTTGCGTTGGCCTCAGTCGCTGTTCGAACGCTCCTCACGGAAGCGTATGATCACTTCACGATCCGGCATTGCCGTCATCGCACCCCGTCCGGCCGTCGTTATCGCAGCGACAGAACAGGCAAATTCGAGCGTTTCAGTGACCGAGTCGCCATCACGAAGCGCCGAAATCGCTCCCGCCGTGAACGCATCACCCGCCCCAGTTGTATCCACCGTGTCGACCTCGACTCCAGCGTTCTCGACCACGAGTGGGGCCAAACCTGACTCTCGGTCTGTGTCGGTTTCCAGCCACGGCAACTCGTCGAGACCCGCTCCATCTGCCTCCTCCCCGCTGCTTACAACCGCGACGGCACCCCCGCTCCCGCGCGTGACGAACACTATCTTCGGACCCGCAGTCTGGGCGAGCACGTCCTTCCCGAGCGCCGCCGGCGTTTCCCCATCGAAGCCGAGCAACTCGAGTTCCCCCGCCGTCGCCTTGCAGACATCAGTCGCTGCGAGCGCCTCCCGACAAATCCGCCTGAACGTTTCTGGCGACTCCCAGAGCTCCAGCCGTGCGTTCGGATCGAACGACACGGTACAGCCGGCGCTGGCGGCTCGTTCGATCAGATCAAGCGTTGCCGACCTCGCGGGCTCGCTCGAAAGCGTGACCCCGCCGACGTGGACCCACTCGAGTGCCGCGAGCGTTTCGTCGTCGATCCGGCCGGGTTCGAAGCGGGTGTCTGCGGCCTCGTCGCGGTAGAAGGTGAACTTGCGATCGCCGGCGTCATCGTGGGTGACGAACGCGAGTGTTGTCTTTGCGTCCGGGTCGAACTCGATGTAGCGGTTGGGGAGGCCGTGATTCGTGAGTGTCGTGGCGAGAAAGCGACCGAACGGGTCGTCGCCGACGCGGGTCCAGAACAGCGGCGGCGAGCCGAGACGTGCGAGGCCGACGGCGACGTTCGCGGGTGCGCCGCCAGGCCGGCGGTCGAACTGGTCGACATCGTCGAGCGGGCCGCGCTGTGTCGGCAGAAAGTCGACGAGCGTTTCGCCGGCGACGAGAACGGCGGGAACAGTCCGCATGTGGGTACCGAGTTCGACGTGCGTGATTGTCGTTCCGGTCTCGGTCTCGGTCTCGGTCTCGATCCGCAGTGGCCCTATGCCGTGCTGTCAACCGGGTAGTATATTATTCTGTGATTGTAACCTGTGGAGACAGACATGCGTAATTCGCTCCCGCGTCGTCGGTTGCTCACGACCACCGGCGCAATCAGTGCCCTCGCTATCAGTGCTGGCTGTCTCGACGATTCGGATTCGGATTCAAACCCCGATTCAGAAGAGCCAGCCGAGTCCGAAACGGGGTCGAACGGCACCGACGACGATGACGCGACCAGCACCGTGTCGACAGAAACCGACTTGAGCGCGCAGCTCCAGTGGGTCCCGGCCGAAGCCAACGCCGACGGAGAAATAACCCTCCACTACGCCGATCTCGAGGCAATCCGCACCCACGAATCTGATCTTAGCGACGACTTCCGCGAGTCAACACAACTCGAGCTGGCCGACCTCGATATCGGCGACATCAACCAGTTTGGCGATGCAGAGGCGATCGAAACCAGCCTCTCGTTCGGCATCGACAGCAGCGCAGCGGACTTCGCGTTCGCTGGCACCTTCACGCCGGACGCTGCCGACGCGGAGCCGACGGAAACCGTCGACGAGTTCAGCGTCTTCGAATACGAGAACGGAACCATCGCCGTCTCCGAAGAGTGGCTCCTCGGCAGCCATCCCGACGGACTCGGTGTCGAGACGCTCCTTGAGGCCGGCCGCGGGGGGACGGAACTGCTGGTCGAGACGGACGAGGCGACCGCGACACTGAGTGGTGAACTCGAGTCCACCTCCATCGCGATTGGACGCATCACAGGAGCCGACGCGGTTGACGCCGAACTGGCGGGGGTCGGCCACGGCGCAACGCTCGACAGTGAGACGTCGGCTGTCACGTTCGTTGGGGTTACTGCCGACGGTAACGACCCTGACGCGTTCGTCGACGAACTCGAACGCTCGGGTGGCGGACTCGACGACTTCACGTTCGAAACGACGGAGTCGACTGCGGTGGGGGAGGGGACCGTTCCGACGGACGAGGTCCAACTGCCCTCACTCGGGCGGTCAGTCGGGCAGGAAGCGCGAGCAAGTGTCACGATCAGCGTCGACGAGACGGAACGGACGGCCGATGTGGGACTTACCTCGCTGAGCAACGCCGACAAAGTCAACGTCATCGACGGACTCGACCAGAACGAGACCATCGAAGAGGTCGGCGGCATGGTGACACTGACATACGACGAGGGCGATGAGACGACCATTCAGGTGATCGCTGTCGCTGGCAGTACGAAAACGGTCGTCGCGAGCGAAGAGATCGCCTTCTGAGCTGGGTCGGGCGACATACCCGATCAGAAACGAAGTAGGCCAAAAGGGAGATAACTCAATTCTCCTCGCCGAAGCTATTCGCCAGTCGGCACGTCCCCGAATCTGGGACGCACTCGTAATCACCTTGCTGTATCGTGGAAGACAAGAGAAACCGACGACAGCGACGCAGACTGCGCGATCAGAGGATGATACTCTTCTTGCGCAGCATCTCGTGAATCGAGGCGTCGAGTCCTTCGCGGCCGATACCCGAGTCCTTGTTGCCGCCGAAGGGGATGTCACCGAGGCCGTGAGACGGCGCGCCGTTGAGGCGAACCGCACCTGCGTCGACGAGGTCGGCGAGACGCATCGCACGGTCGTAGTCCGCGGTGAAGACAGCGGCATCGAGCGCGAGATCGGAGCCGTTGGCGAGGTCGATGGCCTCGTCTTCATCCGCGAAGGTCGTGACGGCGGCGACGGGGCCGAACTGTTCTTCGTCGACGATGCGGGCGTCGTGGGGAACGTTCGCCAGCAGTGTCGGCTCGAAGAACTGGTCGGCGAGTTCGTCTGGTACGCCTTCCGGGGCGTGGCGCTCCCCGCCGCGGACGAGGTCGGCACCCTTTGCGACGGCGTCGTCGACGAGTTCCTGCACCCACTCGGCCTGTGATTCGCTGATGAGCGGGCCGAAGGCAGTGTCCTCGTCGAAGAGGTTGCCTGCGGTCCAGGAATCCATTGTCCGGTCGATCCGTTCGACCAGTTCGTCGTGGACCGACTCGTGTGCAAGCACGCGCGAGACGGCCGAGCAGCGCTGGCCGGCGTACTTCAGCGATCCCTTCACGCAGTTGCCTGCGACATCGTCCAGATCGGCATCGTCGAAGACGATCGCGGGCGCGTTGCCGCCCAGTTCCATGTGGAGATTGACCATCCCGCTCTCGCGGGCGACGTGCTTGCCGGCCCCCGAGGAGCCAGTCATCGCGATGGCGTTGATCCGGTCGTCGCCGGACATGAGGTCGCCAATCTCGCTGACGTTCCCGGGGACGAAGTTGAACGCGCCGTCCGGAATGCCGTCGACGTCGGCGATGACATCGGCAAGGATCGCCGCCGAAATCGGCGTCTTGCTCGCCGGCTTGAGCAGAACGCTGTTCCCCGCGGCGAGTGCGGGAGCGACCTGCAGCGCCGTCGTCGCGAGCGGATAGTTGTACGGCGTAATACACAGCACCGCGCCGATCGGTTCGTGCTTGACGATTGCCTGCCAGCCCTCGTGGCCCGCAGTCGATCCCTCGCGGAACTCGCCCTTGCTAACGATGTTGCGCGCCTCCTCGGCCGCGCGGTCGAATCGCGTGGCCGCCTGTTCAACCTCACCGCGCGCCGAGGAGATCGGCTTGCCTGCCTCGCGGACGATCACTTCGGCGAGATCCTCCTCGCGCTCGCGGAGCCCGACCGCGATCTGTTCGCACCACTCGGCGCGCTCGACGACCGTCGTCTGGCGCAGTTCCGGTTTGATCTCGTGGGCCGACTCGAGTGCAGTTCGTACCTCTGCAGGACCAGCGGTGGCGACCTGTGCAAAGGTCCCGCCGTCGGCGAGGTCCGAGACAGACAGGGTGTCGTCGGTCTCGAGCCACTCGCCGTCGACGTAGATTCGCTCCCGTCGGTGTGCGGCTCTCGTTGCCATAGGGACACCTTAGACCGCCACACTGAAAATGTTTACTCAGTCCCGAAAAAACGGCACAATTTTTGACCGTCGGATCGGACGATACGTCTGATATGGTTGTGCGAGGTTTTGGCCCGCCTAACAAAATTATATTTTTCTATCCGGGAAGAATTGTTTTGTGTTGGGGAAACCTTTAAGTGGAATGCCGGCGTATCACTGAGTGTAATGAGCACCCAGAAAACCGTCCGTCAGTCGGCAGACACTGTCGAGGAGAACGAGCTCCGCCTCGAGCAGGAGAAGGCCGAACAGATCGTCGACGCGCTGAACACCGAACTGGCAAACTCATACGTGCTGTACCACCAGCTCAAAAAGCACCACTGGGTCGTCGAGGGTGCCGAGTTCCTCCCACTGCACGAGTTCTTAGAGGAGGCCTACGAGCACGTCGAGGAAGGCGCAGACATCATCGCCGAACGCGCCCAGGCGCTTGGTGGTGTCCCTGTCTCCGGGCCAACGAACCAGGAACAGCGCGCGACCGTCGAGTTCGAGGGCGAAGACGTCTACGACGTCCGAACGATGTTCCAGAACGACCTCGAGATGTACGGTGACATCATCGAGTCGATGCGCAACAGCATCGAACTCGCCGAGAACCTCGGCGACTATGCGAGCGCCGAAATCCTCCGCGAGGTCCTCGTCACGCTAGAGGAAGACGGTCACCACTTCGAGCACTACCTCGAAGACGACACGCTAGTGCTCGAAGAGGCGACGAAGTAAGCAGGCGACCGCGTCGACGACAAAGGCGGACTTATTTTGCGCCACGGAACCGGAGCGCACCGGTCATCACAACGAGTGGCCTGTGAAGCGGCGACGCCCAGGTCAACGCGTTCGAGACGATTGTGTTTGCCATCAGCAGTTCGCTGTCCCGCCCCATTTGCCACCTGTGTTGTCCACTGGTCACACAGTTGTCGCGCGATCAGGTGTGCACTGACTTGTAGTGACGAGAGTTGTAGTGACGACGGTGGTTGGAGTCGAGTCTTGGGACCCGGTATCTTCAGTCGTCTTCGGATGGCCGTCCCGCTGGTGAGCCAACGAGACCTCCAACGTCAAATCCGTCCCAGTCGAATCGTCGCTGGAAGTACAGCGCGACGTGGACGAGTGCGAGCAAGACGGGAACCTCGATCAGTGGGCCGATCACGGTCGCGAACGCGACGCCGGAACCGATACCGAAGACGGCGATCGCGACTGCGATGGCGAGTTCGAAGTTGTTCGATGCGGCGGTGAAACCGATCGCCGTCGTCGTCGAGTAATCAGCCCCGATTCCACGCCCCATGCCGAAGCTCACGAGGAACATGAGTACGAAGTAGATCGTGAGCGGGATCGCGATCCAGACGACATCCATCGGCGCAGCGATGATGTTCTCCCCCTGTGTCGAGAACATGATGACCACGGTGAGCAAGAGCGCAATCAATGTCACCGGACTGATCGCAGGGATAAATCGCTCCTCGTACCACTCCTTCCCCTTGCGGGACACACCGATGTACCGCGTGAGAATCCCTGCGGCAAACGGCACGCCAAGGAAGATTGCGATCGCTTCGAACACCTGCATCGTCGTGATCGAGAACTCAGCGACGAGCGACTCCATACCGAGGAGTGGTGGGAGAAACATCGCAAAGAACCAGATATACACCCCGTAGGTGAGAATCTGGAAGACGCTGTTGAACGCGACCAGCCCAGCGGCGTACTCGTTCGATCCCTCTGCCAGCTCGTTCCAGACGAGAACCATAGCGATACAGCGCGCCATCCCAATGAAGATCAAGCCAAGGAAGAACTCGGGACGGGCGGGAAGGCCGAAAAACGCGCCGCTGAAGAATACGATTGCAAGGACGAACATGAGCGTTGGGCCGATGAGCCAGTTCTGAATCAGGCTCAAGCCGAGCACGCGCCAGTTTCGAAACACCATCGGGAGCTGGCTGTACTCCACCTTTGCGAGCGGTGGGTACATCATCACGATCAGTCCGAGTTCGACGAGCGGCAGTTCGTTCACCGTCTCGGCGGTTCCCGGCGCGACGTAGCCAAAGCCAATCCCGATCGCCATCGCTGCAAAAATCCAGACAGTGAGATACTTGTCCAAAACGGACATCGTCCGCGGGTCGCCACAGCTCTCGCAGGAACAGTCGGATCCGTGCTGGTGCGTGGGTCCGCCCGTACTCATTTGATCGTCCCCTCAACCAGCGTGACGATCGCGACAGCCCGATTCGTCGCACGATACTTCTTCCAGCGGCCGTCTTTTCGACTTTCGACAACTCCGGCGTCGACCAGATTCGAAAGCGCGTGGCTGAGCCCACTTTCCGTAATATCGACGACTGCGTGCAGTTCGCACACGCAGAGTTCGTCTCTGGCGGCGACAAGCACGCGAACCAGCCTGTAGCGCGTCTCGTTTGCAAGTGCCGAGAGGAAGTCGAGTTCGGCATCGACCTGCGCTGACCCGAGCGTCTCGTCCAGCGTTTCGAGCTCAGCAAGTCGCTGTTCCAGATCGTCACTTCGACACTCTCCAAGTTCGTCTTCCAGGTAGCGCTCGAGCCGGTCGGTCGTGTTCACCATCGTAACCCACTTGAGAGACCATTCAATTATAGATTGTGGTATTCCAAGTGATATCCAATAAAGTGGCCACAGTAGGCCTCCATGGGTGTCGTAGCACCTATATAGATTGAGTAGCTATTCAACTATCATGCCTAACGAATCAACCAGTCAATCAGCGTCGAGTGATCCCGTGACTGTCCCCCGCGCGAGTAATCCAACGCGACGACAACGCGACGGGACAGCATTCGTCGGCGGCTTCGGCAAGACGACCGGCGACTCAGATCTCCTCTTCGTCGAAGGCCAACTTCCGAAACGAGACGGCGAGATACAACGCCACCTCACTGCCCCGGAACAGATGGAACTGTGTCTCACCACTCTCGAATCAACGCTCGCCGCTCACGGGAGAGAACTCGATGCCGTCCTCCAGGTCACGATTTACATCACCGACATGGATTCGTACGACGAGATCAACGCAGTCTACGAGCAACACTTTCAGGACACCTATCCTGCGCGGACGACTGTTGGTGTCTGTGACCTCCTCGGCGGTGCATCGGCAACGCTCGATGCCGTCGTTGCACTCGAGTAGCGTTCCGAATCAGTACTCACTGGCTCGAGACAAGTTGGCACTGAAATCGAGACAAACACCCAGTGGAAACTCACCGTAGCAGCAGTGGCCACCGAACACGAGTGCGATCCAGAATCAGGGTTCGAGATCGACGGTTAGATCGGTCGCGATCCAGCCGTCACTGTTGTCGCGCTCGGTGAACACAGTCTTTCCGGGGCGCGTTTCGTGACAGGAGACGATTGCAGTTGGCTGCTCGAGTTCCGCGTCGGTATCAGCATCCGCGTTACGGGCGGGCACGTCCATTAGGGGAAGTTAGGCGAGCCTAATTCTAAAAAGGTTTTGGTCGGCCTAAACAGTAGCGAGCTGGAGACTCACTCGAACCAACGTGTCGAGGGCACACAACGCACTGTCAGGGATAGCATCAAAACGGTTGTCTGCCAAACATGCAGATATGGAGTTCGACGTCATTCAGGGCGACATTGCCGCACAGTCCACAGACGCACTCGTCAATGCCGCCGGCACCAGCCTCGAGATGGGCTCTGGCGTCGCCGGCGCGCTCCGCCGACGCGCCGGTGACGAACTCAACGACGAGGCAGTGGAGAAGGGACCTATCGACCTCGGCGAGGTAGCGGTCACGGATGCCTACGACTTAGACGCCGAGTACGTCATCCACGCCGCCGCGATGCCCCACTACGGAGACGGCGAGGCCACCGAAGAGAGCATCCGCAACGCGACGCAGAACACACTCGAGCGCGCGGACGAACTCGAGTGTGAGTCGCTCGTCCTGCCAGCGCTTGGCTGTGGCGTTGCGGGGTTCGAACTGGAAACGGGAGCGTCGATTATTGGCGAGGAGCTGGCGGCGTATAACCCGGAGACGCTCGATGACGTTCGATTCATCGCGTACAGCGACGAGGAGTACGAGACGATTCGGGCGGCGACGGGGAAGGCGGAGCAGTCGGAGACGAGCAAAGAGAGTGAAGCAGATCGTTAAAACCGCGACTCGGAAGCCGAACAGAATCAGGACAGCGACAACCCGCGAACCTCGACCGACTCGCCCGCTTCGACGCGGCCAATGAGTTGCCCGTCAGTCTCCGCGACGAGTGCCTCGGCTCGCTCCTCGGGGAGCGCGACGACGAACCCGGTGCCCATGTTGAACGTCCGGTGCATCTCCTCGTCGGTCACGTTGCCCTCCGCCTGCACGAACTCGAAAATCGGCTGTGCCGGAAGCGGGTCGTCGACCACGTACTTCCGGTCACCCATGCGCAGCAGATTCGTCCAGCCCCCGCCGGTCACGTGGGCCGCGGCGTGGACGCCGTGTTCGTGCATGGACTCGAGTAGGTCGGTGTAGATGCGGGTGGGGCGCAGGAGTTCCTCGCCGATGGTTCGGTCGGTGTCGTGTGGGAACGGATCGTCGTAGTCGTGGGTCCGGGTGACGGCCTCGCGGGCGAGCGTGAGTCCATTCGAGTGGATGCCGTTCGAGGCGAAGCCGACGAGTGCGTCACCAACCTGTGCGTCGCCGTCGAAGACGTCGTCCTTGTCGGCGAGGCCGACGCAGGTTCCCGCGAGGTCGAAGCCCTCGACCACGTCAGGCATAACGGCGGTTTCGCCGCCGAGCATGGTGAGGTCAGCCTGTTCGAGGCCGACGGCAAGTCCCTCGCCGATCTCGTTGGTGAGCGTCTCGTCGGGGTCGTCGATTGCGAGGTAGTCGACGAAGCCGACGGGGGTGACGCCGGCGGCGACGAGGTCGTTGACGTTCATCGCGATGCAGTCGATGCCGATCGAGGAGGCGTCGTCGACGGCTTCGGCGACGAGGAGTTTCGTGCCGACGCCGTCGGTGGCGAGCGCGAGGTAGCGGTCGCCGATGTCGAGCAGGCCGGCGTACTCGGTCGTGAGATCACTGCCGAAGGCCTCGAGGAGCGCGGCGGTTGCGTCCTCGCTGGCCTCGATGTCGACGCCGGTGTCGGCGTAGGTGAGTTGATCCGAATTGTCGTCGCTGCTCCCGTCGTCCGCAGGCGCTGTCATGTGGGAACGACCGCGCGGGGTGAGCAAAAGGTCACCGGTCCGTCGAGAGCGACGGCGAGAATCAAAGCTGGTCGCCGATCAGAACAGCCCGACGAACAACACGACGTAGGCCGCAAGCAGGACGCTCGGCACGAAGACGAGCGCGAAGACGCCCCTGTGCCAATCGTAGACCGACTTGCCGTCGAGCGGCCCGAACGGGATCATGTTGAACGCGGCTAAGAAGAGGTTAATCCAGACACCCATCTGGCCGATCGTTCCGAGAATCCCGGGGAAGAGCATCAGCGGGAGGAACATGAGCGCGAGCAGGTGGTTGGTGATCGGTCCAGCCAACGCGATCATCGCGTTCTCCCGTTCGGTAATACGACCGCGGTGGTAGACGGCTCCCGGCGCGGCGAAGATGAAGCCGATGAGGGCGCTCATAATCGCCAAGAAAAGCATCTGGTAGTCCGCGCGGAACTCTGCGAGCTGCCCGTACTCGATCGCGACCACCTTGTGTGCCAGTTCGTGCAAGAGGAAGGCAACGCCGACGGTGACGAAACACAGCCCGACCATCAGCGCGAAGTAGCCGACCGAGAGCTCGAACCGGTGAATCGGCGCGAACAACAGTGCGAAGGCGACGCTCAGCGTCAGCCAGGCGAGCGCGAGATCAAACAGCTCCTTGTCGCTAAAAGACAGAGAAGGCTCGGGATGATGGGTTCGGACGCTCACGAAAGGGCCTCCAGAATCAGCTCGAGACTGTTTTCAGCACCCTGTAACAGTTCACCCATCAACGCATCGACGCCACCGAACTCGGGCCCCGCAAGCCACGGGAGGACGATCAGCACGAACAACACAGTCGCGATCAGGCTCCCAATGTTCGTCAGCGCGACGATCATGATGAGCCGAAACAGCGGCACGTCGAACATGTCCTCGAGTGCGTCGCTAATCGGGCGCTCGGTGTCGCCGGCGATTTCGTTCAGCGTCTGGATGTCACGGACGTTGACCGGGCGGTGTTTGAGTTCGACGTAGCCGGCGAACCAGCCGGGTGCGAGCAGCGGATTGATGCTCGTCAGCCAGGCGACCGCGCCGCCGACACCGGCGCTGGTCCAGCGTGCGCCGGCGAGTCGTGCCAGTGTAAACGCGAAGATACCATTAAAGAGGAACCAGGCAGCGAACAGCTGTAACAGGAAGGTGTTCTGGACGCCGGCCATGATCAGCAGGAAGAAGAAGCCGAAGAAGCCGATCATGATTAGGTAGCCAAACACCTTCAGCGGCGAGAAGCGGCGACTGGAGGCGGTTCCCGTCAGCGAGTCCATCGCAGGAAGCTCGGAGGGGTTCTCGAGATAGCGTTCGATGCCGGCTTTGTGGCCCGCACCGACGACGGCCACAACATCATAGCCGCGTGAGCGAAGTTCGTGGAGGTTGTGGGCGATGTAGGCGTCACGTTCGTCGATCAGCGCGTTCGCACCGCGCGGGCTGAAGCGGCGAAACTCCTCCATCATCGCAGCGACGACGTCGCCGTCGGTCATCTCCTCGATATCCACTTCGTCGATATCTTCGACATCGCCGCCAAGCGAGTCGAGGACGAGTCCGAGAAGGGCACCGATGGCGACGCCGATTCCGAGCCCGGCGAACATGCCAACGCCGCCGCGAATCGAGTAGATGCCGGCGTTTTCGAACGTCGTCGCGGAGGCCGGTCCGACGAACGTCTCGGTTGTGACGAGCGCGAGCGCACCGGCGATACCGACGACGATTCCGGCGAGGACACGGGCCGAAAAGCCGTTTACCAGGTCGCCGCCGTAGCGGTCTGCAGCCTGAATGGATGGAATGAACAGCAGTCCGATGAACGCTCCGGCGACCGCACCAAGTCCGACCGCGCCGACGTACTGAAGCGTCGCCGTCCCGCTGACGCCGAGCAAGAACAGGTCGCCGAGTCCGAGAAGCGGTGCGATGAACGCAGCGAAGACGAGACCGAGGAAGATCCCGGCGACGGCACCGAAGGTGAGACCGATCGTTCGGGGATCGGTGATTCCGAGGGCGAGCCCGCCGACCATCTTGAGCTTTTCCAAGAACGAGAGGCGACTCCAGAAACGCTGGATCGTTATCTGAATGTCGCGGTCGACCAGCGAAACGCCACTCTCGTTTCGTTCAGCGGCCTCGATCGCGGCGCGCATGTCGGCACCGGGTTCGATATCGAACTGGTCGCCGAGTCGCGACTGGACGTAGGAGAGCATCCAGTAAGCGAGAAACTGCAAGACGGTGTTTCCGGAGAGGAGATCTTTCGCTTCGATGTCGTCGGGCGTACCACCCTGCATCTGACGGTAGCGCCCTTCGTCGAGTTCGACGGCAACCACGTCGGGCTGTTCCCGATCGACGGTTTCGTGAACGTCGTCGACGCTCGCCTGGGAGACGTGAGCCGTCCCAAGCACGTGAACAGAGCCGTCTGCGTCCCCGTCGGGATTCGGGTTTGCAGCCGTCTCCGTGACGGGATCGGGTGGCTCCGGCACGTCGGCGTCGCCTGCATCACTCATTACCGGGTGTAACTCGGCCGCGACTTTTACCAGTATCGAACTGCGTGGTGGTAGCGAGTCACAGCGGGGTGGTGCGTACACGCGGTCGGCCCAGCGGAACAACGTCCAACTCAGTGAGAGTCAGCAGCATGATTGGAACCACCACACACAGGCTCCGACGACGGCAAGACTGATTGCGCTCGTACGGAAAGAACGGGCAATGACCGACCTCATGGAAACTCTCGTCGAGAACCGGGAGATGGTGCAGCCGAATCACGCCAATATGCTCGACTCCGCCCACGGTGGCAACGTGATGAAGTGGATGGACGAAGTCGGCGCGATGTCGGCGATGCGCTTTTCCGGGGAGACCTGCGTTACGGCTCGCGTCAACCAGATGAACTTTGAACGACCGATCTCCGTCGGCGATACGGCCTACATTACGGCCTACGTCTACGATTCCGGCAAGTCCAGCGTCCGCGTTCGACTCGTGACCGAGCGCGAGGACCTCCGAACACGTGAACGCGAGAAGACGACCGAATCCTACTTCGTCTACGTCGCAATCGACGAGAACAACAAACCGACGAGCGTTCCCGAACTCACCGTCAGCACCGACGAGGGCGAGCGACTCCGGAAGAAGGCACTCGACGGCGAACGCGACTAAGACGCTCCACCCACCTATTCGAACTGAACCGTCTCTTCTTGCGGATCGATCTCAACGCGGCCCCCAATCGGAATCGGCGTCGTCGGCCACGTGTGACCAAAGTCGACGTTGGTGACAACCGGTGCATCCGGATTGTACCGCGCGAGCACGTCTTCAATCACCTGCCGCTGCTGACGGCGATACGCCTCGCGTTCGTCGGTCGACCGGTCCTCGAAGGGCGTTCGTGCCGGTGGCCGCCCGACGAGCACGCCGGCGAAGCGCTCGAGTACCCCGCGCTCGCCGAGCGCCCGAAGGACGCCCGCAACCCACTCAGCATCCGGCAGTTCCTCGGACGTCTCGAGTGCGAGCACGGTGCCATCCAGGGCGGCCTCGGCTGGGAGGTACCGGTCGGCGAGGAACTGTTGATCGAGAATTTCGAGACAGCCGCCCCAGAGCCGCCCCGAGACAGGGTCGTCACCGCCGGCCCACTGCCAGCCCGGATTCGGTTCGGTTCCGCGAGATTCCTCGAGTTGGTCTGGCGTTGCCCAGTCACCGGGTTCGTCCGTGAATTCCGCGGCGGAGTGGAGTTCACCGAACGTCTCGTCGAAGAACGCGCGCTCGCTGAACTTGATGGTGTGTTCGAACATGTGGCCGTCCATTCCGAGTTCGACCATCACTGTCGGCCCATAGTAGGAGACGATGCCGAGATTCCACAGGTAGAGCGCGAGGTTCGTGTTGTCACTGTAGCCGTAGAACCGAGTCGGATTCTCGCGGAGCACAGCCGGATCGAGGTGTTTCAGCATCCGGATCTGGTCGTTGCCGCCAATGATGGTGATGACACCCTTGATGTCTGGATCTTCGAACGCATCCATCACGTCTTTGGCCCGCTGTTCGAGATTCTCGAGCAGATACTCGGCGTCGCGTGTCGCCGTCGGATACTCGACGGGTTCGAGGTCGAACACCTCACGCAGGCGTTCGAGACCGAGGTCGTACACCTCGCCGAAGTCAGTGCGCCGGTTCGACGCTGGCGCGATAACTGCGATCCGATCGCCGCGCTCGAGTGGTGGCGGCGTGACGAACGTGTCTGGCCGTCCGTTCTGTTCCGTCTGCGAGTCCATACCACGTGCCTGACTGTCAGGTCGCAAAACTCTTTCCCAGGTGTGAGACAGCTAGTCAGTCAGCCAGCTGTCTGCCAGTCACTCTCCGTTCTGTTCCGTTCTCACCTTGCCTACGTCTCACCACACAGCGACACCAGCGGTCGCAGAGAAGCGGTTTCAGAACAGCGTCCTCAGAGCAGCGGCTAGAGCAGTGACTCGACATCACCGAGCGACTCGAGTACGTGATCCGGCGCGAAGTCACCCGTCGCGTCCTCGACATCCGTCCGATCCGTAACCCCAGTCAGCACTGCGGCGGTCGTCATGCCAGCCCGGTTCCCGAGCGCGATGTCGGTGTCGAGTCTGTCGCCGACGACGAGCGTTCGCCTGGGATCGCTCTCGAGTCGCTCGAGTGCGGTCTCCGCAGCGACCGCGGAGGGCTTGCCGAGAATCGCATCGGGTTCGCGGCCGGCGACGGCCTCCATCGCGGCCAGAATCGAGCCCGAACCGGGCATCGAACCGCCGTCGACGGGAATCGTCACGTCGGGATCAGTGCCGTAGAACGGTGTCCCGTTCTCGAGTGCCTGTAGGGACTCCCACAGCGTCCCGAAGGAGAACGACTCGTCGAACGAACCGAGGACAACGTCGGCTTCGTCGGGGTCCGTCGTTACGGTCACCCCCGCCGCTGTCAGGATGGACTCGAGTGCATCCGAGCCGACGAGATACACCGTTTCGTCGGGATGAGTGTCGGCGAGGTAGGAGGCGGAGAGAGTTGCGGACGTGAGGATCCTGGTGGTATCGACATCGATGCCGTGTGATTCGAGGCGGTCGCCGTAGTGGTTGGTGCCGGACGTGGGGTTGTTTGAGACGAGGAGTCGGTCACAGCCGGCGCGATCGAGGGAACGAATGCCCTGTTCTGCGCCAGGAATGAGCGCCCCACCACGAACGATCGTGCCGTCGACGTCGAGAATCGCGGCCTCGTAGTCGGTCATTGACCGGAGAGAGGAGCGAAGCGTGGTTCAGTGTTTGGATCGGGAGAGAAACGGTGAACGCGCCGGAGAGTTCGCTGGCGGTAAGTCAGCCGACTACGAACGCTCGAGTGAGAGTTCAGAAGTTTCGACGTCTGCTTCGTCGGCGCGTTCGTTGGCGTCGATCAACTGGTCGAGTCGGCGTTCGAACTCCGCTTCAGTGAGTTCGCCGGCAGCGTAGCGTTGCTGGAGTGTCGTTACCGGATCAGTTTCGGCCTCGTCTGCTGCAGTTGCTGTTGCTGTGTCGCGTTTGGCGGCTTCCTGCTCGCGTTTGCGCTCTTTTTCTTTCGAGCGCTCCATGAGATACCAGACGAGCACGACGCTGAGCACCAGCAGCGCCGTGATGGCGAGCGCGTATAGCGGTCCGGCGAACAGTAGCGCTGCGATGATGATGATATCGGCCAGCACAAACTTGATCGCGAAGATCTCAGTGAGGCTATAGTCCCGTCCCCCGTCGTCGCTGCCCATATTCGTGTGTCCGTCCCGGCCGGAATAACTGTACGGGTACGACTGCGCCAAGCCGAAACGCCAGTGCTTCGGGCTGGAACCCGACTGCGACGCGCCGAACAGCCACCGCGTGCGTAGTCACCCACCGTTCGACCGATGGTATTTACCCCCCAGCGGCCCGAGCATCCTCCATGACACTCGAGGTCGACACGCCAGCACCGCCGACACTCGACTTCGTCGATCCGAACGAGTACGAGGATGCGACGATCAGTGCGAGCGGCACGGAAGAAATCGACTATCGCCGGGAAGAGCTACAGGACTTCCTCGAAACCGGCGCGTGGGAAGAGGCCTTCGAGGAGTGGCGGGCCGACACTGACCTCAACGAGCGCGAGTTCAGTATCGCACGCGACCTCGATCTCTTCGCCGACTTCGACTTCTTCTGGGACGATTTCGCGGACCGCGTGGGGTATCACGCTCCCGGAATCCCGGAGGACTGGCAGGCGCGAGAGTATCACCCCGAACTCGACACGTGGGGAACGGTCTCGGCGATCAACGCCGAACTGACGGAGTTTGGCCAGATCGTTTCGGTGATTCTGAAAGAAGAGTACATCGACTGGGAAGCAGAGTACGAGCCGCCAGAGGATCTCCCGGATTTCGACTGAAAGAGGTCAGTACAACGCACCTAGCCTGCCCACCCACCCGCCACGTCGCCGCTGATATTCTCGCGCCAGAACTCGAACTCCGCCTCGCAAGTCTCGCTCTCGTGGATATGGTCGACGAACCCAGCGCCAGGAGAGGCGAGTTCGTCGCCACAGAACGGACACGCGATGGGATCGGTCCAGTCGGTCGTGTTCACTGCCATGTGCTACCAAACATATCGGGAATTTATATAAAGTCTTCCTGCTAGGGCACCAAACTGGTCGCAAGAATACTAGTCCCTTATACGGATTTCTCCCAGACTGGACTGGATCGCTGCCGCGACCGGTGCATTCTCGTCGCCGGCCCGACCTACAGCGAGTACGCACTGTATGTCGGTTATGAAGAGGGTCCGGCGGCTCACACACTTTGACGTGCTCCTGATGACCGCCGGAATCTGGTTTCTGGCGAAGTTCCTGCGGTACGTCTTCCCGCCGCTCTTCGGCTCGTTCCAGGAAACCTACGCCGTCTCGAACGCCGCCCTCGGCGCTGCATTCACCGGCTTCATGCTGGTCTACGCCGCGATGCAGTTCCCTTCCGGCATGCTCGCCGACCGCCTCGGATCGGTCACCGTCATCACGGCGGGCGTCACCGTCGCCGCGGTCGCCTCCTTCGCGCTCGTCGTCGACTCGCCGTTCGCGGTGCTCGTAGTCGCGATGCTTGTCATGGGCGCGGGAACCGGCGCGCACAAGACCGTCGCAGTTCGGCTGCTGGCTCACGCCTACCCCGCCCGGACGGGACGCGCACTCGGCATTCTGGACACCTTCGGAACCTTCGGCGGCGTCGTCGCTCCCTGGGCCGTCGTGCTCGCGGCAGGGGTCCCGTTCGCGCTCGGTGCGAGCTGGCGCGTGATCTTCCTCGCTGCCGGCGTCGTCGGCCTCGCGCTCGCTGTCCTGTTCTGGGTGCGTGTTCCACAGCGAGTCCCAACTGAGACGGAGGGCGACGGAACCAGCGGCGTCAACCTCGACGAACTCCGCCGGTACGCCGCGCTCTTTCGTGACTGGCGATTTTCGGCGTTCGCGCTCCTGACGGTGCTGTTCGCGTTCACCTACAACGGACTCGTCGCGTTCGCACCGCTGTACCTCACCGACGAGGCTGGACTCACGGCGGCGACCGCAAGCGTCCTCTACAGCGGGCTCTTCCTCGCGAGTCTGGTCCAGCTGGTCACCGGCGACCTGAGCGACCGGATCGGCCGGCTCCCGATCATCACCGCGATGCTCGGTCTCGCAGCCCTCTCGCTCGTCGCGTTCGTCTCGCTGACCGACATCGCCGGCCCGGTCGTGCTCGGCATCGCTCTCATCGCGGCCGGTATCGGCTCCCACGGCTTTCGCCCCGTCAGGGGCGCGTACCTGATGTCCGCGATTCCTGACGACCTGGCTGCCGGCGGGCTCGGTGTTGTCCGCACGCTCCTGATGGGCGCGGGAGCGATCGCACCCGTGATCATCGGCGCGATGTCCGAAACCGTCGGTTTTCGCCCCGCCTTCTGGCTGCTCGCCGCCTCCGTGTCCGGTGCGACGCTCCTCGCAACCCTCCTCTGGGTCACCGCCGAAGGCGGATCATGATGTGAGCTACCACACTGTGGAAAGAGTTAACATAGACCAATACCTAGGCCAGCCATGGTACTCGCCGAGCCACTCGAGTACGTGTGCGTCCAGTGTCGTCGCCACGAGGCGGTCGACGACGCACTCGTGAGTACCTGCCGGCAGTGCGGGGGCGAGATGCGAAACGTCGAGTTAGTGACCGACTGATCCCGCGTGGCGGCGGTACTCGTCGGGTTGTGTGCGGACTGAGCTATTGCTGTCGTGGCCGCCAGTGGGCAGCAATCGGTAGTCGGAATCGATACCAGCGATCAAAATCAACACGAGCGACAGCCAATGGCATCGCCGGCCACAGCTTTTTGCGCGCAATCGTTGGACACCTCCGCATGTCACTGTACTCGCTGGCCGACCTCGACTCGATCGAGCCCCGGGACATCGAGGGCATCGCGCCGACGCTGCTCCCGATCGGACCCGCACTCGAGTCCGAACAGCTACACCCGAGCGTCTGGCACTACGAGCGCGGCGAGGAGAACACGTACCATCGGCAGGAGCAACAGGAGGTGTTCTTCCTCGTTCTGGAAGGCACCGTCGACGTCACGGTCGAGCGCGACGACGAACGCGATGTCGTCACGCTCACGAAACACGAGTGTATGGTCGTGCCGCCGGAATCCTGGCGACAGATCGAGGCGGTTGAGGAGAGTCGTGTGCTCGTCGTCGGCGCACCGAACGTCGCGGACGACGCCGTGCTGAGGGATGCGTCAGAACCGCGGAGTTGAGCAGGCCGTTGCGTTGATCCGTCTGTGCGTTAGCGTGTGAGCGCCACTGCCATGCTGACCAGCACGAGACCGAGCACCGCAATCACTGCGCCGATCGTTCCCGCGCCGGCCACAGAGAGGCCGACGGTGGCACCCGCAACGATGCCGGCACCGCCACCGCCGGCGAGTAGCGGGCCAAGAAGAGTTTCCAGCGAGCGACCCGTTTCTTCGTCTTGCTCGTCAGCCTCAGTCGTCTCGTCGGCTACGTTCAACTCCTCAGCCACGTTGGCCACCTCGTCTACCTCGCGCTGCAGTTCCGACTGCAGCGACTCCAACTCGTCCGCCGTCACCAGCGGCTCCAGTTCCTCCTGGGTTACCCCACCCTGCTCGTCCTCAAGTTCCCCGACCCGCTCCGTCAACTGTTCGTAGTCGGACTCGAGTGCGGTCTGCTCAGTCGCGACGGATTCAACCTGCTCGCCGATACCGTCGAGGCGCTTGGTGAGGTTCGCGACCGCCTCGGACTCTTCGAGGTCGTCGAGTTGTTCCGAAAGCGAGTCGACTTGCGCAGCCAGCGAGGAGACGGTTTCATCGTCTGGCACGTCTTCGTGGTCCGGCACCTCTTCGAGGGCGTCCGAAAGGGACTCGAGTTCGGTGCCGAGCCTGTCCACCGTAGCCGAGACGCTCGCTGTGTCGTCGGCCAACGTCTCGATCGCTGCTGCCTGTTCGTCGACAGTCACACCCTGCTCGTCGATCGTCGACTCCTGTGCAGAGAGGCGCGTCTCGAGTTCGTCCGTGGTGTCGTCGACTGCGGTGACCTCGGATTCGACGTGTGTGAGCGCGTCCTCGAGTTCGGCCACGTCGCTACTCGCCGTCTCAGCGGTTTCCTCGACATCCGCAGTGTGGCTCTCGACGGCGGCAACGTCGGCGGCGACGGCATCTAGCCGGTCGCCAGCGTCACCGATCCGGTTGTCGAGCGCGTCGATGCTGGCACGCAGGTCGTCGCGTTCGTTCTCGAGTGCCGCCTCGGTTTCGTCGATACGCTCCTCGAAGGTCGTTTCCACTTCATCGAGCCGATTCTCGACCGCTGTCTCCGTCTCGTCGAGCCGACCCTCAAGTGTCGTTTCTGTCTCGTCGAGTTGCTCCTCGAGTGATGTCTCTGTTTCGTCGAGGCGGTTCTCAAGTGACGTTTCCGTTGACTCGAGCTGCGTTTCGAACGACGATTCCGCCGACTCAATTCTCGAATCGAAGTCCGACGCCGTGTCGTCGAGACGGCTCTCGAGTGCATCGACTTCCGCAGCCTGCGTCGACACTGCTGTCTCTGCCTCGTCGAGTCGCGACGCGAGTGTCTCCTCGGTTGCATCGAGTGCGTCCTCGATCGAGTCGACTGTCTCGGCCGTCTCCACAGCGTGTGCGTCGAGGTCCGCTTCCACGTCCGCGACGGCTGACTCGGTCGATTCGACGCGTTCTCTAACCGACTCGAGTTCGTCGTCGATCGTCTCGTCCACGACATCGACACGGGACTCGAGTGCGTCCAGTTCGGCCGTCGTCGCGGACTCGTCTGCAAGGTCGGTGACGGTGTCCTCGAGTCCCGCCAATGTCTCGCGGTCGGCCTCCAGTTCGGTCACCATCTCGTCGAGGTCGGATGCGAACTCCTCGAGCGTCGTCCGGAGATCTGAAACCTCGTCGTCGACCTCGTCGAATCGGGCGGTCGTGTGTGTCGAGTGTTCCTCGAGTTGGCCCGCAAGTCCGTCGAGTCGAGTGGCTTGCGTCTCGAGTTGGGGTTCGAGTTCGTCGACCCGTGCGTCGATCTCCGCAACAGTGGTAATCGTGTCCGAGCGGTCCGAAACGGTCTCCGAAAGCTCGTCGAGCGTGGCTTCAGCCTGTTCGAGTTTCTGCTCCATCCGCGCGAGGTCGTCCGTCCGGGCTGTTTCCTCGCGGACTGTGTCGAGAGTGGACTCGAGTGCGTCGAGGTCGTCGGCGAGCGCCTGGATCTCCTCGTCGCGGTTGGCGAGGCGGTCGAACAGGTGATCAATAGCGTCGTTCGCGCGGTCATCTGTGGCTGGCTGTGCCTGTGCGTCGAGGTCGGCGGCGATGGCTGCGGCACTGTCACCGCCATCGTTGCCACTTGGACTGTTGGCGTCACCGTTCGCTGGCTCCGATGCCGCCGCCGAACCACCGTCGAGATTTCCGTCGAACGAGAGCGTGTCCGCCTCCTCGCTGCTCGTTCCTGATGCAGTCTCGTCCCAGACGATCTCCTCGTAGGCATCGACATCGTCTTCGGCAGCAGCGAGTGCACCTCTCGCGGCGCTCGCCTCGGGTTCTGCCGCACGTCGGACGCCCCGAATCGAGATCGGGAGCCCCGCCGAATCGAACCGTCCGCCGAGGAGGTACTCGAGTCCCTCGATCGCGCCGGGGCCGGCGACTGCGATTGGGACAGCGACGCCGCGCTGAAGGTCCGCAGCTGCGGCCTGCTCGCCGAGAGCAGCGGCCAACTCGGCGATGAGGTCGTCGTACGCTGCGGCGAGGGCGCGTTCGATCGGTCCCGTTGCGGCGTCAGGATCGAGTTCAAAGTCTGTGAGAACGCTGCGGACCTGTGTGCGCTCGTGGCCAGTCTCGCCCGCCGCCTGGGCAACGATCCAGTCGGTGCCGCGAGCAATGGAGAACGCGAGAACCGGGACGCCGTAGTAGGCGAGTGCGACGCTCGTCGTCTGTGCTCCGAGGCAGATGCCGACACCGGTGTAGTTGTCGCCGGCGAACTGATCGTAGACGACAGCAAATCCCTGGCTAACTGGTGTTGGGGACTGCGAGTTGTCATCCTCGGTTTTCCCGGCAGCCGTCAACTCGTCGAGCACCGACGCGACCGTCTCGCGGTGGGTGCCAGTTGGCGCGTCGGCGTCGACGACTGTACCTGGCGTCGTGTAGGAGAGCGCCACCGGCGAGACGTCGTCAAGGAGGACGAGGTCGACGAGTGCCGAAAGCACTGCCTCCTCGTATTCTGCGGCGGCGAAGACGCCCTGCTGAAACGGGGTGCCGTGCTCGGCGACAGTCGCGTCGCCACTGACTTCAGCTGCGATTTCTGCTGCCTCCGGCCCAACGAGCAGTGTCTCGTCGTCAGTCTCGACGAGCGCCACCGCATCGGTGTCGGCTGCAGCGATCGCGTCCTCGAGTGCATCGTTCGTTACACACGTTTCGTTTTCAGAGTCTGTCTCCGTCTCCCCCGCTATCGACACCGACACAACCCGCGTCGGCGTCGAACGAAGCGCGACCTCCCCCGAGCCGTCGCTCGCGAGCCGAATCGCCTCCGCCCCAATATCGAGACCGTATGCCATGCCGAGGAGAACCGAGAGCCACCCCTTGGTACTTCGCCCGTGAGTACCAGATGTGAAAATTAGCGGGCTGGAGGCTGTGTCGGTGTACCGGTGTGCTCCCTGCCTACTGTACGAGTTCGTAGGACTCGCCGATCGAAACCGCCGCTCCCGCCTCGAGTGTCTCGCCCCACGACGACTCGGGGACTGTCGTATTCACCATCAGGCGGAAGTAGTGGTCGAACCACGACTCTCCGGCCCACTCCGGAAGCGTTCGCTCGCGCTGCTCGACGAACGTCTCCCGAAAGCCGACCGTCTCCTCGCCGGTATCCGGATCGCGCGTCGGCACGACGCAGCGCTGGCATGGGTTGATCCCCGACAGTTCAACTCCACCAATGTCGAACGCGACGGCGTGGCCCGGCGTCTCGTAGAGGCGGTCCTCCCAGAACGCGGGCGCGTCGCTAAGCACGAGATTCGGACGAAGCCGCCGACACATCTCCGCCGTGTCGATCTCGGGGTACCAGGACGCGACGGACTCGAGTGTCGCCTGTGAGATGACGGTCGGTCCGGAGGCGTCGGTGTCGTCCGGGAAGCCGCCAGCGTCGTTGCGCACGAGTTCGACGGGGTAGCCGAAGTACTCGGAGAGCCACTCGGAGAGGTGCTCGCGGTCGAGTTCGAGGTGAAAGGTCTGGCCGTCGGTGGTCGAGTTGGTTTCAGCCCGGTCGGATTGAAGTGACCCAGACCGCTCAGGCTGCGCTGATTCGGTATCGCTGAGCGTTACCGTTTCGCGTTCGAGATCGTAGGTTGCACGTAACTGGTGAATCGCAGGTTCGCGTTTGCCGTTGACGTAGTTGCCGACCGTCTCTGGGGTACCGTTTGGCCGACCGGTCGCGCTCGTGGTGGTTGCGCCGGTCCCGTCGGAGCGATTACTCGATGGTTCATCCGTCCGTTCGACGATGGCGTACCGACGATCCCAGGAGAGGCCTCCGTTCTGTTCGATCGTCACCGTCTGTACCGCCGCTGCGTCGAGAGATTTGATCGGATGAACGAGGATACGTTCCAGCGAGACCATCGATGCTGCCGACGTGGTGCTGATGCTTATGTGTGCTCATTCCACACACGACACGAACACGAACAACGGCGAGCCTTGTCCTGCGAGTTAGAATTATTTCTGATGTGAGTACCCATCAACACATATGTGATTTCAGATATATTTGTTTCGGAGAAAGATACCGTTACGAAGTGGGAGTAGAGACGTATGAGATGCCAAACATGAGATTCGGGTTGGGGAAGTCATGACACACACAGATCAAAATCCTCCACGTTTATACATCAGGATGATGGTGGGTTATGTATATGTCTGAAACCGGGACGGAGCCCCGTCCGCTGGTCCGACAGCTTCCCGATCCAGTGACAGCGTCGAACGTCCGGCACAACCCCTCACTCGAGGAACTTCGCGAACTCGCGGCCCACGAGGAGACCACGACCGAGTTCGGCTCTCCTGCCTATGTCAGCGAGTACCGCTCGCGGAGCTCAGACCGGACGAAGAACAACATCGACGACGAGTTCGACGCAGACGACCACGCGCTCGTCGACGAGGCGGTCGATCTCGCGAGCGAGCGCGAACTGCTCTGTGTTGACCGCCTGATGGGCCGTCACCCGGAAGCGACGTTCTGCTGCCGGCTGTTCGTCCCCGTCGAGCACGCCCGGATCGCACTCGCCTGGGCGAACCTGTTCGAGCCGTCTGACGGACGCGAGCCAGACCTCTACACGGTTCAGATACCCGACTACGACGAGACGGCAATCCGCGTGCTGCCTGAGGAGGGGTTCACCGCCGTCCTCGGCAGCGACTACACCGGCGAAGCCAAGAAGTCATTCCTTCGGCTGTTCATGTTCCGAACCAAACAGCAGGGCGGGCTCGGTCTTCACGCCGGCAGCAAGCGCGTTCGCGTCGAAGACGAGGACGGCGACCTGAATACCGTCGGCCAGGTGTTCATGGGCCTCTCCGCAACCGGCAAGTCCACGCTGACCTCCCACGGCTGCTGGCTTGAGGAGCCAGAAGACGCCTCCATGCGTCAGGACGATGTCTGTGCGCTCCTGCCGGACGGCTCCGTCGCCGGCAGCGAAGGAAAGGGACTGTTCATCAAAACCATCGGCCTCGACGAGGACGAACAGCCTTGCCTCTACCACGCCGCGACCGACGAGACTGCAATCCTCGAAAACGTCGACGTCGACGACGATGGGACCGTTGACTTCAACTCCGACCGCCACACCGCCAACTCGCGCGCGATCATCCGCCGAGACGAACTCGAGAGCGCCGACGACGAGATCGACCTGAACGAGATGGATCAGGTGTTCTTCATCACGCGCAATCCGCTGATGCCACCGGTCGCGAAGCTCCGCGACGAGCAGGCCGCTGCTGCGTTCATGCTCGGTGAGTCGATCGAGACCAGCGCGGGCGATCCCTCGCGCGCCGGCGAGTCGATCCGCGTCGTCGGGACGAACCCGTTCATCGTCGGCTCCGAGGGCGAGGAGGGCAACATCTTCTACGATCTGATGGGCGCGCTCGACGTCGACTGTTACGTCATCAACACCGGCTACCTCGGCGAGAAGTCCAAGGATATCGGCGTCACAGAGTCTGTAACCATCCTCACCGAGGCTGCCCGCGGGACGATCGAGTGGACCGAGGACGACCGAACTGGCCTGACAATTCCCGACTCGATTCCGGAACTCGACATCGAGGAGTACTACGTCCCGGACCACGTCGAAGACCACGACGAGGCCGTCTCGGAACTCCGCGCGGAGCGCCGAGCGTATCTCGAGCAGTTTGGCGATCTTCGCGAGGAAATCATCGACGCCGTCTACTAACCGCTGCCGACCGGGCGATCTGACGATCGACGCTGTCACTCAGTTCGTTTTTGTCGCGGTTTTCGGGAGCGGATAGCGTGTGCGACACGTTTTGCGTGTACTGCAGCGTGTACTGTACGTTCTGGGTATGTTGCATAGATATTGTATGCCACCCGTCGCTCGCGACCAGCGTAGTCGACGGAGAGAGCGGCCTTACGGTGTCGCGATCGGAACCCACCGTGTCGCTCGAAGGATGGCAGGCCTTACCGTCACGAAAAATGAAACAATCACAGAATATCAGCCGATTTCGGACGAACGTCGATGGCAGAGCTTGCCGGACACGCGTACTGTTATATGCGTCCAGTTCTCATCTGTGAGCAATGAGCGCACAGTTACGAAAACCAACCGCGCGAGTATGCGAATCGTGCGGGCGTGCGGAGCACTGGGACAACGACCTCGGAGCCTGGCAGATTGCACGTACAGACGGCACAAAACAGGTCGGTAGCCCGCACTGTCTCCATGAGTGGGACATCAACGGGACGTTCAACCCAGTCGCGACGGACCACTAACGTCGACCGCCACGCGCGTGTTTCTCCTCTGACCTTCGTGAGGCCCGCCTGAGGCACGACTGTTTCATACTGTCGGACAGCAGTCAGTGAGAAGTCGGTCGCGAATTCGGGGCCGTCCCCGAAGATGACGGCACAGTAGCGCGACCGATCTTCGAATAGTTCTGTCCAACAGTATCAATTAACGTCGTGTCCACCAGATACCCTCGAGACCCCATATTCTCTTTGCGGCTCGGTCCGCTACCACCACACACCGATGCCAACCGTCTACATCACCGCCCCACCAGACGCAGCCGACGCGCTCGCCGAAACCCTCATCGACGAGCAACTTGCCGCCTGCGTCAACCGACTCTCGACCACTTCGACGTACCGCTGGGAGGGTAAGATACACCACGACGACGAGGCCGTCCTGTTCGCGAAAACGACCGACGATGCCTACGATGACCTCGTTGACCGCGTCCAGCAGGAGCATCCCTACGACGTGCCCTGTATCGAACGGTTCGACGAAGCCGACGTACTCGAATCCTTTGCGCAGTGGCGTGCGGAGAGCGTCCAGGAATGACTCTCGAGTGCAGGACGGTGAGTCGAACCGAACTGGTTGAACGCGACACAGTGCGTCAGTGCGTCACAGACGCCACTGCGCGAAAAAGCAACCCTTAAAACTCGCGCACGGGTTGTGACGGGTATGGCTGGAACCATCGAAGTGCTCGTTCCGGGTGGCCAGGCCAACCCTGGCCCACCGCTCGGTCCCGAGCTCGGACCGACCCCCGTCGACGTGCAGGCGGTCGTACAGCAGATCAACGATCAGACAGAAGCCTTCGACGGCACGGAAGTGCCCGTCACCGTCGACTACGATGACGATGGCTCGTTCGAAATCGACGTCGGTGTCCCACCGACGGCGGCACTCGTCAAGGACGAGGCTGGCTTCGAGACCGGCAGCGGCGAGCCGCAGGAGGACTTCGTCGCTGACCTCTCGGTCGAACAGGTCAAGACGATCGCAGAGCAGAAACACCCCGACCTGCTCGCCTACGATACGAAGAACGCCGCAAAGGAAGTCGTCGGCACCTGCGCCTCGATGGGCGTCACCATCGAAGGCGACGATGCCCGCGAGTTCAAGCAGAAGGTCGACGACGGCGAGTACGACGACACACTCGCGTAAGCGAAGCCGTCGACTCCGTTCACTACGTTCATCGGCGTTTTCTGCGACTGCACACACGGTTTCGATCACAATCGCAATCGCAACCGCAGCCGCAAACGTCGGCGTACGACCAACTGACCGTCACGAACGGTCCACCAGTTCTGTCGGATCAACCGATCCGTCACACTTTCACCGCTCTCCCAGCGCCGCCAGCGGGTGTGCCGCCTACCAACTCACTACGACTGGCCATTCACGACCGATCTACGACTGGCCATTCACGACCGATTCACGACGAGCGAGCACGTCCAGATTATGCGCGACGAACTCCAGCGTTCCGGACTCGAGTGCCGCCTGTCGCCGATCGAGCCACTGTTGCTGTTCGACGGTTGAAAACGGGGTCGTTGCGGCGGGGATTTCTGTGAGAGCGTCGTCGATAGTGTGGAGAACGTATTCGAGGACGAGTCGTTCGGATGCGGAGTCGTGGGTATCGCCAGGGTTGACGGTCTCGTCATCACCAGTGTTATCCGCGCATGCCGGACGAACGACCCAGTCCGACCCGCCGGCTGCAAGCGTCTCCCAGTCCCGTTGTCGCAGTATCGCCAGCAGTTCCCGACCCGCGCGGCTGCTGCCGCCGTCTCGAATCTCGTCCATGTGATGGTGGTAGCAGCGCTCTATGTCTCGATCGAGCGGGTCTGTTGGGACGAACCCGGTTCCGCCGTCGAAGGTGATCGGTGCGTAGAGCACCCCGTCCGGGTCGAGTACTGACTCGAGAGACTCGAGTGCAGTCGGCAGGTCGACGAGATCTAGAAAGGCGGCTGCGATGACGGCGTCGGCCTGTTCCTCGATTTCGAACGCGTCCGAGATGGTGAAGGTGACGGTGATGGTGGTAGTAGTAGTAGTGGTAGTAGCAGGGCCCGTGTACTCGAGTAGTCTTGGACGCTCGTTTTGCGCGCGACCATCGTCCCCAGTGAATTCGCGCGTTGCGACGAGCGTAGGCGACTCGGCGTCGTGATCGTCACGCCAGTGGACGCTGTATCCTGCGTCCTCGAGTTGGTCGGGAACCAGATCGCGTGCACGGGCGATATTCTCTTCGTCGTGGTCGACGAGTCGGTAGCTGACGCGTGCGGGAAAGCAGTCCCACGCCGCGAGTCGGACGAGCATCGTTCCGACGCCGGCCCCGAGTTCGACGACGCTGACCGGGCCGTCACGTGCTGTGAGCGCTGCCTCGAACTCGTCGAGCACGCGCCGATTCAGCGCGCGGTCGTCGACAGTGTGCTTCGCCTCTAGATAGGCTTGCATAGACAGACCGTTCACGGCTGCTCACTGCCCGTAGATGGGGGCGACTCGACTCCGTCCGAAACCTCAGTGAGAAACGTCCGTAGTTTCGCAAACGTTGTCTCCCACGAGGGATGCGCGTCGGCCGTCTGAAGCCCATTCAGTACGAGTGAGACCAGCCGTTCACGGTCGCGTGCAAGGTCGGTGACGATGGACGTGATTCGCTCGGTGTCAGTCGGATCGACGACGAAGCCGTTGGTGTCGTCGACGACGAGCTCGCTTGCCCCACCGACGGCGCTTGCAATTGGGACGACACCAGCCTCCATCGCTTCGAGGTAGACCATTCCGAAGCTCTCGTAATGAGACGGCATCGCGAGCACGTGCGATCGCGCGAGGACGGACTCGAGTACGTCATCGGTGACTGGACCGTAGAACGAGAGACGGTCGGCGATCCCCGTGGTGGTGATTCGCTCGTGGATCCGGCAGGTGTAGTCGGGTGCTGCCCTGGTATCGCCAACGATGGTCAGCGTCCAGTCGATCGTCTGATCAACCTGCGCGAGGGCGTCGAGTAGTGTCTCGACGTTCTTGCGTGGGACGACGTTTCCGACGAAGACGAGCCGGAGCGGGCCTGTTCTCGCCTGCGTTGTAGCGTCCTCGAGCGTCGGTGGCAGTGACGGTTGCCGGCCAGCCGGCGGTGCGACGTGCGTCTGAATCGCTTCTGTGACGATATCACACACCAGCTCTCGAGTAAACTCGCTTGTACAGATCGCCGCGTCGACAGACTCGAGATAGCGTCGGTGGTGGTCGCGATCGTAGTCCGTGAGGACCTTCGAGACAGGGCCTTCGAGAAGATGAATCAACGCGACGATGGCCGCCGGTTTGTCGAGTGCAGTGTTGCGGTCGACCAGCGTTGGGGAGCAAAGTTCGTCCTGGAGAAGGACATCGAACGGCTGGTTCAGAGCGGGCTCCCCATCGGAGAGCGAGCAGACAGTAACGTCGTCGCCACAAGACTCAAGATAGGAGACGAGCTTGCGATCGTACCGATAGCCGCCCGAACGCTGATTGAGGTCGTCGGGAACGACGAGGCCAATATGCATTGTTCAGAGCGCCCGCTCGTGTGCAACGCGCGCGATGTCGTCTTCTTGAACTTCGATTCTGAGTTCGGTCACCGTCTCCGGGTGTGAGAGGGACTCGAGTAGCCGGTCGCCGAAGACGCGGGCGAATCGCTCGGCGCTTGGGTTTGTGTCCTCGAATGTGGGGAGGTCGTTGAGCGTCTGGTCGCTGTAGAACGCGGCGGTGCGGTCCATCGCGGCGGCGAGGTCGTCGATGTCGACGAGGTACTCGTGTGCGTCGAGTTCGGAGCCTCGAAGCGTCGCCTCAACGGTGAAGTGGTGAGAGTGTAGTTCACCCTCGGGGCCGGGGTCTGGGACCGTCAGAGCGTGCTGGGCGATCACCGGCCGGGAAACCGAGACGGCGTACATAGTATGCCCTATCACGAACGGTAATAAATTTCCTCGCCCAAATTGCACGCGACTGGGCGAGTTGTGATGTGGCAGTCGACACTGAATCGGCGACAGATTGAGGTGAGGTTGAGGCGAGAACGCGGACGTACCCGCTATCACTCGTAGGTAAACAGCACCTGTACGACCCCGTCGGCACGCTCCTCGAGTAACTCGTACGCCGTGGCCGCGTCTTCAAGCGGGAACTCGTGTGTAAACAGCTGCTCGAGGTCAAGTCGGCAGAGCCAGGACCAGGTGAGTTCGTGGCGGCGCTCGCGCGACCACCGCCCGGAGAGGCGGGGGTCGATGGTACTCACCTGGGTGCTTCGGATGTCGATGCGGTCGCGATGAAACCGGCCGCCGAGATCCACTGTGGTTGGTTTGGTCCCGTACCAGGAACCGACGAGGAGTCGGCCATCGAATCCCGTTACGGCGAGCGCGTCGTCAAGCGCGTCGGGGTTGCCGGAGAGTTCGTAGGTGAGGTCCGCCCGCGAGCCACGAGCCCCGAAGCCGTTGGCAGCACCGTCCGCGAACGCCTCCTCGACCGCACACGCCGTCGGATCGAGCGCGCGATCCGCACCAACGGCCGTGGAGTGTCGCCGACGATCACCGTCAGGATCGAACGTTACTAGCGCCTCAGTCGGCGTTTGGGCAAGCAGTGCGGTCGTCAACAGTCCGACGACACCCTGCCCGAAGACGGCAACGCGTTCGCCGAGCAATGGCTCACCATCGAGCAGGAGCGTGACTGCCGTCTCGAGATTGGCGAAGAGAGCAGCCTCACGTGGGGAGACCTCGTCCGGAACCTGGAGAAGGTCATCCGGATTCGCAAGGAAGTGGCTCTCGTGGGCGTTGTACGCAAAGACCTGCCGTCCGAGCCAGTCGTCGTCGACATCGCTTCCGACCGCGTCCACCTCGCCGACTGCCGCGTAGCCGTACGAAAGTGGGAAAGAGAGGTCACCCTCGAATGTCTCGAGTTCACTGTCGGCGGGGAGGGAAGCGGGTGCCTCGCCGCGGTAGATCAGGCCCTCGGTGCCGGCGCTGACGGCCGAGACGCGCGTTCGAACGCATACGTCTGTCGGCCCCGGGTCTGGGATTGGCCGCGATCGAACCGCCACGGTTCGCGGGCGAGTGAAAGAGAGAGTACGGGCAGTCACATTGTGCGGGCGTTCTACGGGACCCCACTTGGGCGTTTGTACGGAAGGGGGTGCCTACCTGCCGAGGCGGGTCGACGAAACCGGATACGGACGCGGACACAGTCCCAGACACGGACCGAACTCGAGGTCGAGTACGTCGCTACTCGTCTCCCTGCAGATGACCAGTGGCAACGAGCCAGTCCCGACCGAAGTTCGCGAGGAACGGCACTGCAACGACCGTCGCGAACGCGCGAGAGATTGCTGGGTCGACGGCGGGAACGAGTGCGACGAAAATCGCGAGCATCGCCAGGGCACCCAGCGCACGCCGGGTATGGCTCGGAGGTAATTCGGCAGTAAAGTGGCCGCGTCGGTTGCGCCACCAGAGACCGGCGACGAAGACGTATCGCGCGCTCGCGACCGCGAGAAAGAGACGCGGGAGCATGCCGGCGAGCACGCCCACGGCTGCGCCGACGAGGACAACGAGGCCGTCGATCTCGACATCGAGGCGCGCACCGAGGTCGGTGACGCTGTCGGTTCGCCTGGCGAGCCAGCCGTCGACAGCGTCGAGTAGAGCTGCGATGGCGAACAGCAAGGCGGGTGCCCACCTGAGGCCAGCGTCAGTGCCGGTAACGGTCGTCCAAGAGGTGGTCTCGAGTCCGCCCATAGCCGCGACTGCGAGTCCCGCGAACCCCCCGATCCCAGCCACTGCTGCACCGCGTGCCACGGTCACCCACGTCGCGGATGTAAACAACGGTTCTGACGGCCCAGCGTGCGCTGAAACAACATAATAGATTATCGTTGACGTGAGCGAAAAGACCAGAAGCACCCCCGCGAGAAACGCTGCTGGAACGTCCCCCGACCACAGCACCACGAACACGAGAACGAGCAGGCCACTCAGCGCCCCGAGACCAAGCGTCGCGCGACGCCACTGGGTGTGTGGGTGGAGGGGACTCGAGTACCCCGGCCGATGGTCGTCAGTCACGGCGAGTGAGGAGGACGAGAAGGAGTGCGATCAACAGGACCTGTGCGACTTTGTCGACGGTTTCGGCTGCTGAGAGGTCAGCGAGTGTGGTTGGTTCGTTGACGGCGTACCAGAGGATGATCTGGCCAGCGGTGAAGGGAATACCGAGGAGGTAGACGAGCCGTCGCCGATAGTTTCGGACGACGAGTGCGATACCGAGGAGAAAGCCGGCGGTCGCGCCGAGAAACGCGACGCCCATCCAGTGGGGGAGAAACGAAACGCCGAGCACGAGGTGGACGAGCGCGCTGACGGCTGCGAGAGCGATCGCCAGCCAGTGGATTGGCGAGAGGGAACTGGCAGAGCGAGACACGGTATCGACCTCTCAACGGGCGGGTAAAAACAGCTTTCGCCGGAGCAGGTGTTGTCAGAACGGGCCAGGAATACAGAGTCAAATCTTGTTCGCAGGCGGAACTGTGCGCTCGTCCGGCGCTGTCGTGGTGCCGGCATGTAACAACACGCGGACGAACGCCCCAATACCGAGCGACGCAGCGAGGGAAGCAACGAATACAGTAAGCGGAAGCGAAAATCCAACGAGTCCACAAAGGAAACTCCCTGCCAGAACCCCCGAACCAAGTCCGTCACGACCCAGTCGCGCTGCGAGCGTGCGTCCGATAGCGACGAATCCGAGTGTGACGAGTGGGAAAAGAACCGTTGTACCGAGTATGACGAGCGGGAGACCGAAGAACGTCCCGACACCGCGCCCGATCAGTACGTAGCCCGTGCCCGTTAGCCCGCTAGCGATTAAGAGCCCTGGGAATCCGATACAGACCGAGATGATCGGACTCCGCCGCACGGTCGTCACCGTTCGAGAGCCGTGCCCCTGGAGCAATCCAAGGATAACGAAGCCGAGCAGCAACGTCGCCGCGAACTGCATGCCGACGCGACCGAGCGGTTCGAGTGCATGGTAGGCTTCGAACGCCCCGCTTGCGGCGAGGCTCTCGAGTACCTCGTACCCGGTGTCGCCGTTTCCAGTATATAATTCTGCTGGCCGCATAGGACAATAGACGCGAGGGCGGACACATAGTGTTTCTGATTGGTCACGGAGTTCGAACGGAAGGCTGTGCATTAATGTTATCGCGAGACTGTGTCACCCGTCATCGCGCTTCGAGACGCGTCCTGCAGTTAGTTCGACGGGTTTAAGTTCGGCATGGCACTTCTCTTAACAGAGACAGGCGTAGCCTGTTTCACTGACCCGTAGGAGCACTCCTGCGTACTACGGAGGTGAACGATGGCAGATTCGGATATCGAAACCGCAGTGGCTCGCGCACTCGAGGACGCACCCGATCGGAACTTCACCGAGACGGTCGACCTTGCGATTAACTTGCGCGACCTTGACCTGAACGAACCGTCGAATCGTGTTGACGAGTCCGTCGTCCTCCCGTCCGGCACCGGACAGGAGACGCGCATCGTCGTCATTGCCGAAGGAGAGACTGGAGTCCGCGCCGAAGAGGCGGCGGATGAGGTCCTTTCGGTTGACGATGTCGCAGATCTGGACGACGACGACGCCAAAGATATGGCGGACGAGACGGACTTCTTCATCGCCGAAGAGGCGATGATGCAAGATATCGCCCGGCACCTGGGTACCATTCTCGGTCCCCGCGGGAAAATGCCGGACCCGCTCTCGCCCGACGACGACGTCGTCGAGACCGTCAACAGACTCAAGAATACCGTGCAGCTTCGCTCCGGCGACCGACGAACGTTCCACACGCTCGTTGGCTCCGAAGCAATGGATGCAGAAGACGTCGCCGACAACATCGACGTCATCCTGCGACGCCTGCACGCTGACCTCGAGAAGGGCCCCCAGAACATCGACGCCGTCTTCGTAAAGACGACGATGGGCCCGTCCGTGGAGGTGGCCTAAGATGAGCGCACAGGCAGACCGCAAGACCGAGAACCTTCCACAGTGGAAGCAAGAGGAAGTCGATGACCTCGAAGCACTCATCGAGAGCTACGAGAGCGTCGGCATCGTCGGCATCGCCGGCATTCCCTCGAAGCAGCTGCAGGACATGCGGCGTGACCTGCACGGCACCGCCGAACTGCGTGTCAGCCGCAACACTCTGCAGGTTCGTGCGCTCGAAGCCGCTGGCCTCGGCGATCTCGTCGACGAGATCGAAGGCCAGGTCGGCCTGATCGGCACGAACGACAACCCGTTCGCACTCTACAAGGAACTCGAGGCCTCGAAGACGCCCGCCCCGATCAACGAGGGCGAGGTCGCCCCGAACGACATCGTCATCCCAGAGGGTGACACCGGTGTCGACCCGGGGCCGTTCGTCGGCGAACTCCAGAGTATCGGCGCGAACGCACGCATCGAGGACGGTTCGATCCAGGTCATGGAGGACTCGACGGTCCTTTCGGCTGGCGAGGAAGTCTCTGCGGACCTGGCGAACGTGCTCAACGAACTCGGCATCGAGCCCAAGGAAGTCGGGCTCGACCTTCGCGCAGTCGTCGCCGAGGGCGTGCTCTTCGACCCAGAGGACCTCGATATCGACATCGGGGCCTACGAGAGCGACGTGCAGACGGCCGCCGCTCGCGCTCGGAACCTCTCGCTCAACGCACCGTTCCCGACCGCGACGACGGCACCGACGCTCATCGCCAAGGCAACGGGCGAGGCCAAGAGCCTCGGCCTGCAGGCCGCCATCGAGGACGAAGAACTCATGCCCGACCTCGTCTCCAAGGCCGACGCACAGCTGCGTGCGCTTGCGGCCCAGATCGACGACGAGGAAGCCCTGCCCGAGGAACTGCAGGGTGTCGAAGCGCCCGCTGTTGAAGCGGCCGCCGACGAGGGCGAAGACGAATCGGAAGCCGACGAGGACGCAGAGTCCGACGCTGACGACGACACCGACGACGATGACGAAGACGACGGTGACGGCGCAGAAGGACTCGGCGCAATGTTCGGCTAACTAACACTACTGGAGGATACAACAATGGAATACGTTTACGCTGCACTCATCCTGAACGAATCGGACGAAGAGATCAACGAAGACAACCTCACCGACGTGCTCGACGCCGCTGGCGTCGACGTCGAAGAGTCCCGTGTCAAGGCGCTCGTCGCCGCACTCGAGGACGTCGACATCGACGACGCCGTCTCCGAGGCCGCAGCCGTCCCAGCCGCCGGTGCCGCCGCAGGCGGCGCTGCCGCAGCTGACGAGGCTGCTGACGACGGTGCCGACGAGGAAGAGACCAGCGACGTCCCGGACACGACGGACGACGACGATGACGAGGACGACGAGGCAGACGGCGAAGGCCTCGGCGAACTCTTCGGCTAAGTCGCTTCGCAACTCGCACACACGCGACTGCGACCACGACGACACAGTCACTTTTGTTTTCTTCGACGCTCACCACCGATAGTTACTTCTTCGTTCTCCGTGCCAACTCATTCGTGACAACCGCCGTGTACTTCGACCTCGACGGAACACTCTGTACGTACGACAAATCGTTCGAGTCGCTGTTTCGGCAGACTGTCTCCCCCTACGACATACCGACTGCCACGGCATATGACGCCTACGTCGAGCACCTGTTAGACGCACTCGATCGCTGCGAGCCCGACCCGTACCGCCGTGCGTTTGTAACCATCGTGACGAAACACGATCTCGAGGCCGACGTGACGCCGGCCACACTCGCCGCCGACCACTGCGAGCGCGAAGTCGACGCGACAGTTACCACGACCGGCGCGACGGAAGTACTCGAGTCCGTCGCCGCCACGAACCCGACTGGCATCATCACCAACGGCGACGGCGACCAGCAGCGCGCGAAACTCGAGTGCCACGGACTCGACGACCGGGTTGACGAGGTGCTCGTTTCGAACGAGCAGGGGGTCCGGAAGCCCGACCGGGAACTGTTCGCGACCGCGAAAGCGCGCCTCCCGGCGGACGACTACGTCTACGTCGGCGACAGCTACGAGGAGGACATCGTCGGAGCCCGCGACGCCGGCTTCCGGACAGTGTACGTCACCGGTGCCGGTGAGACCGATGTCGAAGAGCCCACTGCTGCGGACGCCGTCGTCGAGAAAGTTGGCGAGTTACGCGACCCCGGTTCGCTCCCAGGGGTACTTGAGGACGCGTTCGGATCGTAACCGAATCGGAACGCGTACCGGTCGGCGCAGGTGCGTTGTTGGACCTCATCACCAGGGTGGACGAGAGCGAGTCCACCTCACGGGCGCGAGTTTAAATTCGAAGCCGAAACCAGATGGAGCGATGGCTGTCGCCCCGGTCGAGCTCGTCACCGATCCAGCACTGACCCTCCAGCTGCTGGCCTGGACGCTAGCTGGTGCGTCGCTAGGGAGTCTGAGCGGGCTTGTACCTGGCCTCCACGCGAACAACTTCGCGCTCTTGCTCGCCGGCATCGCGGCGTCGGTTCCGGGTCCGCCGCTGTTCGTCGGCTGTGCGATGCTTGCGGCGGGCGTCGTCCACACCTTTCTCAACGCTGTGCCGGCGATGGCACTCGGCGTTCCTGACGCCGAGATGGCAGTGACAGCGCTGCCGGGCCACCGGCTGGTGCTCGATGGTCGGGGCTACGAGGCGATCCGGCTCTCGGCGCTGGGCAGTATCCTCGCCGTGCTCGTCGCGGTTCCGCTTGCAATCCCCGTGACTAGCGCCGTGACGGCGGTATACCCGACGCTTCGGTCGAATCTACCGCTCGTGCTGGCGATGGTCGTCGTCGCGCTCGTCGCCTCCGAGTACACCTGGCGTGCCCGCCTCGGCGGGCTGCTTTCCTTCTCGCTGGCGGCCGCGCTCGGTGTGCTGACGCTCGACCTCTCGCCGGATGCACCGCTCGAGGCCGGCGGGATGCTCGCGCCGCTGTTCGCTGGCCTGTTCGGCGCACCCGTGTTGATCGACGCGATTTTCGGGTCGGGAATCCCGCCACAGCGCGATGGGACGATCGAACTCCCGCGCTGGCTCGTGGGTGCAACGGCACTCGCCGGTGCACTTGCGGGCGCGGTCGTCGGCTATATTCCTGGCATTTCGGCCGCGATTGCAGCCGTTGCGGTGCTCGTGCTGGTCCCGGGAAATGCCGGCGACCGCGGCTACATCGTCGCGACGAGCGGCGTCGATACGGCGAATACGATTTTCGCGCTGTTCGCGCTCGTCGCGATCGGCCAACCCAGAACCGGCGTGATGGTCGCCTTCGAGAACGTGAACGCGCCGCTCGAACTCCCGATCCTGCTCGGTGCCGTGCTCCTCGCGGGTGTCTGTGGCTTCGTCCTCGTAATCGTCGTCGGCGAGCGCTACCTCGAACTCGTCGGGCGTATGGCGTACTGGAAGATTTCAACCGCCGTGCTGGGCCTGTTGCTCGTCCTCTCGTACCTGTTCACTGGTCCACTCGGCATCGTCGTCTTCGGCGTCGCCGCCGCAATTGGTATGGTGCCGGTCCGCCTGCGAGCACGACGAGTCCACCTGATGGGCGTGCTGATCGGCCCGCTCATTCTCGGTGGCTGACTCCGTCCAGCGAATGGTCGACACCCAATGTAAGTCACGAATACGAGGCAGGTCGTGGTGTTTCAGGACGGCATATGATTGCTAATTAATACTACGAGGATGTAATATATCCTATGACCAACACTCATCTCAGTCTCGTCGGAATACATCTCTCGCTGGTTGGCAGCGTCCTGATTATCGAAGCACGGTTGGCTGGGTTCGACCCCGGAGCTCTCTCCTACATCATGCTTATCGGCGGATTGTTTATCACGCTCTTTTCGCTCTTCAACCGACTGTCACCCGCTCCAACCAGCAGCGACACGTGATTACTCGTCGCAGTTGCTCAGGTCGCGCAGTACTCAGGTATCACTCGAGTACGCGCTGCGCTGCCGTCACAACGGACTCCACTCGACTCGAGTCGACCGGGTTCGTCGTCACACCATCCTCCTTGAGTGCCGTCCCGACGATAGCGCCGTCAGCACCGGCAGCGAAGCAGTCGCCGACCGTGTCTGCGGTGACGCCACTACCGACGAAGACCGGGGCCTGGACGCCGTGAGCAGAGAGCCCAGAGACAACGCGTTCGACGTCCTCGAGTGCAGCCTCGTTCCCGGTTCCACTCCCGGAAACGATCACGCCGTCCGCCTTCCCGCGCTCGACCGTCTCGAGTGCCGCTCGCTCGATGGCTGTCTCGCCGACCGGTGTGGCGTGTTTGACGTGCACGTCCGCAAGAATCGCCACGTCGGGTGCGATCCGCTCTCGGCGGCGGACCGTCTCGTGGGCCCGGCCCTCGAGTACCCCCTGATCAGTTGCGGCCGTGCCGACGTGGACGTTGGTGCGAATGAAGTCGGCGTCGACGGCGGCTGCGATCGAAAGGGCGGCGTCGGCGTCGTTTCTGAGGACGTTGATCCCGAGCGGCACGTCGACAGCGTCTGCGACGGTGCTGGCGATGGCGGTCATGTCGGCGACGACGTGGGATGGAACAGTCTCGGGGTAGAAGGGCGCGTCGCCGAAGTTCTCGAGCATGATCGCGTCGATGTCACCGGACTCGAGTCGAGTTGCATCCGTACGTGCTCGCTCGTGCAGAGTGTCGCGGTCACCGTCAAACTCGGGCGCGCCGGGGAGTGCAGGGAGGTGAACCATACCGATGAGCGGCCGCTCGCGGTCGAACCTGTCGAGGAATGAGTTCTGGTGTGCTGTGGTCATACGTGGTGTGACGGCGAGCGACGGTAAGTGCGGTTCCATCGATCCGGCCCGCGTGTTGTCGGCATTTCACCCCACCATGCGCCATGCCGACGTACTCGCAAGTCGGCAAGCACGTCGCCGTCCACGGGCGTTTTTGCTCCGCCGTCACTAGTCCGCTCGATGGGAGACACCGACCTGTTCTCGCCGCTCACGCTTCGGGACCTCGAGATTCCAAACCGGATCGCCGTCTCGCCGATGTGCCAGTACTCCTGTGACACCGACGGCCTGCCAACCGAGTGGCACCGCGTCCACCTCGGCAGCCGCGCTGTCGGCGGTGCCGGCATCGTCATGACCGAGGCCACCGCCGTCGAACCGCGCGGGCGGATCACACGCCACGACCTCGGCATCTGGGACGACGAGCAAGCGAGTGCACTCGAGCCGACCACCGAGTTCATCCGCGACCAGGGTTCGGTGCCGGCGATTCAGCTCGCGCATGCGGGCCACAAAGCAAGCAAGCGAAAGCCCTGGGAGGGGAACGACCCGATCACGCCCAAAGAGGGCGGTTGGGAGGTTCTCTCACCATCGCCCGAGGCGTACCCGCCGTTCGGCGAGGAACGTCCAGAAATGCGGAAGGCGACGGGAGAGGACATCCAGGACGTTGTCGATGCCTACCGCGAGGCCGCCGAACGATCGCTTTCGGCCGGGTTCGAGATTGCAGAGGTTCACGCCGCTCACGGCTACCTGCTTCACGAGTTCCTCTCGCCCGTGACGAACCAGCGCGAGGACGACTACGGCGGGAGCTTCGAGAATCGGACGCGATTCGTCCGCGAAGTGACGGCAGCCGTTCGTGAGGTCTGGCCCGACGACAAGCCAGTCTTCGTTCGCATTTCGGGCACTGACTGGCTGGACGACGGGCCGGAATCGTGGGATGTCGAACAATCCGCACGGCTTGCAGCCGATCTCGCCGAACTCGGTGCAGACCTGATCGACGTTAGTTCCGGCGGGCTCCACCCCGACCAGGACGCCACTGGCGGCCCGAACTTCCAGGTCCCGCTGGCCGAGCGCGTGGACGAGGGTGGCGATATCGCTGTGGGGGCCGTCGGCGGCATCACCGAACCCAAGCAGGCCGATGCCATCGTGAGAAACGGCCGCGCGGATCTCGTGCTAGTCGGTCGCGAGTTCCTGCGCGATCCGTACTTCGGACTGCGCGCTGCGGACGAACTCGCGGGTGAGGAGGCCCCAGCAAAGTGGCCGATTCAGTACCGACGAGGAGTTCGGTGAGCGACTGGTTCGGAAAACAGAGAGATAAGGGAATGCGAACTTATTCGCGCGAATATGTTCGTCACACTCCCACCTGTTGGGAACAACTACCTGTTTTCAACCCTTGCAAGTGCCAAGCGGAAAGTGACGACAACGATGACCGACCAGACCCACACTCGACGAACCGTCCTGCAGGCTGCAGGCGCGACATCCGTCGTCGCTCTCGCTGCCGGTTGTTTGAGCGACGATGAGGATGAGAACGGTGGCGGAAACGGCGACGATGACGACGACGAGATCGACCCATCGGAGTGGGAAGACGTCGACACGATCGAACTCGACGGCGCGGTCGGCGGCTGGGAAGGCGTCGCTCCCGACATGATCGCCGGCGAGCAGAACCCGACGATCGTCCTCTTTGAGGGTCAGGAGTACGACTTCACCTGGTACAACGCGGACAACGGTACCCACAACATCGAGATCTGGGACGAGGACGAAGAGGTTGTCGACGACTACGCGACTGACCAGGTTAACGACGACGAGCAGACACTCGAGGGTGTCGTTGCCTCCGAAGAGATGGCCTACTACCGTTGTTACCCACACGACCAGATGCAGGCACCAATTCAGGTCGAAAGCGAATAAGTGGGCCAATTCAACGCCCCTTCCACCACAGCCGACCCTGTGTGTTCCTGGGACATACGCGAACACACAGTCCGGATTCGATAGCGACGAGAGCACGGTTCCAGTAGGCACCCAGTGTCCATCCACACCAAATCACACCTGCACCCACCCAACACTACCATCCAACCGCGCATCTCGTACCCGCTATCGTCTTCCTGTCTGCATACCTGCAACCACAGCACACCCACCCTGTACCTTCTTCCCGAATCACACCGCGTAGACAGTCCTCTATCCTGTTAGCCGCCAGTCTTCCGCATATTGGAACCGAATACTTCTCACGAAGCCAAACACACGGCACAATCACCACACCACGCCTGGACAGACCGAACAGACCGAACAGCCATCACACCACCTCTCCAATACCCCTACGTCTCCACCCACTTGATCGAACAGCCACGCGACGGCTCCCACTCGAGTGCAACCTCCTCACCTGCGAGCACTGACTCGATGGCCTCCCGGATGTGGAACCGGCTCGGATCTTCGTCGGGATTGAGCGCGTCGTCGAGGCGGCCCTGATAGGCGAGAGTGAACTCGCCTGTCTCATCGTTGCGCCGGAACAGGAACGGGTCCGGTGTACAGACCGCGTCGTAGGCCTCGGCGACATCCTGTGACTCGTCCCGAAGATAGGCGTCGTACTGGATCGTCCCGTCGTCGACAAGTTCCTGCATCCGCTCGAACGAATCGTCCGGATACTGCTCGGCGTCGTTTGGATTGATCCCGATGACAGCAACGTCGTCGTACTCGGCTGCGAGGTCGTTCAGCAGATCGAACTTCGCCTTCGCGTACGGGCAGTGGTTGCACGTAAAGACCAACAGCAGCGCCTCGTTGTCAGCGAACGACGCAAGTGAGTAGGTTTCGCCGTCGGTGCCCTGGAGTTCGAACGCCGGTGCCGCGTCGCCTGCCGCAAGCTCGGTTTCGGATTCTTTGGCCATACGAACCGTTTTGTGGAGTGTCATCATATAGCTCTCGCTCCCATCACCTGTTTTCTGGGTCAGAATACCACGATGCAGGGAGGATTGACGGACGGTTCGAACGTCGCGACAGTTCGGCGAGCGAGTGTCACACGACGGCCTACATATTTGTACCCACCGGCGTATCGATGTGGTATGAAGACGCTCGAGGTCACCGACGAACAGTACGAGTTCATCCAGCGCCTGCGGGAAGAAATTTCGAAGGACGTCGTCGGCCGCTACGGCTTTGTCCGCGAACAGGACGCCCTCCAGTTCCTGCTCGACAACATCGATGAGGAGGTCGCGAACGCGATCGATCTCGAGGCTGAGTTCTCCGCGACCGACGACGTGGCGGCCTCCGTCGGCGCGGCAATCGAGGGCGAAGCAGATCCGCATGCACTCAAGGAAATCACGTACGACGAAGCCGGCGATGTGGACGGGGCGACGGACAAGAAGGCAGCGAGCGAGTCGAGCCTCGATAAATCAGCGGGTGACTCGAGTAACGTCGGAACCGAGACGGAAGCAGACGGGGACGCTGACGACAAAAGTGGCGACGACAGCGACGGTGACGACGACAACAACAGTGACAGTGACACCACCAGCGGTGAGGCCGACGATGACGACATGCTGGACGAGATGATGAGCCTCCTCGAAACCCACGACGACAAGTGGGAGGAATCCTCCTCAGCGGACTACCGCTACACCGTCACCCTCCCCGACGGTTCGACGGAAGACGTCCAGACAAAAGACGACGTGCGTGCGCTGCTGTTCAAAAATTACCGCTAACGCCCGTCTCTCCCACGTTGCGCTCTATCACGAAAAACAACAAAGAACAACGTTTTTACACACGGTCGCGCTTCGCAGTGGTATGAGCGAACGCGAGGTGCTCGAGTTGCTTCGTGAGAACGCGCGCTATTCGACGGCCGATATCGCGCGAATGACCGACCTTGAGGAAGACGAGGTCGCCGCCGCGATAGACAATCTTGAGGCGGCGGGCGTGGTGCGGGGCTATCAGGCCGTCATCGACTGGGACGAACTCGAGGAAGAGCGAGTCCGCGCCGAGGTCGAGTTGAACGTCCGACTCGATCGTGAAACCGGCTACGATGACATCGCAGAGCGTCTCGCCCGGTTCCCGGAGGTCACCGCCCTCCGACTGGTCAGCGGCGACTACGACTTCGATATGGAGGTCGAGGGCGACTCGATCCGCGAGGTCTCGCAGTTCATCAGCGAGAAGGTCGCACCAGTCCCGGAGATCACGCAGACGGTCACCCACTACGTGATGACTTCCTACAAGGAGAATGGCATCGAGTTCGGTGACGGGGAGGAGGACGACCGCCTCTCGTATACCCCATAGTGAGTGTGATTTGAGCGATGCCATTCGACCTTTCAGACCGCGTGCAGACGGTGCCACCATCCGGTATCAGACGCTTCTTCGAAATTGCCGAGGAGCGCGACGACGTCATCTCGCTTGGCGTTGGCGAGCCCGACTTCGCGACGCCGTGGGCCGCCCGCGACGCCGCCATCGCCTCTCTCGAGGCCGGGAAGACCTCCTACACGGCGAACCGGGGCAAGCGCGAACTTCGCGAGCGGATCGCCGACTACGTCGCAGACGGCTTCGGCCTGGACTACGATCCAGCGGACGAGATCATCGTTACCGCAGGCGCGAGCGAGGCCGTCGACCTGGCCTTTCGCGCGCTCGTCGATCCCGGCGACACCGTCGCGATCGCCCAGCCGTCGTACATCTCCTACGAACCGGGCGTGATCTTCGCCGGCGGCGAGGTTCTCTCCGTTCCGACCAGCAAGGCGGACGAGTTCACACTCACCGTCGAGGCACTCGAGGCGGCCGGCGCGGACGAGGCCGACCTGCTCGTCCTCTGTTACCCCAACAACCCGACCGGCGCAGTGATGAGCAAGGCCGAACTCGAGCCCGTTGCCGAGTTCGCTCGCGAGCACGACCTGACGGTGCTTTCGGACGAGATTTATGCCGAACTAACCTATAATGGGTCTCACACATCGATCGCGACACTCGAGGGGATGCGCGAGCGAACCATCGTCTTCAACGGCTTCTCGAAGGCCCATGCCATGACCGGACTCCGACTCGGCTACGCGCTTGGCCCTGCGAAGGCGATCAACGCGATGAACAAGATCCACCAGTACACAATGCTCTCAGCGCCGACAACGGCCCAGCACGCGGCAATCGAAGCGCTCGATTCGTGTGATGAAGAGGTGCGCGAGATGGTCGCCCAGTACGACCGCCGCCGGCAGTTCGTCCTCTCACGATTCCGTGAGATCGGGCTCGATGTCTTCGAGGCCAAGGGCGCGTTCTACTGTTTCCCCGAGGTCCCCGACGGCTGGACCGCAGAGGAGTTCGCAGAGGGCGTGCTCCGCGAGGAAGGCGTTGCGGTCGTCCCCGGGGATGTCTTCGGTGCTGGTGGCGAGGGCCATCTTCGGGTGTCCTACGCAACCGGGCTGAACGACCTCCGCGAGGCACTCGACCGGATCGAGACGTTCGTCGAGGAGCACGTCTAAGCCGACCAAGTCGATTTTCCTGAGAACAGTCCACGACAAACGACACGTTGTCGTGCACCGAAGCGACTCAAACACAGCTGGGAGATCGCCCATCGATGCAAGCTGTGCTGTCGGTTTGGGCTGTGGCTCGGCGGGAGGCTCAACTGCCGGTTCGGGAACCCAGACCGATTGCCAGGAGGCCGCACGCGCACCGCCAACGTCTTTTTTGAGATCGTTCCCGATGTAGTGTAGACGGTCTCGGTTGGACGCGTTCTGAGCACCTCGAGCGCCCGCTCGAACGGCTCGGGATCTGGCTTTCCCGGGATAGTCGTCGCTGAGCCGCAAAAGACGGTTACATCGAATGTGTCGGCAAGTTCCAGAACCTCAAGCTTCGCCGTCTGCATCTCCACGCTTCCCTGTGTAATCAGCCCGATCGGACCTCGTTCGCGAGCGACCCGAAGTGCCTCCTGAGCACCGCTTCTGAAGCGTACTGGTGGCTCGGTTTCGAGTACTGTTACCGTCGCTTCTGCGAGCTGCGGCGCGTGTGCAGGATCACCGCCAGCAGCGGTCGCGACCGCGTGGTAGATGTGCTCCCAGAACTCCGTGATCGACTCGGCAGACGGAAGGGCAGCGGGGTCGACAGCGTTCACCGCCTGGGGTCCGAAGAACGGGTCAACATCGACGCGGTCGAAGACGGCTTCGTGGAACAACTCATCATCGCGAAAGCAGAGCGTGCCATCCAGATCGAAACAGACGGCTTCGATAGTGTCCATATAGTTCTTGTCTGAGTGGGAGAAGTATTAATCTTCTATCACTTACTGACGAACCGAACCACGAACGTTCATCTCGGTCGCTGGACTTCTCTTCATATGGTCCACTACCGTCCGCTTCGTGACGGCGAAGCCTTTCACGAGTTCCGCCAGTACGCGTTCAGACCTGCCTCCGGCATCGAACCGTACGATCCAGACGAACACGAGACACCGCGGGATCGTCGCGGTGGCCGCCGTGCGATCTACGAACACGACCCTGGCGAGAACGAAGACGAGGGCGGGGACAGCGACAACACAAACCCAGACCCGCGGAGTATCTGCCGACACTACTGGCTCGAAACGCACGTCCGCGGGGACACCCATCCAACCGCCGGCCTCGCCTCTGTTGCAACTCCGCCGGAGTTCCGCCGACAGGGCTACGTCCGCGACCTCCTCGCCTACTCGCTCGAAGAATACCGCGAGCGCGGCTGCCGGTTCTCCGTCCTGTGGCCCTTCTCCTACAGCTTCTACAACACCTACGGCTGGGACACAAGCAACCAGCTCGCCCGCCACGCGTTCGACCCAGACCTGCTCTCGTTCGCGAGCGCAGCCCTCGACGCGAGCAGCGCCGACTACTCGTTCCAGCCACTCGAGTCCAACGCGTTTGTGCGACTCCAGTCGGTCTACGAAGCCCACACTGAGCGATACGCGCTCGCAATCGAGCGCGACGAGTGGTGGTGGCGTCATCGGGTTTTCGAAGGCCACGACGTGGACCCATACGTCTATGCCGCAGAGCGCGACGGTGACACGGTTGGCTACCTCGTCTACGGCTTTGACAGCCACGGCGACAGCGAACTCGGCGGACGAACAATGGTCGTCTCCGAACTGGTCGGCGAGGATCACGAGGCGTTCCTGGCGCTGCTCGCGTTCTGTCACCGCCACGCCTCGCAAGTCGAGGAGGTGGTACTCGAGTTACCCCCCGAAGCGCCGTTCCGGGAGACAGTTCGCACACCGGGCGAGGTTGAGACGACGGTGAAGAACGGGCCGATGGTTCGGGTGATCGATGTTGCAGAGACGCTCTCGGCGCTGTCCTACCCGCAGGGTGTGGAGACGACGCGCTTGCTGTCGGTGACGGACCCGCTCGCCGACTGGAACAATGGGACGTTCGAGTTCGCGGTTCGGGACGGAAGCGCTGCGTGTGAGCGTGTTCTGGATGGAGATGACGAGCACGATTCTACCGCCGACGCTCGCCTCGACATTGCCACACTCTCCCAGCTCGTTGTCGGCGCTCGCAGTGCCCGCGAACTTGCACGGACGAATCGACTCGAGGCGTCAGATGAGGTCGTCTCGGAACTCGAGGAACTCTTTCCGAAGACTGGCGTCTACCTGAGTGACCACTTCTGAGACGGGAACTAGTATCCTCGGCACAACTACGGACAGGTTGCGGTTACCGTCGAATCGGTACTCGGTCCAGATCCAGATGGCGAGCAAGCGCTGGAACCGATCGTGGGAGAGCGCACGGTACAAGGCATATTTTAGTTAGCCAACAGGCTTTCCGTCTCGACCACGATTGTTCGACCGATGCGACGGCGCAGGTACCTCACCGGGCTTTCATCGGTCGCGACCGCCGGAATCGCAGGCTGTGCAGGACACACCCCGGCGGACGACGACCAGTCAGCACCAGGCATCGGCGGGCGCAGCGATACTGATGTCGACGTCGATATTGTTACCGAAACACAGTTCGAGGACGATCTGACGCCGCTTTGCGGAGCCGGCGAATCACTCCCGGCGAATGTCGACGGTGTGAACGCGGCCTTCGTGACCGACCACGAGTTCGTCCCCGATCACGAACGCGGGCACTACGGCGTTCGTGGCCGGATTGTGCAAGGAGACTCCGAAGAATCCGGAGCTGACGGAGCGCCCAGACGACGCGGAAACGTCCCCAGCGTCCACGTAGCGTTTTCCGACGGTTCGACCGCATCGGAACGCATCTACGGTCTCGAGTCGGACGAATCGTACGCGTTCACGGTTGTGACAGCAGCAGGTGACCTCGACGACATCAAGTCGTACGAGCTCACCGTTCCTGACGGTGCAACCGCTGACATCGGACACGTCCCGGCGGCGTACGCGACGATCGACGACGAACAGTGGGGACAGATCGGAACTCACGACGGCGACGCCGTCTACGGCTGCGTCGCATCCGTAAAGAACGACCACGACCGGTCCGTGGAACTGTATCCGCGGTACAAGGCGTTTCTCGACGAGACGACGGTCGCAGCCAGCGGCACAGCCATCGAGTCGAGCCTCGTTCTCGATCCGAATGAGACGCAAACGGTCTCCTTCCCGTACCGACGGTGCGATCCGGGTGCAGTCGTCTCCGTCGACACCTGGCTCGAGTGGTCGACGATGTTGTACCCGTGACTAGCCGGCCGTCGAACTGCTGGGGCGAATAGGCACGTACTCGAGTGCTACTTCACCAAAATCGATGACTCACCGCTCGCCGGTCGCCTCGATCCGGTACCGGAGTTCGACCACCCCGGTTTCGCGCGGTGTCGTCTCGAGTAACTCGAGTGTGCGGTGCGTCCCGTCCTCGGAATCGCCGAACAGTGAGATGCCACTGCCAAGCAGGAACGGGACCAGCGTCAGTCGGAGTTCGTCGACGCAGTTCGCGCGTAACAGCGACTGTGCGGTGGTTGCACCGCCGACGAGCCAGATGCGATCGTGCTGCCGTTTCAGCCGTTCGACGAGCGCGGCTGGCTCGTCGTCGACCAGTTTCACGGCATCGGTCGCCAGTGGTAACTCGCGGCTCGTGAGGACGTACGTCGGCCGGTCTTCGTAGGGCCATTTGCCGAAGCCGAGCACCTGCTCGTACGTCGTGGATCCCATCACGAGGCAGTCGACGCTGGCGAAGAACGCGTCGTACCCATCGTCTGTAGGTTCGGTATTTTCTGTGGTCGTGGTATCGGCTGCGGACCCATCGGCCTCCGCGTCCGAGACCTCCTCGAGCCACGAGATGCCACCGTCGTCGGTCGCGATGAAGCCGTCCACGCTGGCGGCGATGTAGAGGATGCAGTCGGCCATGTGTTGTTATATGCTGAACAGGCGTAATACCATGGCCTGCAGGCCGTGGATACGCGCCGTCACTCAGTGCCATGTTCCACCGACTTCGACAGGGCTGGATATTCTACTGTTCTCAATCTTAACCTTTACAGATGAAGCGAGTATAAGTAGTTATACAGGCGCTTAACGATGCTGGAGGTCCACCGCACCCATCGAGCGAAAATCCGCAACCACGCACAGGTAGCGGAGTCGCTCGACCGGCACGGGTGGAGTGCCAGCAAGCTCTGGAACGTTGCGAACGATCACTCCCGGGAAGTCTGAGAGGAGACGGGCGAGATTCCTGACCACAAGGAGTTGAAAGACGAGTTGAAGGAACATCCAAAATACAAAGGACTACACTCACAGTCCAGTCAGCGGGTTCTGGAGGAACTCGCTGAAGCCTTCAACTCGTGGTACTCAAGTGACGATAACAGGGACAATCCGCCCGGCTACCGCAAACGCAACTACTACGACGATGAGGGCCGTCGCGTCCACGAAGAACACCCGCGTTCCACCGTGACGTGGAAACAAAACGGTATCCGCCACGACACCAAACACAACCGTGTCCGCCTCTCCAAGGGTGCGAATCACAAGGAACACCCGAAAGCGTGGGAGTACATCCTTGTCGAATACGAGACGCGCCCCGGCGTCACGGTCGAGAACCTGCAACAGGTTCGCGCTGTCTACGACCAATCGAAAGAGCGGTGGGAACTGCACCTCGTCTGCAAAGACGAAATCGAGACGCCCACTGCGCCCGGTAACGAGACAGCGGGCATCGACCTCGGCATCAGCAACTTCGCTGCTGTCGCGTATAGCACCGATGACGCCGACCTGTACCCCGGCAACCGCTTGAAACAGGACGGGTACTACTTCCCGAAGGAAATCGCCAACTGTGACGACAGTGGTGGTGAACGAGCCACACGTCTCCACACGAAGTGGTCTGGGCGGCGCACCCATTTTTTCCACAGTCTCGCCAAACACATCGTCCAACGATGTATCGAGAGGGGTGTTGGCCGAATCAATATCGGGGAGTTGGAAGGCGTCCGCGAGGACGAGAACGGCGGCTCGAAGAACTGGGGCAAACACGGCAACCTCGACCTACATGGGTGGGCATTCGACCGCTTCACCTCGATTCTCGAATACAAGGCGAAAGTCGAAGGTATCGAAGTCGTGGAGGTGGACGAGCGCGACACGAGCAAGACGTGTTGTGTGTGCGGTCGGGAAGATGAGAGTCAGCGTGTTGAACGCGGGTTGTACGTGTGTGATGAGTGTGATGCGGCGTTTAATGCGGACGTGAATGGGGCGGAGAACATCCGTCTCAACATCAACGGTGAAAGTAACTCCGAGTCTCCGGCCAGTTTGGGTGGGGATAGGAGTACCGGCTGGTTGGCACAGCCCGGAGTCTACCTGTACGACTTGTCCAGCGGATTCCAACCGCAGGAACAAGTGGTAGACTGCAAACCCTAATATCCCAACCTCGGGATTCCTCCGCCTTCAGGCGGAGGAGGATGTCAAGGATAACAGCGAACCGCTCTCGCAACGCGGTGCCCGCTCAGACCACGTTTCGCTCCGTGCGCTCGGCGGCCGCTCCATCATCGTCGTCCTGATCGAAGCGGGTACTCGAGAGCGCTTCGATATCGAGCAGCGAGGGCTCGCCATCGAGGGCCAGTTCGGCGACGAGTTGACCGAGTGCGGGCGCGTGCTGGAAGCCGTGCCCGGAGAAGCCGGCGGCCGTGATGAAGCCCGGAATCGTCTCCTCGACGATCGCGTTGTCGTCGGGTGTGACGGCGTACAGGCCGGCCCAACCGCGCTTGATCGCGGATTCGGGGCCGAAGTAGCTGGTCCAGTCAGCCGCGGCCTCAAGGGCGTCAACCGCCCACTCGAAGTCCATCGAGCGGGTGTAGCCATCGGGATCGCGGGCAGGGTCCGTCTCAGCGAAGTGGCCGCCGACGAGTGCGTCGCCGTTGCGTTCGGGGCGGAAGTACGAGCCACGATCGAGGTCGATGGTGAGCGGGTCCGTTTCCGGAACCGGCGTCTCCGGCTCTGCGATAGCGATCTGTCGACGCTTCGGCGTGATTGGCAAGACGACGTTCGCCATCGCGGCGGCCTCGTGCGCCCACGGGCCGGCAGCGTTGACGACAACGTCGGCCTTGAGCCGTTCGTCGGGCGTTTCGACGCCCGTCACGCGCGGATCGCCACCCGAATCGTCACGGAGCACGTCGACGACGGGCGTCTTCGTTCGCACGTCAGCGCCCGCCGCCGCAGCGGCCTTCGAGTACGCCTGCAGCGCGAGATGGGGGTCGGCGAAGCCGTCGGTCGGCGAGTACGTCGCGGCAATGAATGTGTCTGCATCGATACCCGGACAGTGCTCCTGTGCGTCCTCGGGGCTCAGGATCTTGCTCGGCACGCCGCAGTCGTTCTGCATCGCAACGGTATCCTCGAAGGCCGCTGCGGTCTCCTCGCTGCGCGCGAGAAAGAGATAGCCGTTCTTCCGATAGTCGATATCCGTCCCGAAGCGCTCGTCGAACTCATCCCAGACACGCATGCTCTCGCGGGAGAGTTCGACGTTGATCGGTGTCGAGAACTGCGCGCGGATACCGCCGGCGGCGCGCTCCGTGCTTCCAGAACCGATCGACCCCTTCTCGCAGACAGTCACGTCAGCGCCGCGTGCTGCCAGTTCGTAGGCGCTCGCCAGGCCGACGATCCCTCCACCGATAACGACGACATTCATGTGGTGTCCAAACACACCACGACGAATAAGGATTCGCTCGCTCGGCTGGCACTACAGCGAGTCCGATCAGAACCGTTCTGGACCCACCCGCTCCAGATGCTCCCGATCCAACTCGCCCGCAACCGCGTCGGCAACGAGGTCGGCCACCGCCGGCGCGAGCGTAATCCCGAGTCCCGTCAAGCCGCAGGCGACGACGAAGCCCGACACCTTCGTCTCGCCGACGATCGGCCGGCCGTCAGGCGTCACCGTCCGGTAGCCGACCCACTCCTCGGTGATCGTCGCATCGTCGAATCCGGACACAAGACTGGCGACATCCGGTGCATCGCTTCGGAACGAGTCGGGGAGGTCGCGCTCATCTAACTCGAGTACACTCTCCTCAGCGTACCCGGTGTTGAACTCGCCGACGACGGCACGACGTGGTGCCGGTGAGCCGTCTGCGGCACCGGGTCTGACGTAGCGTTTGGACTCGAGGATGGTGAACGGGGTGGCTTTGGGGTTGGAGTTGGACCTGGTGGTATCGGCGTCCTGGGACGCGGACGAGGGGCACTCGAGTTCAGCCATCGGGCCGACGGTGTGTGCGAGGGGGAGGGAGACGCCGACTGTGTTGTTCAGTTGCGGTGCCCAGGGACCGGCGGCGTTGATGACGGTGTCGGCGTCAAGGTGGGTGGTATTGGTGACGGTGTTGGTGTCAGTGCTGATGTCGACACCGGAGACAGATCCATCTCGAGTTCGGATGTCAGTGACCTCGACGCCGGTACGAACGTCCACACCAGCATCTCGGGCGCAGGCTGCGAACCAGGACGCGACGGCAGCCGGATTGCATCGCAGGTCCGCGGTGGTGTGTAGCCCGCCGGCGAACTCGTCAGGGACCTGTCCGTCGTCGAAATCCGTCGAGCCGTCGAATCCCGTGGGGTCGATACCGTACTCGGTGAGTTCGTCGGACGTTCGAAACGCGGCATCGACACCGTGTTCGGCAAGCGTCGCCGCGGAGCGCTCAAGGCGCTCGGCGTACGCCGGCGTTTCGGCGAGGTAGAGCGTTCCAATCCGTTCTGCCTCGAGATCACTCTCTTCGAAGAGTCGCTGGTAGGCCTCCCAGGCGCGGTTCCGGAGCCCCACGTCGAACGGCGTCGGCTCGACCGCGGCGCGCATGACCATCCCCGCGGAGGCCGCCGTCGTTTCGGTTCCGATCTCGCCGCGCTCGACGAGCGTAACCTCGTGGTCCGTCGGGCCGAGCCGCGCGGCGGTCGCGGTACCGATACTGCCGCCGCCGACGATAACGATCTTCATGAGATATAGTACCACGGCATCCGGGAAACGCGCTTCTATTCTGGTAGTCTCGTCGAACACATGGGACCTGACGGATGAACCCGCGCGTCCGACATAGACTGAAGTAGCCACCGAACAATGCACCGGTAAACCATGGTTCGCGTCCTCTCTGCCGACGACGTGGCGTCAGTCCTCGAGATTGACGACCTCTTGCCAGTCGTCGCCGAAGCGTTCGAAAAGCAATACGCCGGCGCGGTCGAACGACCCGACCGTCCGCACTACCCGATCGGTATCGGGCTGGACGCTGACGCGCCCGAAGAGCCAACCAGCACGGGGCTCTGCATGCCCGCCTACATCCACGGTGCAAACTACGCTGCGACGAAACTCGTCGCCGTCTGCGAAGACAACGCTGAGCGAGATCTGCCGACGGTCACCGCACAGCTCTCGCTGACCGACGCCGAAACCGGCCAACCCGTGGGCTATCTCTCCGCCAATCGAATCACCAGCGCCCGGACCGGCTGCATTGGCGGCCTCGCCGCGCGCGAACTCGCCGCCGACGGCCCCATCGACCTGGGAGTCATCGGCGCTGGCACACAGGCTCGCTGGCAAACCCGTGCCATCGCCGCCGCGACGGACGGTGCACTCGAGTCTATCCGCATCTACTCGCCGAGCGAGTCGCGGGTCGCCTGCGCAAACGAACTCGAGAAGGAGTTGGGCGTTCCCGCGGAGCCAGTCTCGAGCCCGCGCGAAGCAGTGTCGGACGCGTCGGTTATCGTGACGGGGACGACGAGCACGGAACCGGTGTTTCCGGGTGACGAACTCGGGCCGGGGACGCTCGTGATTGCCGTGGGAGCGTACACGCCAGAGATGCGGGAGTTGGACGACGAGACGATCGAAAGTGCAGATCGGATTATCGGTGACGTGCCGGACGAGGCGGCAGAGACGGGCGACCTCCGAGACCATCCAGATCAGGAGATAGAGCCATTGGGAGCGGTTCTGAGGGACGAGACTGGACGACAGCACGACGATGAACGCATCGTCGTGAAGAGCGTCGGGTCAGCGGTCCTCGACGCCGCGAGTGCAGAGACGGTGTTCGACCGAGCGGTCTCGGATGGGGTTGGAACGACTGTTCCATTAACTGGTGATGAGGTGTGAGAAGTTCGAGAGTGGCGAAGGTAATGAGAGTGACGAGAGCGATGAGAGGAGCGAGAGTTGGAAGAGGAGCGAGACGAGTAAGAGCACTAAGAAATGTATGAACCGGCACGTATTGACCTCGGCCGCGACACTGAAATATGGGCTTCGATAAGTACCTCTAGAGTAGTTGAGAATGGGCCGCACGAGTGTCGATTCTCCGGGAAGGGAATCATGGTGGCGTTGGTGGAATTGGACAGCCGGTTCGGGCTGGCTGAGCACAGCGGGTGAGCAGTTGTGACGCTTCGCTCCGTTCCGGTCGTCGACCGGATCACGGACGCCTTCTTCGCGCTCGATACGGACTTTCGGTTTACATACCTCAACGATCGCGCTGAGACACTACTGGAGCGCTCTCGGGCCGACCTGATCGGTCGCGTCATGTGGGACGAGTTTCCACAAACCGTCGAGACGCAGTTCCCCGATGGCTTTCACCGGGCGATGGAGAAGCAGGTCTCAGTCTCCTTTGACATCTACCACGCCCGGCTCGAAACGTGGTTCGAGGCGACGGCCTACCCCTCCGAAACCGGCCTCTCAGTGTACATGCGCGATGTCACCGAGCGCAAGCAACAGGAACGCGTGCTCGCACAACACGCCGCCGTCGTCGAGGCTATCTCCGATGGCGTCATCACGCTGAATCGAAATCGCGAAATCGTCTCGGTCAACGACGCCATGGAGTCACTTCTCGGCGTCGACCGTGAGAGCCTGCTCGGCGAACACGTCGAGATCGTACCCGAACTAGCTGCGATCGACAACGAGGACGCTGTCGAGATCGGCCGCGCCATCACTGACGTCGACATCGGTACCGCCGACACACGTCACGTCGAAGTCCCGTTTACTGACGCAGACGGGACGGACCGGATGGTCGAGTTCCGCTTCGTCCCTATCGAGGACAACAACGCAACCGTCGCCGGCATCATTCGTGACGTTACCGACCAGTACGAGTACGAACGCGTCGCCGCCTCGCTCCACGAGGTCACGCGCTGGCTACTCGAGTCCGACGATCCCGAGGAGGTCTGCTCAATCGCGGTTCACGCCGGCAGTGACCTTCTCAACCTGCCGATCAGCGGTATCTGGCTGCTTGATGAGGAGCAGGGGTATCTCGATCCCGTTGCGGGAACGGCGGGTGCATATGAGGAGTTCGGCGGGCTGCCACGGTTCAACCCGCCGGAGGGTCTCGTCTGGGATGTCTTCGAAGCGGGTGAGGTCGAATACTTTGACGACCTCACCGAGGTCGATGGGTTGTACAACGACGAAACGCCGTTGCAGTCAGAAATTATCGCGCCGATCGGCACCCACGGCGTCCTGATGACCGGATCGCTACAGCCAAACCGGTTCGACGAAACCGATGTTGAACTGCTCTCGACGCTGGTGGAGAACACCCGTGCGGCGCTCGACCGCGCCGACCGCGAGCAACTCCTTCGTGAGCGTACGAACGACCTCGAGCGCCAGACCGAGCGGCTCCAAGGCATCGCAGACGTGCTCTCGACTGATCTGAAACACCAGCTCGATGCTGTCTCCGAGGCACTCGAAGACGAGCGCGCAGGGACTGATGCCGGAAGCGGAACCCAACACAACACAGGCACCGCCAGCACCGACAACGCCTGGCAGTTCCCGCTCGCCGAGGACTCCGTTGAAACGATGCTCGATCGCACGGAACGGCTCGTCGACGATGTCAGAGAGTTCGCCCGGAACGCGACTGCCGTCGGCACGCGAAACCGTATCCTCCTCGAACAGGCAGTCCACACGGCCGCAACCGCGTCGCGACTCGACGCGGATGCAGTGGCACTCGAGGAGCCCGCCGTCCTCCGGGCGGACGCTGAGCGCTTTGCCCGACTGCTGGAGACGGCGTTCGACGACATTGCTGCCCGCGTCGATGAGGATGAAGCACCGGCTGGTGGGAGTGGTGATGAGACTGATGGTGCTGATGGCAATCGCACCACCGTTCGCATCGAACTGCTCGGCGTTTCAGACGACGGGCAGCCAACACCCACCCAGCCACAGGCTGTGATTGGGAGTGAATTCAACGAGCGCTCGCGTGGATTCGTCCTCGTCGACACCGCCGCGTCACCACCGATTGAGCCGTCTGATCGCGTGTTCGACGCCGACGCAGACGCCGACGACTCCGAGATGGTCGACGGACTTGGGCTCGCACTCGTCCGCGCGATTGCTGACGCACACGACTGGACGCTGTCGATCGAGTCAGCAGAGAACGGAACCCGCATCGAAGTTCGAGATGTGACGACGCTCGAGCCGCTGTAGACGGACACAAAGAGAGAAAGGGAGGAAAAGAGAAAGAGAGTGTATTACTCGGTTTCGCCGGCTGTATCAGTTCATCTCGTCAGCGTCGTCCGTCTCGTTCACCTCACGTTCCTCACTCGCCCTGTTCGCTTCGATCGCATCCGCAACCACCGTCGATATCTCCACTCGTGACCCCGCGAGCTGTGCTTCCAGTCGCTCGTACGCCTCGCTGTCAGCGAGTTGTTCCGGCGTCTTCTCGGTATCGAGCAGCGCCTTCTTCTCCGCAAGTGTAAACAACTCCTGGAGTTCCTCGTCGTACGTTGCACGCACTTCGAGTCGTTCGACTGCCTGTAACAACTCGTCCTTTGACACTGGCTTGACAAGGTAGTCGTCGAATCCCATGCTGACGATATCGAAATCCGGTTCGACTGCAGTCACCATTGCGATGCTGCAGTCCAGCTCGCGCTCACTGATCGTCTCCAGAACGGTGTCGCCAGAGAGTTCGGGCATCCGTCGATCGAGCAAGACAACGTCGACCGACTCGTCGATCAACTCGAGTGCCTCGGAACCATTCGAGGCCATTCGAGTGTCGTACTCGTCACCGAGCCAGACGGTGTAGAGATTCGCAAGATCGGGCTCATCCTCAACGATCAGAACGGTCGGGGTGTCAGTAGCCATGAAGCGAGATCCTCCGGTGTGTCGTTGGGGAACGACAGGGTTGTCATGGCAGTTGAACTGAGAATATATCAACATACCGGGACCAGATTCAGAACAGGGCGGTACGTGACGACGCAGTCCGATCGCAGCGACACGCGGCGTCGTGTATCGACTTACTCGAGTTCGTCCTCGATCGTCGAGCGCAGATTGCGAATCTCGGTTGCGTCGACCGTGATCGTCTCGTCGTCGACGGTCAGCGAGAGGGTGCCGTCGGTAGTCGCCGCGCCGAGAGAGACGACCGGCGCAACGTCGTCGAACGCGTCGCGGACGGCTGCAGGCGAGTCGGTCTGAATCACTGCGCGGCCGGGCTGTTCGTGGAACAGCGCACCCGCGGGATCGCTCACGTCGGGAATCGAGATGTCGAGACCCGCATCGTCGGTGACCATCTCTGCGAGTGCAACCACGAGGCCGCCGTGGCTCACATCGTGTACCGCGAGCGTCGCCTCGTCGTCTGCGACAGACGCGAGCGTGCTAACCAGATCGGCTGCCTGCTCGTCCGATGGAAGTACGGGGAACTGATCGCTGCCGTCGAACTGCGCGAGGTACTCCGACCCGCCGAGCGCGAACGCGTCGGACTCGAGTGCGAGGTCGCCGACGAGGAGGAGTTCACTGTCACCCTCCGCTGTGGGCTGGGCCTCGAGCGGCGGCGCGTCGTAGCCCGCCTTCGTGCCGACCATCGCGAGCGTCGGCGTCGGCGGGATCGGGCCGGCGACGGAGTCGTTGTACAGCGAGACGTTGCCGCCGACGACGGGCGTCGAGAGCGTCTCGCACATGTCTGCGAGACCGTCAACGATTCCTGTGAAGCCACCGTAGACATCCGGTTTCTCCGGGTTGCCACCGTTGAGACAGTCGACTGCCGCGAGCGGCGTCGCGCCCTTGGCCGCGATATTCGTCGCGTTCTCGAGTGCGATTGCGCGCGCACCGTCGTACGGTGCGGTGGTCGTCCAGTGTGGGGCTGCGCCGGAGGAGATAGCGAGTCCGGTGTTCGCTTCTCGAACAGCAACGATAGCCGCGTCGTCGCCCGGCCCGACGCTCGTCCGCACGCCGACTTCGTGGTCGTACTGGCGGTAGACCCAGCGTTTGGAGGCCGTGTTCGGGCTGGAGACGACCGAATCGAGGGCCTCGGAGAGATCGGCGTCCGGCAGGACGGTGTCGGGTTCCGCGGGGTCGTCCGCCGGCAGATCGTTCATCGGCGCACCCTCACCCAGGAAGTACGCGTCGACATCGACGACCGTCTCGCCCTCGAAGGTACAGGTGTAGTTTTCCTCGGTGACTTCGCCGATGACCGAGCAGCCCAGATCGAAGCGGTCTGCGATTTCTGCGACGCGGTCGACGTTCTCGGGTGCGACCTCGTAACACATCCGCTCCTGGGACTCGGCGAGCAGGATCTCGAGTGCCGACATATTCGGCTCACGCTGATGGACGGACTCGAGTTCGATCGCTGCGCCGAGGCCGCCCTTGGCGACGAGTTCGCTGGAGGCACCGCCCAGGCCGGCAGCGCCGAGGTCGCGTGCGGACTCGATCAGGCCTTCGTCGACGAGTTGTTCGTTGGCCTCGATGAGGAGCTTCTCGGCGTAGGGGTCGCCGACCTGCACGGCGGGTCGGTCTTCAGTTTCGGCGTCCTCGGCCAGGTCTTCGCTGGCGAAACTCGCGCCACCGAGACCGTCGCGGCCGGTCGCGTTGCCGACGAGGACGAGTTTGTTGCCGGGCTCCTGGGCTTCGGCGGTGACGAGTCGCTCCTCGTTCGTCAGGCCGACGCAGGCGACGTTCACCAGGGGGTTGCCCTCGTAGTCTGGGTGGAAATCAACGCTGCCCGCGACCGTCGGAACGCCGATACAGTTGCCGTAGTGGCTGATCCCTTCCACGACGCCCTCGAACAGGTACTTCGAGTGTTCGCGGTCGAACTCGCCGAAGTACAGTGAGTCTGCGAGCGCGATGGGGTAGGCACCCATCGAGAGGGTGTCCCGGACGATACCGCCGACGCCGGTCGCAGCGCCGTCGAACGGGTCGACGTAGGAAGGATGGTTGTGGCTCTCGATTCCCATCGTGATGTACGTCTGTGTGTCGTCTCCGTTCGTGTCCGCGTCCACGTCCGTCCCCTCGTCTTCGATCTCGGGCAACGCGACAACCGCAGCGTCGTCACCCGGTCCAATGACGACCTGGTCACCTTCGCTCTCGAACGCCGACAGCAACGGTCTCGAGGAGCGGTACGCGCAGTGTTCGCTCCAGAGGTTCTCGAACAGCGCCGCCTCCGCCGGGGTCGGCTCTCGACCCAGTTCCTCGACGACGAGTTCGTGATCCGAATCGGCAAGGCTCATTCACCTAGGTGATGAAAGTGCGGTGGTAAATGGGTTTCCATATCCACGTTCGTGTATATCGTCAGCGGCTACGGTCGTGACCGTGACAGCGCGCGGACCGAGGCGCTTTTGATCAGTCGCCGTGAACACGGAGGCGTGCTGTCGGTCGAACTCCACGCCCACTCGGCGCTGTCGTACGACGGCCGTGACCCGGTCGAACTCATCTTAGAGCAGGCCGACGCCGTCGGACTCGACGCGATCGCCGTGACAGATCACGACGAGATCGACGCAAGCCTTGAGGCCGCCGAACGCGCCCCCGACTACGGGCTGGTCGGCATTCCCGCCATGGAAATCTCGAGCAAAGCCGGCCACATCCTCGGCTTCGGACTCGAAGAAGCCGTTCCGCCGGGCCTCTCCTACGAAACAACTCTCCAAGAGATCCACGACCAAGGCGGCCTCGCCGTGATCCCCCACCCCTTCCAGGAATCGCGCCACGGTGTCATGGCCCGCATTTCGCGCGAAGAGCTCGCAATGGGTGACGCCATCGAGGTCTACAACTCGCGGCTGCTGACCGGCCGCGCCAATCGGCAGGCCGAACGGTTCGCTACATCTCGAAACCTCCCCATGACCGCGGGCAGCGACGCCCACATCAGCGAGATGGTCGGCCAGGCCGTCACCCGCGTCGACGCCGACGAGCGCTCCGTCGACGCCATCTTGCAGGCGATTCGGGAGGGCCGAACCACAGTCGAAGGCAAACGAACGCCCTGGCACATCAGCTTCCGCCAGGCCGCCGGCGGCGTCTCGCGGCGGGTCCGAAACGGCGTTCTGGGGCTATTTCAATGACTCCCACACCTCCATCGTCCCCACCGTCTGCGCCCGCGACCACACCCCAACTCCGCGGAACCGACCCCGACACAGTCCGGACCGCACTCGAGTCCGGCGAGCCACTGCCCGGCACGTCCGGCTTCGCTGGCGTCGTCGACATCGACGGCCGAGACCACCTCGTTCGCGACGTTCTGGGCCGCGTGCCGCTGTTCGTCGAGCGCGATCAGGCCCCGACCCCAACACCGACTGACGCGTGGGCGTACACCCCCGAAGAACTCGACGCTCCACTCCCGTTTCCCGCTGGAGCCGTCGCCACCCCTGACGACAGTGCACCGCAACAGCGGTGGACGCTCCCCGATCCCGACCCCGACCCGATCGAGGATGTCGACACAGCGCGGGCTGTACTCGAGTCCGCCATCGAGACGGCGGCGACCGAGGCCGCTGCAACTGACGCGGATATCGCGGTCGCCTTTTCGGGCGGTGTCGACTCCGCGCTCGTGGCCGAACTGCTCGATGCGCCGCTGTACGTCGTCGGCTTCCCGGATAGCCACGACGTTGAGGCAGCCCGCAGTGCCGCAGCAGCGATGGGCCGTGAGCTAACCGTGGTCGAACTCAAGCCGTCCGATCTCGAGCGTGCCGTTCCCGAAATCGCGCGTGCGACCGGGCGGGTGAACGCGATGGATATTCAGATCGCGCTCCCGCTGTATCTGGTCGGCGAACGCGTCGCTGCTGACGGGTTCGACGCACTCGCCGTGGGACAGGGTGCGGACGAACTGTTCGGCGGCTACGAGAAAGTGGTCCGACTCGACCACCGCGTCGAGGCCGAGACGACCCGTGGAGCGGTCCGTGAGCAGATTCGAAGCCTTCCCGAGCAACTTCCGCGAGACGTACGCGCCATCGAAGCCGCCGGCCTCGAACCGATCGCGCCGCTGTTACACGACGAGGTTGTCGACGCGGCGCTCCGCTTGCCCGACGAGTTGCTCGCCGACGAGGAAACGCGAAAGCGCGGCTTCCGCCAGGTTGCGGTCGAGTATCTGCCGGAGGAAGTCGCGATGCGGGACAAAAAGGCCGTGCAGTACGGCAGTCTCGTCGCGCGCGAACTCGACCGGCTGGCCCGCCAGGCGGGCTACAAACGCCGGATGGACGACCACGTGTCGAAGTACGTGGACTCGCTGCTCGACGAATAGCGTCAGGACGGCAACGGACACAGACTCGCCGTGAAGACCACCGTCTCGTCGGTCTCGTTTTTCGCTCCGTGGGCGACACCCCGCTCGTGGAGCACAGTTCCCGGCGCGTCGATTTGTTCGTGCTCGTCGTCCTGAATCACCGTCACCGTCCCCTCGAGAACGTGAAAGACGTTCGTGCTGTCGCCGTGTTCGTGTGCCGCCAGTTCAGCACCGGGGCCGAGCGCGAACGCCTTCACCAGCACGTCGTCGGTGACGACGAGTTCGGTGGACTCGAGTTCCCCTTCGTCTGGATCAAGCGCTGCCAGTGCGTCGTCGTATCGATCGAGTGATTCCGTGGCCATGGCTATCTGGTAGTCGATTCGTACCATGAACAGATAAAACAAGACGACAGCCTGGCCCTGCCGGCAGCGCCAGTACGTCAGTCCTCGAGTTCCGTCGGCAGCTTATCGGCTGGGTCGTCCGACGTGTTCGCATCGACGGTTCGGCGGTTCGTCTCGCCGATCCGGTCTGCGATGTTGGCGACGACCTCCTCGACGGACTCCTGTACCGGGCTGTCGTCGTCCTTGACGATCGCACCCTCGCTTCCCTCCGCACCGAAGTCGGGGTGGATCGGGATCTGGCCGATCAGTGGGACATCGTACTTGTCGACGATGGAATTCGCTCCCTCGGTGCCGAACAGACCGTGCTGGTCGTCACAGCTCGGACAGACGAACGAGCTCATGTTCTCGACGACGCCCAGCACCGGCGTGTCGTGCTTGTTGAACATCTGAATCCCCTTTCGGGTGTCCTCCAGGGCCATCTCCTGTGGCGTCGTGACGACGACCGAACCCGTCACCGGCATCGACTGCAGCAGATTCAGCGTCGCGTCACCGGTACCCGGCGGCAGGTCGACGATGAGGTAGTCCAGGCGACCCCACTCGACACCCTCCAGGAATTTCAGCATGAACTTGTTGACCATCGGGCCGCGGAGAATTGCCGGGTCGTCCTCCTCTTCCATCATGAAGCCCATACTGATGACGCGGACGCCGTCGGACCGGGGCGGAACGATGTCTTCGCTCGGCGTCACACCGGGTTCGCTTTCGACCGGCAGAATCTTCGGGATGTTCGGTCCGTGAATGTCGGCGTCGAGCAGCCCGACCATCGCGCCGCGCTTCTCGAGTCCGGCTGCGAGATTTGCTGCGACCGTCGTCTTCCCGACACCGCCTTTCCCGGAGGCGACGGCGATAACGTTGCGAACGCGGGGCAGGACCTCGTCGTCGAAGCCGTGTTCCGCGCCGGCGTGAGCGCGCAGGTCGGCCTCGAGACCGACGTCGTCACAGACCTCTCGAATCCGGTTGCCAAGCTCCATCTCGGAGGGCGCGTACGGCGTGTTGAACGCGAGCGAGATGCGAGCGGTCTCGTCCTCGATGGTGACGTCGTTGACGAGTCCGAGCGAGATGATATCCTCGCCGATATCCGGATCCTCGATCCCCTCGAGCTTGATCTTGAGTTCGTGTTCTGTAATGCTCATACTGAGTCTGTGTGTTATCTAGAGTACGGTTGCGAAGCGGGATACGTGTGATGGTTCACCTGTGGAACGAGTGTGCAGCATGTGAACCTGTGGACGGTGTAGACGTGCCGCTTGACTGTAGCTAGCAACAACCCGATCGTCGAAACCCGCTGGAACGAGTACACGAGTGGAACCGCAGTGACCCACAAAGACAGCGGGCTCGCTGTCAGCTGTGGTGTCGTCAAGAAATGGTGTGTCGGCGGTGCCGGTTGTAATTCGTGTGAACCGCAAGGCACCGGACCGGCACCGCAACGGCACTCGAGTGGTCCTTACGGACCAGGTGCCCCGAGTGGTTCCGGCAGGCCGCCATAGAAGACGACGCCGATGATGACGGTCAGGATGAACATCCCGATCCACATCTGGGCCGTAATCCCGACGAGGTAGGAGACGCCGAGCAGGCCGGTCTTGCTATCGCGGGGTTGTCCGATGAACCAGGCAGCGACCATCACGTAGACGGGGACGAGGATGACCCCGAAGATGAGGTAGGTCCCGATGTTCGGGAAGCCCGTCACACCCTCGGTCCCATCGTAGCCGTGATAGAGGATGAACGAGAGCGCAGTGGTAAGCGCTGGGATCATGCTTCAACCTCCGGCTGCTCTGCACTTTCGTCTACCGATTCGTGGTCGTGGTCGTGACCATGGCCGTGATCGCCACGAAGGTGTTCGACCGCGTGGAGTTCGACCACGGGGACGAGCTTCGACAGCACGAGGAAGAACAGAACAACCATACCGATCGTTCCGACGATCGACAGGAGTTCGATTACGCTTGGGAAGTATTCTCCCGGTGAGCCATCGTAGATGCTGAACGACGGGTACCAGAAGCCAGAGAGGACGAAGTACGTCTTCTCGACCAGCGTCGCGGTCAGCACGAGCAGGCCAGCAGCGATCGCGCGGCCCTTACTGAACAGCGACGGGCGGATCGTCTGTGCGAAGATGTACACCAGCACGCCGAGCACCATCAGCATCGGGACGACGTACATCGGGTGCGAGAACTTCGACGCAGTTGCGTCTGCGTGGTCCGTCGTTGGGTGGAAACTGCCCGTGGCGAGCTGCTGGAGCTGCAGCCAGAGGAACAGCAGGCAGAAGAATCCGAGCCACAGGAGCAACCCACGGAAGATGTCGTCAGTGATGATGTGGTCCCAGTCGTACGCGCGGCGGAACGCGTAGGACAGGAGGATCACGCCACTGATTGCCGACGTGAGTGCGATCGTCAGGAACTGTGGTCCCTGAATGCCACCGAACCAGCCAGGGTAGTTTGGCAGGACGGCGAACAGCCACGGAATGACACCGCCGTGAAGCAGCAGTGGTGCCATGATAATGATCGCGAGTGCGACCCACCAGACCATCCGGTCGATGACCTTGTCTTCGGCCTTGGTGTAGCCGAGGGTCAGCACGTTGTAGACCGGTGCGAGAAGGTCGGGAAGCTGCTTCCCGCCTACGTTGGGCGAGAACGATGGCAGGTCATCGCGTAGGCGTGCGATGTCGTATCGGAGCGTGAGCCCGAGGTACGTCGCGGTCAGCACGAAGTAGGCCGTAATGACAGTAACGTCCCACACCAGTGGCGAGTTGTTGACCGTGATGTGGTAGTGACCGAGGACACTCGTGACCATGCGGTCCGGGCGGCCCATGTGCACCAGAATGTAGAATCCTGCCGCGGAGAGGCCGGCGAGCGTCAGCATTTCTGCGAGGCGGGCGACCGGCATGTATCGATCCATGCCGAGCAGTCGGACCGCAGCGGAGAGGATAATTCCGCCGTGTGCGATCCCGACCCACCAGATGAACGCGCCGATGTACAGTCCCCAGGTGACACCGCCACCGCTACCCCAGTCGGAGAGACCGGTAACGGCCATTCCCTGTTGCAACTGGTACAGCCACCCGACGAGGAACGCGCCAAGGGCCAGTGCCGAGATGACGAACAGGAGGACGTACTTCTTTGTGAACGTGTGCATCGGCCGCAGGATGTCGTCCTCAGATGGCGTCTTGGTGCTCATAGGGACACCCCAGCGTCACCGACCGTCATCTCGTCGAGGACTTCCTTGCGGTTGTCTGCGAGCGGCACGGAACGCCCGTCAGCGAGGTCAGCTTCCACGTCCTCGTAGGCAACTGGCCCATCAACCTGCTTTGCCTGCGGGCCTGGCTCGTTACCCAGGTAGATGATGTTCGGGTTGGTACCCATGTCCTGGAGCAGTTGGAAGTTCGATTCTGGCTCTCCGGCTTCGTTCACGAGGACGGTCTGTGCCGTGCTCTCGCTTGGGCCATCGAACTCCTCGTCCTCGTCTGGTTCGTCAGCGAGGTCAAGCCCAACGAGGACTTCCTCGCTGTCGAGGTCAAGCCCGTGTGCTTCGAGCGCATCGAAGGCCTCGATGATGTTCTGTTCGTATTCGACGTATTCAGCATCGCCCTCACCGAAGTCCTCGGAGACGATTTCGATCGCCTTCATGATCCGGAGGTCCTCCTCGTCGAGGTCCTGGGACGCCTCCAGAACGGACTCTAGGTCGTCGTCCGCACCATCGAGGTCGTCCTCAAGTGCGGCCGCCGATGGAACGGTCATGTCGATATCAGAGAGCGCCCGACCACGAGCCGGGTTGTCGGCGTACCGCTGTGGGTCGCTGTTCTCGTCGAACATATTACCGAACTGGATCGCGTCCGGCGGACAGGCGTCCTCACAGGCAGTCGTACCAACCTTCTCTTCGCCGGCTAGACCGTCTTGGAAGGTTGGACACATCGTACACTTGCTCATGACGCCACGTGGAGCACGACTGTCGACCCAGCGACCACGGTCGTCGGTCATGTGATCGGCCTCGTGACCTTCTCCTTCCATTTCTTCGTGTGCATGTGCCTCGATGTCTTCCGTGGAGACATCCGGTTCGTCCCACTGGAAGTAGTTGACACCGTACGGACAGGCGACCTGACAGTACCGACAGCCGATACAGACGTCGTAGTCGGTCAGGACGAGCCCGTCCTTGTCACGAGTGTGACGCGCGGTCGTCGGACAGACCTTCTCACATGGTGCGTCAGTACAGTGCTGGCACGGCCGGACGAGTCGATTCTGACCGATGTCGACGGCGCTATCGTCCTCGTAGTCGAGGACGTACATCCAGTTGACACCACGGTCCAGGTTGTTTTCCTCTGCACAGGCCTTGACACAGGAGAGACACCCGTCACAGCGGTCGAGGTCGATCGCCATGCCCCACTGAACATCCTGCTCAGTGTTGTCGCCTTCCTGGGCGGCGGCGACGTTCGGCTGGCTCTCGCTGCCACCCTCTGCAGCACCGAAGGCACCGAGACCGACGAAGGCTGCACCGGCACCCATCTTCTTCATCATGTCGCGGCGACTCTCTTCGCCGTCGCTGTCGACACTTTTCAGCATCTCGGCGAAGCCGCCAGCATTCTTTTGGGCCTCTTCGTAGGCCTCCTCGGTTGGGCGGTCGTCGACGCCGAACTCCTCCATCACGTCGTCGTGATACTTCTCGTGGAAGTCGGCTTCAGAGAGTTCGCCCTTCGTGACGCGCATGGCGTCTTCGGCCATCTGCATCCCGAGGTCGCTGTCGTACTCGGTATCGTCGAGCATCGTCTCGAGTTCATTCTCCCACTCTTGGCCGAGTGGGTGGAACGATTCGTCTTCCGTACTCATCGCGTTAGAACACCTCTTGACATACGATTCCAGTCACAACGTGAGTACGCAACGGCACCCACTTGAATACGTTCATTTGCGGTTCCTCTAGAACGCACTCACAACTAGATATGTAAGAAGAACACAGTCGATTTCCACACCGTGGGAACCAGGGCGAATATATTCGTGTGTATAAGTACTGGCAGTCCCGTCAGCTACGTGCAAGCTGATCTTCGATCGCAGTTTCGGGGTCGGTGTCCGGGACGCGGTCGAGGAATCGCTTGATAATCGCCTCCTCCGCGCGGTGGAGTGTCTCGCTGCATGTCGACTTCGCAATGCCAAGATGCTCGGCCAGTTCGGTCAGTGAACTCCGACGCGGCGTATCGTAGTAACCCTGCTCGACGGCAGCAGCGAGCACCTCGAACTGTCGATCCGAGAGCAGTTGACTCTCGTGTAGCTGCTCAGTGACAGTCTCGATGCGATACTGCAACCCCAGTTGTTCGAACTGCGCTGCGAGTTCACCCAGCCGCTCGCGCGAACCGGTCACCTCGACCGTCGCGAGGCCGTCCTGAATCGTCACCGGCAACTCGATCGGCATGCCGGCGTCCCGCGAGGAAAAGAGCAACAACGGCTTCGTCGTCTCGAAATGCACCGTCGCCTCGCCATCGCTTCGCTGTGTGAGCGTCACCTCCGTCAGCTGCGGATGGTCGTTCATCGTCTCGAGTACCTGCTCGACGTTCGACCCGGTGATCTGGACGAGCGCGAAGCCGGTGTCTGCATCGGGAACCGCGGCGAGCACCCGGAACGTCGCGTCCGGGTTCGCGGTCGATACCTGCTGAATCCAGACGTGGTCGGGCAGCGTGATAGTGAGGGTCGCCTGCGCCATGGCAATCGTTCATCTGAGTGTTTGGACTGCACAACCAATAGGCTCAGTCACATTCCTACCGCGTGGGAATGACCGAGCGGGCCGGTCGAGAAGGGAAAATTCAACGAAGGAGGTTTCAGACCGGAGAGGGTCACACCTGTCGTGCAGATTGGACTCTCGAGAATTCCCACACACCGTCTCACGACGACAGGTGTGCCAGCAACTCCTCGGAGACTAACGCTGATGCCTCGTGTTGGGCCCAGTGGCTCGCTCCCGAAACCTGCACGAACCGACGTTGGGCACACTGCGAGATACTCCGCTGTGCGAGTTCCGTCGTCAGTGCAACATCCTCGTCACCCCAGATGAGAAGCGTGGGCGTTTGGAGTTGGTCGTCGTCGGCCGCGGGCATCGAGGGACCGAGCCTGATTAGCGGGTACCGGCCACTCGCACGGTACCAGTTGAGCATTCCGGTGAGTGAACCTGGCTGTTGCCAAGCGCGACGGTACAGTGCTCGGTCCGGTTCCGGGAACGTTCCAGTTTGCGCAGTCTCCGTCAGCGCCCGCTCGAGACGCTCGTACTCGTTCGCCCCGAGCAGTCGTTCGGGAAGCCAGGGGAGTTGAAACAGGAAGGCGTACCAGCTCCGGGCTTGCTGTTCGATCGAGGACCGCAACACCCGCTGAAACACCGCGGGATGCGGCGCGTTGATGACCGCCAGGCGGTCGACCAAATCTGGATAGCGGGTGGCGAGATCCCACGCGACGATGCCGCCCCAGTCGTGGCCGACGACGTGTGCGCGCTCTCGGCCTGCCGCCTCGATCTGATCGACGATATCCCGCGTCAGGTATCGCAGTCGGTACGCGCCGACACCCTCGGGCTTCTCGCTGCGGTTGTAGCCGCGCTGGTCCGGCACCACGACACGGTAGCCGGCCTCGAGCAGCGGCTCGAGCTGGTGTCGCCAGCCGTACCAGAACTCCGGGAACCCGTGGAGCAAGACAACCAGTGGACCCGACTCGTCGCCACCGGTAACCACGTGGAGACGAACTGTTGAGAGCTCGCGGGTACTCGAGTCCACGTCCACTGCTGGACAGACTGCTGCGTCGGGGGCGGTTGCGTCGTCAGTGGGTGACAGAGGGGACACTATAGGTGTCTGTCTCGACCCAGCCCCGTAAATCAAATCTGGGATGAACATGTTCGCCAGTGTTCTTCTGTCTCAAGAATCATCGATGCAGGTGACAAGGAGGAACGCATTTGTACAACTGAGGAGGAAGCCCAATGACCCAACCCACGGTACTCGCAAACCGACGACAGTTCGTTCAGGGAGTCGGCGCAGCCGGCGCGATTGCCGTCGCTGGCTGTCTCGACGACAGCGTGAGGCGGCCTGACGCGTCCGATGTAGAACCGGCTGCGGCTGACCGAGACGACGACGAAGAGCACGAAGACGACGGACTCCCACCAGCGGAGTCGCCAGATATCGACCACATCGCAGCCGACCCACAGGCACTCCCACCCCCGGTCGACTGGGACGAACCCGAACGCACGAGCTTACACTCGAGACGATCGAGGCCACGGTCGAGATCGAACTCTACCACTGTGCGGTGCCGGCGATGGACCAGCACATCAGCCTAGGGATGTTCGGTGCGATCCTCGTCGAACCCGCTGATGGCCTCCCGGAGGTCGACCGCGAGTTCTACATCGGGCAACACGAACTCTACACTGACGGCGAGACCGGCGAGGAGGGCCACCACCAATTCGACTTTGACGCCTCCGCGGACGAAGACCCGACCTACGTCCTGCTGAACGGTGAGGTCGGCGCGGTCAGTGCCGACGGCCCACACGGTGCACCTGAGGCCGAGGTCGGCGAAACCGTCCGCGTCTACTTCGCGAACGGCGGCCCCAACTTCACCAGTGCACTCCACCCGATCGGCAACGTCTGGTCGCGTCTCTACCGGGACGGCGACCTGCTCACGGAACCCGCAAAGAACGTCGAGACGACGCCGGTCGCACCGGGGACCAGCGTCGCAGGAGAGATGGAGCTGGTCGTTCCCGGCCCGATCAAACTCGTCGACCACGCGCTCTCGCGGGTTGTCCACAACGGTGCACTCGGCGTTATCGAGGTCAGCGGCGACCCCGACCCGGCGGTCTACGACGAGTCGTGATCCAGCGGCTCATCCACACGGTCTTTTTCTACGCAGATCATCGCAAAACACCTCGCAACTACGTCCACACCCGCAAACACTCACTCGAACAGAAGTGCAAATCGATCTCCGCCCCGTCGGTTCCCGCGTCGTGCGTCGTCAACGTGTACGCAACGTCTGGTTCTCGACAGTTGTCGCACTCGAGTACAGCAGCCATAGCCGAGTCGACCGGACAAACAGGCTTGAGTATGCACTCATTAGCACTCCATTCTGTCGAGTAGAACAATCTGGCGCAGCGACGAGCGCCAGTAAATAATTCGTTGAGTGCACTGCAATCGGCGACTCGATCTACACCGGTGCACCGCTCTCGGCTTCGAGCAGTTCGTGATACCGATTGCGAATCGTCACTTCGGAGATGCTCGCGACCTCACTGACATCGTTCTGAGTCACTTTCTCGTTCGTGAGGAGTGCGCCGGCGTACACCGCCGCCGCTGCGAGCCCCACCGGTGACTTGCCGCTATGGATGCCCGATTCCTTGGCCGTCTCGAGTAACTGCCGAGCGCGGCGTTCAGTCTCGTCGGAGAGGTCGAGATCGCTTGCGAAGCGCGGCACGTAGCTCACCGGGTCCGCCGGTTTGACTTCGAGGCCGAGTTCGCGGATTACGTAGCGGTAGGTGCGAGCGATTTCGTCCTTCTCGACGCGGCTGACGCCCGCGATTTCGTCGAGACTGCGCGGGGTGCCGGCCTGTCGGGCCGACGCGTACAGCGAGGCGGTCGAAACGCCCTCGATGGACCGACCTGGGAGCAGGTCCTCCTCGAGTGCCCGCCGATAGATGACGCTCGCGGTCTCGCGGACGTTATCGGGGAGGCCGAGCGCGCTGGCCATCCGGTCGATCTCACCGAGCGCCTGCTTCAGGTTGCGCTCCTTCGAATCGCGGGTTCGGAAGCGCTCGTTCCAGGTGCGAAGACGCTGCATCTTCTGGCGCTGGCGGCTGGAGAGGGACTTGCCGTAGGCGTCTTTGTCCTGCCAGCCGATGTTCGTCGAGAGCCCCTGGTCGTGCATCATGTTGGTGGTTGGGGCACCGACGCGGCTCTTTTCGTCCTTTTCGGCGGCGTCGAACGCGCGCCACTCGGGGCCGCGGTCGATCTCGCCTTCCTGGACGACGAGGCCGCAGTCCGCACAGACGGTTTCGGCGTGTTCCGCGTCGGACATGAGACGGCCGTCACACTCTGGGCACTGTTCTTGTTCTTGGCTTTGCTCCTGTTCCTGTTCTTGTGCGTGCTCGCGTTCGCGCTGTCGCTGTCGGTCGCCTGTCTGCCCGTCCTGCTCGTCCGTCTGCTCGCTGGACTCCGCCCGCTCAGTCGTGCGTCGCTCGCCGCTGTGAGTTCGAATACTGGAGTCAGTCATTGGTGGTGATACCGATCGAACCGTCGCTGAAAACGCCCTGTCAGTCATAGTCTAACACTCCGGCGTAACTTAAAAACTGTGATCGTACGGATATCTGAACGCGCGCCTGCGGAAGTAATCAGCGCTTCAGCCGTTCACACCCGATTCGATAGTCCTCCTCACTCGCCAACGTGCGCCCGAATCGTCGAGGCGAATGCAGGCCACATCACAGCCGCCAGCTGTCGCCGTATCGAAACGCTTACTCCCGACAGGGCGATTCGAACACGTATGAGCGACGACGCCGTCAACCCCGAGGCAGTCCGCCACGTTGCGGAGCTGGCCCGCGTCGACCTCGATGACGAGGAGGTCGAGGCGTTCACCGGCCAGTTCGCGGACATACTCGAGTACTTCGAAACCTTAGACGAGGTGCCGGAGGTCGAGCGCGAGGCTGCCCTGACGAACGTGATGCGCCCGGACGAAGAGCGCGACTCGCTGGACCGCGAAGAGGCGCTTCGGAACGCACCCGAGACCGAGGACGGCTTCTTCAAAGGACCGAACGTCTCCTGATCGGCTATGGTTGACAACATCTTCATCACGGACGAGCGAATCGAGGGCGACGAAGTCGCGGACGCAGACGGCCCACTCGCGGGCCGCACAGTCGCCGTCAAGGACAACATTTCGACAAAGGGCGTCGCAACGACCTGCGGGTCGGCGATGCTCGAAGAGTACGTGCCACCGTACGACGCGACGGTCATCTCGCGGCTCAAGGAGGCTGGCGCGACCATCGTCGGCAAGGCCAACATGGACGAGTTCGGCATGGGGTCGACCACCGAAACCTCGGCGTTCGGCCCGACGGACAATCCCGCTGCACCGGGCCACGTCCCAGGTGGCTCCTCCGGTGGCTCGGCCGCTGCCGTCGCCGCCGGCGAGGCCGACCTCGCGCTCGGCTCGGACACGGGTGGCTCGATCCGCTGTCCGGCCGCCTTCTGCGGCGTTGTCGGCATCAAGCCGACGTACGGCCTCGTCTCGCGATACGGCCTGGTCGCCTACGGAAACAGCCTCGAACAGATCGGCCCGTTCGGCGAGACCGTCGAGGACGCGGCCGCGCTGCTCGACGTTATCGCGGGACCGGATGAGCGGGACGCGACAACGCGTGAGGCTGCTCCCGAGGGTGAGCGCTACGCCGATGCCGCAACCGGCGACGTGGACGGCCTCACCATCGGTGTTCCCACCGAACTCCTCGAAGGAGCCGACGAGGACGTCGTCGACACCTTCTGGGACGCCATCGCCGACCTCGAAGACCAGGGTGCAGAGTACCACGAGGTCTCCCTGCCGTCCGTCGAACACGCCGTCGAGGCCTACTACGTGATCGCGATGTCCGAAGCCTCCTCGAACCTCGCCCGGTTCGACGGCGTCCGCTACGGCCCCGAGGCCGAAACCGAGGGCGACGTCGATACCGGGGGCAACTGGAACGAAACCTTCTCCCAGGTCCGCAAGGACGGCTTCGGCGACGAGGTCAAGCGCCGCATCCTCCTCGGCACCTACGCGCTCTCGGCGGGCTACCACGACAAGTACTACAAGAAGGCCCAGGACGCCCGCGCCTGGGTCAAGCAGGACTTCGACGAGGCGCTCTCCGAGGCCGACGTGCTCGCCTCGCCGACGATGCCGGTTACCCCGTTCGAGCAGGGCGAGAGTCTCGACGACCCGCTCCAGATGTACCTCGCCGACGCCAACACCGTCCCCGTGAACCTCGCAGATCTGCCCGCAATCTCGGTTCCAGCCGGCGAAAGCGACGCCGACGGCCTCCCCGTCGGCCTCCAGCTTGTCGGCCCCGCATTCGGTGAAGAGCGGTTGATTCGCGCGGCAAGTGCACTCGAGTAACATCGAGTAACGGTCCGACTCGAACCCGATTTTACGTCCACTCGTGGTGTGGCTGAGACCGCCGATAGCTGGGAGCGATGCCGCCGGAGCTGGTCACACAGCCAGTCTTGACCCCGAAACCAGTCGTTGAACCGATCATTGGTCTGTATACTTAAGCTCACAGCTGCTGACGGACGTGCTATGATCGGGGTTGGATCGACGCAGGTCGTCGCCGCGTGCTTTGCGGGGACGATGATCGTCGTGAGTGCAATAGGGCTGTTAGAGCGGGCGTTCTCACTGGAGTCGGTTGCCGAACGCTACGGTCCGGCGATCGTCGTCGCGGGCTGGGTGCTGCTCGGGACGCTCGGAGTGGCGATGGCTGGGCAGTTGCTGGCCGGCGAGACCGTCTCCGTCACCGTGGCGTTCACCGGCTTCGCGGCGACGCTCGCCTGGGTGTTCGTCGAACAGAGCGTGACGCAGTCGCCCGAGAATCCGACGACGCCCCTCGGGCGCTGGCTACTGAGACGGCTCTCTACGAGTTCGAAGGAGTGAGAAATCGGGCGGCTGCTTGCTGTGTTCGTCTGCGGTTCGGTTGCTGTTTCCCGCTCGCTACTCCTCGTAGGCGAGGTTCATAATCCACTGCGAGAAGGCGTCACTGTTCGGATCGACCTCCTCCTCACCGATGAACGGCGAGAGCATGTCGCCAGCCATCAACAGTGTAAAGTCAAGATCGCGTGCGGTCGGCGTGATGTAGTAGGTGTTGTGTCCGTTGTACACCGTATCCTCGCGGTTGACGAGGTCGTACTCGACGAGCGACTCGACGATTCGACTTCCCTTGCGCGAGGAGACATCGAGTTCCTTCCAGAAGTCGCTCTGGTGGATACCGCCGGTCTCTCGAACGAGTTCGAGACCGGCCCGTTCGTCCTCCGTGAGCTCCGATTCGGCCGCAGAGACGCTCACGGCAACCACCCCTCCGTGCTCGTACTCGTCGCGACAGCCAGGTGTGCGTCCATGTGCGTATGAGAGGCAGGGAGCCGCTTAAATGTGCCCTTCGACGCCAGTGTCATTCGTTTCGACGAGTCCATTCTTCGAACGTGAACTCGGCACCCGTCGTAGGGTCAGTTGGCCCGCCGGAGTCTGATTCGGGTTCGAACGTGAACTCGGACGCAGACTCGGAGCCGGAGTCGGACTCGAGTGCAAGCGCAACCGGCTGATATGCCGTCTCGCAGGGTGGGCCGGACGCGAACCAATAGGTCGCGCCGGCGAGTCCGTTTGCCCCGTCCGAATCCGGGGCGATCGCGAGCAGTGAGGACGACCGCGTGCCGTACCCGTCGCCGTGGATACAGACACCGAACTCGTGGTCACCGAGGACGGTGCCGGCGCGTGCGAGCCAATCTGGGGCGGATTCGTCCGTCTCGGCTGCGAGTTCGGCGCGAACCGCTCGTGCGTTCTCGGCCTGCGCGCTCGCAACCTCGGTCCGGAACGACGGGAGGTCCACCTCGTCGTCCGCGGCAACGTTGACCACGACGTGGACGCCAGGGTCGAACTCGGTAACCGAGAGGTCGCCGTCCCACTGATAGCAGTATGCGTCGGTCGCATCGGCGATCACGAGCCAGAAGCCGTCGTACTCGTTCCCATCTGTCGCCTCCTCGACGATATCGGCTGCGTCCGACGCGGAGCGGGCCTCGAGGACGTCTGCGACGAGCAGTCCCCGAGAGCGGTCACCGGCGAGGTCGGCGTCGATCCACTTGTTGGTGATGCCGGCGAAGAGGCCGTGTTCGTTGAAACCGATCCACGTGCCGCCGGCTTCGGCGTCCTGCGGGGCGACGACAAGCGGGCCCTCACTGTAGATGGCGGGTGGGTGTGAGTCGCGGTCGACGGCTTCATCCCGGTTCGCGGCGACAGCAACCGGCACGTCATCGAAGACCTGCCAGGCGAGCGTCAGTGTGCACACGTTCGAAAAAAGGCGGTCAAGCATCTTAAGTGACGGTCTGCCACTCTGTGCCCGGGTTCAAAGAACGGACGGCACTGAGAACAATGCGGACCCGCTACTCGATCGATTTCGCGCGGTTCTGAAAGTCACCGCCACACAGCTCACACTCTCCCGGGTTCGTCCTGGCTTCGACGATTCGACCGCACTGAAGACACTCATACGCAGACGTTAGCTCCGAGGTGTCGTCTTCGACATCTTGCCCGTGTGGCATATGATAGCATTCGATCTCAGCGCATAAAGATTGTTTGAGGCACCAGATGTTTGACACGCTATCGTTTTATAATTGCTGTGTCGTGCCTGTGACCGGAGTTAGCGGGCTGTCGTCAGGTCGACACCGACTGCGAGCAACCGCTCGCGGGCCGCTTCTCGATCGACCGTGCCCGAGTGTGTCCGCGGGAGTGCATCGACCACACCGATCGTCTTCGGACACTTGAATCCCGCCAGGTTGTCGTCACAGTGAGCACGGACGGACTCGAGTATCTCCGAGTCCGAGTCTAATTTCGTCCCGCTCGCCTCGGCGGGGACGATCAGCGCGCTCACGCGCTCGCCCCATTCTGGATCCTCGAGACCAACGACGGTAGCTGTCTCGATGGCCGGGTGGGCGCACAACACGTCGATCACCTCACCGGGGTCGACGTTCTCGCCGCCGGTGACGATGCGGTCGCTGCGCCGGTTGAGGATCCACAGCCGGCCACCCTCGTCCCGGTAGCCCACGTCACCGGTCCGAAGGCCGCGGTCGCAGAACGCGTCCGCCGTGCGTGTCTCGTCGAGGTAGCCCGGCGTCACAGTTGGTCCGGAGACGACGATTTCGCCCGCCTCACCTGCCGGAACCGGTTCGCCGTCGTGACCCACGATCGACACATCTGTGACGATGAGCGGCTGGCCGACTGTCCCCTCGTGTCGCGCTGCCTCTGCCGGTGTCGCGGTCGTGATCTGCGAGGCCGTCTCCGTCATGCCGTAGGTCGGGTAGGCCGGCACACCCGCTTCACGGCAGCGCGTCAGAAGTTCCGTGGAGGCGGGTGCGCCACCGAGGAGAACGAACCGGAGCGCATCAGCCGGCTCCCAGTCGGCGTCGAGCAGGCGCTTGCACATCGTCGGGACCAGTGAGACACCCGAAATATCGTACTCGTCCAGCACGCGGCCCGTCCCGTGCTCGTCGAACGCCCGCTGGATCACCGTGGTCGTCCCGTACAGCGTGGACCGGATGACCGGCGCAATGCCGCCCATGTGATACATTGGGAGACAGCAGAGCCACCGGTCTGACGGCGCTACGCCCAGTCGGAACGCAGAGGCCGTCGCGCTCGCGACCAGATTACCGACGGTCAACTGGACGATCTTCGGCTCGCCAGACGTCCCTGACGTGAACATGAGCAGTTGCACGTGGTCGGACTCGAGTACAACTGGTTCGATGGCAGATTCTTCAGCAACCGGGTCGGCGTCGGTTTCTGTGCCGATTCCGTCGTCGGTGTCCAGGCCAACGGCCGACGGGAGTGAGGAGAGCGACACGACGCGGTCTCCCTCACTCGTCGGCTCGTCGACCGAGTAAACCGGCGGCGCGGACTCGCCGCCAGTCGTACACGCCACTGCGACCGCTTCGGTATCCCGCTCACAGAGCAGCACGTCGAGGTCGAGTCGGTCAACCTTCGAGGTCAGCTCCCCCGTCGTCTCACGGACGTTCAGCGGCGCAACCGTCGCTCCGAGGCGCATCGCGGCGAAAAAGAGCGTCGCGAAGACAGGTCGGGTGTCCATCAGGATACCGATGCGGTCGCCGCAGTTGACGGAGGGGCCTGACTCGAGTTCCGGCACGGATCCAGATGCAGCTTCGGTTTCGGACTTAGACTTGGACTCGGACTTGAGTACCCCCGCGAGTCGATCCACCCGCCGGTCGAACTCGGCGTAGGTCCATTCGGTGTCGGTATCGACGTCGACCAGTGCCGACCGCTTGGGCGTCGCGGCCGTGCGATGTGAGAGGAGGTCCCGTGTCGGCCACTCGTGCGTGCCGATCATTCGTGCCACACCCCCTGGATGCCGAGCCCCTTCGCCTGCGGGACGACGGCAGCGCCGTTCTCGAGAAGGACTGGATCGCGGCCCAGATCATCGGCGAGCAGGTCGCCCGTTGCGAGACCGCACGCGGGGAGTTCCGGGATGGCCGCGGCGAGGTGGACGGCACCGGTCCGGGCGACGACGCCGTCGATGGTCGTCGTCACGAGCGGCCTGATGCCGAGTTCGGTCACCCAGGCGGCGATCTTGCGCGCGATGTCGATTCCGCCGAGTGCCATTGGCTTCAGGACGAGGATATCAGCAGCCTGTGCCTCACATACCGCGTCAAGGCCGTGCTCGAGTAGTCCCTCGTCGAGCGCGATGGAGAGTTCACCCGCCGCGCGCTCGCGAAGATCGGCGTGGCCCTCGAGCGCCCCCGCCGGAAGCGGCTGCTCGACGATCGACACACCGAGCTCATCGTCGACGAACGTGTCGATCGCCTGTCCGGCCTCGTCGAACGTCCACGCCTCGTTCGCGTCGACGCGCAACTCGACCTCGGGGCCGACGACCTCACGGGTTCGCCGAACGCGTTCGATGTCCGCCGAGACGGGACGGCGACCGACTTTGAGTTTGCAGCAGTCGAAGCCGCGCTGGACGGCGTCCGCAGTCTGGTGTGCCGTCTCCCTGGGATCGCCGTCACCGATCGTCGCATTCACCGGTACGCGGCCAACCATCGGCCCCTGCCCGATGTACCGATACAGCGGCGTCGCCTCGCCCGTCGCTCGGCAGTCCGTAATCGCGAGCGAGACGCCGTGTCTGGCCGCCGAAGCGCCCGCAGCCGCCTCGAGTGCGTCCTCCAGATTCCCACCATCGCGGAGTGCCCGACTGGCACGCTCGAGTGCATCCTCACAGTCCGCAAACGGCTCCGTCCAGCCCGAAAGCGGCGTCGCCTCGCCGTACCCGACTGTTTCGTCTCCGCCCGCTCGGTCCACAAGTCGGAGCAGAAATCCCTCGCGTGCGTCGATCGACCCCGACGCCGTCTCGAGTGGCTCTCTGAGAGGGAGCGAAAACCGTCGGTACTCGAGTTCGAACCGTGAGGCGTCACCACCGGACACTTAGATCACCATCCCTGCGGCGAACAACGCTGCATACAGTGCGAGCAGTTTGCCGGTCGCCTCGAGCGCCGGGTTGAGCGCCTCGCCGTCGGTTCTGGTCCAGATCGTCTGTGCGATCATGGCCGCGTAGGGGAGCGAGACGAGCGGGAGCAGCACACTCACGGGGAAGCCCTCGCCGAGCCAGAGCCAGACGGGGACGAGATATGCGAGCGCAAGCATGGCAGTGTACTCGATTCGACTCCCGCGATAGCCGAGTCGGACAGCGAGCGTTCGTTTGCCGGTCTCGGCGTCGGTCTCGCGGTCGCGGACGTTGTTGACGATGATGATCGCCGTCGAGAGTGCGGCGATCGGGAGACTGGCGAGGAACGCACCCCAGGTAATCGTGCCGGCGGGAATCGTCGTAATGAACGGCTCGACCGCCGCGGCGGCCTGTACGTAGTAGGTGCCGACGACGGCGACGATACCGAAGAAGACGAACACGAAGAGATCACCGAGGCCGTGGTAGCCGAGCGGGTAGGGGCCGCCGGTGTAGGCCCAGCCGCAAAAGACACTCACGAGGCCGATGACGAGAATCGGGAGGCCGCCGATATAGACGAGATAGGTGCCAGAGAGAATCGCCAGGGCGAACGTGACCGCGGTCGCGAGTTTGACCTGTTCAGGGGGGATAATTCCTGCCTGCGTGACGCGGGTGAACCCCTCGCGGTCGTCGGTATCTGCGCCCTTAATCGCGTCGTAGTAGTCGTTCGCAAAGTTCGTCCCGATCTGGATCAACGCAGCGCCGACGAACGCCATCAGCGCTGGTCCGGGTGCGAAGACGCCGTCGTGGATCGCGAGTCCCACGGCAACGATGATCGGGGCTGCGGCCGCGGGCAAGGTCTGGGGGCGGGCGGCCAGCAGCCATGCCTTCGTCCGGGACATATCGACCTCAGCCGTACTCATGCATCGAGTGTCCAACTCGAAAGAGTGTCAACGTTGGCATTGCAGCCGACCGCGTGGGGAAGCCCCATACCGTGAGTATCGGCCGCGACACTGCGCAACACGTCAGCTACCGTCAGTCGCGGCGTTTCACAACTGCCGCAAGCGCGAGCGCAGCCAGTACGCCGAGTGCAGCAATACCCGTGAAGCCGGGGACGCCGTCTGCGTCACTCGCACCCGCCGCAGCCGAGCCATCGATCTGCACATGCGCGTCACGGTCAAAGGTCCCCTGCGGGTAGTCACTAATGAGAATCGCCTCTGCATCAGTAATCTCGATCGTCTCGTTGCCACTCGGGGCATCCGACGCAACCTCGAACGTAACCGTTGCCATCGGCCCCGTCGTCCGCGCACCGTCACCCGACGGCTCGCGCTCCTGCTCGATCGTCACCGCCCCCGAATCCTCGTCAATTTCCTCGTGCTCGTGTATCTCGACAGCCGAATCGCCGTCAGCCAGCATCCGCTCGTGCTCGATCGCTGTGACTGTGAAGATCTCGCTGTTGTACTCGAGTGTCGCCGCCAGTTCGTCGACGCCGTCACCCACGAGGTCGCCGTGGGTACTCGCGACGAGCTCGAGTTCGAGCGTGTCACCGGCGGCAGCCTCGGTGTCTTCCGGATTGAACCAGAAGCTGGCGATGTTGTCGCCGGCACCGACGGGTGCGGGGACGAACGCGACGGCCACGAGGGCGAGACAGCACGCGGCGACGAGGGTGGCAACGCGGAGCTCGCGCCGCCTGCCATTGTCGTCGCCATCGCCGTCGCCGTCACCGTCAGTCACTGCACTCGAGTGTAGCGCCGTCATTGCTCGGGAACGGTGAACTCAACCGGGGGCATCTCGAGGAAGGCTGTGTCGTACCCCTGGTGGCGCGCGACCTGCGGTGGTGAGTCGATCGTGACCGTTACTGAGTCACCGGCTTCGATCTGTGCATCGTTGACCACCAGTCCGTAGTGGATGCCGTACTCGCTATCGAGCGTTTCCGCGAGCACCGCGTCAGGACCGGCGATTGTGTCGTCGCCGCGCTCGACGGTGACGCTAAGTGCGGCGTCGGCGAGCGGGACACGGTTGTACGGCGTTCGTGGGGAGACGAGGAGGTACTGGCCAGCGGTAACGTCTCCATCTCCGTCGTCAGAGAGTCGTTCCGCGTCCGCGGACCCGTCCTCGAACAGCGCTGCGAGGATCGCCGCGTCGTCGCTCCGTGGGAGCGAGTCGTGGTCGGTTGGAACGCCGTCGGCACCAGACTCGTCGTCGGCGGTAGCCAGAATCGTGCCGTCGTACTCCTCGACCTGGGGGAGAGCGGAGTAAGGGACGTGTGCGTGGTCGTCGTGGCCGTTGTGATCATGCTCGTCCCCGTGGTCCTGTTCGTGACCGTCGTGATCGCCGTGGTCGTGGCCGTCGTCGTGTTCATCCTCGTGGTCGTGATCGTCGTGACCATCGTGGCCTCCATGCTCACCGTGATCACCGTGATCCATCGGCTCCAGCGCGCCACGGTCGCCCCACTCCGCTTCGTCGAGATACTGGACGCCGCCAATAACCTCGTGGCGGAACTCGTCATCGTACTCGAATTCGAAGGTCGCGCTCACGCGCTCGTCGAGTCGGCCCACAAGGTCGCCGGTCTTTCGCACCGAAACCGGCGGGATCGTCACTTCGACGGTGTACGTGCCGTCTTCGGGAAGGGTGACGTTATCGCCAAAGTGAAAGCCCATCTCCTGGGAGATCATCGACCACGGTGAGACCGGTGACCCAACCTGCTCGTCGCCGTCGTAGACGCGGATCTGAACGCCGTCGTCGACTGGCAACACAGTTCCCGTCTGCTGGTCCCAGAGCGTGAACATCATGTGGACGCCGCGCCCGCTATTGGGACTCTCACGTTCGACGGCGTCCTCGCCGGTGCCCGCGATGGTCCAGAAGTCGTGCGGATACGAGAGCATCGGTCCGAGCATGATGTCGCCGGCTTCGACCGGGTCGAGCATCCGCATGGCCTCGCGGTGGGTCGGGAGATAGACCGCGTTCGGCGGGTCCTCCACTTCGATCGTCGGCCGACCGTCGCCGTAATCCTCGCCGGCACCGTTCTCGTCGCCGTTTTCGGCGTCCGGATCGTCTTCGTCTTCCTCATCGTCACCGCTGAAACAGCCGGCGAGTGCGAGCACCCCCGTCGCTGCGCCCGTCTGGGCGACGAACGTTCGTCGGTCGATCTCGGTTTCGTCTGTGGTCGGCGTGAAGTCCTGCATGGTGTATCTGTCGTGTCTGCTGGTTCGCGTCTCGTGTTTCGTGTCCCATTGACGTTTCGCGTTTCTTGTCTCTCGAGAGACCGTCTGATCAGGCGTCCGGATTCGCCGCCGGCAACGCGCGCAACTCCCGCGGCGGGAGCAGGTAGTTCCCGCGCCGGTTGACGAAGATGTAGTGGAGGATCCCGTTGTTCGCCGAGGCAACGTCGAGATCCGCACCCGTCATTGCCTCGCGGACTCTGACAAAATCCTCGATTTCGTGCTGGAGCGAAACGAAGTGCAACCCCGGCCGGTCGCCGTCGATCGTGTTGAAATCGCGGCGCAAGAGTGGCGGGTCGCCGTCCTCGCGTCCGCGTGCTGCCTTCTGAGCGTGGCCGACGACCCCTTCCTGTCGAGCATCCGCAGCCGTCGCCTCGATCCGCTCGTCACTCAGCCCGCTGTCAGCCCCAAGTTCCTCGCCGACGTCACCAACAAGATCCTCTGCAGCGTGTTCGGGGCTGAACATCTTCGAGACGCGCTGGTAGTGGTTCTCCTGCTCGAACCAGACCTCAAGCTGAATGTCCATCGAGGAGACGTGCTGTGTCGTCCCATCGGCGAACGGCCCAGAATCGATGGTCACGTGGTCCTCACTCGCCTGCGTCCGGTCGAATCCCGAGCGAAAGCCCATGAAAAACGGCGCGTCCTCAGGGACCGCGTCGGGGACGCCAGCGACATCCGTGTGTTCCACCGGCAGACCATCACCGACGAACCCAGTTCGCCGATTCTCGTCGACGCGCTCGAAAACTTCTGTGAGATCGGACTCGAGTACAACGCCGTTACGTTCCGGCTCCTCCTGGTCGCCGAACAGTCCCTCCTCGACTTCGAGGACGACCTCAGGATGATTGCTCGCGAGGTGGAGCAGGGCGTCGAACTCGTCGAAGGAGGGGTCTTCCCGTGACGTGAGTGCCTCTGGTTCGGGGAGATCAACCACCTCGGGGAGGTCTTCGTCGAACCGCTCGAAGTACGCCGGCGTGTAGCCGAGCGTGAACAGGAGTCCGTCGGTGCTCCACTCGTAGGCGCGTTCGAGCGTTCGGAGGGCGGACTCGGTGACCTCGCGGGCGTCAGCAGTCGGTTCTCCGTTGGCGGTCGCACGCTCAGTCAGCGCCAGTGGGAGCAAGACGTGGTGTGCCGGCGGCTGGACGTTTCCGTTGTCGTCACGCGGCGCGAACTCGTTCCATGCGTACTGGCGAGCGGGCAGCGAGTCAAGGTCGTCGGTTCCCGAGGGAACGTTGTTTTCCTCGCCGTTCTCGTCGCTACTCGCGTCGAGACACGCACTGAGTGCCGTCGCGCCGCCAACGGCGACGAGCGAGCGGGCGTACTCCCGGCGGGACAGCGTGGACCGATCGGGGAGCGTCACTAGTACCACCACTGGATCGGATGCTCCAAAACGTTACTCTTTGTGACGAGTCTACCGTTATCGTCGACAGAACGTGTTCGGGTTTCAACGGGAGCAGTCGCGGGAACTCGACACAACACCATCGTTTCGGGGACGGACTCGAGTACCCACGGCTCGTAGCTTGCGGCAAAGATTGCGATTGTCATGTGAGAAGTCACCAGCACCGAATTTCCTGGTCAGTAGTGCCACGGATAGTCGTCGAACTCCGGATCGCGGCCCTCGACGAACGCGTCGCGGCCCTCCTTCGCCTCGTCGGTCATGTACCCAAGTCGGGTTGCCTCGCCGGCGAACACCTGCTGGCCGATCATGCCGTCGTCGGTCATGTTGAACGCGTATTTCAGCATCCGCATCGCCGTTGGGCTCTTCGCGTTGATGCGCTCGCCCCACTCCAGCGCCGTCTCCTCTAACTCCTCGTGGGGCACCGCCTCGTTGACCATCCCCATCTCAGCGGCCTCCTCGGCGCTGTAGGTCTTCCCGAGGAAGAACACCTCGCGGGCCTTCTTCTGACCGATCTGCTTGGCGAGGTAGGCCGAGCCGAAGCCGGCGTCGTAGCTCGCCACGTCGGGATCGGTCTGGAGAAACTTCGCGTGTTCCTCGCTCGCGAGCGTCATGTCACAGACGACGTGCAGCGAGTGACCACCGCCGACGGCCCAGCCGGGGACGACGCAGACGACGACCTTCGGAATGTGGCGAATGAGGCGCTGCACTTCGAGGATGTGGAGTCGACCCTGCTCGGATGCGCGGGCAGTCTCGTTCTCCTCGTCCTCACCCGTGTACTGGTAGCCGTCGTCGCCGCGGACCGTCTGGTCGCCGCCGGAACAGAACGCCCAGCCGCCGTCCTTCGAGGAGGGGCCGTTGCCGGTCAGCAGGATACAGCCCACGTCGGTCTGGCGCTTTGCGTGATCCAGCGCGTCGTACAGTTCGTCGACCGTCCCCGGGCGGAAGGCGTTACGAACGTCGGGGCGGTCGAACGCGATGCGAACCGTCCCAGAGTCGACCGCGCGGTGATAGGTGAGATCACGAAAGTCGAACTCGTCGACCGGCTCCCACCGGTCTGCGTCGAAGCATTCCGAAACCATTGGCCGACTGTCGGGGGCGAATCCTGATATAGGTTCTCGTCGTCCAGTCTCGGAGGATCCGGTACCGGTTAAACGATGAGGGTGTTGAATACGACACCAACGAGTATGCCTATTGTTACGACGGTCCCCGCGTAGACGAACAACAGCCTGCGCTTGAACAACGTATTTAGCAGAACCAGATTTGGAATGCTGACGCCGGCACCGCCGATAACGAACGCCAACACGGTTCCAATAGCAATTCCCTGGTCGCTGAGTGCTGCTGCGATCGGTAACATTCCACTAAGACTGATATAGACAGGTGCGCCTGCCAGCGCAGCTAACGGAACCGCAAGCGGATTCTCCTGGCCAAGTACTGTATGGAGAAGTTCAACCGGGATGACACCATGAATGAGTGCACCGATTGTCATGCCAAGAACGAGGTATGGGACCGTATCGGTGAAGAACGACCACGCTTCACGGGCCGCAGTCTCAACGCGGTTTCGGTGTGTGGTTGTCGACGTTGCTCCAGCACAGCAAGAGTTTGCTCCGCCATCCGTAGCAACTGCTTGTCCCTGTTGATCCTCGATTCGAACGTCCTTCACGTAGTCTGTAAGCCCAAGTCGTCCGATGATGAGCCCGCCAACGATTGCCGCGAGAAGCGTGAGTATGACGTACCAGACGGTGATTTCGATGCCAAATAGTCCGAACAACAACAGGATTGCAATCCAATTAACGAGTGGCGACGCGAGCAAGAACGAAAACGCCAGTCCAAGTGGTGCACCTGCTTGAAGCAGCCCTGCCAATACAGGAACAGTCGAACAGCCACAAAACGGTGTCACCGCACCGAGACCAGCGGCGGCAACGTTGCCTGATCCCTCGTCGTAACCGCGAAGTTTCCGTTCAACTTTTTCTGGAGGAAGATACTCCTGTGCAAGCGCAACGAGGAATGATGCGCCAATGAACAATGGGACGAGGATGACAGCAAGGTAAAGAAAGTAGTTCCAGGACTCGAGGAGTGCACTGGAAAGACCCGGCGAGAGCATTTTCAGTCGTCCTCCTGGACCGCGTTGGCGAGGTCAAGGAGTTCAAAGACGGCGGTGTCAGCGATGCGGTAATAACTCCATTTCCCTTTCTTGCGGGACTTGACCAATCCTGCGTCTTTCAGTTTCCGGAGATGCGTCGCAACCGTTGATTGTGGAGCATCGAGAATTACCTGTAACTCACAGCCACAGCACTCAGATTCACGGAGCGCATTGAGAACTCGGAGTCGATCTGTATTCCCGAGGGCCTTGAAAACGTCCACTTGGCCGGTAACGTCCTGCTCAGATGGTTTGATTTGTTGTAAGTCAGCGACTCGTTCGTCTGGATTATCGTAGAGGCGATCAAGTGCGTCGTAGGCGTCGTCCGGTGGTGATGTGTTTCCAGTCATATCGTGTGTTTCTGAGTTGAATTATTCACAGCAACGATCCGATCCGTCGGCTCCCGATGCAGATTCTACGTCTTCGGTTTGAGAGCCACAGCAGTCCGATCCACTATCTGATTCAGAACCTACGTCTTCGGTTTGGGGACCACAGCAATCCGATTCACCGCTCGATTCAGATCCTATTTCTTCGATATGAGGCCCACAGCAATCCGACTCACTATCTTGCTCGTAACGATTTGAAAGGCGATTCCAGAGGCGTTCGGGTAGGCTTTGAGCCATTACATCAAATTGTATTTCTACGATCTGTATAAGGCTTTGGGTAATGGGATGCCAACCAATTTGCTATGTGAAAACATGCAACACTAATTTGTAGTTAGCACCTCGTGACCTCCGTCACAGCACCGAGCTCGTCATAGATTCACTAGTATTCGCAACGCTAGGCACCCCAATTCAATATAGCACTATCTGGTTTACTAGGTCTAAACTGAACACTGCTTCCAATCGAACAACAACAAAACAATTCAGGACAACAACACTTACCACCCAAGATATTGTTCTACTCCGATAGACGACTGGCTGATAGCCGATGGGTGAAACGTACTACGACGTGCTCGATGTCGAGCCAACCGCCACACAGGACGAACTCGAGTCCGCCTACCGCGAGCGCGTCCTCGAGACCCATCCGGATCACAACGACGCCCCCGACGCGACCGAGCAGTTCCAGCGTGTCTCGACTGCACGCGAGGTGCTAACCGACGAGGCCGAACGAGCGCAATACGATCGCCTCGGGCACGATGCATACGCTCGCTCCCAAGATAGCGGTCCCGAAACGCAGGCAGGGTACGCGAGTACGAACGCCGCGACAACAGCAGAGCAGCAAACGAGACAGGAGACGAATCGCGGCCGCCGAGCGGGGCAGCGGCGGACTCGCGACTGGTCGTTCGAGGAGATTCGCCAGGAGGCTGAACGGGAGCAGGCGCGGTCCCAATCTGGGTCGCGGTCCAGTTCTCGGGCCGGCTCTCGGTCTCGATCCCGGTCTGGTTCCCATAGTCAGCACACGAACGACACCCAGCACAGCAAACAGACACAGCACCAGCACGACCAGACCCGAACCACCACAGGAACAACGAGCACAGGACCTGAATCAGGAGGATCAGCAACTCAGACGGACAGTACAGCCGACGCCGACACCAATGTCGACTTTCAGTATGCCGTCCACGACTGGAACGACGAGGTGGAACTCGAGTGGCAGGGACGAACGCTCGACCACCAGACTGTCGTCGGGCTCGCCTGCATCTGGTTACTCTACCCGGCGTTCATCTATGCGAGCCTGACGCCGACGTTTCCAACGAGTGCCAATGCAATCGTCGCCGTCTGTACGCTCGGACTCGTCGCCTACCTGCTGACACTGCCCCGAATCGCAGCCGGCATCTTCGGTTCGTGGAGTCTGCTCGTGTCAGTTGCGCTTCTCACGATCGAGGCGATTCCGATCGCCGTGCTGTCGATCTACGGCTTTCTCACGCTCGCGGGTGTCTGGGTGCCGTTCGGGTATGCGCTCGCCGTCTGGTGGGTGTTGCGGCCCTGACCCTGCACATCAGAATTCTAAAATTACGCGCTAGTCGTCATCTGCGCCGACCGCAGCCCGAACCGCCGCATCTAGCTCCTCGCGCCGCCGGTGGCTCGCTGCCGAGTCGAACTCGACCGAAAGCACCTGCGTTCCCTCACTCGCGAGCGACTGCCGATACGCGTCCTCGAAATCCGTCGTCGTCACGCGTTCGAACTCGAGTTCGTACAGTTCTGCGAGCGCGTCGAACTCGAGTCCGTGGGGCGTTTTGAACTGCGACGTAAACGGCGGGTCGAACTCCTCGACGGGGAGTTTGTGGAAGATTCCACCGCCGTCGTTGTCCAACAGGACGATTGTTGCGTCGACGCCGCAGCGCTCCAGTGCCAGCAGGCCGTTCGAATCGTGGTAGAACGCGAGGTCGCCGGTGACGAGCACGAGCGGCTCGTCGGTCGCGCTGCCGGCTCCGAGTGCCGAACTCGTGATGCCGTCGATACCGCTCGCACCGCGGTTTGCGAGAACCGTGAGATCCGCTTCGCGTGGGCGACCGAAACGGTCGCCGTCCCGGATCGGCATGCTGTTCGAAACGAAAACCGTCGCCGGGTCCGGAGCCGCCTCGAAGACGGAGGTGAGGATCGCGCCCTCGAACGGCGTGGACTCGAGTGCCTCATCCGTGCACGCGTCGTCGCGGTGGGTCCAGTGGATGTGTTCGGCCTCGGCGAAGCGGGTTCGCCAGCCACTCTCGCTGGCGGCAGTGCTGGTGGTACTGGTGCTAGTTCTGGTACTGGTATCTACGAGTTCGTCGGCTAGCGTCCCGAAAACCGCACCAGGTTCGGCAGCGACCAGATCAGTGGTGGTGAACGTCGCCTCGCGCCACGCACCAGCGGGATCAAGCAGGAACTGCCGCGTATCGGCATCTCGGAGGAAGTGCCGGAGCCGTTTCGAGGTTGGTGAGGCACCGAATCTGAGGACGGCGTCAGGTGCTGGCAGTTCGTCGATGTAGCCGTCGTAGCCACCGTAGATCGGCTGCGTGTCGGAGGCAGATCCGTCAGGGGCGACGTGCGGACCAAACCGAAGATTCGAGAGTGGATCCGCGAGCACCGGCGCACCGACCGCATCCGCGACGGCGACGACGTCGGCGGGGTCCAGCTGAGACAGTGACAGTGTCACCGGATCCGCAGGCCCCGCGACGATAAGCGGGCGCGCGGCCGACTCAAGTACCGCCCGAAGCGAGTCGACATCGGTGGCGTTGACCGTCCCCCGCTCTAGCTCCCGTGTCTCGACGAACGCACCGTCGCGACCGCGTCCAGCAAGCGTCTCGGAGAACGCATCTGGAACGGACTCGAGTCCGTCAGTTTCGATCGGCTCGAGTGGCTTCCGGAAGGGGCAGTTGAGGTGGACGGGGCCGGGTTCGGAGACAGTCGTCTCGAGGAGCGCGCGTGCGGCGCTCGTCCGAAGACTGCGAACGGTTCGCTCGCTCGCTTCGGGAACGGGGAGTTCGGCGTGCCAGCGGACGGCGTCACCGTAGAGGTCGAGCTGGTCGACGGTCTGATTTGCGCCGCTGTCGCGTAGCTCTGGCGGGCGGTCGGCCGTGAGTACGAGCATCGGGACGCGGGCCTGGTCGGCCTCGATGACGGCGGGATGGAAGTTCGCCGCCGCCGTGCCCGAGGTGCAGACGAGCGCCGTTGGCTCGCCGGTTCGGCGCGCGCGTCCGAGTGCGAAGAAGGCTGCCGAGCGTTCATCCAGGTGCGAGAAGACCTCAATCCCCGGGTGCTCGGCGAATGCGATGGTCAGCGGCGTCGACCGGCTCCCCGGTGCGAGACAAACCGCCTCGAGCCCGCCCGCCGCGAGTTCGTCGACGAGAATGCGACCCCAGAGCGTCGCGCGATTTGGGTGAGTCGTCATCGGGGGTATGGTCGTTCGCCACCGGTTTCGGTGGCGGCCGAGTCAAGCTGCGTTTCGGACTGGTCCGAACTGGCTTTCTCTGGGCGCAATTCGTCCAGAATCGGCCGGAACTTGAGCTGTACTTCGTCCCACTCGTCGTGTGGATCACTGTCTGCGACGAGGCCGCTTCCGGCAAACAGCGTCACGCGTTCGTCCGTTGCGACGCCGGATCTGAGCGCAACGGCGAACTCACCGTCGCCGTTGCCGTCGAACCAGCCGATCGGCGCAGCGTACCAGCCCCGGTCGAACGGCTCGGTTTCGTGGATCGTCTCCCAGGCCTGGTCCGGGGGCATGCCGCCAACTGCGGGCGTCGGATGCAGCGCTTCGACGAGTTCGAGCACGTGCGTCACCTCGTCGTCGAGCGTCGCCTCGATCGGCGTCCGGATGTGTTGGATGGTCGCCAGCCGGCGAATCTGCTGGTCGTCGGTCGTCAGACTGCTGGTCACCGGCGTCAACTGGTCGCGGATCGCCTCCGCGACGAGGACGTGTTCGTGCTGAACCTTCTCGCAGTCACGGAGCTGGTCGGCGAACTCCTCGTCCGCTTCAGGTGTCTCGCCACGCGGGGCAGAGCCCGCGAGCGCCTCGGTTTCGACATGCTCTCCGCGTTTCGAAACCAGTCGTTCCGGCGGCGCGCCAAAGAACGTTCCGCTGGCGTCGTGGGAGCCAGCGTGGCTGTGGTCGATCAAAAACCGATAACAGTTCGGATACCGCCGTCGCAGCCGTTCAAGCGTCGCCGGCACGTCGATCTCGGCGTCGAGCCCAACTGACAGCGACTGGGCGAGTACGACCTTCCGAAGCGTCGTCGTCTCGATGCGCTCGATCGCGTCTTCGACCTGCTCGACCCACGCCGCGCGCGAGGTCGTCCGTTCGGTGTCGGTGACGCCCGGCGGCGACCCACTCGAGCGCATCGCGGGGAAACTCGAGTCCGCCAGTCGATCGTGCCAGTCGTCTAGGCGCTGGGTTGCGGTGTCGGCGTCCAGGCTGACTGCCGTGAGCCACGTCGTCTCGTCGCTCCGGACGACGAGCACCTGCGGAACGACGAACGAGGCGGCGGTGAAGCCGTGCCACGGCGCGGTGGTGGGTGTGGCGTCTGTGGCGGAGTCCGACTCTCTATCTGTATCTGAGTCTGTAGCTGTATTGGCACTACTCTCGAACGAATCGTGAAACGACAACCCACCGAACGCTCGCGGGCGGGCCACTGCCGGCCCGTCGTACTCGAGTGCCTCGAACGTTCGGGCGGCCTGTTCGCGAACGTCGTCGAATCGGGTCGGACCGGTTGCGGTGAATCGGGCGGCGACGCCGCGGCCGACGATCTCGAGTCCGTCGGGGGTGGCCCACTGGATGCGGGGCTCGTGGCGGGTGTGAGTGGCAGTGTCAGTGTCCGTATCGGTACCGATGTCAATATCGATATCCGCGTCCAGCAGTGCCCCAAAGGAGATGTCCGCAGCCGCGTCAGTAAGTTCGCGACTCCGACTGCAGAGGGACGATGGGATTGGGGGTGTGCGGTCGTGATCATGATCGCGATCACGATCGTGAGACGGTGCAGTTCCCGCCAGTTCCCCCTCGCCCGGCGTACGATTCATCGAGCACAGTTCAGGACCGACGCGCCTTCAGCCTAACTATATCGCTCCTCTTGCCACGGGTTCGCCGTCTCGGAGTAGCCGCGTCGTTCCCAGTAGCCGAGTTCGGGTTCAGTAAGGAACTCGACTCCGTCGACCCACTTCGCGCCCTTGTAGGCGTACTTGTGCGGGGTGACGACCCGGAGCGGGCCGCCGTGGTCGGCAGGGAGGGCCTCGCCATCGTACGCCCACGCGAACAGAACCTCCTCGCGCATGCAGTCCTCGAGTGGCAGGTCCGTCGTGTAGTTATCGAGTGCGGAGAACATAATGTGGACGGCGTCGTCGTCGACACCGGCCAGGTCGGCGAGAGCGGGGAATGGAACGCCGGTGAACTCGCAATCGAACTTGCTCCAGCCGGTGACACAGTGGAAGTCCTGACGCTGGGTTTCACTCGGTAGGTCGCGAAACTCGCCCCACGACAGCGAGAGTTCGGTCTCGACGGCACCGGTGACGGTGAACTCCCAGGTATCAGGGTCCCAGTCAGGCGTGCCGCTCTTCGAAAGGACGGGGAAGGCAGTCGTTTCGCGCTGGCCGGCAGGGAGTCGGTCGTCGCCAAACTCGTGGTAGAGGTCGGTTACGTCTCGGACGGACGTGTTGGCGTCGCCGTCTGTCGTCTCGGTCGACTCCGTGGTCATGGCTGACTCTTCGTGGCGAGCTACGTAGGTGTGACGCCACGCGGACAGGCATCGACAGGGAAGGCCGACTCAGTTCGCGCTGGCGGCAACCAAAAGCAAGGGACACCGTGGGTGGATTAGAGATGACAGCAGGCCGTACGAGCAGCCGGACGAAAACAGAGATTTCCAGGCAGGGAGCGCGGTCGAAACAGTCTGAAACGACGCACGTCGCAGGCAAGTCGGAGCCTTCCGTTCGAAACCCTCGCCAGCACTTAGTACAGTCTCGTCGAGACCATATCCGTATGGCGAGCAAACAGCAAATGACAGAACGGGACGTCTCCAAAGAGTCAGCAGAGGCAGTTGGCGAACAGGCCCTTGGGCCCGCGTTCCTCGCGGCAGCGGCGTCCGTCGGCCTCTCGTGGTACTATTTCTTCATGCGCGGGGACCGCGAGCGAGGACTGTTTGTCGGCCTCTGGCCGCCAACGATCCTCGCGTTCGCGAGCTACTTCAACCAGCGGAAGATGCGCCAGCAACTCAACAGCATCACGCAGCCAGGAACCACAATCAAGAACGCCCTCGATTCGATGATGGGCAACCGATAGCCTGGTAGCTCACACCTCGACGCTCGACGACCCGGCCGACCGTCGACTTCCCGATTTTCACACACTCGAACGCCGTTCGACTACCCACTGACACGCTTCTTTCGATACTCGACAGTCCTCTCAGCTAAATCAACGCGTACCTGAACCGTCAAAAATAGTCGAAAACTATTGTTGTGTCGGTCGCTGCAGAGTCCCCGTCAAACCTAAATACCCCCTCACCGAAAGCCGAATCAGATGCCGAAAGTAGAGATCACAATCCCCGAACACCTCGAGATGCAGATCGCCCAGATGGTCGAGCGCGGCGAGTTCGTCAACCGTGAGGAGGCAATCGAGGACCTCCTCTCGACGGGCATTAAAGCCTACAAGACCAGCGGGCCGATGGACGAAGAGGAAGCAGCCGGCGGTACCGGCCTCGAAGACGACGGAATGATGGGACACGACGACGAGTACGTCTTCTAATTTCAGTTCGATCATCGACCGAGTGTCAGACGGATAGCAATTCGAACGGTTCGATCCGCGGCTTGCCGCCGACAGTCACCCGTCTCCTGTTTCGTCTTTCGTGTTCCGCGCTGGTCGCGGATCCACCAACGCACCAAGAGCGATCGGTAGGTGCCGAAGAACAGTTGATGAACAGGAACAGGAACAGTCAGTGAGCACTGGCAAGTGGCGTTCTACCTGTCAAACTCACCGACCACCATCTCTGAGTCGGCACACCCGTGTTCCTACAGTCCCATCGCGACCAGTGGAATCCCAAACGAGATCACGACGCCGACGACCATGACGAGAAAGCCGATGCCAACCGAGCGCGAGGAGTAGTCACTCATCGGTGCAGTCGTCCGATCGGCTGCGAGGTCGTGGCCGACATCTGCGGCCGAGTCGTGGTCCGCAGCGGGTTCCGTGTCGTCCGTATCGTCTGCCATACCTTTGCGTTTCCGCCTCAGTTCCTTAAAGACAGCTATCGAATTCGTTATTGACGGACCGCTGACCGACCTGCTCCAACAAATCCGAACACGGTCGCGTTACCTGATCCAGTCTCCTTTACTACGCTGGGTGCAAAGGCTCGGACAAGACCAGCAATGGCACTGACAAAGCGAATCATCCCGTGCATTGACGTTGATCTCGATGAGGACGGGAATCCGGCGGTCTACACCGGCGTCCACTTCGAGGACCTGCAATACACTGGCGACCCCGTCGAGATGGCCAAGGCGTACAACGAGTCGGGAGCCGACGAGTTCGTCTTCCTCGACATCACCGCCTCTGCAGAGGGGCGCGAAACCATGCTCGACGTCGTCAAGCAGGTCGCAGACGAGGTGTTCATCCCGCTTACCGTCGGTGGCGGCATCCGAACCACCGAGGACATCAAAGAAACCCTCCGCGCCGGCGCGGACAAGGTCTCGATCACGACGGGTGCACTCGAGCGCCCCGAACTCATCAACGAGGGTGCGCGCGCGTTCGGCAGCCAGTGTATCGTGATCAGCGTCGACGCCAAACGCCGCTTCGACGAGGGCGGCGAACACTACGTCGAGATCGATGGCGAATCCTGCTGGTTCGAGTGCACGAAGAAGGGCGGCCGCGAGGGAACCGGAATCGACGTAATCGAGTGGGCCAAGGAGGCCGAATCCCGCGGCGCTGGCGAGTTGTTCGTCAACTCGATCGATAAGGACGGCACGAAGGACGGCTACGATCTGGCGCTGACGGAGGCGGTCTGTGAGGCTGTCGACACGCCGGTGATCGCCTCATCCGGCTGTGGCGGCCCGGAAGATATGTACGACGTGTTCACGGAAGCCGGCGCGGACGCTGGTCTCGCAGCGTCAATCTTCCACTTCGACGAGTACTCGATCGAGGAGACGAAAGACTACCTCGACGACCACGACGTGCCGGTCCGGTACTGAACGCGCAGCGCCAGTACCAACGCCAACGCCGCTCGCGTTCAATACGCTTATATCACCGCGGTCCTGCCCTCCTACCAGTGAAGTGGCGGTGCACCTGGTGTGGAAAACCACACGCCGAGAACGACCCTCCCTGTGACAGTTGCGGACACAATACCTTCGAAGAGGCAGTTGTCCGGCAGGACGAGGCTGGCCAGAGCGCCCAATCGGCCATCCAGACCGTCGACACCGGCACCACCTACGTCTGGGTCTGCTCGAACTGCGGCCGCCAGCACGTCAAGAACAACCCGCCCTGCGCTCGCTGTGGCGAACACAACCTGGAGAAAACCGAACAGCACTACGACGAACTCGAGACCGAACTCGAGACGCCGAGCTGGTTCGAGGTCGCCAAACCGTACCTACCGGTGTTCGGCGTCATCGGCATCGTCTTGTTGCTGTTTGGAACCGGTATTATCTCGCCGTCGATCATCCCCGGGATCGGCTCACCAACGCCGCCAGAGGCACCCGGAAACAGCACTGAAGCCGCCGGAATCGATCTCGACGCCGTCGAGTCGCAGGTCGTTGACCAGCTCGCAGTCGACCGAGGGGGAAATAGTCTGGACACCGACGACGCGCTCATGGCGTACGCGACCTACCACAACCGCGTCTTTATCGAGGACGAGTACGGCGACGGCAGCCACAGCCCCGAGCGTCCGAGTGAATTCGACGTCAGTTGTCAGTCCGACCTCGTCAGCACGCCGCTGTCGCCGTTCGAGGGCGACATCCACAGCTACACCGACGAGGACGAGCTCGCGGCGGGCGTGACCGAGGTGCTGGTCGAACTCGACTCGGTGACGGAAGAGTACGACGTGGCGTCCGACGGCTTTGACCTTCACGTCGCGCCCGACGGGACGATTTACGTCTTCTACGCGGCGTGTTAGGCCCGCGAGGCAGGTACCAGTTCGTCGACCGGCGGAACGACGCCCAGTTGCTGGAACAGTCCCAGCACGTCGTAGCTCGTCCACAGTTCGACCATGGCACCGTTCTCGACTCGATACAGTTCCATGCCGGTAACCGAGACCTCGGTTCCGGTCGGTTTGATGCCGAAGAACTCGCCCTTGTGAGTGCCATGGGCAGTGTACCTGAGGGAAACGAACTCGCTTTCAGCAACCAGTGAATCGACCTCGTAGGTCACGTCGGGGAACACCTCGCGGTAGGTTTCGACGTACGCCCGGTAGTCGTCGCGGTCTCGTGGCTCGTCGGGTGCAGCAGGGTCGTGCAGGACGAACTCCTCGGCGAACACCTCCGAAATCGTATCGAGGTTTCCCGCCGACCAGATCTCTTCGGGATCACGCCGGACCAGTGTCTTGTTTGCTATTGACATTGTAATTGTCATTGTCATGTGCCTCACGTTCGTATTCGTGCCGTTCCGAAGCGTGACGAAAAGCGGCAACACAAAATCAGTGCGCACGGATCGCCTCGAAACGACACCACCAGTAGCACCGCCAGCGATCTAATGCTATCTCTCGGGGTACTCGAGTACGTGACTGTCGCGGACAGGATCGGTTCGAGTCGGATTCTGCACGGAGTGATAGTATAATGGGGGTACGACGGCAGTATTGAGACAGGTCACCCCGGTTCGACTGTACCCCTGGCTTCGGGGTTGAAGCGACGTAGCAGCGAAGCGTAAGTGGGAGAACAGTGGTTACGCGGCCGCTTCGAACGCCTTGCGGAACGCGACTGCCTTCTCGCGTACGTCGACTGCTGCCTCCTCGAGTGCATCGAGGGGGTCGACGTCGTTTTCGGTCTTGATCGTCAGAATTGGTTCGGTCTGTCCACCCGACTGCTCGGGGTTCACGTCGTACGTTGCTGCGCTGATGTCGTCGTGTTCGAGCAGTGTGCCCTTGAGGACGTTCATAAAGGTGTGATCCTCGCCGGCGATTTCGATCGAGAGTTCGTCCTCGCTGCTCTCGGTGACCCGCAGTTCCATGCCACGTCATCCGTTCGTCGGGCGCTTGTACCTTTCGAAGCCGTTTCCGGTTCTCGCTGCGACGCGTCGCCTGAAGTAGGCGTCTCTTTGAGAGTAGGTGGGTTTCTGGGGACGGGGTATCTGGTGTGTCTCTGCGGGCAGACATGTCTCTATGGGTGTCGAGTCGAGGAAAGAACAAACGCGGGCGACTGGGTGGTGCGTAGCTGACCATTCGTGGCCGCCCCCTCCAACGTTCGTCTCAGGCCCGCGTCCGAGCGCGTTCGGGTGCCTCTGTCCTGTTGTTCTCGTAGGCGCTGTAGGCCGACAGAATGGCGACGACGAGGCCGGAGAGCATGGTACTCGTCGCGAGGTCAGTACTCCCCATCTCGATCGCAAACGGCGAGACGAGCGCCCAGAGGCCGAGCAGGACGGTGAGTGAGGCGACGCTGACGTTCGCAAGGCGATTCCTCGTGAGTCGGTAGAAGTTGTAGCCGGCGAGCAGGAAGATCGCCGTCCCAACGAGCGTGTTGTTCCAGATCGCCGCTTCCGTGGACTCGATGAGGAACGGCGATGCGACGAGCCACAGGCCGACGAGCGCGGCAAGCGCGCTCACCCACTGCATCACGTCTGTATTGATCACGTCGCGGTCAGTTTGGGACGTGCTACGGTCGGTCCCGCCGGTATCAGTGTCTGAACGATCGTCTGATGGAGTTGTGCTCATAATTCACATGGATTAATTCGACCGACGAGTAAAACGACAGTGCCTGCGCCTGTCGGGATGAGAATCCGGGCCAGACGCCGTTGAAGCGAGCGCTCACGGACGGAAAGCAAAAGACAGGGACGGCACCGACGTACGGGTCGATAGCGACAGAAATCCCTATACGCCCGCGGGCGAACCAGTCCCACATGCGCCCGGTTACAGCCCTCTTTGCGGCCATTATTGTCACTACGTTTGCGCTCTCGGTAGCCGTGGTGAGTCGTCTCCACCGACCGGGCACGCGCTGGCGAAATATCACACGGCAACGGCTGCTCTTTGGCGTCCCGTGGGGTTCGCTCGTCGTCATCGGCACCGTGATCGCCGTCTACCTCTTCGTCCAGGACGGGATCACGAACCTCACAGAGCCCGTGACGATTCCGTACCGGGCCTGGTCGTACTTCACGCCGCTTGGCATCGCGACCGCCTCGTTCTCTCACGCCAGTCTGGGCCACCTCACCGGCAATCTCGCCGGCGCAGCGGTCGCCGCGCCGATTGCAGAGTACGCGTGGGGCCACTACCCCAGCCGCAACCGGACAGACGAACCCCGCTCACGCGATGACGAGCGAGGCCGCGTCCGTTCCCGACTCGAGTGGCTCCGCACAACGCCCTGGATTCGAGCGTTCATTCTCTTCCCACTCGCAGTGATCGTGCTCGGTCTCGTCACAAGCCTGTTCGGACTCGGACCTGTCATCGGCTTCTCGAGTATCATCTTCGCGTTCGCCGGCTTCGCCATCGTCCACTACCCGATCGCGACGCTGATCGCGACAGTCGCCGTCCAGAGCGCACTCCTGACGGTCTCGCGGGCGCTGCAGGACGCGGTGAGCGTCTACGTCGCGACACCGAGTCCGGCGACGGCTCCGTCCTGGGCCGGTATCGCGATCCAGGGACACGCGCTCGGCTTCTTCCTCGGGCTCGTGCTCGGGCTACTCGTCCTCGAGCGCCGCAACGAGCGGCCGAACCCGTTTCACCTCTGGCTGGCCGTCCTTCTCTACGCCTTCTCGAAGGGGTTGTGGCAGATTTACTGGTTCGGCGAGGGGAACTCCTACCTGCTCTTTCGAGGACCCGGCGTCGCCATCGTCGTCGTGCTCGCGCTCGTCATCACGCTCGCGAGTGCCGCCCCGGATCGACCGGTTCCGAAGCGACCAGTTCGATCGCTTCTTCGGCGGCTGACCAGCTCTGGTAGCCGCAATGGCCGGCGGACCTCCAAATCGAGTTCCGTCAGCAACGGCGGCCCAGACGCAACTCACCGCTCGCGAATCGAGCGGGTACTCGAGTTGTCTGGGGCCGGAGCCAAAGGCGGAAGCGAAGACGGAAGCGAAGACGAGTTTAATCCCTCATCGCCGGACATAACGGGTGACCGCAGGGATCGGATTCGGGAGCTGTCAATCGGCGCGACTCCAGACAGCGGAGAGAAGCCACACACGCAGACAGTAGCAGGAACCACAGCGTCGAGGATGACCCAGCGCGGCGTCGCGTTTCTGGCCGTGGCACTCGTGCTTGCGGTGCTCGCGGGGATGGCGATTCCCGTCAATCTGGCAGTCGTCGAGTCCACAAGCGACGGAGCAGCACCGGGTGCGATCGAAGTCGGCGGGTACATCGTCGAGTACGACGAGAACGCGTCGAACGAACTGGTTTCGGGGATCGGACTCGACGTGGCGATCAACGATTCTGGACTGGCCGGAAGCGGCGTGATTGTCTCAAACGAACGCCACAGCATCTGGTTGGAAGCGGTGACGAAAGAGCAACTCGAGGCGACTGGCTCCGAGACGGTGACCGTGGGCGAGCCCGGCTGGCGAGAGACGGTCCACGTCGAGCGGACGGGTTGGGAGCCGGTCGGCGGTGAGAGTGTCTATCAGGTCTGGCTGTGGCTCGAGGGCGACGAGGAGAACCGCCAGCTGGCCTACGAGTCCGAGGAGTCGATTGCGGAAGCGATTATCAACGGCCGGACGGTGACGCTGGGGTCCGACGCCGGCGAGTTCGTCCTCGAAGTCGAGGAAATCGAGACGGAAGCGACGAGTACGACGGCCGTGCCGGGCGAGAACGAGGCGGTCGAAGCCGGCGGTGTGGTCTTCGAGCGAACTGAGGACGTACTTGTGGCCTCGTCGGACGGAACCGAGGTCGTGATCGCGACGATGGAAGATCACGAGTACTGATCGACTTGGAGCTGCGTGTTCCGATTCTTACAGTCATACTCATACTCACACTCACACTTACACTCACACTTCACATCACGAGCGCAACCCGCCCCCATGTTTCGGGCTCACTGAGACTCTGTTTCGTTGAACACTCGGTTCCGCAGAACACTCGCTCGTACGTTGACGTTTCACGCTGTTGCGAGCGCCTACACTGTTCGTTCGCCGGCGGTAACTGGCACAACGAGGGCGAATACGACAGTAGGTGGGTGGTATCGTTCGGGTCTGGGATGACAGAGAAACCGACGAATCGGCCACACCGTTAACCGCCACATGGCAGACGGAAGCCGGACAGAAACAATGGCCCGGTGATCCGTCTTCTCGACCGAGTTGAGCGCTGCACAGATGATCCACCGCGTACTTGGAAGCCTGGCGTCGTCGGCGGCACAGACTGCGGACGACCACCGGACACCGTCTGCTGTCCGACTCGCGGACGTGACACACGAGTACGGGACGGGCGGGAGCCGATTTCGAGCGGGCGACCGCCGAACCGTCACCGCGCTCCGGAACGTCTCGGTCGATATCCAGCCCGGCGAAATCGTCGGCCTCGAGGGACCGAGTGGCAGCGGTAAGTCGACGATTCTCCACCTCGTCGCCGGGCTGCTCGTGCCGACCAGCGGCACCGTCCAACTTCACGGCACGGAGCTCTCTGCGCTCTCGAACCGGAAGCGAACGCGCGTGCGCCGCCAGCACGTTGGGATCGTCTTCCAGCACTTCCACCTGCTTCCCTCGCTCTCCGCGCGAGCGAACGTCGCACTGCCGCTCGTCCAGACCGGCGTCTCGAAGCGCAAACGTCGACGACGCGCCACAGCATTGTTGGAGCGAGTCGGCCTCGGCGACCGAACGACGCACCTCCCCAGCGAACTCAGCGGTGGCGAGTGCCAGCGCGTCGCCATCGCCCGCGCACTCTCGACCGACCCCGACGTCGTCATCGCCGACGAGCCCACCGGCGAGCTCGACACCGCGACCGGCGAGACCGTACTCGAGTTACTGACCGAGATTGGTCGTGAGCGGGCGGTCATCCTCGCCTCGCACGACGAGGCGACACTCGCAGTCGCGGACCGGGTACTCACGTTGCGGGACGGACGGGTGGTTTCGGATGGTGGGTAGCCGTGGGCCGTCGGATGAGCGGGGAGATGGTGGAGAGCGCGGAGAGAGTGGGGAAGATGGAGAACGCGGTGGACGTGAGGACAGCGACCACGAGAACGACCCAGTAGCCGAAGCGTTCGACGCGCGCGAGACGAGTCGAACGCGCTGGGTCGGACTGCTCAGGCTCTCGGTTGCCAGACTCTGGCGGCGAGCGACGAAGGCGACCTCGGGCCGGATCGTCGCGACCATCGCCGCCGTCGCGATGACCGTCGCGCTGCTCGTGCTCGTAACCGGCATCGCGCTCGCGCTCGCCGACGGCGGCACGACGAGCGAGAACGATGCTACCGCCCAGATCATGCCCGAGTCGACGGACCTCCTCGCCTCCGTCAACGGCGTCGAAGGAGCCCGACTCGGTGAGACGAACGAACGCGCGGCGACCATCCGCGAGGAACCCGGCGTCGACCACGCGAGTCCGGTTCTCATCGAACCGGTACGACTCGAGCACGACGGCGGCGAGGATAGCCCCCAGACCGTCCTCCTCGTCGGCGTTGTCCCAGACGACGAGTCCCGGACCGTCGCCGGCCTCTCGACTGGGGCACTCGAGTCCGGTGATCCGCACTACGCGGACGGCTCCTACACCGGGCCACAACGCGGCGAGATCGTCCTCTCGAGTGCCGCGGCCGACCGTCTCGACGCAACCCAGGACGACGACCTGGCCCTCTCGAGTTCGCAGTTCGAGGCGATGGGCGTCGAGAGTCCGGCGATAACGGTCACGGCAGTCGAGGAGCCGTCCGGCGAAAGTGACGACGAGGGCACCCCTGTTGCGCTCGTCCACCTGAGCGAGCTCCAGACGTTCGCGGGCGCGAGCGAGGGCGAACTCGCAGACCAAGTGCTTGTCTGGGGCGAGGACGACGCCGCGACGGCCGCCGCGAATGGGGCTTATCCCGACGAAACCGTCGACGCGCCCGACACCACCCACCCGTCGCTCCTGTTCGACGACGGACTGGCGTTCGTCACCAGCGCCCTCGCGCTGCTCGTCGGCGTCACCATCTGCGCCGCCTTCGTTGCGACGACCGCCGGCATGACCGTCAACGAAGACCGGCGTATGCTCGCTGTACTCGAGTCCGTCGGCTTCCCGACCCACAGTCGCCTCGCGGTTGTCGCTATTTCGACACAGGTGTTGACGCTGTGCGGAGCGGTGCTTGGCGGCGTGCTCGGGATACTGGCGATTCACGGCGTCAATGCCGCCGCGAGCGCGGGCGGCGCACCGGGAGCCGTCGCGCAGGCCCACACCCTGTTTGTCCCCTACGCCGTCGCCATCGCGTTTGTCGCCGGGTTGATCGCGATTCCGTATCCGCTCGTCGTTGCGGCCCGGACGTCGGTGCTCGCAGAGGTGAGTCGCTGATGGGACTGCTCTCGCCATTCGTCCGGACGCGGGCCGTCATCGGTATCGCGCTTGCACAGCTACGGCGGTCGCCCGGGAGAACCGTCCTCGCCGTTCTCGCAGTTACCCTCTCGGTGCTCGCGATCACCCTGCTCGCGAGTCTTGGCGTTGGCGTCGTCGAGGTCGGCGAAACCGGTCTGGACAACGCCGACCGGGACATCTGGGTCACCAGCGATCCAGTCGATCCATCCGCGAACGGGGCCGAGAACCCGATCCCCGACGCACACGGCACGTCCGCCGCGCTCACTGAACGCGACGACATCAGTTCGGCCGCACCGCTCGCGATGCACCAAGTGTACATCGGGACGGAGCCGGACCAACTCGAGCGCACCACTGCCGTCGGCGTTCAGGAGACACACGACGGCTTCGACTTCGAGGCCGGCTCAGGGTTCGATCATGCGGAGCTGCCGGACGAAGGCGAGCGGCCGACTGAGCCACAGACTGCCGAAATCGTTCTCGATCCGCAGGTTGCGGAAGACGCTGGCGCAGACGTCGGCGACACAGTCTACGTCGGAACGAGTCGCCAGACCGCGCCGGAGTACGAGTTTACCGTGGTCGGCATCGCGTCCTACTACTCGCAGTTCCTCGGAACGCCCGCGGCGACGGTGCCGCTGCCGGACCTGCAGATCGTTGCCGGGACGACGGGAACGGACCGCGCGACGTTCATCACCGCCGACGTAGAGGACGGGACCGATCAGGAAGCTGTCCGCGACGACCTGGCGACGGAATACCCCGAGTACGACGTGCGGACCAGCGACGAGCAGATCGAAGCGATGGTCGCCGAACAGCCGCTCGTCCTCGCAAGCGGGATGACGCTGGTCGGGCTGGCCGTCGTGGGCGGTTCGGTGCTCACCATCAACCTGTTCGCGCTCATGGTCACCCAACAGCGCCGCGAGCTCGCCGCACTCCGGGCTATCGGACTCTCTCGCGGGCTTCTCTCGGGGATGATCGCCGCACAGGGACTCGTTATCGGACTACTCGGCGGTATCGTCGGCGTCGCCGCGACACCACTACTCGCGGACGGGCTGAACCGCGTCGCGCTCTCGTTGGTCGGCTTCGAAAATCTGCTTCGAACGCCCGTCGAGGTCTACGCCGCCGGCTTCGCGCTCGCACTCATCGTTGGTACAGTCGTCGCCGGCATCACCGGCTGGCGCGTCGGACGCACGCTGAAACTCGAGCATCTCGAGCAGTGAGTGTCGTCCAGCCAGCACGGTAGAAACCGCATCACGCCCACTCGATCCGAAAGACCTCCGCCGCGAGTTCCTCGCTCTCCGAGGTATGGAACTCGAAGCGGCGCTCGATCGGAAATGCGGCCCGAAACGCGTGGGTCACCGTCCCGCCCTCGTCGGCCGCGTAGGACTCGACGAACTCCTGGCTTCCTTCGTTGTGAATCGTGTAGGAAACGGCCGCGAGCGAGCGAGCGGCTTCGAGAAACTCCCGATCTGCGTGTCGATTACCACGCTGTGCACCGAACGGTGGGTTCGAGAGCACGGTTGCAGATCCTGCGGAACGTGAGAACGAGAAGGGCAGCGGCTGTCGCGAGACATCTGCCCGAACCCAGTCTGTCTGCGAATCTGCCCGGACGCGCGCTGCGTTCTCCCGAGCGAGTGCGAGCGCGTCAGGATCGAGATCGACGCCGAGAACCTGCTTGGCACCCGCGAGTGCGGCCGCGCTTGCCAGCATACCGGTGCCGGTGCCGAGATCGATCACCGGCCCCTCGAGGTCGTCCTGCAACCCAGCTAGATGCGCAATATGGGCCGCAATCTCCGGCGGCGTGAGATACTGCTCTAACGATGGCGACGGCGATTCAAAATCAGCGATCGACTCGAGTTCACGCGCGAGCGTCCGCCGGGAACGACCTGCCATGCGGACAGCTCAGTCGTCGAGCGTGAAGGAACCCTCGGACCCGTTCTCGTGGTCGAGATCGAACACGAGGCCCTCGCGCTCAGCGCGTTCGGCACAGGCGGCGAGAGCGGGACGGACCTTCTCCGGGTTCGCAACGTCGTCGATGGCGACCGTGACGGTTCCCGCCCCGAGGAACGACGCGGCGCGGACGTAGTCGCGAACACGGTTGATTTCGTCCTGAGTCGCGAGCGAGCAGTCCTCGTCGAAGCACGCCTCAACCGTCAGTTCGACAGGCGAGAACCCTTCGGCAGCGAACTCGCGCTTGAGATCGCGGAGGTGGCCGGGCGCGGTGGACTCGAGTGCACTGGCTTCAACGGAGACGGGGCTAACATCGGCTGGTCGACAGCAGTCGATCGTGGTCGGGTGGTCGGCGGATGACGTGGTGCTCATACAACCACATACATGAGTTGCATACAAAAACCTTTGTAAATGTTCAGTAGTAATACGCAAGTGGCAGTAAGTCGCGATTTCGGCGCTCCAGTCGGGTTACACGCTTCATGATGGAAATGCAGAAAGTTCGAATAGAGTTAAGGAGTGGCCGTGAGAGTAATGAGTATGGAGTGTCCACGGTGTCAGAGCTCGCTCGAAGAACTCTCTCTGGGGGAGGTGTCGACCGTCTCCTGTCCACACTGTGCGTACGCGGATATTCCGGTCGAGCACGAGCGCCCACCCGAGGAGCGTGAATCCTGGCGCGACGCGTTCAACCGATTTTATGACGACTGAGCGGTTCTAACGGAGTTCAATGCAAGTCCCAACGCCAACAGCCAGCTAGTTGGTTCCGAGTTCCATTGAGACGCAAGGCTTTGATCTGTCTATCATCCACATTGGATTGACAGTTCCACTCCTGGACTGGCACTACGGCTCTCTCTGTACTCGAGTACGTGCGCAAAAAATCGAGTGACTGAAACTGACAGTCGATGTTCGATGTTCGATGTTCGGCGTCCGGACAGTGGAGTCCGAAGCTCGAACAACGGTCAGCTTACTCGTTTGCGGCTGCGGCTTCTGCTTCGTCGTCGTGGTCGATGTCTTCGTCCGAGCGGGCTGCGACGAGGCCACCGCGGGCCACGCTGTACAGCGGCTCGTTCGCGTGCGTCACGTCGCTGATCGAGAACGGGATGCTCGCGTCCTCGAGATGGTCACGGAACAGCGCCTCGAAGCCGCTTGGGCTCGAGGTACCGCCGGTGACGACGACAGGAACATCGAGACCTTCCTCGACGTCTTCCTCGTCGACTTCCGAGACGATGTTGTCGATGACGTAGTCGAGCAGGTTCTCGTAGTAGATCGAGAGCGCGCCCTCGACGCCGCCGACGTCCGTCGTGAAGTCCAGTTCGAAGTCGTCCTCCTTGATGGAAGTGACCTTGTCGACGGGCGTGCCCGTCGCGCGGGCGGCCTGCTCGTCGACCCAGTCGCCACCGCGGGCGACGGAGAACTTCATCACGGGGACTGCGTAGTAGGACAGACAGACGTTCGTCATCCCGGCACCGAAGGAGATGCCGAGCCCAGTGAAGTTGTTGTCCGCGAGTTCGCTGTAGATGACGGACATCCCCTCGTTGATCGGTTCGGAGTCGTATCCCATGTCGTCAAGGAACGACTCGATCGTCTTCTGGTGGTACAGTGTCGAGAGATCCGAGTCGATCGGATCGGCCGGCGAGGAGAAGTAGAGCTTCTCGTCTGGGTAGGCCGGCTCACCGACGACCTGTTCGATGATGAGCTTCATCATCGGGATCGCGCTCTGCTCGTCGTTCGAGAGGATCCCGTGTTTCATCGGCCGGCGGGTCTCCTTGTTGAAGATGTTTGCAAAGTTCAGGGCATCGTCGCCGACGACGTACACCTTGTCGTCCTTGCGGATGTGCAGAACTTCGCTCCGCGAGAGCATCTGCTCGGCCATATCCGAGTACTCGATCTCTACGAAGGAATTACGCTGTTGCACGAATACCGTGTCGTTCCCATCCTGTTGTGCAGACAGGATGTTCATGGTTCCGACGTCTAGGCCTTTCGCCATGGTTGGGCAAGGCGGCCGATAGATTATAAATCTATGTACCTAAAACCTATAGACGGAAATTCACAAAGGATTTAGTGTTAGAGCGCTCGAAACGCCTATTCTCGTCGAACAGCGGACCGAACCCGTTCAAGTACTGCGGTGAGCGGGGACAGCAGGCCATCGCCGGACCGACGTCTACCCGTAGTTTCGGTCGGCCCCTCGGTTTCCCCCTGCCGCTGCTCGCGCAGTTCCTTCAACTTCGCCGTCTGATCGTCGACCGTCGATTGCGAGGTCGTCGTCTTCGTCTCGCCACCTTTCAACCCCTTGAGACCTTCGACCTGCGCGTCAACGCCGGTCGAGCGAGTTTTCTTCGTCCCCGCATCGGTATCGACTGAGACACTGTCGAACTGATCCTCGGAGAAACTCAGGCGTTTGTGCTCGGTCTTCTCGACACCACCCCAGGAGAGTTCGACACCGTCCATCGCCTCGTCGATGTCGCGTTCGATATCCGCGTCCGTGTATTCGGGGCCGGACTTTTCGTTCTCATCTTTGCCCACCTCAACCGTCTCGACCTGGCGAGCCAACTCGAGATAGTGGGCGACGAGCGCGGCTCCAGTGGAGGCCGTGATGCCGGCCAGTCCGACCGCGTAGGTCGCCGTTACCTCGACGGTGTAGTCGGTCTCGCCCATGAAGTTCCAGCTATCGGGATAGGCGTATAGGAACCCAGCCGTTGCGACAACGGTAATCGCCGCGCCGACCACCGAGACGCCGATAACTCGGCGATCAGCGGGTAAGAGGACGACGACACCGAGGATCATCGCCGGAAGCGAGAGCATCCCGAGTGCGTACGCAGGTTGAACCCACATGAAGTACGCCGCGTCTGCTCTGCTGAACGTGCTGCTCCAGAGAAAGAGCACCAGTGCGACCACCGCCAGGCCGATCCCACCCAGGAACAGACCGAACCCGAGATAGACGTCGGTCCGGTTCTCGGGTTCGCCGATATACCGGCGGTAGAGGTCGAAGAGATAGCCGTCTGTAGACCGTTCCGCTGCCATTACCACCCCGTTTAGACTCCAGTACTATGACTGTTGGGTCGGGTTCGAAGAAAGGACAGTTCGGACGGAGACACAGTTTGGGCGGGGACAGGGACAGGGACAGGACACAGTGCGGACGGGCAACTCGAGTACAATCCATTTCTGTCAACTCAAACCGACTGACGAACTCCGGCACGGCGAGCGCTCTCGTCCGAGACGCGGTGACACAGAGAAGCGCCGCCGTTATACGTTCGTGGCCGTTAGGACGGCCAATGAGCCAGGAGTCGGAGTCAGAGTCGACGTACACCGAAGGGGATCTTCGGAACACCGGAATGCAGCTCAAGCACGACCGCGAGTGGGACTACGAACTCGATCGGATCATCGACGCCATCGAGGAACGCGACGCCGAGAAGGTCGGGCTGCAGTTCCCCGAGGGTCTCAAGCGCCGCGGTCCGAAGGTAGCAGACGACCTGCGCGAACTCGCCGACGACGACGTGACCTTCATGCTCTCGGGCCAGCCCTGCTATGGGGCCTGTGACCTCGATACGTATCTGATGAAGCGCACCGACGTGTTCGTCCACTTCGGCCACTCGCCGATGAAGAACACGGACAAGGTCATCTACGTCCCGCTGTTCTCGAACGTCGAAGTGCTCCCGATTATGGAGGAGGCACTCGAGACGCTCGAAGATCCCGAGGAAACCGAGGGTGTTGGCCTCGTCACGACGGCCCAGCACATGAATCGCTACGAGGAGATGTCGGCGTTCCTCGAAGAACACGGCTACGAGGTTCACAGCCGCCGTGGCGACGAGCGACTCACTCACGAGGGGCAGGTCCTGGGATGCAACTACGCAAGCGCGGACGTGCCCGCCGACCAGGTGCTCTACGTCGGCGGCGGGAAGTTCCACCCGCTCGGACTCGCGATGGAACACCCCGACAAGCACGTCGTCATCGGTGACCCGGTCAACAACGTCGTCACCGTCGCGGACACGGAGAAATTCATGAAGCAGCGCTACGCCTCGGTTCACAAGGCGATGGACGCCCAGAAGTGGGGCGTCATCTTCTGCACTAAGATCGGCCAGGGTCGCTGGGATCAGGCCCAACAGATACTCGAGAACAACGACGACGCCTACCTCATCACGATGGACGAGGTTACCCCTGACCGCCTCCGGAACTTCGACATGGACGCGTTCGTCAACACTGGCTGTCCGCGGATCACGACAGACGACGGCCCGCAGTTCTACAAGCCAATGCTCACGCCCGGCGAATACGAGATTGCCGTCGGGAACAAGCCACTCGACGAGCTTTCGTTCGACACGTTCCACGGGACCTGGTAGTCTCAGGTCTCGTTGGGTCTGACTTCGACTCCGCTTCTCCTCAATCTGACTTCCAGATCGTCCGACGTTCCAACTGTCCAACGTTCCAACGTGCTGACTGCCCCAGCAGCGCAGTCGGGAACGGCGACACAGTAACACTTACCCAACCAGTCCGCCCATCATCAGCTATGATCCAAAGCGACTGGGGAGACTGGCTCGTACGCGACGTCGAAGACGCCTCGCCGGATGGCGTCTCTATCTGGTACCTGGGCTGTAACGGCTTCATCCTCAAGGGAAGTGACGAGACGACGATCTACATCGATCCGTACGTCGGTCTGGGTGACCCGCCACGAACGATCCGGATGATCCCCGTCCCGTTCGATCCCAACGATGTCGACGAGGCCGACGCGGTGCTCGCGACACACGAGCACACCGACCACGTCCACGGCCCGAGTCAGGCACCGATCCTCGCGAACACGGGCGCGACGTTCTACGCTCCCGACGACAGCCTCGCGGTCGCGCGCGAAGAGGAATCCTGGTCCGACGAGTGGGACGTAAGAGACGACCAGTTCAGTGAGGTCAGCGAGGGCGACACGGTCGAGATTGGCGAGTTCACTATCAATGTCGAAATGGCGAACGACCCCGACGCGAGCCATCCCGTGAGCTACGTCATCGAACACGACGCCGGTACGTTCTTCCACGGCGGCGACACCAAGCCGAGCGACGAGTTCGAACGCATCGGTACGGAGTACGACATCGACCTCGGCGTGCTCGCGTTCGGTACCGTCGGCCAGATTCCGGACAAGGAAACCCGCGAGCCGAAACGAACACGCTGGTACAACGACGAGAACCAGATCGTCGAATCGGCAGCGGCGCTCGACCTCGACCGCCTCGCACCAAGCCACTGGGACATGTGGAAGGGACTGACCTCGGATCCGAAGGTGCTTCACCACCACGCACAGAGCTTCGCGTCCCCACAGCGGCTCGATATCATCGAGATCGGCGACCGGATCGAACTCGAGTCGTAGTGACGGACCGCAGGGCTCCTGTCAGAATCTAACATCGTCAGTTCGGATGTGACAAGTCTCCCCTGCAGAAACGATTGGGCCGCCGTGACTGTCCGTATCATTTATAGTAATGGTCTAGTAACGTTGGTCCCATGAGTAACACCGCCGACACGGACGACGTGGTCGAGGTCAGTGCTGACGGGCTAACCGTCCGAAAAACGTTCGCGGCGGACGAGTTTCCCGTACCTGCCCTCCGCTTTGAAGTCGAATCCGAGCACGACGAGCAGGTCGCGTTTCGACTCTCCGAAGACATCCCTGAATCGTTCCCGATGGACAAGGTCGGGTTCCACCCCGAGTACTACAGCGACGACTGGACCGCATTCCAGGACAATCGCGTCGAATTTACCCACACGATCGAGCCCGACGAACAGCTCGTGACGGTGTATGGCATCCGCATCGACGACGAATCGGTCGTTCCCGACTTCCTCGGTGACCCCGAAATCGTCGAAGTCAGCTCCGAGGCCGACGCGAGCAGCGGCGGTGACGAAATCGACGACGCCGTCATCGACAGCATCGTCTCCGATGAGCGTACGCAGGCAGTCAAGGATATGATCGCCGGTGACTCCGGCTCAGTGCCGGGACTCGAGACCGAGCAGACCGACGATACGCCAGCTGCGGACGCGGCGAGCACAGACGCAGAGCAGGAAAGCGCGGACGAAGACGGCAAAGGAGACATCGAACTCGAGCTCGAGGACGAAACCGACGCGCTCGATCTCACTCCCGACGACGGAGACGAACCCGACATCGACGACTCCGGCGACCTCAATCTGGACCTCGACGATGTCGACCCGCTCTCGGGTGCAGACACAGACGCAGACACAGACGCAGACGCAGGGGCAGCGAGCGACGAAACCGACAGAGACGCCCCCGACATCGACCTTGGTTTCAACGACGACGAAATTTCAGACCTCGACGAGGACGAGACCATCTCGAGTGCCCTCAGTTCGGAAACAGCAACCGATGCAGAGGGTGACGACGAAACCCTCGAACTCGAACCCGACAACAACGACGAGCCCGGGCTCGAACTCGAGTTGGACGAGGACGACCTGGATCTGGATGCAGACTCCGACGGCGAGTTAGCTGAGGCTGACTCGGAGACAGAACTGGACGCGCCGGAAGCAGTGGATGAGGTTGCCGACGAAGTGGAAGACAGTGAAGCGGGTGAAGAGAGTAAGGAGAGTGCAGATGAGGGCGTGGAGGAAGTCGTAGAAGACGACGGAAGCGATGAAAACGACGAAAACGACGAAAACGACGAAAACGATATTGTCGACACTGACGACTCCGGCTCCGATACCGAAACAGACAGCCAAACCGAAACCGAAACCGAACTCGAGTCCGGCGACGAAACCGTCGACTTCGGTGGACAGGAGGAGACGGACGATGTCGACACCGATGCTGATGAGACCGATGACTCACCGGTTTCAGAACCCGACAACGCCGAAATCGACGAGGGAGACGGCGGAACGGCTTCCGACGACACTGACGTTGGCGATGTCGATGACACCGACTCGGCACCCGCTACCGAACCGGCAGACACCACGAGCCTCGCCAGCCAGCTCGCAACCGAACTCCGAACCGACGACCTCGAAGACGAAGACCGCACAGCCATCCGCGAGGCGCTCGAACTCGACAACCTCGACGACGGGGATGTCGCGTCCGACGATGCGGAGACGGACACAGCCGACACGCCGCCCGCCAGCGCCCAGCAGGCAAAGCTCACCCACCTCCAGACCCGCGTCGAGGAGGTCGCCGCCTACACCGACGCACTCGAGTCCTTCCTCGGTGAGAACGGCACCGACGAGCAGATCATCGAGGAGTTCCGCGGCGAACTCGCCGCCTTCGAAGATGAGCTCTCGTCGATGACCGACCAACTCGAGGCCACCGACTCGCAGGTCGACGCACTCGAAACCGAAGTCGACACACTCACTGACTGGACGACGGATCTCGAAGACGGCCTCGCGTCGACCACGGACGACGTCGAGACGCTCGACGACCGAACCGAGCGCATCGACGGCGATGTCGACGACGTTGCCGCCGACCTGGAGACGGTCGATGCCGATGTTGACCAACTCGAGACGGAACTCACGTCGGAACTCGAGACGGTCGACGGCGCTGTCGACAGCGTCGAGAGTCGCGTTGAGGATCTCGAGGCGACGGTCGACAGTCTGGCAGACGAGCTTCAGACCGCGGTCGACGATCTCGGCACGGATATCGACTCCGTCGAAGCTGACGTTTCGGCCGTCGAAAGCGACGTGACGGCCGTTGCAGATGACGTGGACGCTGTCGAAGACGATGTCGAGCGCGTCGAGCGCGACCTCGACGACGTTCGCGACGACGTGACCGAGATTCAGGAGTGGCGCGACCAGCTCGGCTCGATGTTCTCGGACTCTTAAGGACGAATCGAAGACGACAGGAACCAGCGCGGATACGCGGACGCGGCTATTTTCCGACGAAACGCAACTCGTTTATCTCTCGCCGGGTGAGAACCCGTCGATGGGCGAGACGATTCCGATCGCAGTTCCTCGCAAAGGACGACCACTCGAGTCGGTACTCGATCGACTCGCGAGTCGGCTTGGCGTCCCGGATCTCGCAGACGAGATTACGTCGACGCTTCGCCACGAAAAGGCCCTGACGAAGGGCTCGCTGGATCCAGACGAGGAGAACGTGTACCATCGTCTCGCAGACTACAGCACGATCGACGACCCGATCGCACCGGAATATACGCTCGTCCGGGATACGCGCGCCGGCAAGCCACGGCGGATCGTCTTCGATAGCGTAACGATTCCGCTCGACGGCGCAGATGGAGTTGGCCTCGACGGAACCAACAGCAATGCGTCAATCCAACTCGTCGGCCGCGAGGAACCGTTCCGCGCACTTCGTACTCACGAGTTCGCGCTCGGGTTCGATAGCGCTGACCTCGTCTTAGAAGAGGTCGTCGACCTCCGTCCAGACCCACTCGGTCGGATCGCAGATATCAACGCTCGAATCGACCCTGCAGAATCCGACGTTCGCGTCGTCACCGGCCTCGGAGACACCGTCTATCACACGCTGATGGGTAGTCCCGAAACCGTCCCTGCTGCGACCACGCTGGACCGCGAGTACCTCGACGGTTATGAGGGTCCACTCTGTATCGAACCACGATACGAACGCCTGGTCCGGGCCGTCCTTGGAACTAGTGTTCTCGAAGACATCCAGTTCCAGTACCCCGATGAGGGCCACGAAGAGGAGGCCGCCATCGCTGACACCGGCCTCGGTGTCTACCTCACCGTCACCGGCTCGACCGCGCGTGAACACGGCCTTCTGCTCGGCGAGCAACTGTTCCCGAGCGAGACGGTGCTACTCGAGAGCACCCCCGAAATATCGGAGGAGGTCGCAGCCGTTCGGTCGCTGTTGAACGGCGGCGATCTCGAGACGGAACTCGCTGTCGAACAATAATTTGTTTCCGAATAGATCCCTCACTGTTCGTTCTTGTACTATGCTCAGACGTAGTATATTAGGGATAGGTAGGAATATACTCGCAGAGAGAGAGAGAGAAATCAAATCATATACAGGTAGATTGCATTACTGATAGACGTGAGTGAAACGTGTACCACTCACGGTCCACGAACGGTACCGTCAGAGTAAGAGTGTGATTCGTTTAATGCCTCCCAATCAGTGATCTCTATCACAGCGTTGTTTTCCATATCAATATCAACGGTATAGGCGGGTGGCTCAGTAGCATGTGGTCGGACTATGATGGACGCCCGGTCCTCGGCATAATTCTGCTCACGATCAATTCGGACACTATCCTCGGAGGTGGATTCGATGTGTATCTGACTCCCACTGTCGTCCGTGCCGTTGAGTCGCAACTGATCTGTCTCCCAGTCTAGTTCCTGAATCGGCTGGAAGGGAACCTCATAGTCGTCTTTGTCTGCAAGGTACTGCTGAATGAGATCCTGCTCAGTAGCGAGCGAAATCGCCTCTACTCGTTGCTGATCAGTGAACGGCGTGTTTTGTTCAGTACTAATTTCATACTTCCCAGGAGCAGTTTCAACGAGTTCAACTGAGGTCACGTTAGACAGGTCATCAGTGAGCACGTACGTTTCACCCCTATCTGTTACTGTGACAGTTTCTTCAGTGATCTGGAATTCTGTCGGTTGTCCATCCGCTAGAATACCAGTCATCCCGACCACTGTTCCAACACCGGCTAGAATAGTCCCGACTGCTGCCAAGCTAACCAGCAGTATCACAGTGCGCCTTACGTTGCTAGTCACACAACAGCAATCGGTGAAACGCCTGATAAGCGATGTGATGAAAACGGGTTGGAAATCGATGAAACGCATTTCATCGGGTTGCAGTGGCTTTTCACAGTTATTTCACATGGAGAAACCAACAGGTTCTTAGCAAATAGTAGTTCACACATCCTCATGCGTATGACGTCTCTCCACGGTACGCAATTGCTTGCAGCCGTCGCATTTCTTGCAGCGACGCTTGTTCTTGCTGTCCAGTTAATCAACCCGACCCCTGTGCAAGTCTCGATCGCGAATGATGGATCACAAGTTGTCGAACTAAGCAACCAGTTCCAGTACCGAGAGGTCGGGATTATTGCAGTTTCAGCGTGTTTACTTGGTGCTAGTGGAATGTATCTCGCCGTTAGCACACACCGAAGACAGACAGAACCTGTTGCTGTAACTCACAGCTATTCGTCTCCGCTAGCAGATGGAACCGAAAACTCGGCGGATAGTACTAACCCAAGTCTACCAACAGCAGAGGAGATTGTGGAGAGTCATCGAGAACAGGTAGATGGGATAACAAACGGACTTAGCGATAACGAAGAAGAAGTGTATACCCTCGTTCTGGATTCCAATGGAGAAGTTCAGCAACGAAAGATCACCGAAGACACCACACTATCAGAAGCAACCGTGAGTCGAACACTCGATACGCTCGAAACGAAAGGGTTAGTCGAGCGAAAACGACGTGGAATGGGAAACGTCGTCGTCCTCAGAGAGCTAGCTGCATATAAGTAGTCACTTGTGGAATCAGTGTGGTATCCCCATTTATTCCACAATTTTCGCTGATTTGGAAAGTGTTTGAATCGTATTTAGGGCTTTTCCAATCAAGAGCTATCTACTCTTTCAGACAACGGTGGTGTGAGGGCGATTCACGACGGGAGAACGTTTGGTCAATAGTCCCGACCTACCAGAAGGACTGCCACACACCCGCTGACGTGCTACCTCCGCTCTCCCATCAAACTCGCTCTCAAGATAGCGTGATCAAAATGAGATACACGCTCTTCTGTAGGAGATTGTTGATACTGGTCAGTTGTCGCTGTGGAATCGAAGAGAGCAAGGACACCGCGTCAGCGGTGTCCGTTAG
>NZ_AOIN01000060.1 GCF_000337135.1 Natrialba chahannaoensis JCM 10990
AAGCTACTGCGGAAACCAGGGAGAGAAGCGCTCAAACACGCTATCAAAGCCACACTGTGAAATCAACAAAGTGCTACACAAGAGCGTTCGATAATAAATGTTGTTACAGAGGCCTGTGTATAGTCCTCTGTGGCGAGCGACCACCGTAAAGTCACTTGGACTTCTTCCCCTTCTGGTTTTGTGATATCAACTAAAGCGACTAGTTGATCGGGCTCAACTAGATATGCTTTAGCATCCTGGATTGAAGCTTGCACAGTATTATTTCGACTGGGCATTGAACATCCAGCTAAGCTAACGGCTATACCTGCAAGAAATAGACGTCGTGGTATTGTGGATTTATGACGCATCTGAATGACTGGTTTAGATTCCTAGCTACGTTCACATCAATAATTCTATCTTTCCTCTGTGAGTCACAGAGATCTGAAGCGTCTGAGCCAGCGTCTTGCGCTGTCTGGACTGCCCTTCCAGAACGAGTGAAAGCGGTCGATCCGCATTGAGACAGTTTGAAACCACTTTTCGACGTGGTTCTCTGTGAAGCGGGAGGTCTTCGTGTACACAACGAACACGTCCTGCTTCACTCCCTAGTAAATTTGTCATTCCCCCTGAGCTGCTAGCACGACGACACGAGTTCGATCGACCCTCTACTGTTAACGTTTGAGCGTCTAAACAAGGCCGAACCTCTGTATTCAGCAGGCGATTTTTGCTATAATTCGGATAGATCGATACCGCTTCGGTAACTGCTTGCCCTCTCCTGAACGCGATCTTCACAAAACACTGCCCAAAAATCCAAATCACCAACTGTTTCTCCCCTTCTGCGTTCGTCATCTGCTCTCGACTGCAGCGCCGACCGTCTGCCCCGACCTCACCTTTGATATGGTCTCCCCGGAAGTATCAGCTATGGTCGACGTTATCGCAGCCGAGATCAGTCGCTTCGTTCGCGCAGTTGGTCCCGAACCGGACGAGACGCTGGCGGAGATGGACCACTTCGCCGAGGAACACGGCTTTCCACACGTCGGTCCGGAGGTCGGCGCGTTCCTCCGGTTCGTCGCTCGCATGAGCGATGCCGAGCGTATTTTCGAGTTCGGCTCTGGCTACGGCTACTCTGCCTACTGGTTCGCAGAGGCCCTCCCGAACGATGGCAGCGGCGAGATCGTCCTCACTGAGGTCGACGAGGACGAACTTGACCAGGCCCGTGAGTACATGGCCGCAGGCGGCTACGACGATCTCGCGCGGTACGAACTTGGTGACGCGGTCGAGACGGCCGGCAAGTACGACGGTCCGTTCGACGTAGTGTTGATCGACATCCAGAAACACCAGTATGAGGACGCCTTCGAGGCGATCCGCTCGAAGGTGCCGGTCGGTGGCGTTATCATCGCGGACAACGCCATCTCGGCGAGCGTCATCGAATTCGAAAAACTACTCGACATGGTCGAGGCCGCACAGGCTGGCGACGATGCGGCGCGCCGCGTCATCGAAGCCGAGAGCAACGAACACACACGCGGCATTGCGGACTATCTCCAGCGCGTGACGGCAGACCCAGCATTCGAGACAGTCGTCATTCCGCTTGGAGAAGGAATCGCAGTGAGTTACCGCGTGGGATAATCTGAGGTGTCGCCCTCGAGTACCTGTTCTTCTGGCGTGTCGGCACTGACTGTCGCGCCGTATTCTCGGAAGCCGAGGAACGTCGTTGCCGCACAGGCGGTTAGCAACGTTGCCCAGGTGAGCACCGTGAGCCCGAGGGCAACCACGCTGTCCGGGCCGGGCGCGACTGCGCCGATGGTTCCGAGTCCGACGAGGTGAGTCCCAGAGATTGCGAGAAAGCCACTCCAGAATGCCAGTGCGTTGGTGGCGAGCGATCGGCGTGAAACCCGATTCGCGTAGCGCGCGACCGTGTAGACGCCACCGATGGCGAGCGCCGTCGCTCCGAGTGTTGGACCAAGTGCGTCGGCGGTTGCCCCGGCAGCGCCCGCGACGCCAAAGCAGGCAAACGATACGGCAAGCAGGTGTCGATCCGAACGGATTGTTGTCGGAATCACGTCGTGCACCGCGTTGCTGGCACGTATAGCCGACTGAATATATAGCTGTTGGCTCCGGTACAGTAGCGTGATGAACAGCAGTGCCGTCATATGATCGGTGGAGACGCCGTCTCTCCGCTATCGGTCCGTTGCTACCGACCGCTCCCTGGCTGCGGATCGACGTGTGGGGACGGTATGAGGTCTGCTCGCCGAAGACGCCGTTCGGGCTGTTCTCGAAGGTGTCGTAGAACGTCGTCGTGCCGTGGACGCGTGCGGCGTCGTAGTCGAAGTCGACGACGCCATGCGTGATGATAAACCTTAATAGATTTCTGCCACTGAGTTATTATATGGCAGTCGTCAGCGTCTCAATGCCGGACGAACTTCTCGATCGACTCGACCAGTTTGCAGAGGAACACGGCTACACCGGCCGCAGCGAAGTCGTCCGAGAGGCCTCGCGAAACCTCCTCGGCGAGTTCGAAGACACGCGTCTAGAAGACCGCGAGCTCATGGCGATCGTTACGGTCCTCTTTGATTACGAAACAACCGCTGTCGAGGAGCGCATGATGCACCTGCGCCACGAGCACGAGGGCCTCGTCGCCTCGAATTTCCACAGTCACGTCGGCGACCACTACTGCATGGAACTGTTCGTTCTCGAGGGCGAACTCGAGGATATTTCCACCTTCGTCGGGAAGATTCGCGCGACCAAGGATGCCCTGACGGTCGACTACTCGGTGACGCCAGTCGACAGTTTCGACCCGCTCAGTCAGGATCACTGAAACTGGCGGTCCCCAGGCTGAACCGCACTCGAAGCCGTACTGAACGCGTACCTTTACTGTGATCCGCGCTAAGAGTCAGCCATGTCCTACCGGAAGGTGAACTACGAGGAGGTCGATCAGGTCTCGAGTGCGATGCACGTCCTGAGCGACCCACTCGAGACGGAGCAGGTTGGGGTGACGGTCGCCCGCTGTGATCCGGACTGGAAGAGCAAACCCCACGATCACACGGACAACGACCACGAGGAGGTCTACGTCCTCATCGAGGGCGAGGCGACGGTCGTGGTCGACGACGATCCGGTTGCAATGGAAGCCGGAGACGCGCTGTGGATCCCACCCGAATCCACGCGGCAGATCCGCAACGGCGACACCGAAAGCGCGTTCGTCCTCGTGAGCGCGCCAAGTCTGCGGAACGACGACGGCGACGGCGATGGTGACGGTGACGGTGGTGGGAGCGGAAACGGTGAGTGGCTACTCTCCGGGTTCGCCGGCTAGAGTCGCGCCAGTACCGTTACAGTGATCGATTGCACACTGACGCCGGTTCACCGGCCACTGAACACTGTTTCCAGACGGAGCAGTCGCTTCCCGACGCCACACGACAATGTACACGCCGAGACAGCTATCCGCTATGTTCGTTGGAACCGCTGGGATCGATAGGTCCGTTGTGTCCGTCGACGACACCACCTCCCCTACGCCCACCACAGCCGCTACTCTCACCCCAACGCCCACGACACCATCACCAGGTGCGAGTGCCCCACTATGAGCCGCGCACGTGTTCTCTGCATCAGCCGCGACTCATCAACGCGAGCAGCACTCACACTCGCGTTCACCGACGCACCCGTGAGTGTTAGCATCGTTCCGGATCCCGACCTCGCCGTCGACCAACTCGAGTTCAGTCGTAATCAGGACTTCCCGGAGGAGGGCGACTGGAGTGACTCGAAGACGGCTGCTGGACGACGACACGAACGAACCGACCACGAGCACCACGAACGCGTCGACGTGATCATTGTCGATGTCAAAACCGTCGACTCGGTGTCGGCGTTCGTAGCGCAACTCGAGAAGGATGTGTCGTCGCCACCCTCAGTATTCGCGTACTGGGACGGAAGTGAGACCGCAGGCGAGGGAACTGCTCTCGCGCCGTCGCAGCCAGTACTCGCCGAACTCTCGGTCCCGGGTACGCCGTCGGGAACTGCGGACGGGCCACAGGACCGGTCGTCCACACGCCCCATGCGAGAGGCGAACGCGACTGCGGGGTCCGGCGGTCTCGCCGCGACTGTCCTGTCGAGCATCGATGCCGGAGCACCGAACGGACGGTCTGGCTTCCCCGAACTCGAGCGGACCGGCGTTGAATCCAGTGGTCGATCCGACGACGGCGAGGCAGTCGACGTGTCCCACCCCGAACTTGTCGCGACCGTTCGGCGCGAACTGGCCGACGCGACCTCGCCCCAAACGGTCGAGCGAGTGCTTCGAACCGTCTTCACGGAGCGCGACGCGTTCGTCTTCGCCTGGGTCGGCGAGTACGACCGCGGCGAACGCTCGGTCGTTCCCTGGGCGACAGATCCGGACGCGACCGAGTGGCCCATCCATCGCACGTTCCGTGTCGGAAACGGTGCAAATCCGCTTCTCGAGCGGGCGCTGTACTCCCAGCGCCTCCAGACGCAGAATCTCACCTCACAGCCTGACCTAGCCATCTCGGGCGGGGCGTTCACCCCTGCGCCGTTTCACGACCGGGCACGTGACCATGGCGCTCGTTCAATTGCAGTTGCTCCGCTCGCAACGGAGTCAGACCGGTATGGCGTCCTCGTCGTCTACGCACCGACGACGTTCACAGCCAGCACCCGTCGGACGATTCGCGCCGTCGCCGGCGTGGCTTCCCACGTTCTCGAGACGATCGCGATTCGTGGCCAACTCGAACAACAAGAGCGAACGCTGCACCGGTACGAACGCCTCGTGAAGACCGCAGGTGACGGAATATTCGTTCTCGACGGCTCGGGTCACGTGATGACGGTGAACGACGCGTTCGTCGAGATGACCGGCTACAGCCGTGAATGGCTCCTCGGCGAACACATTTCCTTGCTCTTCGACGACCAGACGATCGAACACGCCACAGAGACCGTTCAGTCGCTCGTTGAGGCCGACCGCCGATCGGCGACGATCGAAGTGCCCCTAGAGACGAAGACCGGCTCGTACGTCACCTGTGAGGCACAGATTGCTGTCCTCGACCGTCCCAGTGGTGACGGTACCAACAACGACAGCGGGAGTGCCAGTGGGAGCGGTACCGACAGTGGCGGCGACATTGATACTGCCACCGATACCGGCACTGACACCACTATCACCATTGGCGGTACCGTCGGTGTCCTCCGTGACATCACCGAACGAAAACAGAACGAGCGCCGCCTACGTAAACAGAACGAGCGCCTCGACGCCTTCGCACGCATCGTCAGCCACGACCTTCGCAACCCCCTCGGCATCGCCCAGGGCTATCTCGACCTTATCGACGAAACCGGCTCGCTCGAACACCTCCCAACGGCTCAGCGGAGTCTTGACCGCATGGAGGCGATCATACACGATGTCCTCGCCATCGCCCGCGACGGCACGTGGGCAAGCGATACCGAGCGCGTCGACCTCGAAACCGTCGCCAGGGAGGCCTGGGAACACGTCTCGACGGGCGAGGCCACACTCACGCTGACCGAGACAACGACGTTCATGGCCGACCGATCGCGGCTCCTGCGCGTCTTCGAGAACCTGTTCCGAAACGCCATCGAACACGGCTGTCCCAATGGGGAGACCGACGAGTTGGCCATGCGTGTGGGGGTACTCGAGTTCGAGTCCAGCGACCAGCGACGGCTCTCGATAGCGGGTGGAGACGAGCAGACAGGCGACCCGTGTGGCTTTTTCGTCGCGGACAACGGCTCCGGATTGCCAGACGATCTGGCAGCAAACGACGACCTGTTCGACCCGTCGATTTCGTCGGCGACAGACAGTCTTGGGATCGGGCTCTGGATCGTTCGCGAGGTGGCGACGGGCCACGACTGGCAGGTGACGGCGCGTGAGAGCGAGGCTGGTGGGGCACGATTTGAGTTCGTGACTGGGAACGCCGAGCAGTAACACTGTCGCAGACAGTGACAGCTCGGTCGTGTCGTAGCCGGCAAAAAATATCGAGTCGATTGCTGGCCACGGCCGGTTGTCGGCAGCCGTGTTCAGTTTCAGTTCCGGCTCCAGTTCCAGTTCGCTCTTACTTCCCTTCGAACTCAGGCTCGCCGTCGCCCATAAACGCCGTAATACCCTCCATCAGGTCGTCCGTCGCCATCAGGTGACCGAACGCGGAGGCCTCGTACTCGAGTCCCGCCTCGGTGTCGTCGCGACCCGCGAGCATCGCGCGCTTGGTGAACTTCTGGGCGATCGGCGGACCGCCAGCCAGTTGGGCGGCGAGATCGAACGCGGCGTCCTCGAGGTCGTCGTTCTCGACGACATCGTTGACGAAGCCATAGTCTGCCATCACGTCGGCTTCGTAGCGCTCTGCGGTGAATATGATCTCCTTCGCACGGCCTTCGCCGACGATCTGGGAGAGTCGCTGCGTGCCGCCCCAGCCGGGGATCAGGCCGAGGTTGAGTTCTGGCTGACCGAACTCCGAACGCTCGCTTGCAACGCGGAGGTCGGCGCAGGTGGCGAGCTCCATTCCGCCGCCGAGACAGAAGCCGTCGATACCGGCGACGACCGGCAGGTCACAGGACTCGAGTTCGCCAAAGGTAGATTGGCCGTTCTTCGAGAGCTCAATCGCGCCGAGAGAGTCCGCGCCGCCGGCAGCCATGCTCTGGACGTCGGCACCGGCGGAGAAGGCCTTCTCGCCCTCGCCGGTGATGAGGATCGCACGGACCTCCTCGTCGGCTTCGAGCAGGTCGATGGCCTCAGAGAGCTCGGCGAGCAGGTCGTCGCTGATCGTGTTCATGCGGTGTGGCCGGTCGAGGACGATGTGGCCGACCATCTCGCCGGGGTACTCGACGCGGATGGCGTCGAAGTCGACGCCGTCCTCGTCCTCGTCGCTCTCGTAGAAGCCGCCCTCGTCGGCGCGCTCCGCGAGGAAGTCTGCCGGCTCGTAGCGCTCGTGGCCGGTCTCGTCGTAGGCCTCTTCGAGCGTCTCGAGCAGGGTGTCGAGGCCGTACTCGTCGACCAGCTTGACCGGCCCATCCGGGAAGCCGGCACCAAGCTGTACTGCCTCGTCGATCGAGGCCGGCGGCGCGACGTCGTTGCCAATCAGCTTCGCGGCCTCGTTGGCCATCGTCGCCAGCAGGCGATCCTTGACGAACTCCGACTGCTCGTCGGTCGGAATATCGGCACCGGGACCGTCCTCGTAGTCGTAGAAGCCCTTGCCCGTCTTCTTGCCGAGCTCTTCGTTCTCGACCTTCTCCTCGAGAAGTGGCGCTGGCTCGTAGGCCTCACCGAGCACGTCGTGCATGTACTCGAGGACGTGGAAGCTCACGTCGTTGCCGACCTGGTCGCCGAGTTCGAAGCTGCCCATCGGGAGCCCCATGTCGTACTTCGTGGTCGAGTCGACCTCCGAGATGGTCGCCTCGTCCTCGCTGACGAGCCAAGAGGCTTCGTTCATCAGGGGGACAAGGATGCGGTTGACGATGAAGCCTGGCGAGTCCTTGTGGACGCGGACCGGCGTCTTGCCGAAGTCGTCGGCGAGTTCCTCAATGACGTCGAGCGTGTCGTCGGAGCTCTCCGCACCGGAGATAACCTCGACGAGCTGCATGCGGACTGGCGGGTTGAAGAAGTGCATGCCACAGAACTGCTCGGGGCGCTCGGTCACGTCAGCGAGGTCCGTGATCGAGAGACTCGAGGTGTTCGTCGCGAAGATGGTGTGGTCGGGCGCGTGCTCCTCAACCTCACCGTAGACGTCCTTCTTGATCTCCATCTTCTCCGGGACGGCCTCGATGACGACGTCGGCGTTGCCGACGGCTTCCTCGACATCGACGATCGGCGTGACGCGCTCGAGTGCGGCGTCGGCTTCGTCCTGGCTGAGCTGGTCCTTTTCGGCGAGCTTGTTGAGTGACCACTCAATCTGTTCGTAGCCGTTCTGGACGAATTCTTCTTTAATGTCGCGCAGTGCGACGTCGTAGCCAGCCATCGCGGCGACCTCCGCGATGCCGTGTCCCATGTTCCCTGCACCGAGAACTGCGACGGTGTTGATGTCTTCCAGTTCCATGGGTCAGTGTGCAATGGGAACCCGTTTGAACGTTTCCCTCTTTGCGGAAGGAAACTCTCTTTGAGTTTACAGCCGGTTACAAAGCTCTTTATCGCTCGGAAAGTAACGATTGTCCATGGAATTCGGTCTCTCCGAAGAACAGCAACAGATCCGCGAAGAGGTACAGCGGTTCGCCGAGAACGAAATCGTCCCCGTCGCCGAGGAGTACGACACCGAGGAGAAGTACCCACACGAGGTCATCGACAAGGCCGCCGAAATGGGGCTGACCGGCTCGTACATCCCGATCGACTACGGTGGTGCCGGCTACTCCATCCTCGACACCGCGATCATCACCGAGGAACTGTTCTCCTACGACCCCGGTATCGCGCTGTCGATCGTCTCGACATCCTTCGGCTGTGAGGCGATCATGAACTTCGGCACCGAAGACCAGAAGGAGCGCTACCTCGAACCCGTCGCGATGGGCGAGAAGATCTCCGGCGCTGCAATCTCCGAGCCCGACACCGGCTCTGACGTCTCCTCCGTCTCGACGCGTGCCGAGAAGGACGGCGACGAGTGGGTGATCAACGGCACCAAGATGTGGATCACCAACGGTACCGTCGGCGACTTCTTCGTCGTCCTCTGTAAGACCAACCCCGACGCACAGGGCCGGTACAACGGCTTCAGCCAGATCGTCGTCGAGTCCGATCGCGACGGTTTCTCTGCCGAGAAGATCACCGGCAAACTGGGCATCCGCGCCTCCGACACCGCCGAACTCGTCTTTGACGACGTCCGCGTCCCCGAAGAGAACCTCATCGGCACCAAAGACGCCGCGTTCATGCAGCAGATGCAGTTCTTCGACGAGACCCGTACCGCCGTCGCCGCACAGGGCGTCGGCATCGCCAAGGGTGCTACGCGCGCTGCACTCGAGTACGCCCAGGACCGCGAGCAGTTCGGGCAGTCGATTTCGGAATTCCAGGCGATCCAGCACAAGCTTGCTGAGATGGCGACGGACACCGAGGCGGCCCGTAACCTGACGTACAAGGCGGCCTGGAACGTCGACCAGGGCAACGACATCACGAAGCTGGCCTCGATGGCGAAGGAGTACGCCTCCCGTATCGCTGTCGACGTTGCTGACGAGGCTGTCCAGATCCACGGTGGCGCTGGCTACGTCAACGACTTCCCGGTCGAGCGACTCTACCGCGACGCGAAGATTACGCAGATCTACGAGGGAACCTCGGAGATTCAGAAGAACGTTATCGCGCGCGAGATGCTCGGCAAGGGATTCTAAGCAAACACCCGAGAGGACCGCTACGACAGCGGATGTTACCACGTTGCTTTTTTGGAGACGATCCACGCAGTAGCAGGAGTAATAGAGTGGCGATTCGCAGTTTGTGCAGTGCAGTCGCCTGGCATGAGTGTACTTGAGTAACCGTCGTTATGACTCAAGCGAGAAATCGACTCTGTACCTTCCGTCACGCTTCCGGTTGCGTCAGGACTGCGAGCAGTCAACCAATTTCCACGCCGTGCAACTCATACACCAAGCAACTCTGCAGTGACAGTATGCGCTGCAGGTCCCTCCTTACCAGCACTGTTTCAGACTTTGGCGGTGGCTGCCCATCGTGTTTAGTTTAGCGAGTTTCACCAGGCGGCGGAGGGTTGCAGCCACGGTTCTGCGGTTGCTTGATCGGCGTGGCTAAAGCTATCTCTGAATGAGGGGGTTCACCGTTTCATCTCTTCAAAGTACGTACAACAGCGTTCCGAGTTCCATGGCGGGTGGGTTGAAATCGGAGTCCTGATCGACCTAATGCAGCCGCTAGGTGGTTTTCGCGCAATAGGGGTCAGTTTCCGGGCCTGCCACCGAGTAGTGGTTGGTCAGTACTGTGTCGCATTCTTTCCCGGCCTAACGTCCGGAGTTCCCTGCTTGTAGAAAGATGGATTTGTTATTATCTGCCTGTCTATTTGTCCATCAACACAACAGCCTCTCCCTCAAGAGCCAGTTTCTCCTGCGTAGTGTTTCTGACAGTCGTGGAGAGGCAGTACTTACTGTCACCGAGTTCTTCAACGACTTCGACTGTCCCAGTCACGCGGTCATCGATCTGTACCGGCAAGTGAAACGCCACTCTTCTAAGAGAGAGAGAGATGTTCTGTCTCGAACTTGGGGAAAAGCCAAACGGCAATTTGATCCCTACTCTGGAACGGAGCCAAACTGTTCAGTTGCAAAAAAGCGGAGCAGGTACCGGTTCACGATGTCTCGTACGCCGGCGACTCGGTTCGGACGACGTCTGAGAGATTGCTCATTTCGTCGTCAAGGAGCACAACCAGATCGTCAAACGTGATGATCCCTGTCAGTGTGTCGTCCTTAATAACCGGCATGCGGCGCACGCCATGTTCGGCCATTGTCGCACAGAGTTCGAACACGCCATCATCGGACGATACCGTGTGCGGATCACGGTTCATGATGTCGTCGGCTGTTAGATCTTCGAGGCTTTTCCCCTCTCCGAACGCCATACTGACGTCGCGGTCGGTGATAATCCCGGCTGGTTTGTTCTCCGATTCGATCACGACACAGCCGACCTTCTTGTCGTCCATAAGCTGACAGACCTCTCGTATGGACGCTGTCGGTTCTGCTGATACCAGTTCTTCACGTGGGCGAGCGATGTCTTTGACAGGCATGCGAGTCTCCTCCTCTCCTCTTGCGAGGAGTAATCGTGGCCAATGACATATGTTAACATTGCCCACAGGACGAGTACCACGAGAAGCGGGAAATAGCTTCTAATGCTAGAACAAGAAAGTCTAGAAATCAGAACGGTGTGAAAGAACGAATGGTGTCTTGCTGCTTGAGATGAACCACTACTCGGCATTCTTCGCTGTCATTGTTGCTTCTCCACCGGTAAGCGTTGATCAACCTGTGGGTTATGTTCGATGCTCTCATCGACCTCCGATTCGACTCCGTTGAGGCGATGTGTACCGTTCTCGTTGCGGGAACCAGACGGCTGTACGCACTGACCGAGAGTGTACCGCCGATATTACGATAGGGTCGTACCGAGTTTCACTCGAGTTCGATGACGGCGTTCGGAGCGTATCGAAGTGTTCGAGTCCAACCTAGAGAGGACGCTAGAGGTCGAAGAAACACTTCTTGAGCGTAACAGAGCCGTAACCGATGAGACGAATTAGTCGTCTCCCGGATTTGGCACAGCAGCGTCTGCGCTACTGGTGTCTTCAGGAGATGCGGCGTCGAACAGCGGACTCTGCTCTCCAGGGACGATGGTGTTGAGCATGAGCGCCGAGAGCGCGGTCAGGATCACCGGTTCACCGAAGAACGTCTGGGCCGCGTTCGGCAGCCCGCTAATCGCTTCGGGGGTCGTCGCGATCCCGAGTCCGAGACCGAGCGAGACGGCAACGATGACCATGTTGCGGCGGTTGAGTTCGGTATGCAGGACGATTAATCGGAAGCCGCTGGCGGCGACCATCCCGACCATCAGGAGGACCGCACCACCGAAGACGGCGCTCGGAATCGTCGTCACCAGGGCACCGGTTACCGGGCTGAGACCGAGTATCGCGAGAATGACGCCACTGATACCGACGACGTGGCGGCTCATCACACCCGTGAAGGTGACGATACCGACGTTCTGTGAGAACGAGGTCACCGGAAACGTGCCGAAGATAGAGCCGAGCGAACTCAGCGACCCGTCGTTGAAGAGTGCACCGCGGAACTCGCGGTCATCGGGGTTTCGCCCCTCTGCGGCAGTGACGCCGGACATGTCACCGACAGTTTCCATTGCGGAGACCAGAAAGAGGAACGCGAAGACGAGGATTGCGATCGGTTCGAATTCGAACCCAAAGTGGGTCGGTGACGGGAACGCGATTGCATCCGCACTCCCCACTGACGAGAAGTCGACGAGTCCGAAGCCGTAGACCACATCCAATGCGAGCGCGGCAGCGTAGCCGGCAGCGATTGCAACAAGGACGCTCAACAGCCGCGTCACCCCGCGCGTGAGCATATTGAGCCCGACAGCGATAGCCAGCACCAGCGCTGCCAGTCCGATGTGCTGAATCGCGCCGAACTCGCCGGCGTCTTGTGCTGCGGACCCGCCAGCGGCGTAGTCCATGCCCACCGGAATCAGATACAGGCCGATAATCACGACGACGAGCCCGGTCACGAGCGGCGGGAAGAAGGGTTTGATGCGCTTGAACTGCCAGCCGATGAAGCCCTCGACGACGAACCCGGTGACGAGAATCGCCCCGAAGACGGCGGCCATCCCGAACTCGATACCGATCGTCGTCGCTGCGCCGACGAACGTGAAACTCGAACCCATGACAATCGGCAGCTTTGCACCGACGGGACCGATCGTGTACGCCTGGATAACCGTCGCCAGGCCGGAAAAGAGCAACACCATCTGGACGATGTAGGCCGTGTCAGCCCCATCGAGTCCGACGTTGCCGGCGACGATGTATGCCACCGCCGTCGCCGGCACAATCATCACCGCCACGTGTTGCAACCCGAGCAGGATTGACTTCGCCATCGGCGGCTTCTCGTCGAGCCCATACTCGAGTTCGATGCCATCCCCAGGATCGTTCGTCATCTATGACTGGGATCTACGTATCGAGGCGTAAAAGATTTCGTATGTACGCTCATAATGGTGTTCTCTTCGCACCAATCTATACACTCTCGTGGATATAATTTGAGAACTGTGAAACACAACACGCGCTTATCAGTTGGTGGTATTGGGAATGAGCGCGCTATGTACTCGAGTCCAGTGGAATGCAGAGTGCAGTCTATAGTAGCCACTGCAAGTCAATGCGCACCTGATCGCACGACGGCTGTGCGATCAGTGTGTAAATAGTTGCAGTTGTTACTATAGTACAGTCCAGTCTCGCCCAGCCGAGTCCAGTTCCAAACGCGCGATCAGTGAACGACAACCTCGCCGTCTTCGACCGTGATGTCGATGAGACTCGTTGCGTCGAACTCGGTGTCATCGAGGGCGGAGGGACCGACTTTTCGCATGACAACGATGATGTCAGAGATGTCGGCACCAATGTCGTCCAGGGCGGTACAGATCGAGGCCAGGGTGCCACCGGTCGAGAGCATGTCGTCAATGATGACGACGCGGTCGCCGGGTTCGACGTCGTTAATGTACATCTCCGATTCGGAGTAGCCGGTCTCCTGGTGGAGCGAGACTTCGCCGTCGAGGCCGTACTCGCGCTTGCGGATGACGACGAGCGGGATGTCCGTCTGGAGCGAAACGGCGGTTGCGAGATGGATGCCCATCGCTTCGGGGGCGACGATCTTGTCGACGTTCAGGTCGGCGGTTTGCATGACCTCGACGACGACCTCGCGCAGCAGTGCGGGGTCGAGCATCGGGACGCCGTTGCTGATCGGGTGGACGAGGTACTCGTAGCCGTCCTTGTCGATGATTGGCGCGTCGTCGAGCGACTCGAGGAGTCGGTCCATGGGGTGGGTTGGGTCAATCGTGGCAAAAGGGGTTCGTTCTCGGCTCCGGTTGAGAGTGTTTCGCCCGGATGGGCAGAAGACGGAGGTATTGGCGTCTCCGGCTATCCGTCGTGGTCCGAATCGGTGTCGCCGTTGCCGGTGTCTGAATCGGTATCACCGTTCGCGCGGTCTGCGTTAGTATCCGAATCAGTGTCACCGTTGTCGGAGTCCGAATCGCTGTCTGAAGCAGTCTCACCGTTGCCGCCGTTCGAGTCGCTATCCGAATCAGTGTCGCTGTCCCCATCTGCGTCGGTATTGCCGTTGTTACCCGACTCGGAGTCCGAATCGCGCCCACCTGGCGGGTGCATCAGCGCAGTTTCCGGGTCGGCTGGCTCCGTCTCAGTCTCAGTCTCTGTCACAGATCCGACACCGACCTCGCTACGTCCTCTGGCATCGGTTCCTTGTTCTTCGCTGCGGTCGCTATCACTAGCGGCTGCACGCTCGCGAATCCGGTCCGGTGCCAGCAGGTACAACGCGACCGGTGGAATGACGTAGCTGGCGATCGCGAGCGCAGCGAACCACGGGTCGAGAAAGACGAGAAGCCCGAAGATCGCAAGTCCCGCCGCGGCGGCCGCGTGCGCAGCCGTCTTCGTGTAGTGGCGGTAGAACGTCCAGAAATCACCGAGCACTGCTGCCGTGTGAGTGTCTGTTGGCCGCCCCATGCGAACTGTACACGACCAATCGGGAAACCATTTGTCGCGCGAGCACCTACACACAGCCGATGAGAGAGTTCGTCTTCGCCCTGGAGTACGAACCGGGGACCAACCCGGTCGCTGATGTCCTCGCGGATCACCCCGACGCGTCGGTTCGCTCCCTGTCATGTCACGTCAGCGCTGACAGCCTCTGGCGCGTCGACCTCGCGACCGGCTCCGAAACTGCCCTCGCCGAGCTCGAGGCCGCCTACAAGACGGCGGACTACTTTGCAGACTGTCTCGTGAAGGACGACTGCGGAGCAGACTGTGAAGTCCAGGTTCTCGACCGCTCGAGCGACACGCTCGTCGTCTATACCTACTGGGACCGAACCGACGTCTGCACGTCGGTCCCCCACGTTGCACGGGAACACCTCGGCGACGGCATGCTGTTCGAGACCTACCGCGAGGGGCGACGCTACCGCTGGCGGATCGTCCTCGCAAGCGATGCACCGATCCACGCGTTCTTCGACGCACTCGGCGAGGAGGTCGGCGAGTGTACCGGCATGGAGATGATCCGACTGACAGAACTCGATCCGGAACACGGCGGGAACGGCGCGGCTGCCGGCGCTGAAACCGGTGGTGTCGCCAACGGCTCCCTCGCTGGTGCTCTCCCAACGGAACAGCGAGAGGCCCTGCAGGCGGCGGTCGACCGTGGTTACTACGAGACGCCGCGCCGGATCGACCTCTCGGAGCTCGCCGAGGAACTCGACGTGCCGCGCTCGACGCTCTCCTACCGGCTCCGTCGGGCTGAGGCGACGCTTGCGGCGACGTTCGTCGACGAGACAGAGTCGATCGAGCAGCTCGCCGCTGGCCTGTAATCAGCGATATCCGCCGTTTTCAACCACCCGACAGCCCTTCCTGATAGCGGCCCGACCGAGCGTTCGAGGATGGCTATACTACTCGAGTGCACCTGAGAGGTGACAGCCGGTACCCCCTTCGCAACGCTGACCCGGATCAGTAGTGCTATCCTCGCTACAGGCGGCTGCAGACGACTGCAGCCGACCGTAACAAACGCTCGGTTGGCATATCCCGACCCCCAAGTTGGCGCACGCCAAACAACCTGTATGCTATCCCGGCCAGTAGACACTGGTAATGAGAGATTCCACCCCCGGTGTGCCGCCCGATTCGGCGGATTCGGCGGGCTCGACGACTGCGACAGATGTGAATCAGTGTGCGGACGACTGCTGTTCGGACTCGGACGCGAAATCGAGTACGACGCGTACGCTCGAGCTACAGGTTCCCGAGATGGACTGTCCCTCCTGTGCGAGCAAGGTGACGAACAGTGTCGAGCGACTCGATGGCATCGACGACCTCGACGCACAGGTGACGAGCGGCCGTCTGCTGGTGTCCTACGATGGGGCTGTGACAAGCCAGTCGGAGATTCGAGACCGCGTTCGCGCGGCGGGGTACGAAATCGTTGGCAAGCGTGGTGGTAGCGGCGATGCCGGTGCCGACGGAACCGCCGGTACCGCGTCGGCAGGTGAGCAGTCGTTCTCGGTTCCGGAGATGGACTGCGCTTCGTGCGCATCCAAGGTGGAGAACGCACTTCAGAACACCGACGGCGTGAGCGAAATCGAAACCCAGCCTACGTCGGGCCGTGTCACCGTCTCGACCGACGGCGACACTGATACCGCAACCGTCGTCACCGCCATCGAATCAGCCGGCTACGACGCCTCACTCATCGACGACGGTAGCAAACGGATGGGTGACAAACAGGCCGTCTGGAAGAGCCGCCGCGCCGTCGGCACCGCAGTTGGCGGCGTCCTCGTCACGATCGGGATGGTACTCGAGTTCGTTCTCCCGGCACTCGATCCGGCGCTCGGGACCGTCGCGGGCCGGACCTACGAACTCTCGCACCTGCTGTTCATCGCGGCGGTCGTGGTTGCGGGGACGCCGATCATCAGAAACGGCTACTACTCGGCGCGAAACCGGAGTCTGGACATCGACTTCCTGATGACCGCCGGTATCCTCGCCAGCGTCGCGGCTCACCACCCCTTCGAGGGAGCAATGCTCGCGGTGCTCTTCTCGGTCGCAGAGCTGTTGGAGCGCTTCTCGATGGATCGTGCGCGTGACTCGCTGCGAGAACTGATGGATCTCTCGCCGGAGACGGCGACTATCCGTCGCGAGGACGGCACCGAAGAGACGGTGCCTGCGGATGAACTCGAGGTCGGCGACGTGGTCGTCGTTCGACCGGGTGAGAAGATCCCGGCCGACGGCGTCGTCCGCGAGGGCGAGAGCGCGATCGACCAGTCGCCCATCACCGGCGAGAGCGTCCCAGTCGACAAGACAGCGGACGACGAAGTTTTCGCCGGGACGATTCCCGAGTCCGGCTACCTCGAGATCGACGTCGAGAGCGAGGCCGACGAGTCGACTATCGCCCGCATCGTCCGGATCGTCGAGGACGCAGAGCGCGAGCAGACCAAACGCGAGCAGTTCGTCGACCGCTTTGCGAGTGCCTACACGCCGATCGTCGTCGTGCTCGCACTCGCCGTCGCAATTGCTCCACCGCTCGTCGCCGGCGCGTCCTGGAACACCTGGTTCCTGCGCGGGCTCACGCTGCTGGTCATCGCCTGCCCCTGTGCGTTCGTCATCTCGACGCCGGTCAGCGTCGTCTCAGGAATCACGAGCGCCGCCCGCAACGGCGTGCTGATCAAGGGCGGCCGCCATCTCGAGGTGACCGGCGAGAGCGACGTCCTCGCGGTCGACAAGACCGGGACGCTGACCCAGGGCGACCTCTCCGTGACGGACGTGATCCCACTCGAGGGCGCGACTGACGAAGATGTACTCCGCCGTGCTGGGGCAGTCGAGCGACGCAGTGAACACCCGATCGGACAGTCGATTGTCGGCTACGCCGAGGAACAAGGTGTCGCTATCGACGAGCCTGATATCTCGGCGTTCGAGGCGCTGACCGGCAGGGGTGTTCGAGCGGATATCGACGGTGAAACCCACTACGTCGGGAAGCCGGACCTCTTTGACGGTCTGGCGGATCTGAAACACGTCCACGCGACGACCGACGGCGGCATGAACGTCGCGAGCGCAACGCGTCCGAAGCGCCAGTGTGAGCGCGAGAACTGTCTCGACGTGCTCGAAGATGTCGTCCCCAAGCTGGAGGCAGAGGGCAAGACGATCGTCATCGTCGGCACCGAAGACGGCCCGATCGGCGTGATCGCTGTCGCAGACCAGGTCCGCCCAGAGGCCGCTTGGGCCGTCTCACGGCTGCAAGATCAGGGCGTCCGCGTCGTGATGCTTACCGGCGACAACGAGGGCACGGCCCGTGCAATCGCAAACGAGGTCGGCATCGACGAGTTCCACGCGGAGTTGCTCCCCGAGGAGAAACTCGAGTGGATCCAGCGACTCGAACGGGAGGCTGGCGATGGGGCTGACGACGGCACCGGCCACGTCGCCATGGTCGGCGACGGCATCAACGACGCGCCCGCGATGGCGACCGCGACCGTCGGCATCGCCATGGGCGCGGCCGGCACGGACACTGCACTCGAGACAGCGGACGTGGCGCTGATGGGCGACGACCTCACGCGCCTGCCCTACCTCTACGAGCTCTCGGGGAAGGCAAACGGCGTCATCCGGCAGAACATCTGGTCGAGTCTGGCTGTGAAGGCGGTGCTCGCCGCCGGTGCACCGGTCGGAATCGTCACAGTGATTCACGCGGTCATCATCGGCGACATGGGGATGAGCCTCGGCGTGACGGGGAACGCGATGCGCTTAGCGAACGTGGAGCCGGAGACGCCGGCTGATGCGGAGTTAGAATCGGTTGCTGGGTCCGCTAATGCTGCTGCCCCCGCCGACTCCGCTGCCCCCCGCTGATTCCGCTGGCTCCGCAACCGAGACGAACACAGTAGCCGAGTAACGTCAGTTCGGTATGACGTTGGTCCGGGTCACTCGAGTACATCACTCCTGCGCACTGTTGCAAACCATCCGTTCTCTTTCGTGGCGGAGTGAAGCAAGATCTCATCGGAGACCGTTCTGAGTTGGGATAGAACTGGGGTAGAAGACTGGAACAACCGGTGCGGTCGTCGCTGGCCTGGTCACGTGGTTCCCTCGAGGCAGTGTTACAGTAGATTTTCCTCACGTGTTCACCACTCATACGGCCATAACAGACCGATATGAAAGCAGATGACTGCAGAGGCCACGAATATGATCTGTTCCATAGGGAGGATATAAAAAGACAGCCCTGTTCCGGTAATCCCGATACCAAAGACGGGTGTTGTTGCCCATTCCGGAGGGAGAAAATCGAATTTCGCATACCTATCCGCGGCAAGAATAAGCAATACTGTTACCAATGCAGATAATGAGATGGCCTGTAGATAGATCATTACTTCTACTGGTTCATCCATGAGCTTAATCCATCCGCTCTGAGCTGCATCAAAGCACACAGAAATGCCGAACTATAGTAGCCACTGACAGCCAGTGCACACCCAATCGCACGAAGGCAGCGCGGTTCTCGCTCACTTTATTCGCTCCAAACCGCGGACCGCGAGCGGAGAACACTGTAACCTGCGAACAGTGAACTGAATCAGGACCCCGAAACTGCGATTGGTGTGTGACCAGTCTCAGTTGTTATTATGGAACGAGTGGCTTCTGACCCACCGAACGAGTCCAATCGTGCCGAGTACGGCGAGAACGAGCCACATCCCGATGATGAGTACGGCAAGTACCTGAACGACGATGGCCCGCGGGTGCTCGACGGACGAATCCAGTACTGCGAGTTCGATGCCGAGCCACTGGACGACGGCGACTCCCGCGACGACGAGACAGAGTACGAGCAGCCGGTCCCGGAAGAACTCGCGGCTCAGATAGTATTCCAGATAGTCGTCTTTGTCCATGCGCGTTCGGACCCTCGTCTCGGTGAACACGGCTGGGGAGAAAGTGTCTTTCTCTTGTGTTGCTCATACTGCCGGACAGAACTATTCGAAGATCGGTCGCGCTACTGCGGCCGTCCCCGAGGTGACGGCCGCGACTGTCCGACCGACTTCTCACTGACTTCTGTCCGACAGTATCACTCGCGGCGGACGGCCCGAACGATCGGTTCCGTTCCAGGATAGCCGTCGGCCCGCCAGAGCGCGATTCCGGCGACGAGGATCACTGCCTCGAGCCACAGCGTCGTGACTGTTATCTCGAGTGCCGGCACGGTCCCGAGCGGTTTCGTCCCCGTGTACTCGGGCATCGGCGTGAGCGGCCAGAGCAGAAACCCGAGTTCGTGAAGATCGCCCGAGAGCACGTGCCACGGGATGTCCGTCGCGATATGCGACCCGTAGCCGATGGCGAAGGCAATCCCGAGCGCTTGCTGGCCCCGTACTCGAGAAAGGAGCCAGACGGCGGCGACGACTGGAATCGCAAACAGTAGTGAGTGCCCGATCGTTCGTCCGACGTCGACGAGGCCGGCGAGCCAGATCGGCTTATCGAGCAGGTCGGGGAGCGCCGCGCCTGCAATGGCGACGAGCGCTGCCGTCTCGGTTGGGATACGTCCGGTACGCCAGCGCGTGTACAGCGCGTAGCAGATGTACCCCACTGCGAGGTGAACGACCGGTTGCACGAGTGGTGAGTACGACACCGGAGGCGAAAAATGTCCGCGTAGCGATACCGTGGTGTTGGGTTGCTGTGGTCTACTCCTGATCGAGCCCGCTGTCAGTGAGGGTTCACCTGTCACTTCGATCAGGACAGGGCAAACGAGTACCGAACCGATAGTCAGAGTTACTGAGACCTGTCGAGAGCGACGGGCTGGCGACTGGCTACTGTTACACGTGTGAGCTCTACCACTGCCACCCTGTGCTCACTGGTCACGGGAATTCAACGGCCAGCAACCGTGTCTATTCGATGTAGAAATCGAGAACTGCAGACAAAAATACCTCGGCTGTGTTAGTGAATTCCTCGACTGATCCGCGATACTCGGTGAGGACTCGTGTCCCCCCTTGCGTGGTGATGTCCGTGTTGTTGGCAATCGACTGTGGAAGCAACCCGTCTTCGTCGTCTCGGCCAATCAATTCCCGAGAGAGTGCCTCGGACAGGTCATCCCTTTCGTCTGCCGGTGTTACCGCATAGACCCTCGCGACACACACGTCAGTGCCATAGACGAGCTTCCCCCAGACTTCCCTGACATGGTCGTGGAGCTGCCAGTCATCAGCGGTAGTGTCCGTTTCGAGACAACTGAACGCAACATCTCCTTCGGGTAGCGAGCGCTCGTGGACGGAGACGATGTCACCGCCGGCGTGCTGACTGTCGTTTCGTAACCCTGCAAACCGGCGGACAGCGTCCGGCTCACCGACAATCGTCGGACGAATTGTGGCTGCAAGGGAGTCAGTTTCGTATATCGTCTCTGCTCTCTGTGTTGTCTCCTGGATTGAGTCGTCGAGACCGAGATTCCCCAGTACCTCGTCGTCGTCCCAGTTCGTCCATAGACGGGTTGCCGTTGTCCCGTCTGTGAGCCCCATTTGCAACACGGAACGAACCTCTGTCGCCGCCACGTCGCTCCCGTCGAGAATGCCGGCTACCGTTCCAGAAGCGGGTGCAAGGGCCAGTTTTCGTGCGAGAACGCGAACGTCGTCGATCATAGTCGCGTCACGTTCGCCGGGGAGATTGATCTGTAAGAGTCTAGTCGTCTCTTCGTGTATTGAGCGCATATCGAGTGCCGCAACAGGCTCCAAATCGCCATCGAGAAGACCGGCATCCAACTGTGCCCCAGTCCAACCGATGGCAACGCCAATGCATCCAGCAGCACTCATCGTCAGGATATCTCGTCGCTGCAGCGGGCCAGACTGAGAGTGTTCGTTGTTCATACTATTAGACCGACACCAGAATATTATTTAGAGAAGTAATATAGAAACACAAGTACTTTCGGTTAGCTGTGTCTGCTCACTTGCATAGAGCCAGCCAGTCCGAACCGAGACGCCTTTGCCTTCTCAAACCCGTATTACGGTACTTTCGTATGATAGACGAGGCCGAACCCGTACTCCGAGCGGACCCGATCATGGACCGGCTGGTCGACGCACACAACCCCTACGTCGAACCCGACTGGACCGAGTACGAGCGCCTCTGTATCTCGATCATCAACCAACAACTCTCGACTGCGAGCGCGGCAGCCGTCCGCGAACGCGTCTTCGACGTCCTCGAGGACGAGGTCACTCCCAAAACCGTCCTCGCGGCGGACGATCAGGCGCTCCGTGACGCCGGCCTCTCCCGGAGCAAAATCGAGTACATCCGCAACGCTGCTCGCGCCTTCCAGGAAGAGGACTTCACGCGAACGGGGCTGTCCGGCGTCGACAATGACGAGGTGGTCGACCGTCTCACCGAAATCAAGGGTATCGGTGAGTGGACGGCTAGAATGTACTGCTTGTTCGTCCTGAAGCGACCCGATATTCTGCCACTCGGTGACCTTGCCGTTCGACGCGGGATCGAACAGCTCTACGGCAACGGCGACGAACTGACGCGAGCCGAGATGCGCGATATTGCCGACAGCTGGCGTCCCTACCGCAGCGTCGCGACCCGCTACATCTGGGCCGAGTACGAGGCGGACTCGAGTATCGACCTCGATGACGTGGACGCACTTGAGAACTGAGTGATCGCTGCAGAGAGCCTGCTAAACTGAGTCGTTGGCCGGCCGGTAATACGTTACTGTCTGCCCCCCTCGGAAAGCCCTCGGCTACGTTTGGCGGTGGTGAATCGTAATGAGTCGACTTGGTTGCGATCTGACTGTCGTCACCCCGTCGTTCGAGAGTGGGCTGGAGAGCGTTCCCCCAATCCATGATTACGTTTCTGGCAGTGGACTCGAGTCCCCCGACGACTCCGTTAGGGACGGAAATCAACGACTGATTCGCAGAGACGGCCCTGTCGACTAAAGTACAGCTCGGATGCAGATGGGAACATGTCCGAGGAGGAACCCAACAGTGATCCGACCGAGACGATGGATGACCGTCGGGCGAGCGACCGCGGCGCGCATCGGCGGATGACGACGGACCCGGAACACATTCGTGAGTGGGCAGAGTCACACGGTGCTGTTCCGGTATCGACACACGGCGGCGAGGGCCACGGCCACTCGTTCGTTCGACAGGGCGACCTCAGCGAAGAACACGAAGAGCAATCTTGGAACGAGTTTACAGAGACGTTCAGAAACGAGGATCTGGTGTTCGTCTACGAGGAGTACGAGCGGTCTGAAGCGGGAATGGGAGATGAGCTGGAGATGGAACGCGAGGCAAATACCGACATGGACGATATGGAGGCAGACGCTGACATGGCAGACATGGACGCCGACGCCGATCAAGCCGAAGCGGCCGGTGACGAAAGCGGACGCAGCCGCGACCTCGGTACCTTCGAACTCATCGAGCGCACCGAGGCCTTCGACCGCGCCGAGATCGGTGCCAGCGAGCTTGAAGACCAACTCCGCCAGGGTGAACGCGTCACCACCGAACTCGTCGAAACACAGGTTATCGAGCGCGAAATCACCGAACGCGACACACTCGAGAGCCAGGTCGTCGACACCGAACTCGTCGAACGCCACGTCGTCGACTCGGAACTGGTTGACCGGGACGTGGTCGACATCGAATTCGTCGACGCCGATTACATCGAGGTTACGACCGACGAAACGCGACTCGAGACGATCGAAGAGATCGAACGCTACACCGTCGAGAGCCGTGTGGTCGATGTCGATATCGACCACAGCGAGGCGATCGCCCGCGACGAGATCGAGACAGACGTTGCACTCGAGTTCGTCCAGCAGTCGATACTCGAGAGCGACATCGTTCGGACTGACGTCAAAGCCGAGGAGGTGATCGAACAGGAGGTGATCGAAAGCCAACGCGGCGAGGGTGATACGGTCCGGAGTGATCTCATCGAACGCCGAACAGTCGAAGAGCAGGTCGACGAGCGGACGCTGATGCGGTTTACACTCGAGGACAGCGAGATCATCGAGTCGGAGTTGGTTAGCAGCGAGCTGTTAGAGGGGGAGATCATCGACAGCGAGGAGTACGAGACACTGCGTGCAGGGAGAGAGACGACTGCGGAGACGAGCGAGATGGAGGGTGTGGGTGTCGAAGCGCAGCAGGGTGAGATCGGCGACACGGACGAAATGAGTGGGATGGCGGCAGATGACGAGATGGCGGCAGACGATGCGATGACGACACCCGAGAGAGACAGCGAGCCCGCGGGTGTTGCTGGCGGTGAGGCCACAGGTGCTGATGACGAGCGGCCGACCGTTGACGAGGAGGCAGCAGCGACCGTGACGAGGGACGACCAGGGGAAGAATGTCGTCGACGAGACGGGCAACCAGATCGGGATTATTTCGGCCGTCGAGGAGGGGACGGCCTACGTCGACCCGGAGCCGGGGCTCACCGATCGACTCAGAGCACGTCTCGACTGGGGCTCACACAGCAGCGACGAATATCCGGTCGAGCCCTCGCAAATAAAAGCGGTCACGGACGACGAAGTCGTCGTCAGAAGTGAATCGTGACATAGCGAGGTGGACGTTCTCAGCACCTCGTAGCGTCGTCGGTTCGTGGTCGTTGGGGTCCGTCTGAGACGGCGATGCTGGACAGCCTGCGATGACTGGCTGCCGCGCGGGCTGTGATTACTCGAGATCGAAGCGGTCGAGTTGCATCACGTGGCTCCACGTGTCGACGAAGTCCTGCACGAATTTCTCCTCGGCGTCGGCAGACGCGTAGACGTCCGCAATGGAGCGCAGACGGGAGTTCGAGCCGAAGATCAGGTCCGCACGGGTAGCGGTCCACTCGATGTCGCCAGTCTCGCGGTTGCGCAGTTCGAAGACCTGGTCGGTCTCGGAGTCGACGTCCGTCTCCCAACCCATGATGTCCTGCGAGTCGTCAGATGCTTCCCACTCGTAGTCCATGTCGAGCAGGTTCACGAAGAAGTCGTTGGTCAGCGTCTCCGGCTGGTCGGTGAGGACACCGAGTCCGGAATCCTGGTAGGTCACGTCCAGCGCGCGCAGGCCGCCGACGAGCACCGTCATCTCGGGTGCCGTCAGGTCCAGCAGGTCTGCCTTGTCGACCAACAGCTCTTCCTGGGACTCGTCAGCCTCGTCGCCGTAGTAGTTCCGGAAACCGTCGGCTGCGGGCTTGAGCGCCTCGAAAGAGTCGACGTCCGTCTGCTCCTGGGATGCGTCGGTTCGGCCGGGTTCGAACGGCACTTCGACGTCGTAGCCGGCGTCTGCGGCAGCCTGTTCGACGGCCGCGTTGCCGCCCAGCACGATCAGGTCCGCGAGCGAGACGCGTACGTCGTCGGTGCGGGAGCCGTTGAACTCCTCCTGGATCGTCTCGTAGGTTTCGAGTGCCGACTCGAGTGCCTCGGGCTCGTTGACCTCCCAGCTCCGCTGAGGCTCGAGCCGGATGCGAGCGCCGTTGGCACCGCCGCGCTTGTCGCTGTCGCGGTAGGTCGAGGCGGCTGCCCAGGCGGTCTTGACGAGCTGTGAGACCGACAGCTCGGAGTCGAGGAGTTCGGCTTTGAGATCCGCGATCTCCTCGTCGCCGATCAGGTCGTAGTCGGCGTCTGGAATCGGGTCCTGCCAGAGCAACTCTTCGTCCGGCACTTCCGGACCGACGAGTCGCTCCGTTGGGCCCATGTCGCGGTGGAGCAGCTTGTACCAGGCCTTCGCGAACGCTTCCTGGAACGCTCGTGGGTTCTCCTGGAAGCGCTCGATGATCTCACGGAACTCTGGATCACGCTTGAGCGCGACGTCCGTCGTGAGCATCATCACGTCTTCTTTCTCCTCTGGATCTTCTGCACCCGGTGCGGCCTCGTCGAGTTCGCCGTTCTGGGTGGTCCACTGCCAGGCACCGCCGGGACCCTTCTCGGGCCACCACTTGTAGTTGAGCAGGTTATCGATGTAGCTCGTGTCCCACTGGGTCGGCGTGGTATTCCACGGCCCCTCGATACCGCTGGTGATCGTGTCGCCGCCCTTGCCCGAGCCGTGACTGCTCTCCCAGCCGAGGCCCTGCTGATCGATCGGGGCTGCTTCTGGCTCCGGTCCGACGTGCTCGTCCGGATCGTCGGCACCGTGGACCTTCCCGAACGTGTGACCGCCAGCGATCAGCGCGGCGGTCTCCTCGTCGCTCATGGCCATCAGACCGAACGACTCGCGAATCCGCTCTGCGGATGCCTCTGGGTCCGGCTCACCGTCTGGACCCTCTGGGTTCACGTAGATCAGGCCCATGACGGTTGCGGCGAGGGTTCCCTCGAGTTCGCCCTCCTTGTTGAATCGGTCGGACGCCTCCCACTCGTCTTCTGGACCCCAGTCGACGGCGTCGTCGGGCTGGTAGTCGTCCTCACGTCCGCCGGCGAAGCCGTACGTCTCGAATCCCATGGACTCGAGTGCGACGTTGCCGGCCAGGACGATCAGGTCGGCCCACGAGAGCTTACGGCCGTACTTCTGCTTGACGGGCCAGAGCAGTCGGCGAGCCTTATCGAGGTTCGCGTTGTCGGGCCAGCTGTTGAGTGGCGCAAAGCGCTGTCGCCCCCCGGAAGCGCCACCGCGACCGTCGCTGGTGCGGTACGTACCGGCGCTGTGCCAGGCCATCCGGATAAAGAGCGGTCCGTAGTGGCCGTAGTCTGCGGGCCACCAGTCCTGGGAGTCGGTCATGATGTCCTCGATGTCCGCCTTTACCTCCTCGTAGTCGAGGCTCTCGAACGCCTCGGCGTAGTCGAAGTCCTCGTCCATCGGATTGGACGTGGGGACGTTCTGGTCGAGGATGTCGAGGTTCAACCGGTTTGGCCACCAGTCTTGGTTTGACTTAGTCATCACCAGACAGTTGCTACTTTTGCCTATTAAGATTTGCTACTCACGCGAGGATGTCTTTTTGCTACCCCAAACAATTTTTCCGACATGAGAATTTTGTCGCGATCAGCCCGTCGGTGTTGGCTGCCAGTGCAGTACTGAGAAAGGTGTGATTCCTCCGACGAGAGCCGTGCTTCGACGCCGCTGGTATCTGTCGTGCTGTCTCTCTTGTGCTAGTAGATCAGTACCGCGCGCCGTACGCTCTTTATTCTCCTTACTCTCGTTACTCTTCTTCCTCGGGGCTGTCCTCTGTATCCTGGTCTACGCGCCGACCAACGTCGACCCGATAGTTCGAGAGAATATCCCGACCGAGCAGAACTGGGTAGTCCATATGGTCTCGATCCTCGATACTCGCGGTCACGGTGTGTTGATTGCCGCCAACGCCAACCACGACGTCGACGACCGGACGGCTGCGTGCCGTCTTTCTGCTGCCGGATTTGACGCGTGTAATCGACTTGATCGGGCCGGCTCCGATCTCCGCTGCGAGCCCGGTGTCAATGCTTGTTCTGGTCGCGCCAGTGTCTGATTTTGCAAGCACAGACGTCGATCCGCTCGTCCCGGAGAGGACGACCTCTTCGGTGTAGCCGATGACGGTCGGCTCTGTCTCTGTGATCACTCGGGTAATGGGCTGTGCCGTCGGTGTCGAGTCATCGAGCCTCGTGGCGAGTTCCTGAACGCGGTCCTCATCGACGCTTCCGCCCGCCCGCTCGATTGCGAGTTTGGCAATGTACGGTGCCGGGCTGATCTCGGTGGCCTCGTAGAGCCCCTTGAAGCCGGCTGTCGGATTCACCTCGAGAACGAACCAGCCCTCATCGCTCTCGACGAGGTCGACGCCGGCGTAGTCAAGTCCGATGGCGTCGGCTGCCCGTGTCGCCAGTTCTCGGGCATCTGATGGGAGATCTTCGGTTGCATCCTCGACGCTGCCACCGAGTGCGACGTTCGTCCGCCAGTCGTTATCCGGCGCGTAGCGGTACATCGCGCCGACGATCTCCCCGTCAACGACGTAAATTCGTACGTCGCGGTGGCGCTCATCGTCGCGCTCAATGAGTTCCTGCAAGAAGGCGTAACGATTGCCAACCTTGGCGTTGATCGGGTCCTCCGGACCGACTTTCCACGTCCCGCCGCCGTGGGTGCCGATGGCCGTCTTGTAGACTGCCTCTTCACCGTACTGGTCGCGAACGGCGTTCAGTTCGTCGCTGCTGAGTGCGAGAACCACGTCCGGTGTTTGGACATCGGCCACCGCGAGCGTCGTCGCCGTCGAGAGCTTGTGCATCGCTGTCAGCACCGTCGCCGGCTCGTTGAGCATTGGGACGACTCGTGCGAATGTGTTCGCGAGTCCAAGCTCTTCGGCGGGCTGTTCGGTGTTCGAGAGCAACATTCGATTGGCGATCACGTCGACATCTGGCTCGAGTACCACCTGGCCATCGGCGACACTGATCGTCGTGTTTTCCTGTCGTAACCACTCGGTATCGTGGCCGAGTTCCTCAACCGCGTTGAGTATCGCTTTTGTCTCTTTGCTTGTGTGCAGGCTCAGTACCCCGACGTTGACGGGATCGGCAGCGGCCATAGGGGCTCCACACCGACCGGAGGGAAAAGTATTGGTTCACTGTGTCTCGACAAGTTACCGTCCTGCTGGCAGCGATCTCCGATCAGGAGTGACGGTCGCTGTCCGGCAGTGTTCATCAACGGATCGACAGACTACAGGACAAACCACAGAACAGATCACAGACGAGAGCGGTGGGTGACACAAAATAAAGCGCATGCACCCACCTTCAGGCGGGGATCGAGCGGTAGGCAATGTCGATCAACTACCGGCTACTGCCTGTCTGGGGCCTCCTCGAGGACGCGCTTCTCGCCTTCAAGGACCAACCCCTTCCACGTCAGTCCGTGGTGTTGCTTCAGTTCCTTCAACCGCTCATACTGTTCATCATCGTCGAATTCGATGCGGATCTCAACCATATACCATCACAAAAATCCCACATTTATGTGTGTTCCGGACCAAGAAATAGTTGATGAAGCGGACCAACCAGTTCGTCGTTCGCCCCCAATCCGAACAGGATCGGAAGCTACTGCACGAACTGTTGGACGCTTCCGCCAGTCTTTGGAACGAGATCACCTACGAACGACGTCAGCAATACTTCGACGGCGAGACCGTCTGGGATACCGAGGATTACCGCAAGAAGTACGTCGGTGTTCTCGGATCAGCCACTGCCCAACAGGTGATCCGGAAGAACAAGAGCGCTTGGAAGTCGTTCTTCGCTGCCAAGGAAAACGGCGAGGACTCGAATCCTCCCGGTTACTGGGGCAACGAAGACGACGGTCGGGAGTTACGGACCTACATCCGCAACGACCAATACACGCTCAAGATGGGCGATCGGTCTCGTCTCGAGATCCCGGTCGGCCAAGACCTGAAGAAGAAGTACGGACTCGGCTACCGAGAGCGCCTACGCCTCGAGGTTGCTGGCGATCCAAAGTGGGAAGGAAATCAAGGTCAATTGGAGTTGTACTACGACGAACGCTCGAACCAATCCAGAGCCTTTCAGCCAGTCACTGTCGACGATTCTCGACTGGATTCACCATTAGCCGACGAATCGGCTGCTCTGGATATCGGTGTGAACAACATCGTAGCGTGTACAACTACGACTGGCCAGCAGTACCTCTACGAAGGTCGCGATCTGTTCGAGCGATTCCGCGAAACAACGCAGCGAATCGTCGAGCTTCAATCGAAGCTGGACAATCAGCACCGGACCAGCAAGCGGATCGACCGCTTGTACCGACGACGGTGTTTCGACAGTGCACGTCGGCAGCCTAACCGACGTCCTCGAGACACACTGGTCGGTGCGGACGAACGAGAAGTTGCACAACTTCTGGGCGTTCCGCCGGTTCATCGAGAGACTCGTCGATACTGCCGAGGAGTACGGGATCTCGATCGAGGTTCGATCGGAAGCCTGGACATCGCAGACGTGTCCGAACTGCGGTTCAACCGAGGACACGACCCGGCACCAGGATACGCTCACCTGCCTGTGCGGGTTCGAAGGTCACGCGGACCTCGTAGCGAGCGAGACGTTCATGAGACGGCACGAATCGGTAGCACGGCCGATGGCACGGCCCGTGTGCCTCAAGTGGGACGACCATACATGGTCGGAGACACCACACTCTCACCGTCCCAACGAGGAGCACACAAACCGGAGTATCCACGTATAGGAGAAAGTCGCCCACGTGGTGGTTCGACATGAGCCGAGACCCCCAACGTGAGGATTCCCGCGCCTTTAGGCGCGTGGAGGATGTCAATCGGACGTTCCTCTGTACCTAACCACGAAACTCGGTACCTACTCACGTAATCACTGCCCGCACCTCATCCGGATCCACGAGCCCGCTGACGACGGCGAGGACTGCCCACGTAAACCCGCCGAGTCCGACCGCTGCAAAGAGCATGAACAGGTTCGAGACCAGCGGCGTGACGAGCAAGACCGCAACCGCCATCACACCCGTGATCCCACAGATCATCGCGACCGAGCGACCGAGTGACTCGAGTCGAAGCGAGAGTTCGGAGTGGACGATGTAGAGATTCACGGCAACGTACACCGTGTGCGTAATGACCGTTGCAATCGCCGCCCCAATCACGCCGATCATCGGGATGAGAAGGATGTTCAGCCCGAAATTCGCGATCGATGTTCCTCCCTTTGCGATCGCGCGGGACCGCGCGCGACCAAGGTAATCCAGACTGTCACTGGTCAGGTTCGTAATCGCCTGCAGGACGACAAATCCAGCAAGGATCTGCAGAACCGGGACCGCACCGGCGTAATCGCCCCCGAAAATCATCGTGATGAACGGCTCTGCGATGAGCACCAGCCCGACCGCGGCCGGAATGTACAGCAACATCGTCTGCACCAGTGATGTCTCATAAATCTCGCGTGCCTGCTCGAGTTGGTCTGCCGCCTTCTGTTCGCCGAAGTTGGGCGAGATCGTAAAACCAAGCGCCTCCGCCGGCGCGAGCACGAAATCCGTGATCTGCTTGCCCAGCGTGTAGAATGCGACCGCCGCCGGCGTCAGGAAGACACCAACCAGCACCGTGTCGATCTGCTTGTCGACCACGTTCGCACTCCGCGTCGCCGTCAGCGGCACGCTGTACTCGAGTAGCCGCCGCGCCAGTCCGGACTCGTACTCCTCGGCGGGTTCGTACTGGCGGTAAAAGCGTTCATAGAGGATGGTGATGCCGACTGCGGCGGCGATGGTGTAACCGACGATGTAGCCAAAGAGCGCGCCGAGTGCGCCGAAGCCGGCGAGGACGAGCGCGACGACGAAGATGAGGCGAGCGACGCCGGAGATTGCCTGGATGGCGGCGCTGTAGCCGAGTTTGTTGAATCCCTGAAAGGCGATCTGCGAGAAGCCGTTGAAGGAGTTGACGACGATGTAGATGACGCCGACTGCGAGGAAGGGGGCTGCCGAGGAGTCACCAAGCAGTACTGCAAGTTCCTCGTGGAAGAGAAAGAGCGTAGAGCCGACGACGCCGATGACGATCAGCTTGTAGGCGATGGTCGTCCGCAGCAGGTACGGGATTTGGCCGGGGTCTTTCTCGTTGTATTCGGAGATGTATCGCGCGGTCGACTTCCCGAGGCCGACGTCTGCGAGTAGCTGAACGACGGCGAGAATGCCGATGACCCAGTAGAGCGTCCCGTAGCCGTCGGGATCGAGGAGGAACCGAGCGAGAATGAACATCAACAGCGCACTCGAGACCATGTAGATGGCCCGAGAGACGAGCGTTGCCTTGAACCCGCGGAGGATGTGATCCTGTGTTGTACTCATGTGTTAGGGGGAGGGGGATAGCGCAGGGGCTGACGGGGTGTGCTGCAAGTCGTGCTGTCGGGTATCTCTGACTGGCAGCTTCGTCAGCCGAACACCGGAGAGAGCCGCCTACGTCGTGCTACTCGCTCGAAAGTGAGCGTCCCAAATTGTAATGCACAGACAACAGCTGTATGGTCGGCGTACCGCACGTCTCCCTGCAGCGAAACGACCGTCTAGCGTGTACAAAGAGTGTCCTGGCTACACCGACTCACCGGGTCAGAACGCACTAGAGATACGACGCATCCCACCGCGTTGCCTTCCGCCGATTCCCACAGACGTTACACTCGATTCGCCCCATCGCATCCATCGCGTTCTCGAGTGAGTCGCAGTTTCCACAGAACCAGCCGTACTGTGTGTCTCGTTCCTGACTCTCGTAGGCGACGTAGAACGGCGATTTCGAGCCTCGGGTCGCCTCACCGTAGTTGACGTAGATCGTCTTGCCGTCGGTCTCGAGTTCGTCGAGGGTCGCCCACTCCTCGTCGCCGATCTCCTGTTCGACGTAGACGTTCTCGGTGTACGTCTCCTCGCCGATGTCGACCTTGCGTTGGCCTGCCTGCTCGAATCCCTGCTCTGCGTAGAACTCGTTGCCACGCTCGTTGTCCGCGAGGACGAGACACTGAATCTGGTCTGCATCCTCATCGAGGAGGCGCTCGCGGGTTCTGACGAGCAGTCGCACGCCGATACCGCTGCCGCGCGCGTCCGGATCGACGTGCAGCCAGAGGATACGGCCGGTGCCGTGTTGCTGGCCAACAAGATCGCTCTGAGAGAAAGCGACGACCTCGTCGTCCTCTTCGATAACGAGGACGAGCGAGTGATCGGACGTGAGTTCGTCCGCAAACTCCTCGCCGTACCACTGTTCAATCGCGTCGTCAATCACGTCAGCGGTGAGGAAGTCGGTGTACGTCGAATTCAGCGAGTTGGCTGCGATAGATCGAATCGTCACGACATCGTCCTCGGTCGCTTCACGGAGTTCCATGCGGTAGTGTAACATGACCTCGTATAAAACGTATGCCCACGGGACGACGCTTGCCGCTGTCTCATGTGTTGTCGTGGGTTGTTGGCCAAACCCCAGTTCAACGGGTATCGTGGCTGATGGCCGACAACTGACTGGCGAGGGCGAGAAACCGAGACGAAGATTCACGGTGCTGCCTATCGAGGAAGTCCTATGAGCGGAGAGACCCCGACCGACGAGTCGTCACAGGAAGAGACGGCGACAGCGTCGGCTGGTTCATCGGCCGCGAGCGAGGCGAGTGACGCTAGTGCAGACGCGACGGCTACCGAGGGTACGGCGGACGCAGAGCCGTTCATCTACGATGGCGGCAGCGTTGCACCCGGCGAATCGGCGAACATCCGCTACGGCATCAGCGAGACGTATCTTGGCGATCCGGTCAGAATCCCGGTGACGATTATCAACGGCGAGCAGCCAGGTCCCACAGTCTTTCTCTCAGCGGCGGCCCACGGCGACGAACTCAACGGCATCGAGGTCGTTCGCGAGGTCGCACACGATTGGAATCACTCCGAACTCTACGGCACCCTCGTCTGCCTGCCGGTGATGAACGTCCCCGGCTTTCTCGCACAGGAGCGATACTTGCCGATCTACGATCGGGATCTGAACCGATCGTTCCCCGGCCGACAGGGCTCGACGAGCGCGCGCCGGATGGCACACCGCATCTTCACGAACTTTATCGAACCCTGCGACCTGGGAATTGATTTTCATACGTCCACACGCGGACGAACCAACATGCTCCACGTCCGGGCGAACATGGACGACGAAACTGTTCTCCGACTCGCGAACGCCTTCAGTTCGAACGTCATCATCGGCGGCGAAGGACCGTCCGGGACCCTCCGCCGAGAGGCGACAGAGGCCGGCGTTCCGACGATCACCGTCGAGATGGGCGAAGCCCACCGGTTCCAGCGGCGACTAATCGACCGCGCGCTGACCGGCGTCGCGAGCGTCCTCGCCGAATTCGGCTGCCATCGTGACTCGTCAGTCCACTGGCCCGGCTGGCGCGTCGTCATCGATAGCGACGACGAAAAGACCTGGCTCCGGGCCGACGCGGGCGGCATCGTCGACATGAAACGCGGTCGCGGTGCTCTCGTTGAAGACGGAGAGATCATCTGTACAATCACGAACCCGTTCAAAGAAGAAGACGACATCCTCGATGTCGAGGCCCCCTTCACTGGGCTCATCGTCGGGATACTCGAGAACCCCGTCGTCTATCCGGGCAATCCACTCTGTCACCTGGTCGGATTGAAACACGAAACGCGCGTGGCCCTAGAGCGCGAACGCAGGACGGAGCGCTCGCGCTCTGAGTTGCGGTGAGTAACTGAGAGTGGGAACGCCCGTGAATGCAGTCGACCACAGGCGAAGTGAGTCGGGTCCCACTCGAGTGCTGTCGGACGAGTCGTCGGTGACCAATGCGGCGCGTAGCCGAATAGGGCAATGGGAGCGACAAAAGTAACTTCTATACCCCCACGGTCTAACGGTCAAGATGAGCGTATGAGTCAGTCTTACAATCGCGGCCTCATCGAGGACTTCAGTCGCTGGAAGGAGTTCTCGGCCGGCATGTGGGCGTGGATCTTCCACAAGTTCACTGGGTGGATGTTGATCGGCTATCTGTTCACCCACATTGCCGTGCTGAGTAGCGCCATCGCAGCGGCGGACGGTCAAACGATGATGCTCGCCGGAGAAGAAGTCAATGCATACACCGGGACGCTGCAGGGACTCGAGAGTCTCTTCATCGTTCGGGTGCTCGAAGTCGGACTACTGGCAGTCGCCGTCTTCCATATTCTGAACGGCATTCGGCTGTTGATGGTTGACCTCGGAGTGGGACTCACTGCACAGGATAAGAGTTTCTACGCCTCGCTCGTTCTGACGGGAATTATCACCGTCGCGAGCGTGCCAACCTTCATGGCAGGGGTGGGACTCTAATGGCAGAACGCTACTCTTCGTTCACGACCGGGGGAACCGCCTGGTTCCTCCAGCGTGTGACGGCAGCGTTCTTGATCGTTGTGCTTGCTTTCCACTTCTTCCTCTTGCACTTCGTCAATCACGCGTCCGAAATCACGTTCGCGGGGACGCAAGCCCGCATGGAGAACATTGGCTACTTCCTGACGATGGTGTTGTTCCTCATTGCCGGCGCGTTCCACGGCGTCAACGGCGTCTACAACGCGCTCGTCAACCAGGGCCTCAGCGGAACCCCAAAGAAGGTAGTGCTCGCAGTCCTAGTGATCGCAGCCGGACTCCTCATCGTCCAGGGTGTCTGGGTCGCTCTAGTCATGCGGGGGATGATCTAATATGAGTACGCAACAGCAGGAGCCAGAGAGCCAGGAATCGCCTCAGGACCCCGAGATGAAAGGGGCCGAGTCGCCACAGCAGCGACGACTCAAGGAAAAACAGGAGGGAATGGTCGACGAACACGCAGAGGACGAGGCCGAAGCGGCCGGCGAGACGGTCCACATCAAGGTCTTCCGCTACGACCCGGAAGTCGCGGACAAACAGGAACCGCGCTTCGACGACTTCCACGTTCCCTTCGAGAAGGGGATGACGGTCCTCGACGCGGTCATGTACGCCCGTGACGAGTTCGACTCCTCGCTTACGTTCCGCCACTCCTGTCGCCAGGCTGTCTGTGGCTCCGACGCCTTCTTCGTCAACGGCTCGCAGATGCTCGGCTGCAAGACGCAGCTTTCGGAACTCGAGCAGCCGGTTCGCATCGAGCCGCTGCCACACCAGGAGGTCGTCAAGGACCTGGTCGTCGACATGGATCACTTCTACGACCAGATGCACGCCGTTGAGCCGTACTTCCAGGACGAAGACACGCCAGCCGCGAGCGACCTGGAAGAACAGCGCCAGACGCCAGAAAACCGCGAGAAGATCAAGATGTCCTCGCGATGTATCTGGTGTGGTGCCTGTATGTCTTCGTGTAACATCGCAGCCGGCGACAACGAGTATCTCGGGCCGGCCGCGATCAACAAGGCCTACAAGTTCGCGATGGACGACCGCGAGAGCGAGGAGATCAAAGAGCACCGACTCCGCATCTTGGAGCAAGAACACGGCGTCTGGCGCTGCCAGACCCAGTTCTCCTGCACCGAGGTGTGCCCGAAGGACATCCCGCTTACCGAGCACATTCAGGAGCTCAAGCGGGAAGCGGTCAAGAAGAACCTGAAGTTCTGGTAATATGTACGAACACGACGTTCTCGTGGTTGGTGCCGGTGGCGCTGGCCTCCGCGCCGCGATCGCAGCGCACGAGGCGGGAGCCGACACGGCGATCGTCTCGAAACTCCACCCCGTCCGCAGCCACACCGGCGCGGCGGAGGGCGGAATCAACGCCGCCCTACAGGAGGGCGACGACTGGGAACTGCACGCTTACGACACGATGAAAGGGTCTGACTACCTGGCCGACGCGCCGGCAGTCGAGACTCTCGCCCAGGATGCCCCCGAAGACACGATGCGCCTCGAGCACTGGGGAATGCCGTTCTCCCGCGAGGAGGACGGTCGCGTCTCCCAGCGCCCATTTGGTGGGCTCTCCTACCCGCGAACCACCTACGCCGGCGCAGAGACCGGCCACCACCTGCTGCACACGATGTACGAACAGGTCGTCAAGCGTGGCATTCAGGTCTACGACGAGTGGTACGTGATGAACCTTGCGACGACCGACGAGGCAGACCCGAACGACCGCCAGTGTGAGGGGATCGTCGCCTACGACGTCCAGACCGGCAAGGTTGAAGGCTTCAAGGCTAACCAGGGCGTTATCCTCGCGACCGGTGGTCCCGGGCAGGCGTTCGATCACACCACCAACGCCGTCTCGTGTACCGGTGACGGTCACGCGATGGCCTACCGTGCGGGTGCACCGCTCGAGGACATGGAGTTCATCCAGTTCCACCCGACCTCGCTTCCATCGACCGGCGTCCTCATCAGTGAGGGTGTCCGTGGCGAAGGTGGCATCCTCTACAACAACGATGGCGAGCGCTTCATGTTCGAGTACGGCTACGCGAACAACTCCGGCGAACTCGCCTCCCGCGACGTCGTCGCCCGCGCCGAACTCGACGAGGTCGCCGAAGGCCGCGGTGTCGAAGACGAGTACGTTCACCTCGACATGCGCCACCTCGGCGAGGATCGCATTCTCGACCGTCTGGAGAACATTCTCCATCTCGCAGAGGACTTCGAGGGCGTTGACGGCCTCGTCGAACCGATGCCAGTCAAGCCCGGCCAGCACTACGCGATGGGCGGCATCGAGGTCGACGAGAACGGCCAGACCTGTATCGATGGTCTCTACGCGGCCGGCGAGTGTGCCTGTGTCTCCGTCCACGGCGGTAACCGCCTCGGTGGAAACGCATTGCCGGAACTCATCGTCTTCGGCAAACGCGCGGGCGCTCACGCCGCTGGTGACGACCTCGGCGAGCCCGAGATCCGGACCGGCTACGGCGACGATGTCGAGGACGATGACACCGAGCTTCCGGTCGCACCTGGGGCGTCCGGTCTCGACTCGGCCGACGCCGTCGCCGACGGTGGCGTCGCCGCAGAGACGGGGGCACTCGAGCAGGCCGTCGAACGCGAACGCGCTCGCGTCGACCGACTGATGGACAAGGACAGCGGCGTCCAGCACGCCGAAATCCGCGCGAAGCTCCAGAACGCGATGACCGACTACGTCAACGTCTTCCGCAACGAGGAAGGCATCGAGAAGGCACTCGAGATCATCCGCGAGTGCCGCGAGGAGTACCAGGACGTCTACGTCGACGACCCGTCGACGACGTTCAACACGGACCTCCAGCAGACGATCGAAACGCGCAACCTGATCGACGTGGCCGAGACCATCGCCCTCGGCGCGCTCGTGCGCAACGAGTTCCGTGGCGCTCACTGGCGTCAAGAGAACCAGGTGCGTGACGACGAGAACTGGCTCAAGCACACGCTCGTCTCGTGGGACGACGGCGAGCCGTCGATCTTCTACCGCCCGGTGATCCTCGAAGGCGAGGAGAAGACCTACGAGCCGAAGGTCCGCAGTTACTGACTCTCACCCGATTTTCGCTTCGCGTCTCGCGTTCTGCGTTCTGCGTTCTGATTTGGGTTTCCCAGACAGGCTTTCAGTTCTCGTAGATCATCAGCGCCAAGACACCAGCTTCGCCGATCACCAGAGCTAAGGCACCACCCCCGCTACCCTGTGGCGATATGTTGCTGTCGGGAACCGTCGTCGCCGACGCGGACACCGTCATTCCCGACGGTGCCGTCGTCGTCGCAGACGACGAGATCGTCGCCGTCGGTGATCGCTCGACCTGTCTCGAGGAGTATCCAGACCACGAGCACCACTCCTGTGACGTGCTCGCCCCCGGCACCGTCGGCGGCCACGTCCACTCCGTCCAGAGTCTCGGGCGTGGTATCGCCGACGACACAGAGCTACTCGAGTGGCTCTCCGACTACGTCCTTCCCATGGAGGCCTCCCTCTCTACTGCGGGCATGCGTGTCGCGGCGGAGTTAGGCTATCTCGAACTGATCGAGAGTGGGACGACGACCTGTATCGACCACCTCTCGGTGGCACACGCCGACGAGGCGTTCGAAGCAGCTCGGGAACTCGGTATTCGCGGTCGCCTCGGAAAGGTGCTGATGGACAAGGAGTCGCCGCCGGGGCTACTCGAGGACACGGACGAGGCGCTGGCCGAGAGCGAGCGGCTCATCCAGGAGTACCACGGCGCGGCAGACGGCCGGATTCGCTACGCGGTCACGCCGCGCTTTGCCGTGAGCTGCACGGAGGCGTGTCTGCGCGGCTCGCGGGAGCTCGCAGATGCGTACGAGGGTGTGACGATCCACACGCACGCAAGCGAGAACCGTGGTGAGATTGCAGCTGTCGAGGAGGAAACTGGCCAACGGAACATCCACTGGCTCGACGAGGTCGGCCTCACGGGTGAGGACGTGGTACTAGCCCACTGCGTCTGGACGGACGAGGACGAGCGCGAGGTGCTTGCCGAGACTGGCACCAACGTGACTTACTGCCCGTCTTCGAACATGAAACTCGCGAGCGGGGTCGCGCCGGTGCTCGACTACCTGGACCGCGGCATCAACGTCGCGCTGGGGAACGACGGGCCGCCGTGTAACAACACGCTCGATCCGTTTACTGAGATGCGCCAGGCGAGCCTGCTCCAGAAGGTCGATCACCTCGATTCGCAGGCACTCCCAGCTGACACGGTGTTCGAGATGGCGACAGTCAACGGCGCGCAGGCGGCCGGTTTTGAGCGCGTTGGCAAACTCCGCGAGGGATGGAAGGCGGATATCATCGGCCTCGAGACCGATATCACCCGCGCAACGCCGTTACACGACGTACTCTCGCATCTCACGTTCGCAGCCCATGGCGACGACGTGCAGTTCACGATGGTCGACGGCGAGGTGCTCATGCGCGACGGCGAGGTGCTCGTCGCCGATGCCGACGAAATTCGGGCGCGGGCACGCGAGTTCGCGGCTGAACTCGACGTGGCCCCCTAAGTCAAAGACAACGATGGCCAACCGACGGGAGTCGACTGACGATAGCAACTCGTTTTGACGAAAGTGGTATTCGACAGTCGACGTGACTATCGTCAGAACCCGATTGAATCCAACACGTTGAGACTGAGTCCGGCCGCCTGCACGAGTTTGTAACCCAGAAAGAGCCCTACAATCCCCATGAGACCGGGGAGCTCTGGCGGTGCCGGAATCGGTACGTCGACGAGCGCGAAGAACGCGCCGGTGAGTGCGCCAGTCAGCAGTCCTAGGACGATGAGCTGCAAATCCATACCGGTGTGAGTGTGGGAACCGCCAAAAGAACGCTGACTTGAGCTGCCACCAACCGGGTGTGTCGATTCAGGAACGATCCACGTTCCTCGCCCCGAATATCGACAATTGACGATGCTCAATTTTAATATCGTCGAAGACAGGAGACTGTGGTATGCAACTCGACGGACAGTCACAGACAGATGTCACGGTTCCCGACGAGTTCGACTCGGCGCAGGCAAAGGTCGTCTACCTCTATCTGCACGTCTGGCCGGACTCGACCGCGGACGATCTCTGCGGAGCGCTTGGGATCAACAAGGGAACGGTACTCTCGATCGTTCGAACGATGCGAAAACAGGGCTACGTCGAGCGCGTCGACGGGCGGTATCGACTCTCCTGAGCAGTGACAGCGCCTACAGCTCGATTCGTTCGACCAACTGCTCGTGATTCTCGTTCGTGTTGACCGCGACGATCCGTACATGATCCTCGAGCCCCGAATCACGAAGCTTCGCCTTTAGCAGGTTGTCAACCTGGTAGACACCCGCTGCGTTGGTCATCGCGATTTCGACCATCACGGGACTGCTCTCGCCCTCGTAGAGCGAGACGCGTTTGATCGCCTGGCTCGAGAGCGTGTTGATCCCGCGGCCACCGTGCTCGTAAGGAATGCGCGAGCGTCCACTTTCCATATCCAGTGCGTCCGAGACGCGGATGACGCCGGCCTCGGTCGTCAGCGGCGTCTCAGCCGTGTGGTGACAGAGAATCGCGTGAAGCACTTCACCTTTGACGCGGACCTGATCAGCGAGGTCGTAGAACTCCGGCAACACGCGGTCCAGAATGTCCGCAGCGAGCGGAATCGAGTAGTAGACGTGCTCGTCGCGGTGGACCACGTGGCCCACGTCGTGCAACGTTGCTGCGAGCGCAATGATCACCGACTCATCCTCCTCGGCAAGCCCCTGCTGGCGTGCGCCGTTAAAGTCGACGTTGCCCGCCTTCAACAGATCGTACAGGCAGAGCGCCCGGTTGCGGACGATCTCGATATGTTTCTTGCCGTGGTCGTTGTAACGCATCCGGTCGACAGCGTTGACGTTCTGGGCCTCGAGATAGGTTTGGATCTCCTCGTCCGCGTCGATGTACTCGAGTACGGCGTTCAGTTTTGCGTCGGGAAAGTTGTGGTTAGCGTCGGGGTCGTAGACGCGACTGCCGGTGCCGTTCTCACGGCTCTCGTCGCTGTCCTGGCTCGCAGTGTCAGTCATACCGTTCACGTCGGGTGCGGACTAAAAAAGCGCTGCGCCGGGAGTCGACGTGTCGAAATGAGCCGTCGTTTACGCTGTTGCGTCGACTGCGTCCTCGACTTCTGCGTACTCTGGCTCGACGCCGGGGTCGTCGCTGACCCACGAGTACGTAACCTCGCCGTCGGCGTCGACGACGAACACAGAGCGCTTGGCGACGCCGTAGACGCCGAGATCCTCGAAGTCCATCTCGACATCGTAGGCCTCGATGATCTCCTTGTTGAAGTCGCTGATCAGGCCGAAGTCAAGGTCGTTCTGGTCACGGAACTCGTTGAGCGTGAACGGTGAGTCGCGACTGACGCCGTAAACCGTCGCGTCGACGTCGTCGAACGCTGCGAGGCGGTCCTGGAACGTGCACATCTCGTCCGTACAGACGCCGGTGAACGCGGCCGGGAAGAACGCGAGCACGACAGGTGCGTCCTCGGAGAGGGCGTCCGAAAGGCTGAATTCGTCGACGTCGCCGTTTGCGAGCGGTGCCGTGAAGTCGGGTGCGGAATCGCCAGTTGCTGGCATCACCTGCACCTTACGTCCAGGCGGGAAAGACAGTTTCGTTCGTGGATTAGTCACTGTCTGGTGAGTATCGTCGGACCCGACACAGGGGGAGTTAGTAGGACGTTGGCAATCCGAGTGCGTGCGCTGCGATGTGATTTTTCACCATCTCGTTGGAAATGGGCGCAATGACGTTGATCATCGTCTCGCGCTAGTAGCGCTCCACGTCGTACTCGCTCGCATAGCCCATCCCGCCATGGTCACCCGAACCGCGCGCTCGCAGGGTCGGGTAGATCTCGCTCGCTCAGAGTTTCACCGCGTTCGCCTCCGCACCGCAGTCGCGGTCGTTGTCGGAGAGCCAGGCCGCCTTTCGGGCCATCAACTCGTCCTGTTCCAGTTTCGACCACGAGTCCGCAAGCGGGTGCTGGATGCCCTGATAGCTCCCGATTTCGTTTCCGAAGACGACGCGATCATCCGCGTAGGCCGCGGCCTTCTGGAGTGCGGCCTGGCCGATGCCGACGGCGTTCGCGGCGAGGGCGATTCGCTCCGTATTCGCAAACCGCAGCAGGTAGCGAAAGCCCTCACCCTCCTCGCCGATGCGGTCCTCGATGGGGATGTCGTACTCGTCGAACCAGACTTCGTTCGAGTCGGAGGCACCGCGGCCGGCTTTCGGGATTTCGGTGACGTCGACGCCAGCCTGATCACGGTGAAAGTCGGTGAAAAAGAGCGTGAGTCCTCCGAAGCGGTCGGCCTCCTCTCGCGGCTTCGTTCGGGCGAGCAGCATGATCACGTCGGCCTCCTGTGCCTTCGAGGTCCAGATTTTCTGCCCGGAGACGAGGTAGACGCCTGCCTCGTCGTCGCGTTCGGCGGTCGTTTCGATCCGTGAGATGTCCGTTCCTGCGTTCGGTTCGGTGACGCCGGTACAGACCTGCACGTTGCCGGTGGCAACCTTCGGGAGGTAGCGCTCCTTGTGCGCCTCGTCGCCGAGCGCGACGAGCGGTTCGGAGCTAAACGTGTGGTGGGCGGTGATCGACGTGCCGGCCATTGCAGCGCCCGAACGCGCGATTTCCTGCTGGACCAGCGCGGCTTCCTGAACTCCATATCCCTGGTCGCCGTACGCTTCAGGTATTGTCAGCCCACACCAGCCGTGTTCCGCAAACGTCTCGAAGACCGATTCGGGGTACTCGTGGTTCAGGCCGCGCTCACGCCAGTAGTCGTCGCCGAACTCGCCACAGAGGTCGCGAATCTCCGAGCGGATGAGTTGCTGTTCGTCCGTGATATCGAAATCCATAGATCAAGTCTCTCTCGCGAAGTATGGTAAGTATATTCGCCCCACATCCAGTCACCGCTGACAGCGGCGGCCTCGTGGCGAGTAGTCGAAAGAGCACTGACCAAGTGGGGACTTTCGCAACTGAGAGGTGGGTCAGGGATCAAATCGTAACCCGTATGGATGACACGACACGAAACGAACTGCTATCGGCGACCGAGCACAGTTGACTCGTGGACGAATGCATCCATTACGTGAACTGTCGTCAGTACTTGGTTGACATCCACCTCCGCCTGAAGGCGGAGGGATCCCGAGTCAAGCGAATCGAAGATTCGCGTACATCGCAAATCTCCGATTTGCTCAGCGTTGGGATATTAGGGTTTGCAGTCTCCCTGCTCTCTCGGTGTGAACCGTCCGCTCTCGCGGTCGAACAGGAAGACTCCGGGCTGTGCCAACCAGCCGTTACTCATATCCCCCGTCGGGGGACTCTGAGTTATCCTTCTGTGAATGTTCACCGCACCGTTCACGTCTGCGTTCATCGTCGTTTTGCACGATGAACAGACGTACAGCCCGCGCTCCACGCGATTCGAGTCATGAATCTGCCCGCAACACGAACACGTCTTCGACGTATTCTCCTCGTCAATTCGATCAACGAGAATGCCGTGTTCCTCCGCCTTGTATTCAAGAAGGCGAGCGAATCGGTCAAACTCCCACCCGTGGAGTTTTTTTGTTCCCCGACGAACCCCAGTTCCGCGAGTCGCCGTTCTCATCCTCGCGGATGTCGCTGAGGTCGCCAACTGCGATCTCCCCCACACATTCTTCTACACACCGGTCAACGATGTGCCTTGAGAGCGTGTGGAGGAAGTGGTCTTTGCGCCGGGAGAGTTTCTGCCTAGCCTTCAGCGCACGTTTGGACGGGCCGTTCTCGCCTTCGGTCTGGTATTCCTCGCGGGTGAAGTAGTGCTTGTCTTCTTTCAGCACGTTCCCCGGGTACAGCTCGGCAGGACCGTCTTCGTAGTCGATGGCAAGATAGTTGCTGATACCGAGGTCGATCCCCGCTGTCCTGTCACCGGGTGCGTCTTCGACGGGGATCTCTTTTTTGCAGACGAGGTGGAGTTCCCACTCGTCGCCGTTCCAGACAGCACGCACCTGTTGGATGTTCTCGGCTTCTACGTCGGGACGGGTTTTGTACTCCGCGAGGATGAAGTCAGACCGACCCTCTTTCAGGTTGAATCCTTTCGAGAGACGGAGTTGGCCGTGTTTCGTGTCGTGCTTGATGGCCCGTTTCTTCCACGTCACGGTAGAGCGTGGGTGTCGGTCGCCATGTTTCCGGTAGCCCGGTGGGTTGTTGCCGTCGTCGGACTTGTACCAGCCGGTGAACGCCTCAGCAAGTTCTTCGAGAACTCGCTGTGCTCAATGAGCGAAGCTCATTGGCATCACGAGACGGCTCCGCCGTCTCGAACGAACTTGACTGAGAATGCAGGTCACTGTAGCGTTCGTGGTCTTTCAACTCCGTTTTGAGTTCGGCTTCGTCAGGTATCTCACCGTCTTCGTCCCACCGACCTTGGATATAGTAACGTCCGACGTTCCACAGTTTGGATGCTGCGAACCCGCACTGGTCGAGGTCGTCACGAACCTGACTGTGGTTCGGGATACGAGCGACGTATGTGCGGGTTGTCTCCAGCATCGCACTATGTTCATAACTTGGTATGTGGACCTCTATATTAAAGCATGGGCTCGTGGAATATCCAACCGATTCATAGAATTGGAGCCTGTGAGATGGGTTGTCGGATTCATCTTGCGGCTAAAGCCGCAGGTATTCTCCTTGCCGATCTATAACTGAGCGGTCCAAAAAGGTTATAATTGCCAGCGGGTAAGCCACGCATAGAGATGGTAGTCGAAATCGCACCGCTGTTCATCCCTGGTGCACCCGGGGGTCCGGAACTATTGATCATCCTTTTCATCGCCATTCTGCTGTTCGGGGCGAACAAGATCCCGAAGCTGGCACGGTCGACCGGCGAGGCCATGGGCGAGTTCCAGAAGGGGCGTGAAAAGGTCGAAACAGAACTCGAGGAGATGCGCGACGGAGACTTCGAGGGCGACCTCGACGAGGACGACGAGTTCGTCGACACCGAACCGGTGACGTCCGAAGACGACGAAACCGAGACCGAGACCGGGACCGAAACGGAAACGAGCACGAACTAACAGTTTTCCCGGGGCGTGTGGCCTAGCGGAGAGGGCAGAAGGTTCCTAACCTTCTGATCGTGGGTTCAAATCCCGCCACGCCCGTCCGCGACGAATGGACGTGAGGAGCGGACGGGGACGGGATTTGAACGAGAGAAGACGCGCACAGCGCAGCGAGCACGTCGTCGCGTTGTTCGAATCCCGCCACACCACCGAGCCGCACCACGAATCACGCTTCCGTTTTCTCTTGGACGACACAGGACAGGCTACAGCACGACGAAAAAGCAACAGCACCAGGCACCTTGTACTCGAGTACGATCCAATTTTGGATTCGTCTCTCGATTGCTGTCTGTTCCTGTCGTTAGCCGCCGTACTGCTTTAATCCGTCTACCCCACCTACGAGACAATCACTGAGCCGTCCAGTCGCCGTCGGCTTTGATCTTGGCGACGACCGACTCGAGTTTGTCGGTTGAGCGGGCGATGGGGGGAGGGTGATGGGAACAGACAGCAGTGTCCGTGGCCGCAAGTTCGCAGGCGATTGCGCGACCAATGCTGCGGCCGCCGCCGGTGACCAGTGCAACCGTGTCCTCGAGTGTGAACGCGGTCGTCGGAGTCGTGCTCATCGTGGTGAGTAAATGCACCGTGTGGCAGCCATATTAACGTACGCTCGTTGGCGGACAACAGACCGAACCCGTCGGCTTTCCTGATCTGTCTTTTTTCGAACAGTATCCCGCACCGGTCGACACGGTGTGTGCCACCAGACCACCAGCCGGCAGTACGTGTCGAGGAGTTGACCTCCTGAGTTATCAGATATGGTAATGAGCGGATGAATTTTTTGAAGGGTGACTGAGAGGGACGGTATAATGGCTATTGACGAAGCCGACCAACCGGATGCTGATGGCGCGTCGACGGGTGAGGCGTCGGCATCTGGGTCGGGGGATGCAGGCTCCCACGAGTCGGACGCCGGTTCGGGATCCGGCGTGCGTGTCGGCGAGTATACGTGGGCGGATTTTATGGAGGAGTATGGGTACAGGGACGAGGTCGAAACGGTGTACTCGGGCCTCGAACGCGACAACGAGACTACGGACCAGCTCGGACTCGACACCGACGAAGCGCCCGAGCCGGTGGTTCCGACGGACACAGACTTCGCGGATGTCTCGTTCGACCCCGAACCGTATCTCGGCTACACACCGGACGACCTTCATGACCGTGTCATTCCGATGGCTGGGTCGAACTACGACGCACTCAAGGAGCCGTTCCTCGAGTACGTCGACCCAGAGACGACGCCGGTCGTCAAGGATGTCTGGACCTGGGAACACTACAAGTGGGAGTACTACTACGAGGACGACGGCAGTCGACCGCGCGATAGTGACGGCGAAATTGTTCGCCACGACAAGGAGGAGTCCCTTGGGTTCGATCCAGACACACTCGAGGACCGCCTCTCGATCGCCGACGACATCGCGATGGAACTCGACGATGTCGTCGAGGAGCGGACGGTCAACATTCAGGACGACATCGACGAGGACGAGTTCTTCTCGACCGCAGATGGGAACACGACCGTCAGCAACCGCTACGATCTCGAGAAGACGGTGCCGATGGAGAAGAAGACCCACTACCGCGAGATCGAGCGCTACTGGGTGAACAAACCCTACGCCTTCGTCGTCATCTTCCACTCCGAAAAGGAGAACGAGAAGAAGTACTACATGGTCGAACCGCACCTGAACGAGATCGAACTCGAGTTACAAGATTTTCTCTCGGGCAAACTCAGGAAGGCGATCAAGTACTCCGACGACGGCGTCAAGGAGAAGGCGAACGAGGACGGCCGCCGGATCGTTATCGAGGACGAAACACGCCAGTTGCTACAGCGCTATGACCTCTTCGAGAAGACATCGGGGAGCAACAAGGCAGGGATTATCGAGACGATTCAGACGCTACTCGACGACGAGGAAGAAGACGATGAGGACGACGGCCCGGCCCAACTCGAGGGCATCGAGGTACGTCCAGAGCCGATCATCCTTCTGGAGGATCCCGACACGCTAAACGAATATCAGGTCGAGAAGCTACTCTACTTCCTCAAGCGCAACTTCATCGGCTACGAGCGGATCGACGGGATCAAACACGACATCAACGTCGAGGACATCTCCGTAGACGGCTACAACTCGCCTGTCTTCGTCTATCACTCCGAGTACGAGCAGATCATCTCGAACATCTACCACGGCGAGGATGAACTCGACGACTTCGTCGTCAAACTCGCTCAGCGATCCGGGAAGGGGATCAGTAAACGGCTGCCGCAGGTGGACGCGACACTACCGGACGGATCGCGTGCCCAGCTTACGCTTGGCCAGGAAGTCTCCGATCACGGGACTAACTACACCATCCGTCAGTTCAAGGACGTGCCGTTCACCCCGATCGACCTCATCAACTGGAACACCTTTAGCCTGGACGAGATGGCGTTCCTCTGGCTCGCTATCGAGAACCACAAGAGCCTGATCTTCGCCGGGGGTACGGCATCCGGGAAGACGACCTCGCTGAACGCGGTCTCGCTCTTTATCCCCTCGAGTGCGAAGATCGTCTCCATCGAGGACACACGCGAGGTCGAACTGCCCCAGCGGAACTGGATCGCGAGCGTCACCCGGCCTTCTTTCGCCGACGACGAGCAGGGTGATGTCGACGAATTCGACCTGCTGGAAGCCGCGCTCCGACAGCGCCCAGACTACATCGTGATGGGTGAGATCCGTGGTGAAGAAGGTCGAACGCTGTTCCAGGTCATGTCGACGGGTCACACCACCTACACGACGTTCCACGCAGACTCCGTCGACGAGGTCCTCAAACGATTCACGACGGACCCGATCAACGTCTCGAAGACGATGTTCACCGCGCTGGACCTAGTCTCGATCCAGACCCAGACGCGGGTGCAGGGCAGGAAGGTCCGCCGGAACAAGTCGCTCACCGAGATCAACCACTACGAGGCCGAACACGACGAGATCAACGTTCAGGACGTCTACCAGTGGCAGGCAGAAACGGACGAGTTCCTCAAGATGGGGGACTCGAACACCTTAGAAGAGATCCAGTTCGACCGCGGGTGGAGCACCGAGAAACTCGAGAACGAACTGTTCAAACGCGAGGTCATCCTCGCCTACCTCATCAAGAACGGCCTCAACACCTACGCCGAGGTCGCGGCGACGGTGCAGGCGTTCATCAACGACCCAGACACAATCTTGACGCTCATCGCGAACGGGCAACTCGAGAACAGTCTGGAGGACCTCCGCGAGATGGAGAGTGTCCTGATCGATGTCGACCAGGAGAAAGAGGAGCTCGTTCCCCGCCCGGACGCGACGAGCGAGACGTACAACCTCTCGATGGATCTGCTTGAGCGGGCCGAGGAGTCGCTGTTTGAGGAGTACCGCGGAAAGGTACCAAGCGGCCTCGCGAGTTCATTGGGCGAGGTCGAGAGTGAGGACCCGATCGAGGTCGACAACGGGGACGACGAGTTCGACTTCGCAGGAGACATCGACGACGGCCTCGCGGACGAGTGGACGTTCGGCGACGGGACGGCGCAGTTCGCGACGACGGCGGGAACTGCGACGGCCGACGCGGATGACGACGAACCGGACTGGTTCGATGGCTCCGACGACAGCGGGTTCGGTATCGAAGCGACCCCTGCTGAAACCGGAGCGAGCGCCGATTCCGGTCCTGCTGCTGGTCCCGCCCCCGGCTCAGGCTCTGACTCGACGGCCAACACGGACTCCGAACCGTCGGGTGTCGGGGCATCGGTCGACGGCGCAACGGCTGGCGGCACAACTGACGTTCCAGACACTGCCGACGACTTCGGGTCCGGAGAGCCGCCAGCGTGGAACGTTGACGAATCGGCTGACGACGAAAGCCTCTTCGACGGTTCAGCGGCCGGTTCTTCCCAGCAGTCAACGCCAGCAGGTCACCAGTCGCCAGCGTCGACAGCCGAGACAGACACGCACGACGATGTCACAGTCTTCCCATCGGACGACCCCGACGACAGCGACTTCGGCGGCCTCTTCGACGACATGGGCGAGACGCTGGACGAACTCGAGTCCGCCGCTGCAGAGTCGCCAGAGACGGACGACGCAGAGCGTGTGTCGACGGCTGATGGCGATGCGATGTTCTCGGGCGACGAACTCGAGGACGTGTTCGATCCGGACCCGGAACCGATTGCGGACGATAACGAAGGAGACGTTCCGGAATCGTCGACGAAAACGGGGGCGACAGCTGGGGCGACTGGGGATGAAGATGTAGCTGCGGATGCAGACGACAATGCAACGGAGGCAGGAACCGAAACGACACCAGAAACAGCGGCCGACTCCGCTGTCGATGAGACGACCAACGCCGAAGGTCGCAACGATCAGCGCGACGACGACAGCGAGTCCGCTGACACGTCCCAATCGTCGGCCGACCAGCCAACCGTCCCCGACAGCGCGGTTCCGTCAATCGAACTTGGCTCCGGGACTCCCGTCGACGGGCACGGACCCGGTGTCGGTGCTGGCCCCGGTACCGGGCCAACAGCCGAATCTGAATCTGGATCCGAACCTGTATCCAAATCCGGAGCTGGCGAAAACGAGCAGGCCGAAGAGGCGGAACTGTCGTTCGACGAGGCGGATATTGATGCCGACGATGGAGGTGCTGGTACTGGAACTAGTGCTGCTCCTGATGCTGACGACCAGCAATCCACCGAGGACGACGCAGTCGAGTCGGACGCTGCCACCGAGGAATCGAACTCGATCTTCGGTGACCAGTCCGAACCGGTCTTTGGTGCGGACGAATCGGACGCAGACGCACAAGCTGTCCGAGACGACGCAGAAGACGGGTCGCTGTTCGACGATGCAGAGAGTGGGCCGAAATCCAGTATCTTTACGGATACCGACGACGCTGGCGAAGTGAGCGACGTGCCGGAAGATGGTGGAGACCCGTCCAACGACGGTGGGGACGATAGCAACGCTAACACCGAGAGTACCGACGACAGCAACACCAGCGCCGGCAGCAACACAACGGAGACCGACGAATGAGCCTCAAAACCGATAGCAGCGGGACATCCAGCACCGGCGGCGTTGCCGGCGGCTCTGACCACCTCGGTGAGACGTTCTACCCGCTCTATGACTTGCTCTTCAACGAGGACAGCGAGTTCGTCAAGGACGTCGAGACGAAACTCGCCCAGGCTCGGATGACCGATACGGTCGAGATGTACCTCTCCCGGTCGCTCGGTATCGGCTTCATCAGCGGCCTCGCACTCTGGCTGATCGGACTGACGCTTGGCTATCTCCTGTTCGCAACCGGACTCATCGCCGTCGACGTCATCATCGGCTTCCCCGTCGGCAACGAGACACTGCTCGCGATCATCGATGCACTGCGGGTTCCGATTCTGATCTTCGTTACCGGACTTATATTCGGGACGATCGGCTTCGCCCTCGGCTTTGGCTCACTGGTCGCGATTCCCTACTCTCGTGCCTCCGCTCGAAAGCGCGAGATCAACATGCTGCTCACCGACTCCGTCTCGTTCATGTACGCGCTGTCGGTCGGTGGTCTGAACCAACTCGAGATCATCGAGGCGATGGCCCAGGCCGACGACACCTACGGCGAGGTTGCAAAGGAGTTCCAGAGTATCGTCAAGGAAACCGAGTACTTCGACGTCGACTACCGAACTGCGATCCGGAATCAGGCGATCGAGACGCCGAGTGACGAACTTTCACAGTTCTTGACGGACATGCTCTCGATCGTCAATAGCGGCGGAGACATGGAGAGCTTCCTCGAGGACAAGAAAGAAAAGCACATGCGTACCGCCAAACAGGAACAGGAGATCACCCTCGAGACACTCGAACTCTTCGGCGAGATGTACATGACCCTCTCGCTGTTCCCGCTCTTGTTGATCATCATTATGGTCGTCATGCAGATGATTCCACAGGCGGAAGTCACCAACGAGATGCTGTATATGACCGTCTACGGGCTGATTCCGCTCACAGGTATCGGCTTCCTCGTCCTCGTTTCGACGGTCAAACACGATGAGCCGGGTGATGGCTTCCTCTCGAACACGACCGGTGACAAACACGTCCAGAGCGAGTCCGAACGAGGTCTGCTCAATCTTGGACTCGTCGAACAGTTTACTGGCGAGCACAGCGTCTTCGACCGCATCAAGAACCGCGAGGGAACCCACGAGACCCTTAAGGTCCTCAAACGTCCCCACATCTTCTTCCGGGACAATCCGCTGTACACCCTCGGGGTGACGGTGCCGACTGCGCTCGTCGTCGTGACGACCGCAATGATGACCGGCGCAGCGCCGCTGTCCTGGAGTGCACTGCTCAATAACGTCATCTGGGGGACGGTGCTCTACGTCTACATCCCGTTCTACATCATCGCGATCCCGCTCTCAATCTTCCGCGAGTGGAACGTTCGCCACCGCAACACCGTCGTCAATACGCTTTCGGAGGACCTCCGAAAACTCTCGAGTGCGAACGACACGGGACTGACTCTACTCGAGTCGTTCCAATCCGTGGCGGATACGACGAACGGCAAGCTGGCCCGTGAGTTCGAGTTGATGCACACGAAAGTCAACTACGGGACGAGTTTGAAGGCGGCACTCATCGAGTTCAACAACAAGTACCACATTCCACGACTCGCACGGACGACGCGGCTGATTACGGAAGCACAGGAGGCATCGAATCAGATCACAGACGTGCTCCGAACGGCTGCAAGCGCGAGTGAGAATCACGACGATATTGAGCGTGAACGCAAGTCTCGGACCCGGATGCAGGTCGTCATCATTATCATGACGTTCCTGACGGTGCTGGCCGTGATTGCGATCCTCAAGACCCAGTTTATCGATACGATGGCAGGTCTAGAAGCAGGCGGTGGTGATGCCGGTGCTGACAGCGAACTCGCCCAGGCAGATTTGAGTGATAACATCAATATCGACATGCTGTCGGCGTTGTTCTTCCATGCGGTGACGCTGCAGGGGATCATTTCCGGGTTCATCTGTGGCTATATCCGGGATGCGGACGTACTGAGCGGACTCAAGTACGCGATCGTGCTTGCGACGATTGCGCTTCTCGGCTGGACGCTGGTGGCCTAATATGCGCGACGAACGCACGATTTCAGTCGGGACGCTGGACTGGGAGCGCGGGCAGACGACTCAGGATTTCGTCGTCGGTATTGGAATCTTTATCCTGGCGATCGCGTTCGTCTTCTCGTTTCTCCCATCGTTGATCACGCCGTTTGACTCGCCAGCCGGTGGGGCCGAGACGGCACAGGCGGATCGGATCGCGGATCAGGTCGTCGCGAATCTCTCAGAGAGTCAGCAGGCAAACGAAATCGAACGGACTGCGTTCGACTCGCGGTACGCGTCTGCTGACGATTCGACACTAGCCGAACGGATCGGTCTTCGAGCGAACGCGGACGGACACGTATACGACAATGTGAACATCAGTATCGAGGTGCTCAACCCACAGGACGCGGGAAGCCGATACGTGGATACGGACGAACTCGCTGCTGGTGACACGTACGACAACCAATCGGCGGCGAGTGCGTCGCGAATCGTCACTGTTGTCGAGGAAGACGGAACAGATGTCTCTGGCTGTGACCCTGCCTGCAGACTCGTCGTGAGGACGTGGTGAGCATGAACCGAGGGACTACACACAATACAGACACAGAACCGCACACTGATCGCGGTCAGGCCTACACACTTGAGGGATTCATCGGCGCGATGGTCGTCCTGATGGCGGTGCTCTTTGCACTCCAGTCAGTCGTCATCACACCAACGTCGGGTGGACTGGCAGATCGCTCCGTCCAGTCACAGGTTCAGCAGGAAGCCCAGGACGCACTGGTAGTGAGCGACCAGCACGACAACCTGTCGGCGCTCGTTCGCCACTGGGAGGGCGATGGATCATTTGCAGGCGCTTCTGGGTCGACAGCTCCCGAAGGAGGGTATCAAACATTCAGCCAGAACGACCTCGAGAACGCCTCTATCTTGGGACAGGTGTTGAACGATCGGTTTGCCGACCAGGGCTGGAACTACAATCTCGAGTACCACTATACGGATGGCACGCAGTTCGATAACAAGACGGCGGTTTACCAGGGAAGCCCACCCTCGGATGCGATCACCGCGAGCTACATGGTGACGCTATACGATGATCAGTACGTCAAACCAGATAATGAGGAGACACTCGAGGAGTTCGAGCAGGATCCGGGGAACGAACCAATGATTCCGCGCGCAACGAACGTCGAGGAACCGGTCTACAACGTTGTGGAGGTGCGACTGGTCGTATGGTAGGATCCACAACCGACTCCGAGGCCAGCCAGGCAAACACCAGCCAACGCGATCGCGGCCAGGTTATCCTCATCGGCGCGATTGCACTCGCGTTCATTATCCTCGGGATCGTTGTCGTTTTCAATGGCGTCCTCTACATCGAGACGATCTCCTCGAGTGCGACGAGTCAGAGCGCTGCCGATGCGGCGGTGACACAGCACGAACTCGAGAAGGGTGTTGCAGGAATCATCCACCGACAAAACATCGACGACACGGAGTATGGCACTGAACAGTACAGTACCTTGTTTACGAACGTCTCGTCGAACAGCGGACCCGTGATAACCGATATTTCAGTGACAGACGACTCGAGTAGCGGTGCGGCAGTGGCTACTGGTGAGATTGACTCCGACGTATTCAATGGAAACAATATTTCACGGGATGGCGAGGACCCACAGGTCGGCCATCTCCGCCTCGAAGTAGAGGAATTCGGTGGCTCTCTCGATATCGACACACCGGAGGAGTCAGTCACAATAGATGATCAGATGGTTGATCATGAACCCGCACAAATTGATCTCGTAGCTGGAACGGTAAACGGGACTTCACATTCAGAGTTACAATTGTTTGACCCAGAAACGAGTTATGAACAGGTCGAAGCCGAGCTTCACGGCGATATCGAGGGTGAATATGAACTCGTGACGAAAGACGAGAACACCCTCGCACCGAGATTTAGCGGGACCACCGGTTCCTGGGCAATTGAAGCAACGGTGACATACGACTCGAACGACGTCTCATTCAGCCAGACGTACGATATCCCGGTCTACGGTGGTGACCCATGACTCGAACCCGCAGCACCGAGCGCTCGCCTGACACGAACCTGGGTTCTGACCGTGGAATGTCCATCGCCGTCACGCACGTCCTCACGATTGGGATCACGACAATCTTGATCGCGATGTTGCTCACCAGCGCCGGCGGGCTACTTGATACGGAAACCGATCGCTCTGCGGAACGATCACTGGAAACGATCGGTGAGCGGATTGCAGGTGAGGTCGAGAGCGCCGACCAACTCGCCGACGAGGACGACTCGGACGTGACGATTACGGCAGCACATCCACGCACCGTGGCGAACTCCGGCTACACCGTCGCGTTGCGTGAGGACTGTGAAGGACCATTGCTTGATGGTGAGACCGATTGTATCCAACTGACGGCGAGTAACGCTGATGCCGTGGTGTACGTTCCGTTCACAACAGAGCGAGGGATAGACGAGAGCGAAGTATCCGGTGGGACAATCGAAATCGAGACCGATGGTACTGAAATATGGCTCACTGGAGGAAACCGATGAAGCGATCTGAACACACGTCGGGATACTTCAGTCGCGACAACCGCGGTGTCTCCGAGGTCATTGCGTTCGTCCTCGTCTTCGGGATTATCCTCTCGTCGGTCGCACTGCTGTCGATGACTGGCTTCCAGGCGATGGAAGACTACCAGGAAAACGAACAACTACAAAATGCTGAGCGGGCGATGGATGCCCTCGCGGAGAACTACAACGACGTGTTACAACACAGCGCAATCGAAGAGCGCTACGCCGAACTATCGCTGCGGGAGGGGACGGTGTCAACCGGTAGTGATGGAACGGAGCTCACTATAACGATTGAACGATCGGACGGTACCAGTGATATAGTCAAGCACGACTTCGACATCGGTGGAGACAATACGGATTCCTTCAGTCTCGGTGAATTCGCCTACACCACCGGTTCGGATACCATCGCGTACGATGGTGGGGCCGTCGTTCGGGAAAGCGAGTATGGCAGTGCCGTCGTCAGGCAACCACACCTAAAATGCAGCGACGACCGGGCTATCATCTCGCTCGTGACGATCGACACCGACGAGCGGTCGATTCAGAGCAGTGACGGTCTTGGCTTCACGATGTCAGTTGAGAACCGAACGGCAGAATTGTACGACGAGGATATTGAAGACGTCAGGATTACTGTCGACTCACCTACTGCCGAGACTGCCTGGGAGGATCACATCCTCGACCGTGGCAACTGGGACGACGGAACCTGTGAAGACATCGAGGAAGTCCTCGTAACAGTTGTTGAGGTTTCCGTCGACTACTGATCACACAACCACCACAACCACCGCGACTCCTCACCTCTTATTCGTCCTTCCACGCACCCGTCAACATCGCCCGTAACCCTGCTCGCTTCGTGAGTGCCTCGACTCGAGTACCATGCATCTCAGGCGTGCCGGCCGTTTCGAGGGAGAGCCCGTTCGAGAGTTTGCGTGGCTTGGCCATGGGCGTTCCATCGGCGGTGTGAGGGGTGTCGTTCAGGATCGTTGTTGAAGGGGGACTCGAGTTAGTGCTGTCTCTGGGAACGCTACTGTTGGATTGCTCGGTATCTGCTTCCCGGTCTGGTTCCACGTCTGCCGGATTCCAGGGGACCGAAATCCCGCTGAGGCCGCGTTCGAAGAGGTACTCTGTGGCCTGTACGAGTGCTTCTTGCGACTGTGAGTGGCCGATCGCGCCGATCGAGCCGCGATCATTGAAAAAGCGGACGACGTAAGATTCGGTTGCTGTGTCGTCGGCGCTATCTGCCGTGGAGTCGACGCCGTCGGCTGCGTCCGTTGCGTCCTCGGGCTCCGACGTCTCGGCTGTTTCACGTGTGCCCTCATTTTCATCCCCGACAGAATCACGTTGGTCCGCACTGTCGTTCGGAACCGGTGCTGACTCGTCCTGCGTGTTCGGTGCAGCCTCTGACGATGGCGCTGGTTCTGGCTCACCCCCTTCTCCCTCGTTCCCTACGGTCGTTCCATCACCAGCGACAGCAGTCTCGTCCGCTGTTGACTCCGTAAACTGGAGTGACACGTCCTCGTGGACATCGCCAGCAGCACCCGGTAGTCGCACCCCATCGTCGGATCCGAACGAGACAAGTAGTTGATCAACGAACCGCTCCGTCGCCGTCTCGAGTGCCGCCGCGCTCGCTGCCTCGCCCGTCGCGTCAGTGAGCGTCGTGACGATTTCGTCGACCAACTGCGGTCGCTCGAGTGCAAACTGTCGCGCAACGGCCTGGCGACTGGTTGGATCGAGGCGCTGACCCACTGTGGCACGCGTGAAGTGGTCGATCGATTCCTCGTGGTCGACAAGCTCGTCGAGTGGGCAGGCAAGTCGGTCGATAGTGCCCGACCCCGTCGCCGTCCCGGCGAGAAAGAGGAACTGCCGGCCGTTCGTGTAGAGTGCCCGGTCGATCCCGCTCCAGACCATGGCTTCGAGCAGGGAGCGCGCCCGGTCCTTCTCGAGTGTCTCGGTTGCAGGCTCGACGGCGACGAGAAGGGCAGGGACGCCTTCGACAGCGAAGACGTACTCGAGTGCCGTACCGTCAACTGTCGTTTCGGCCGCACACGAGTCGGTGTGGATGTCCCAGCCGAGCGTCTCGAGGAAGGGATCGACAAGCCAGGTGCGCGTCGCCGGGCGCACAGCCGGTGGGGAAGACTCGACCACGGAGCGTGATCGAGCGATGAACGTGCGAAGCGCAGCGCCGGTCATGTGACAGCAGTACTCGGCCAAGGGTCATGTAACGCTCGGCTGACTTTCAGGGGGTGAGGACGGACGCTGGCTCATCGCTTTCTGAGTGTGAGCTGTCGCTCACTGGGCCGTTCTGTTTTGGTACTCGAATCTACTCTCGCTGGCAGAAGCGTCTCCGTATGCTAAGGTTTGTCGCACTGGTAGATCCGACGGCGTGCGTCGCGGACCTCGAAGGCAGATTTGAGTGATGGTGGAATCGTCTCTGCCTTGCCGATGACGAGGAAGCCGTCGTCGGTGAGCGAGCGGGCGATCGTCTGGAGCATTGGACGCTTGAACTCGTTATCGATGTAGATAAACAGGTTACGGCAGACGACGAGGTCGAAGTCGGTGGTCGATTTCGGCTCGTCGTTGATGAGGTCGTGGCGTTCGAACGTCACTGACTGCCGAATGTCGTCGCCAAGTTTGTAGGTTCGTTCCTGGTGTTCGACGTACTGTTCGTAGTCCTCGTCGTACTCCTCGAGAAACGAGAGTTGGTCGTCAAGGTCGACGGTGCGGGGCTCCTTGTAGACGCCTTTCCGAGCGGTCTCGAGCGCCGGTTCGCTGATGTCGGTGCCGAGGATTTCGACGGCGTCCGCGTTGATTTCGGGGTCGAGATGGGCGAGCAACGACAGCGAGTACGGCTCGCGACCGTCTGCACAGGCTGCACTCCAGATTCGGACCGTCTCGTCGGTGTCCTGGGCACGAGCGCTACAGTGGCGTAGGATCTGGCGGATACTGTCCCAGACCTCGGGGTTTCTGAAAAAGCCGGTGACGTTGATGCTGAATGACTCGAGGAGGGACTCCTGCTCGTCGGGATCGCTTCGAAGCAGGTCGACGTACTCGGTGTAGGTGTCAGTCTGTGTCCGGCGCATTCGCGAGGAGATTCGCCGGTCGAGATAGCTGTCGTTGTAGTGACTTGTCGCGAAGTTGAGTTCGGCTTCGACGAACGCGAGGAGGTCGTCGAAGGCGTCTGGATCTGTCTCCGTGGAGGGTTCTGAGTCTGTATGTGAGCTTGAGCCTGATTCTGTATCGATCTCACGATCGGTTGCTGACTGCTCGCTCACAGCTCCGTCACTTCCTGCGTGCCATCTTCGTTCGAACTCTTCACCATGAGTGTTCCCGTTCCGGGGGTGAACTCGACCGTTCGGCCGCGATCACCACCCAGATCGGCTGCGACCAGTGGCACACCGAGCTTCTCGAGTTCGGCCTTGGCTGCGGCGATGTTTCGTTGGCCAACGCCGTCACCAAAGCTATCGAAGTCGAACATGTCGCTGCCGCCCGCGAGTTTGGCCTCGACGGACGTGTAGCTCGCGCCGCGCTCGACCATGCGCCGGAGCAGTGCGCGGATAGCGGTATCCGCGTACTTGCCCGGTTTTCGGTCGCTGTTCTCGGCTGCGTCGCCGTCAGGGAGCATCGTGTGGGCGAGGCCGCCAATTTCCGTCTCGGGATCGTAGAGAGCGATTGCAACACAGGAGCCAAGCCCGTAGGATTTGAGTGTATCGTCGCCGTCGCTGACGGTCAGCTCGGAGATACCGACCTGGACCGGCGTCGGCGCGCCCGGTTCTGTTCCGTAGGTCTTCATGAGTCAGTAACGTTTTGGAATTCGGCGGTCGTCGGTGCCTGTTCGATGCGGTCGACATCGAGATCGTTCAGCGCGCGTTCGAGATCCGACTCGTCCGGAATCGCGTAGATCTCACAGTCGAACTCCTGTCCGTCGGCGACGATAACCGTGTCGAAGACGAACGCGAACTCCTGCTCTTCGCCGAGCTGGATCACGACGGGATCGACGGCTGCAGCGCCGATATCGTGGATGAACTCCGGCGTCGAGTGGTCGATTGTCGTATCGAGCACGTTGGCCCAGCCGTCGAGGAACCCGCTGGCCATAATGTTCCCCAGTTCCTTGATCGCACTCTGGCCCATCTGTCCGAAGCCGTCCTCGTCGACCTCCATCGGGACCATCGCGTCGATGATTTCGTTTGCCGACTCCTCGTCGAACAGGAACAGCAAGTACCCACTCGGAAGGCCGTCGAACTCGAAGGCGACACCGACGAGTCGTTCGTCGGGTACCTGCTCTGGAATCGTCTCGAGTGAGACGAAGTTAAGCCGACGGATTTCGACGCTCGTATCGATGCCGGTGAGCGTCGTGGCGGTCTTTGCGACCTCCTCTGCACCGCGTTCGGCCATACGGTCGAAGCCGTCGAGTTTGTCGTACTCGATCCCGTCACTGGCTCGGAGTTGTTCGAGAAGCGACGCCATCGACTCGCGTTCGGGGAAGAGATAGTGGCTGAACCCGACCTGGGTCTCGATGGTCTCGATCTGACTCTGGAAGAGTAGTGCGAGATCATCGCCGGCGGGTGCTTCCTCGACGTCGTCGAAGAAGGTCTCGGCCGAGTGTCCCTCGATGAATTCGGGCGTCGACACGTCGATCACCGTCTCGAGGACGTCCGCCCAGCCGTCGATGAACCCGTTGTTCATGATGTTGCCGACCTCAGTGGCAGCACTCTTTGTCATCTCGTCGAACTCCTCGAGTTCGCCGTCATCGTTGGTGGCGTCGGCGTCAGTCGCCGACTCCTCCAGAAGCGTCTCGACGATTCGAAGCGCGTTCTCGCGCTCGAAGACGATGACGGAGTAGCCATCGATTGCGCCGGTGAGTTCGACCCGAACGCCGACTTTTGCGGTCGAATCCTCGAAGTCGCGACGGATCTCTCGGCCGCGCATGAAGTTGAGCTTCGTCACGCCGGCACGGGTTTCGACGTCAGTCATGTGTGTCAGCCGCCCTGCTGCGAGGCCGGCACCTTCTCGGGCCATCCGGTAGAACGTCCCGAGCGCGTTGACGTCGAGTTTCATGCTGGTTGCACGTCGATACCGTTGACCAGTTCGACGAACTCTTCGAGATCGGGGAAGGCGTAGATCTCGGCCTCGATCTGGTAGCTCGGAACCGTGAGGTCCGAGTCGAAGAACAGGGCGAGATCGTCGTTCCCGAGTCCCGCAGTTCGCGTGACGATTTCCTCACCGGGCGCGTAGACGAGTTGTGGGGCCGCCGTGTCGATCATGCGTCCCATCACGTCCGCCCAGCCGTCGATAAAGCCACTCGCCATCATGTTCCCCATCTCCTCGACGGCGCTGCGGGCCATCTTTCCGGAGACATCGGACATGTCGTCGACCACGTCGTTGAGCATGATCGCGGTGATTTTCTTCGCACTCTCCTCGGGGAAGAGGATGAGAATGTGCCCGTGTGGTGGGTTGAGTAGGCGAACCCGAACCCCAACTCGCTTGCCGGGCTCGAGCTGGGAGTCGAGGTCGTCTACGTCGATGAAGTTCGTCTTCATCACCTCCATCTGGGCGTCCTCCCCGGTCAGTTTGGTCATGTTGTCGGCGACGCCGTTCGTCCCGACCTTTGCCATTTCGTTAATGAAACTCAGTTTCCGAATGTCGACCATCAGCGTCATGAATTCCTCTGTCGATATACGTCTGTGTCTGCGTCCGCAGCCAGTTGTCCGTGTCTCGATACCGTTTCGTTCGCGTTCATAGTGTCGTCACATCCAGGATATTCACGATCTTTCCACGGCCACGGACCGTCGCACCGCTCAATCCGGGCAGATTCGCCATGAACCCCTCGAAGGGTTTGACGACGACCTCCTGCTGGCCGTGCACAGCGTCACAGCGGAGTGCGATTGGCCGCACGTCCTCTCGAATCCGGACGACCATTCCGTGGGCAGGAGTCCGAAGCTCCTGTTCGTCGCTGTCGCCCTCACTCGAGTACGTCGCGCCGTCGTCGGACTCCGATGCAAGCACGTCATCGAGCTGAAGAACCGGCGTTCCGGGGCTCGACTCCTCGGTGTCGGCTGCATCGTCGTTCGAGACGGCTGTGTCATCACGATCCGACTCGGTTCCGGCGTCCGCAGTCGCATCCGGAGCCATCCCAGAGACCACCGCAGAGTCGTCGCCTTCGGCGCGTGCCTCGTCGTCGCGAAGCACCGGTTCACCGTCCGCGGTCTCGATCAGTTCGACCGGCACAATGTCCGACACGGCCTTCGTGGGAATGCCGTACTCTTCGCCACCGCTTTCGACGAAGAGCACGTCGTCGATCGCGATCGAGACGGGGACCGTCATCGTCACGGTCGTTCCCTCGCCAGGCTCGCTGTCGATTGCGACTGTTCCGTCTAAGTCTTCGATCGTCCGCTTAACGACGTCCATCCCGACGCCACGGCCGCTGACGTCGGTTACTTCGCTTGCGGTCGACAGCCCGGGATGGAAGATAAGTTCGGTGATCTCCTCGTCAGCAAGGGCAGCTGCGTCGGCTTCAGAGAGCACGTCAGCTTCGACCGCTTCGGATCGAAGCCGTTCGGGGTCGAGGCCGCTGCCGTCGTCAGAGACCGTGATCGTTACTCGATCGCGTTCCCGCTCGGCCGTCACCTCGACCGTTCCCTCTTCGGGTTTGTCCGAATCTGCACGCTCCGACGGCGATTCAATGCCGTGGTCCACCGCGTTTCGCACGAGGTGGATCAGCGGATCGCGCAGTCGGTCGAGAATACTCCGGTCGAGTTCGACATCGTCGCCGGACATCTCGAAGGCGACGGTCTTCTCCTGTTCGCGAGCGATATCGCGGACGACCCGCGGCAGCCGGTTCGCGACCGTCCGCAACGGGACGAGACGGACATCCATCACCGTCTCCTGTAAGTCCGTCGTCAGCGATTCGAGATCGTCGAGTTCGGCTGTGATTGCGCCGGTGTCTGCCACCGCCTCAGCGAACTCTCCGGATTCGACCTCGTGCCGGAGCCGGACACGGCTCGTCACTAGACCCTCGACGAGCGTCAGCAACTCGTCAATCTGTTCGACATCGACGCGGACGGACTGGGTTTCGTCTGCCTCTCGTTCCGTATCCGGGCGGTCCGCTGTCTCTGGGACCGTGATCTCGGGAATATCGAAATCCGGTTCGTCGACGATCGGCCCGCTGTCGGCGTCTGTTCCGAATCCGGCGGGAGCGTCGACAGTGGTGTCGGTCTCGGACCCGGTTGTGTCCGCTTCGTCGAAGCCCACGGTACTCGAGTGCTCGTCGCCGAACGAGTCTCCCTGCGGAACGGATTCGACGCCTGTAGCGTCGTCACCAAAGTCGATGTTGAGGTCGGCAAACGCGTCGTCCTCAAGGGTGTCGTCGAAGCTATCGGTGTACGAGTCGTCTTTGGCTTCGGTTCCGGTTCCGGTTCCGGTTCCAGTTCCAGTTCCGATTTCGGTTTCGGTGTCGGTGTCGACTCCGTCATCCGAATCGGTCTCCCAGTCGTCGACCGAGTCGGCTTCGGAGACGTCCCCTTCCTCAGCGTCCACGTCGCTCGTGAACGCGTCGGCGTCGGCTGCGTCCGCTCTGTCGCTGTCACTGAAGGCGACATTGTCCTGAATCGACGGATTGAACGCCGTGTCTGCGGTCGTGAACTCGCTGTCGGCAGTCGCGGTTGTGAAGTCATCGTCAGCCGTGTCCGTACCTTCGTCAGCCAACGTGTCTGTGAAGTCATCGTCAGCACCATCCGCGTCCGCGTCCGCGTCTTCGCTCACGCCCACGAATTCGCCACCAGTCGACTCCGTTGCCTCGAAATCGGTATCGAGGTCGGAATCACTGCTTGAATCGACAGTAAAGTCGGCTTCACTGTTCAGGTCGGCGTTGAACTCGGAGTCAGAGTCGGAGTCGGGTTCAGCGTCGACGGTGAACTGGGAATCGGAATCGGAATTGGAGTCGAATTCTGAACCGGACGTGGACTCGAGTTCAGCCTTGTCTTCGAGTTCCTCGTCAGGTTCGTCATCGACGGTGTCGGAGTTATCTGCTGTCGCTGGCTCGTTGTCTTCGGTGACCGAGACCGACGCCTCGTCCGTCGGTGCGTCAGTTGCGTCTGCAGCGTCGTCTGCTGTGTCACTCTCATGACCGAACGGTGTCGGACTCGATCCGGTGTCGGTGTTGGGATCTTCGAACCAGGATGCGACGTCGTCGGATCCCGATTCGTCGTTTGCGGCTGTGGTTGTGGTCGTGGTCGTGGTCGTAGTTGTCGAGTCGGACGCTGTGTCAGTGTCATCGCTGTCGTCCACCTCGGTCTGACCCTCGTCAACATCGATGCCGAAATCGAACGCGTTGTCATCAGTTGGTTCGGTCGGCTCCGCCACATCGGGGCCGTCGTCGGCCACTGCCGAGTTGTCGTCAGTAGCAATCGTGTCAGTCAACTCATCTGCACCGGTGTCAACCGACTCGTCCACACCGGTTCTGGTGTCATCCGATTCGTCGGAATCGGTCCCAGTGTCAGTCGACTCATCACCATCGGCCCCAGTGTCGGTCGGCTCATCCCCAGTGATATCGGTATCAGTCACCGTCTCCGCATCGGTCCCAGTCTCGATACGCTCGTCTGTATCGGCTGCAACTGCTGTCGCAGATTCGTCAACAGACTCTTCATCATCTGCCACAGCCACGGCAGAATCTGTCTCCGCAGACACGGACTCGTTGACCAGCAAGTCGTCGAGTTCCCCGTCTGAAACCGCCGTAGTGGTGTCGGACTGGGGTTCAGTCTCGGGATTGTGTCCCGATCCGGACTCGGACGCAGACCCGGGCTTGGGCTCGGATTCGGCGCTATCGACTGACTCCGAGCCCGGCCCAGCAGCAGTATCAGCCAGGAACGGCTCGTCCGGGTCTGCCGCATCCCCGAGGAGTTCGTCCATGCTGACCTCGTCTTCCTGATCGAACTCGTCGAACTCGAGTTCATCGAGTTCGTCCTGAAGTTCGTCGAAGCCGACGGTGTCGACCTCGGCTTTGAGTTCGGCGAAAACGGCCTCTGCGTCCTCGACTTCGTCGTCTGGCGAGCCGGGATCAACTGCCGGTGTCGGCGACTCCGCCCCCGTGGTGTCGGCCGAGTCGTTTCCTGCGTCCATCTCGGCGTCGCCAGCAGCGGGTTCGGCCGCGCTGTCACCAGCAGCGTCGCCCACATTCGTGGCGTCCGCGAGCGTCTCGCCCTCGAAATCGGCATCTGCGTCAGCGAGCAGATCGTCGAACGAGCCCGCATCGCCCATGTCGTCGAAGACATCGAGGTCGCTGTCGTCAACTTCTTCGACCTTCTCATCGAGGTCGTCGAACTCCGTGAACTCATCGAGCAGATCGTCGACCTCAAGGTCCTGTGCTTCGTCCGCGCTCAGCGCAGCCCCCGGAGCGGGTTCCGGCTCGGAGCCGTCGCCGGTAGCGATGGCGGCAAACTCCGCTGAGACGTCGACGAGTTCGAAATCGGCAACCTCCCCGACTGGGTCGAGCCCCGAAGCGATCGACTCCTCGCCAACCGCGGTGCCGAAAACAGCATCAAACGTCGCGCTGTAGGCACCGTCTGCGATCGTCTGACGGTCCGGAACGGTGCCAATCAGATCGAACGCGTCGATGAGTGCCTCAACAACCAGCAAGCCGTTGTCGATGTCGTCGTGGCCGTGTGGCCCATCTCCGTCGCCCGCCGCGTCGGTATCAACCTCGATACGCGCAAAGTAGGCATTGTGGTTGGCATCAGCCGGCGGCTCGAACCGTGAAAGCACGTTCTCGATCTCACCCTGCGACGGCTCGGTGAGGCCGATTGTCGCGTCCGCGTCACCGGCGGCGGCAGCAGACTCAAGTTGTGCTCGCAGCGCGTCGATCATCGGCTGGGGGTCGGTCTGGATCTCGCCCTCGAGTGCGACCTCTTCGATCAGCTTCTCGAGTTCGTCGACGCCGTCGAAGATAGCGTCCATCAGCTCCGGCGTGACCTCGAGTCTGTCGCGTCGGACGGCATCGAGCACGTCCTCGATCGCGTGGGCGAGATCGCTCGCGGACTCGAGTCCCGCCGCGCCGCAGTTGCCCTTGAGCGTGTGGGCGATGCGGAAGATGTTCTCCATGGCCTCCGCGTCGTCGGGCGAGCGCTCGAGTGTCAGGAGCGCGTTGTTCAGTTCCGTAATGCGGTCTTCGCTCTCGCGAACGAAGTCGGTCCAGTACTCTGTCATCGGGTATCACTGGCGGTGTCGCCGCCGTTCTGGTTGGTTGTCTCTGCAAATGTGTCGACGATCGCCGGGACGATCGCATCGTCCGGAGCGACGGTCTCGACACGACCCGTTTCGATTGCCTGACAGGGGATTCCAAAAACGGGGCTGGTCGCCTCGTTCTGGGCGATCGTATAGCCCCCAGCGTCGGCGATTGCCTCGATTCCGGCAGCACCGTCACTACCCATTCCTGTGAGGACGACCCCACAGAGCGGGCCGCTGACGTGTGTCGCCGCGGTTTCCATCGTTTCGTCGATCGCTGGCCGAAGTCCGTGACGACGAGGACCGTCGTCGAGGGTGACCTCGAGTGTGGTCCCGACGCTCTCGTCACGGCTCTCGCCGGCAGTAGAGTCGGTTGCGTAGGCATCGGTCACCTGCAGGTGCAAATCGCCCGGGGCGACGAGCGCCTCGCCGGGACCGACTCGGTCGCCATCCGCCGCCTCACGGACCGCGTACTCGCTGTGTGAGTCAAGTCGGGCCGCGAAGCGACCCGTGAACTCAGGTGGCATGTGCTGGACGATCAGCACCGTCGCCTCGAGCGTGTGAGGCAGTTGAGCGAACAGCCGTTCTGCGATCTTCGGGCCACCGGTTGATGCGCCGATAACGATGACCGGTGCCGTCGTCGAGGCGATCTCGTCTGGCACTGTACGATCGTCTTCAGCAGGAGCCGATGTCGACCAGCTATCTGCATCTGCATCTGCACCTGTATCTGCATCTGTGTCTGTGTCTGTGCCTGAATTCGAACTCGGACCCTGCGTCGATGCGGCCACACCCGTCGGTCCGGCCGCTCCGCTTCGTGCAGTTTTCGTCGACCCTGCTGGCGAGCCCGATCCGGATCCTGTTCCCACCGGTGTCGTCGCTGACGCCGATGAGCCCGTCGCCGACTCGAGTGTAGACGACGTGGCGTACGCACTCGCCGATGCCCGTGCGAGAGCGAGCGCGGAGACATCGGCGTCTGCGAGGTCATCGACCGCCTCGACGACATCGTCGGCGAGATGGGCGATATTTCGCGACCCCGACCCGTCGGGTTTCGGGAGGAACTCGATCGCCCCGCGCTCGAGTGCATCGAGCGTGGCGTCAGTTCCCTCGTCCGTGTAGGCGCTGAGCATGAGAATGAGAGTCGGATTCTGCGCCATAATTCGTTCGACGGCTTCGATACCGTTCATCTCGGGCATCTCGACGTCCATCGTCACGACGGCGGGCTCGAATTCGGTTGCGGCGTCGACCGCTTCGACGCCGTTCGTTGCCGTTTCGACCTCGTAACCGGCCTCAGTGAGCGCGTTGCCGATGACTGTTCGCATAAATCTCGAGTCATCGACAACGAGTACTCGCGTCATGCCGCAATAACGTCTGTGAGCGCCTTCCTGACGCTTGGCTCTTCGAACGGTTTCGTGACGTAGCCGTCGGCCCCGGCCTTGACAGCCAGTTTCATCTTCTCTCGCTGCCCGACACTCGTACACATGATGACACGTGCGTCGGGATCGATCTTCTTGATGGCCGCGGTAGCCTTGATCCCGTTACATTTGGGCATCACGATATCCATCATCACGATGTCGGGATCGTGTTCTTTGTACAGTTTGACTGCTTCAGCACCGTTAGACGCCTCGCCGATGATGCGGTGATCCTGTTCCAGGATCTGACGAAGGAGATTCCGCATAAAATGTGAGTCGTCTACGATGAGCACCCCTGTCGACATTCACTAGTACACCACATTCCCGTAACGATACAACTACCATAAATGCTGTCTCCCGATTATCAGTCGTGATAAGTGTCGGCGGCGGGTAGGACGACTCTTGGCTGTCCTTTCCTTCCCGCTAGCTATATGTATATCAATTGGACTTTTCTAATTTGTTCCTAAAGAGTGTGTCATAGAAAGCGTCACGTACGAAGCAGCAGGGTGCGCGAAGTGTGTCCAACACAAGCGCAACCCTGCAAGACGTAGCTTC
>NZ_AOIN01000061.1 GCF_000337135.1 Natrialba chahannaoensis JCM 10990
TCTCCGACTCGTTGTTGCAATCACCAACTACGAGCGAGGAAACGAACCGGGCTGTGAGAAGCTATGAGATGGATTCTATGACACGCTCTTCTCTAAATAGCTATCCCATGGAGGAGCAATACAACGACGGTGACGATTGAGGCGTGTACTCTCCCACGACAACAGAATCTGCTACCGTGTTGATTGTCCCGAGCCCCGCGTTCGTGAACGCGTCCCGGCAACCAGATCCCCGAGCGACAGTGCCCGCCGTGCTCTCGCCGATCGGCGGGACTGTCTTTGCGCTGTCAGAATCACTACCGACCGATCAGTACAGGTTGGTCAGCTACCGCGTCTCACCTCAGTTAGGGTACAGCGGAGGGGCGATGTGAGACGGAGCACTCAAGAGACTCTTCTCCATAGGCGAGAGCAGTGAGTCAGGACGCCATCACGGTACTGTTCGGCGATCCGTTCGCCGTTATGAACACCATCGGACTCGTCGCGTTCGCCCTCGTCGGCTCGTCGAAAGCCATCCGCGAGGAGTTCGACGTGTTTGGAATCGCCATCGTCGGCCTGGCGATGGCGTTCGCCGGTGGCATCACCCGCGACCTGCTCGTCACGCGCGTCCCGCTGGCGCTCCAGTCACCGATCGAAATCAGTCTGGGACTGCTCGGCGTTGGGCTGGCAATCGCGCTGAGCGTTGTTCTGTCGTCACCCGAACAGCATCCAGTCACCATCGTCTCCGACGCAATCGGGCTGGCTGCTTTCGCGACGACCGGTGCGATCGTCGCGACAGCGGCCGGCGTCTCCGCGTTCGGCGTCGTCGCGATCGCAACGATCAACGCCGTCGGCGGCGGTGCGTTCGCGGATATCCTCCTCGATCGTGCCCCGTTCATCCTCTTCGAGGATTTCTACGCGAGCTGTGCGGTTCTGGGCGGCAGCGCCTACTGGCTCGTCGGAACGGTCGGCGGTGCCGAAGGGCTCGCCGCCGTGGTCTGTGCGGCAGTGACCGTGGTGACCCGGTTAGCTGCGGTGACGTACAGCTGGAATCTCCCGAGGGTCCACCATCTGGGCCGACAGCGCAACCAGTGAGTGGTGTGGATCAGCCAGTGAGTGTGTTGAGTGTGACACGACCGAAGAGAGCGAAGCGAACAATCTGCTCCGACACCAGCACACCACCGCAGTACTGACACAGACCGAAAGTGCCAGAAAGGGTGCCCACGTTGTCTCCACATCTCTCGCCGTTGTCCCGCCAGCGGCACGCTCACCACCTATGGCCACACAGATCAAAGACCCAGTCCACGGCTATATCGAACTCGACCAGCCGCTGGTCGACCGCATCGTCGACACCCGCGCATTCCAGCGCCTGCGGTACGTCCGCCAGCTCTCGGCAACCCACCTCGTCTACCCCGGCGCAAACCACACCCGCTTCGAGCACAGCCTCGGCGTCTACCACCTCGGACGCACCGTCTTCGAAAAGCTCCGCGGGCAGTCGTACTTCACCCGAAATACCAACAGCGACAGTCTGGACGAAATCCAGCGGACACTCGAGTGCGCCTGCCTGCTCCACGACGTCGGCCACCCGCCGTTTTCGCATCTGGCGGAGCAGTTTCTTGATCGGGAGGAGCTATACGATCGACTCGAGGACGCGGGACTCGTTGGTGCGTTTGTGGAGGCAGGACTCGACGAGAGTGCGATTCAAACGGCGAGTTCGCACGAACTGCTCGGTTGCCTCATCATCATCAAGGAGTTTGGCGAGGCGCTGCAGGCGCTCGGTGTCGATCCCTACGAGGTCTGTGGCTACGTGCTCGGTTACAGTCTCGTCTTCGAACGCGGCGGCCCCTGGCAGTACGGCCTCGGGGCGCAACTGCTACACTCGCCGATCGACGTCGACCGGCTAGACTACATCACGCGAGATAACCGGATGACCGGCGCTGACGTGTTGAGCTTCGATACGAGCCGGATGGTCGACGCCTACACCGCCCACCCGGAGGAGGGGCTTGCGCTCTCGGAGAAGGCCCTGAGCACCATTGGGAACTATCTCGAGGGCCGAATCGCGCTGTACATGTGGGTCACCCAACACCACAAGTCAGTGTACGCGAACGTGTTGCTCCGAGCGATGCTTGAGGAACTGGATTCGCTCACCGCGGTACGGCCGGTGACGATCGACCAGGTGATCGGCGAGGAAATAGACGATAACACGCTGATGGAGCGCCTGCGGAAGACGGCTCGCGAGCATCCGGAGTCGACGCTCGCGGCGCTGTACGACCGCTTCCGGACGCGGCGCTTTCACAAAACCTGCTGGAAACACCGAATCGCCTATGCGGACCGCGTGGATGCAGACCGGGAGGCGTTCGGCCAGTGGCTCATCGGGAACGCGACGCGACTCGAGGAGTTGCTCGCGTCGGAGCTGGACGTGCCGACCCACGAGGTCTGGATCGAGCGTTCGTACGTCCCGGAGTACGAGCCGGGCGAGTTGCGGGATATTCCGATCGCCTACGGTGGAACGACCCGCTCGGTCGGTGACTGGGGCCTGTACGGTGAGCGGGCGTTCGACACGCCGATTCCGTTCGTGTACGTTCCCGACGGTGAGAAAAAGCGAGCGACGAAGACGCTTGTTGGGCAGTTTCACACGGAGTACGGCGGCCACTGAGTACGGTTTGCTATCGCTCAGGCGCAGCTCTTTGGTCTCCCAACTCGTCGAGCGTTCCGTGTCGAATTTGATTTGATCTGTGATCGCAAATTCCCATACTGACTCGGACGCGTTCATAGGGAGCTATAGTAGCCACTACAAGTCACTGCACACCTGATCGCCCGGCAGCTGTGCGATCAGTGTGTAACTAGTTGCAGTTGTTACTATAGTTCCACGAACAGTTACTCGTGTGGCAAACCCGTAATCGCATACCTTGGGTTCAGACGTGCCCGGCCTGCCTCGCGCTCCGGCGAGCGCACCGTCGAAGCGTAATCGCATACCTTGGGTTCAGACGTGCCCACAATGGCGTGCTCGCGGGTCGAGATGGTATGGGTATGAATCACCGACGAATCGGGGTAAGAAACTATTATGACGGTTACATGAGCAGGTGGAGACATGTCCCACAGACACTCTCGCCGAGCGGTGCTAGCCACCGTTGTGGCGGGGGCGACCGCAGGCGTCGGCGGTTGTCTCACGGGAACGGACGACGCCGAGCCAAAGCGATTGCTGTATCTGATGCTCACCAACAACCGTGTGCAGGAACAGCGGATCGAGGTCCACCTCGATATCGGGGATGAACGAGTCAGTGAGACAGTCTACAAGTTCCCACCGTTCGGGTCGGAGGAATCAGCAATTCCCGGTACCACACCGCCGTCGCAGTACATGGTGGTTCCCGACGAGACGGAGCCCGAGACCAAGCACGGTCTCAGGGTTCGGTACCCCGAGACAGACACATGGGTTGAAGCGGAATTTGGGGCGGTTGAGACCAAACAGTTCGCGGTCTGGGTTACGATGTGGCAGCCACAGGAACCGTCGGTCGAGACCGAAGTGTTTGTCGCGGACGACTCCGAGCGCAACGAAGCCGACGATGCAGCTGGAATGACGCTTGCAGAGGGAGAAGCGTTCAGAGATTCGTTTCTGGAACGGCAAGCGGACCGAGACTATGCTGTTGGGTCGGAATGAGACACAGCGATTGGTGTTGTTGTCGTTCATGGCGGTGCTGACGGTGCTGGTAGTGCTGCTAGCGCTCTAGTGTAGCCGCCTGTCGATCAGCTGCCAGTATGTGTGGTGTACTGGATAGTGAATCGATACAGCGGACACACAGAATACTCACCACAGGACACCCATAGGCCACCGAATCAGTGTAGATCCTGCGTATAGACGTAACTCGCCCTGTCCATCTCCACACGATTCTCGTAGAAGCGATGCGCTTCGTCTCGTTGTAGTCCGGACGACAGGGCTATTTTCTCGCACCCTTTGTTTTCGGCCCATTCTACGAGGTACCGGAAGAGTTGTTCTCCGAATCCCCTCGACCGATGGTCGGCATCGGTGACCAACTCGAACACCCACAAGTGCCGCCCGTAATACATATTGGTCAAAATATCCACTCCCGCAACCGCGGCGAGATCATCATCCGAGAACAGGCCGAACAATCGATAGCCGTCGGCGGTCATCTGTTCGAGATAACTGAGATACTGATCCTCGTCGAGATGCGTGCGTAACTGCTTTATCACAGGGAATGCGCCCAGCCACTCTGATTCAGACTCAAGTTCCCGTATTTTCACATCGCTCATACGACGACTATTAGAGTGAATTACGATATTCTCTCCGGTACCTTGGCAGATTCACTCATACCGTAGATTCAATCGACTCAGCACGAATAGAACGCGACTGTTGTGCTGCAGCCTCTATATTCACCTATGGGAATTCTGCTGGTTAAACAAACCACGTTTGCCAAGATAATTCTTCGGGAGAGAAGGACTTGCCGTAGTTTTCTGGAGATTACCCACTGCTAGAAGCGTGCTGTCCAGTACCTCAGTCGTGCACCTCACATCTGTGAACACACGCGCAAGCGAGCACATCAGCTCGGTATTGATCTCGTCTTTCTTCCGGTCGGCTCACCGCATCTCAATCCAATCGAGCAGGTCTGGAAAGTGCTCAAACGGAATGCTTCACCAATCGTCGTGGCGAGCGAGAGCGCGTTCCGCACTCTCGCTCGCCGTCTCTTCAACACCCTCACCGATCGACTTGGATTCGTCAAGTCCTGGATCGACCAGTTCCTCAGTCCATATTTGCAAAAGTTATCTTGATCATTAATATTTCCGTACGACCCCGAGGCATTCGGCCTGTTCCGCCTGTAGAAATCCTCGGCAGACAACAAGAGTTGGCTGCTGAATATGGAGCATTAGTACAGCACGTCGACTTCGTTTGTTTCACATCGAAAACGATGAACCATCCGCACACTACATGTGCCAACCTTTTTCTCTGCGCTCCGTCGCTATCGCTCGGTCGCTCGGCAAAACGTTGATGAAAAGCACGGCGTCACCTCCTCAGCCGCGCCGTGGCGCGGCTTCGAGGGACTCCTTGGCCCGCTCGCTCACTCCGTTCGCTCGCGGTGAGTGCACACTTCTCCGCCTGCACTTTTCGTTCGCCGGATAGTTGCAGAGAAGACATGCGAACTGTTCTATGATACCCTCAACCCAATGCCTATTTTCGTCCGCCCGTACCACCCGTATCAATGACCGCTCCCCGCCACACATCGCAGCCACGACCCGACCTCGCGCCAGACCCGTCCCTTGGCCGCGCAGAGATGGAAGCGCTGCAGCATGACATCGCCGACGCCGCGGTGTTTGACGATGAGTTCAGGTTCGACCCCGAACCGCTGACCAATCCGCTGGCCGCAAGCGCTGCGACGACGACAACTGGCGACGCTGCTGCCAACGACGAGACCAACAACAGCCTCGACGACAACCACACACCCAACCCCACTGTCGTCGGCATTGATCAATCGTTCCTCACCAACGAGGCAGGCGACCAGGACCGCGCCCTGAGCGCCGTCGTCGCCATGCGCAGCGGCGAGGTCGTCGAACGCGTCCACGCCGTCACCACCCTCGAAACTCCCTACATACCCGGCCTCCTCTCGTTTCGCGAAGGTGGTGCGATTCTGGCTGCACTCGAGTCCCTTGCAGTCGAACCCGATCTCTTCCTGTTCGACGGAAGCGGGCGCATCCACTTCCGACAGGCGGGCATTGCGACGCACATCGGGGTCGTCCGTGACGTGCCGAGCATCGGGGTCGCAAAGAGTCTGCTCTGTGGCAGTCTCCAGGGAGACACTGCCAATCTGTCTGCAGGCACGCGCGTCGCCATCGAGGCCGATGACTCGGTTGACGCGCCCGAGGGAACACTGCTCGGCTATGCGGTGCAGACGCGGCAGTACGACTCGCCGAACCGATACATCAATCCGCTGTACGTGAGCCCCGGCCATCGCGTCGGTCCGGAGACGGCTGCTGATCTTGCGCTTGGACTTGCAGGCACCTACAAGTTGCCGGAGCCGGTACGATTGGCGGATTCCTATGCCACCGAGGCCAAAGGAGAGGGTCTCGACTGAGCGATGACTCGTCCGGGAGAAGGACAGTCATCCCAACCGGACCATACACCGAGCGCGACAAACCGTCGATACTTAGGTATCGTCTCACGAACGGGTCACGTATGGCCACCGCTGAGGAAGCCGATCGTCCCGCGGACTCCGACGGGGTCGGGGCCGATAGCGCCGACACGAATCGGGAGACGGATACGCGCACGAACACGGGCGCACAGACGGGTCCAGAGACGGAAACGGATCCGGAGACCGGCACAACCACAGCCGACGACCGCTACACCCGCAAACAGTGCGTTCTGATCACCGGCTGCTCCTCCGGGATCGGTCGCGCGACCGCACTCGCATTTCTCCAGCGCGACTGGCAGGTCATCGCGACCGCCCGCAACACCGACGACATCGCCGAGCTCGCGGAGGCCGGCTGTACGACACTCGAACTCGACGTCACCGATCCCGAGCAGGTCGCCACCGCCGTCGAGCAAACCGTCGAGATCGGCGGCGCAATCGACTGCCTCGTCAACAACGCCGGCTACGCACAGACGGGGCCACTCGAGGACGTCTCCACAGCAGATCTCCACCGTCAATTCGACGTGAACGTCTACGGGCCACACCGACTCACCCGCGCTGCACTTCCGCACATGCGCGCCCAGGGTGAGGGCCGAATCATCAACGTCTCGAGTGTGGTCGGCCGCATCTCGGTGCCGGGGATGGGCTCGTACGCCGGATCGAAACACGCACTCGAGGCGATGACCGACTCGCTTCGTGCTGAGGTCGAGGGATTCGATATCGAGGTGACGTTGATCGAACCCGGTCCGGTGCAGACAAACTTCTCAGAGCGTCTCGACGAGGAACTGCCTGAAGACGAGCGGACGCCGGCCTACGGAACGCTCTATGAGTTGCTCGACGAAGCGGAGTTGATCGGCAGCGGTGCCGGTGGCCCGTTCGCCTCAGAGCCCAAAGACGTTGCGGCGGCGATTCTCGATGCTGCGTCGACGCCCGAACCGCCGGCTCGGTATCCAGTCGGTCCAATCGCCCAGTACGGCGTCTACGCCCGCTTCCTGCCGGATCGACTGCGCGATGCGGCCTACGGCCTCATTCAGCGGCTGGTGTGAGTTTACGTCAGAATTACGTAACTTGGGTGCGTAGAACGACACCAGAACCCGGATGTCCGATTCCAACAGCGCTGTCGTTGCACTCGCTGACGCCGTTTCTGAACTCCTCTACGGTATCGTTGGCTGGCTCCTGGTCGGCTTCGGGCTCTTCGCTGCCCTTACTGTCTCCCTGAACGCTGTCGGTGAGGGACTGGCCGGTATGGCGGCGCTGTTAGCTGCGCTCATGCTGGCAGTTTCGTTCGTCTTCATTGCGCTCGGCATCTTCGTCAACCCACGTTTTCGCCGTCGACTCGACCGACGGCACTCACCCTCGACGGTTGGCCGCGTCCAGTCTGTCGACCAGCGCGTAATTCGACCCGAGGAGGACTGTACTGAACGCTGTGTCGCCTGCCAGTCAGCAATCGAGAAAGGGATGGTTCGGCGCTATCGAACCGAGTTCGCACTCGCGGGCGTGCCGGTGTACACCGATTCCGTGGGACACAACCACTACTGCCTCTCGTGTGCGACCGACGAACTCCAGTTACCGGCCGCTGGAGATGAGCGCGAGTTCGAATCGGGGGACCTGAGCAAGGCTGTGACTGCGGACGAGCATGCGCCACACAACGAAACCGCAGCAGACACAGAGGCAACCAGTGAGGAAGGTAGCGACCCTGAGACTGACCGCACAACCGACCTCGAAACCGAGGCGGCTGTCGAGACCGAGACAACACGGAACTAGTCTCAAAGCAAGGACGGCACGAAACGAGTCCCCGAAAGAACACCGTGAGTATCGAGTATCGGGCCCCGCCCTCAATCCGCAGCCGTCTGCCGTCTCGACGCACCCGCTCTCGTCAACCGATACGCACCACCAGGTCCGCGATTCAGATATCCCGCCTGCTGTAACGCCTGGCAACGACGTTCGACCGTCATCGGATGTGGTCTGGACTCGAGTACGGCTGCAAGTTCAGCGACGGTCGCCGGCTGTGCGCTGTCGAGGACAGCAAGAATCGATCGATCCTGAGACGAGAGTCGAGTCATCGCGTAAGTGCTTGTTGTCGAATCGGGAAATCAAGCACCGAGCCGATTCTCAGCTAGTGGGAACCAGCCCCAGCACCAGCACCGGCCGGGCACGCATCTACCGGAGACAGGCCGCCACGACCTCGAGCATCCCCTCACCACGGACTTCGTCCGCGAACAGCGGAACGCGCCGAACCTCCGGCCCGCGAAAGAGGTCCTGGGCCTCCGCAAGGGCGTTCTGCTGAACGTCCCAGCGCCGTTGACAGAACTCACAGTCGTCCAGATTCGGCTGTAAGAACTCGCCGCGCACGTCGTCGGTCACGTTCGACAGCGGCTCCATCACACGGTTGACGACGACTGTCCCCACCGGAATGTCGAACTCCTGGAGTTGCTGGCGCAGTCGCGTCGACTCATAGACGCTCATCTCCTCAGGGATCATCACGATTCGGAAGTCCGTCCGCGTCGGGTCCTGTAGCGCCGCCCGCAGGCGTTCGATTCGCTCCTGAAGCTCGTCTAGATCGGAGAGATCCGGCGTCTGGTCTGCCGGCTGGTCCTGTCCCCCGAACATCCCCTTCATTCCCTCGAAGAGGCCACTCATACGCTGGCGGAACTGCAGGATTTTTCCGACCATCGAGTCCATGATCTCGGGTAGCTGGAGCAGTCTAAGGGTGTGACCCGTCGGCGCGGTGTCGATCACGACCCGCTCGAATCGCGGGTCGTCCATGTACTCGAGTAGTAACTGCATCGCGGCGGCTTCGTCGGCACCTGGCATGGACCCGCCGAACAGGGCGTCCATGGGGTTGTCATCGCCGAGGAGTTGGCCGATGCCGCCGAGGTCGCCCTGGTCACCGCCGAAGGGGTTGCTGCTGCCTCCGAGCCCGTCGTCGCCGAGTCCATCATCTTCCCACTCGGAGTCCGTTTCTACACTCGCATTACTCCCAAAGACGGCCTGGCCGCGCTCAGCAGCCGCCTCGGGGTCGATCTCGGCACCGTACAGCGGGATGTCCTCGCGCAGTCGGCCGGGTTCTGCGGGCACGTCCGTCTCGAAGGTATCAGAGAGAGAGTGGGCAGGATCTGTGGAGACGACGAGCGTACTGGTGCCGCCGCGAGCGCTGTCGAGTGCGGTGGCTGCGGCCATGGTCGTCTTTCCGACGCCCCCCTTCCCGCCGTAGAGGATGTAATCGGGGCCGTCGATCGGCTCGTCGGATGGCTCGACATCGATGGTCGTGCGGTCTTCGTCCGCGTCCGTCTCCGGGGTGTCGGTCGAACCGGTCGGCGTGACCTCGATGGTGTTGTCCGAGTCGGCATCGCCCTGGTTGCCACCGTCTGCTGCGGTGTCCGCGTCGTCCTCGTCGACGACTTCGACATCGATTCCACTCATGACAGGCGGTTCGGGGTGACCACACGAGTATTCGTCGGTCCGTGTGCTCGGTCAGCTATGTGTCGATCCCGATCCGAGTGCGGCTCAGCTACCGAACCACCGTCACCGGCACCGGTGCCCGTCGAACGACTGGCTCCGCAACGCTGCCGAGCAACACGCGCGAAGCCAGGGGTCGTCCGTGCGCCCCAATAACGAGATAATCGTATCCCTCGCCTGCTCGCTCGACGATCCGTCGCTCCGGTCGCCCCGTCGCGATGGCGGTGTCAACCGTCTGATCCGCAGCCGCCGCGTGCTCTGCTGCCTCCTCGAGTACCCCCGACGCGTACTCACGTGCCTGCTCGGAAACCGGCAGCGTGAGATCCGGCCCATCGAGTCGCTTGAGGTCCAGTTCGGGAATCGGAATGACGTAGAGGACGGTGATGTCGGCGTCAGAGTGTGCATCGAGTGCGAACTCGAGTGCGGCGGTCGCCGGCTCTGACCCGTCGTAGGGGACGAGCACGCGGTCGGTCATGGTGAGAACTCCAACGGCCGACAGTATAAGCGTAGAGACGTGTTCGGGAAGGGTGTGTTCACGCTGGTCGGTCGGGTTTGCTGCTCGGTTCGATCCGGTACGTTACTGAGTAGCCCTGGGTCGTGCAGTTACGGCGGTTAGGATGTCTCCTGTTCGTCAGCCGTCTCGACCAGTTCGAACAGCGGGTCGAAGTCCTCGGGGAGCCCGTTATCGACCTTCTCGATATTCCCCGGCGGGACGACCGACGCAACGACGGCCATCACCTGCTGGGCGTGGTAGTTCGCATCCGACTTGTCGACGCCTTCTCGCTCCGCGACCCGGTCGAGGAACTCCTGGTAATCAAAGCGCTGTCCGTGGGCTGCTGTCGTCAGGTAGCGGTCGATCTCCATCGGAAGCGGACTGGCGAGATCCGTCGCCTCTCCCTCCGGCAGCCGCTCGCCGAGCGTCGTCAGGACGGCACGAGTGGCGCGAACGGCCTGGCCAATCTGGGCGTACTCGAGTCGGTGCTGGACCTGCCCGGTGAATTCGTTGTACTTCATCGATCTGGGGGTGACGACACCGACGGTGAGCATAAAGGGTGGTGGGCAAGGAGCGGTGGGTAGCGGACAGTACCTGACTCACTCGAAGTACTGCGCCAGCCGCTCTGCCGCCTCCTCGACGCGCGGCGAAACCAGCGCGAATCGGAGCCACTCCCCACGGGAGTCGCCAAACGCCTCTCCCGGCATCCCCGCGACGCCCGTCTCGTCGATCAGTCGCTCGACGTTCTCGAGTGTCCCCGGGTAGCCGTCGAAGCGTGCCATCACGTAGAACGCACCCTGGGGTGTCGTGTATTCAGCACCTGCAGCATCCAACGCGTCAGTAAAGGTCTCGACCCGCTCGCGCAGGAGGTCCCGGTTCTGCTCGTAGTAGTCGGGACCCGTCTCCCGGAGTGCGTGCAACACCGCGTACTGCGAGGGCCGACTCCCGGCCACGTTCACTAGCATGTGACGGCTCTTCGCGTTCTCGACGAGCTCCGGCGGGAAAATCGCATAGCCCACGCGAAAGCCCGTGATGGCGAGTGACTTCGAGAACGCATTGGTGACGATCCGGTGATCAGAATCGAACTCGAGTGCGCTCGCGAAGCGCCCGGCGTGATCGAAGTGATCGTAGACTTCGTCGCTGACGAGGATCGCGTCGTTCTCCTCGGCGATGGTGACCAGTTCGCGGATCGTCTCCCGTGGGTAGACCGCGCCCGTCGGGTTGTTTGGCGAGTTGACGACGATGGCGGCCGTTTCGTCGCTCGCAGCAGCGCGAACGTTTTCGGGGTCCAGTTGTCCGTCCGCCGCCGTCTCGACGAACGTTTTCGTGCCGCCGAGCATCGTCGTCTTCCCCGGATAGTAGGGGTAGACCGGCTCCGTGAGTATGATTTCGCTCCCACGATCACGTTCCAGAGCGCGCGCCATCGCAAGATAGTTTGCCTCGCCCGCGCCGTTCGTAATGACGACCTGCTCAGTGGCGACGCCGCGTCGTTCGGCGATTTCCTCGCGTAACTCGAGTAGTCCCTCGCTCGGTGGGTACTGGAACTGGTCAGAGTCGCCGTCGGCGTACTCGTGGAGGCCTGCGCGAAGCGCCTCGGGCGGCTCCCAGTCGGGGTTGCCACTGATCATGTCGATCACGTCGGTATCGGCATTGGCGGCGTACTCCATGACGTGGAAGAAAAGCGGCGTCTCGTACTCCGTGTCCATAGGAGAGTGTGTGCACGCTGGTACCGTTGTTCTTTCCGTTCGGTCTATTCGGCCCGTTCGGTCTGTTCGTTCTTCCCGTGCTCACTCGGGAAGCCACAGCCACCCCCACCGTCGAAGACCGCGCCTTGACAAGCCTGGCGTTCCTCGTGCCAACCATGAACGACGACATCGACCGTACCCTCCCGATGGACGTCGCGGATGCCCTACGAGAGACTGAAGAAACCCTCGCAGTCGCCGAGTCCTGTACCGGCGGGCTGATCGGCGCGGCGATCACCGCGGTCCCGGGTGCGAGTGACTACTTCGATTCGGGGCTGACGACCTACGCCTACGACGCCAAGCGCCGCCACCTCGGTGTGAGCCGCGAGGCACTCGACGAGCACGGTGCGGTCTCGGAGCCGGTCGCGCGCGAGATGGCCCGCGGCGTCCGTGACGTGACAGACGTAACCTGGGGAATCGCGACGACCGGCGTTGCGGGGCCGACTGGCGGCACCGAGGACGAACCGGTTGGAACGGTGTATATCGCCATTTCCTACGCCGGCCCCTGGGGAAGCGACTCCTCGTACGCGACGGTCTCACGCTACGAGTTCGACGGCGACCGAGCGGACGTACGGGCCAAGACCGTCGATCAGGCGCTGCTGGATCTCCTCAGCGCAGTCGAACACCAGTATCCCGAGGCGGTCGATCCCGAGTCGACGGAGTGACGATGACCCGACGCGACCTGATACGAACAGCTACCACAAGCTGAGAGTCACGACAGAAAGCTATTCGGCGGTCCGGTCGCCAGTTGCTGGTAATGAACAAGAAGGGGCACGTGCTCAACGCTGTCTTGCTGAGTATTGGACTGGGGTATCTCCTCGAGCCGTCCGGGAGCCTAGAGACGTTCGAAATGATCATCGCTATCGGCGTGCCGATCACGCTTGGGGCAATGGTCCCCGATATCGACACGGCGTTTGGCAAGCACCGAAAGACGCTGCACAACCTCCCGCTGCTCGCCGGGTTCATGGCGTTTCCGTACCTCTTCGGCAATCTGGAGTGGGTCTGGGTCGGCATCCTGACCCACTACGTCCTCGACATCGCAGGCAGCAAGCGCGGCATTGCGCTCTTCTACCCACTCCTGAAGACGGAGTACGGGCTGCCGGTCGGTGTCACGGTCAGCAGCAAGCGCGCCGACCTCGTGACGGTGCTCGTCACTGCAGGCGAACTCGTCATCGCAGCCATCATCATCTTCCAACTACCGCAAGAAGGGTTCGAGTTGGCGCGTCAGTCGATCGGAGTCTAACGCTTTTTACCGGCAAGACGACGGGTCTACTGGCTACCGACTATCGACTATCGACTATCGACTATCGCCGATTCGGCGTCCACTCCTCACAGGCATCCATATCGTCCATCGCCTGCTCGTGGCGACCACAGTACGGCACCATTCCAGACGACGAACGCACGTACTCGAAGTGCCGGCAGTTGCCACAGTATCGGTCCGTCGGCTCGGTCGGCGGCTCGTCTGCGTCCGACGCATCCGTCACAATCTCGGCATCTCGTCCGTCGCCGACCGGCTGGGACTCGAGTGGCGAGGAGATATCCTGGGTGGTCGAGCCGCCGTCGCTGGTGACGGCGCTGCGCCCGCCGAGTCCGGAGCGGGAGGCGTTCGACTGTGATTTCGACTGCGTGCGGCTCGTGGTCGACTGTGACTCGCTGTAGGAGAACGTCGAGTCGCCAGTGGCTGCGTCAGGTTGTCTGCCAGAGACGGTCGTGTTCTCGTCGTCGGTATCGTCCCCGCTCGAGGCGTTCGTCTGCGTCTCAACGTCACCGTCGGGTGTGCCACCGAGGAAGCCAATACCACCGAAGCCGCCGGTATCCGTCGACTCGTCGACTTCGACGACGGTCTGGTTGTGTCGGGTCACGTTCATCTCGAGCATACCACCAGGGTCGTTCCGTGTCTTGAAGTTGACAACGGCGACGAACAGACACCAGAGGGCGATGAAGAGCCCGAGCAGGTAGATGGCGGAGATTTCGAGCGTGAGCTGATCGCTTCCGAACCGCCAGCGCTGTGGATAGGCGTGCCAAAAGAGGACGACCCCGAGTAAACAGAGACTCGCACTAATTGCAGCGGCGGCGCGAACGCGACGGCTCGCCGGGAGCACGATGAAGACGCCCACGAGTGCGGCTGGAACACCAATTCCCGCGAGCACGCCGGCGACGCGGACGACCGCGTACTGATCGTCCATCCCCCACTCGGAGAGGCCGATCGCGAGATCAGCAAAGAAGTCTGTCGTCGCGACGAGCACAGCGACCACTGCAAGCGTCGCACCGAGCAGGACGAGGGCGGTTCCCGCGTACAGCCGCCGGAGGCTCGTCACCTCCCGTGCGTTCCCCTGATATGCCTCCGTCAGGCTTGTCATGCTGGGTCGTTCGTGTTCCCAGCACAAAACGATACGTCAGACATATATCAGCGACAAAAGACTATCTCCGCCGCCGATCAGTCACCTCCTCGTAATTCAGACACCAGACACCAGACACCAGACACCCGTCACTCGTCGATCACTGGCACATCCACAACCGCAGGTCCCGCCGTCGTGAGTGCCTCCTTGAGTACCGACTCGAGTTCCCCTGGCTCCTCGACGGTCACTCCCGTCGCACCGTGGGCGGCGGCACTCGCTGCAATGTCGACGGGCGGCTCAAAGTCGAAGCCGACGTAGTCGTACTCGTCTGCCTCGCCGCCGAGCAGGTTCGCCGTGTTCTCCTTCAGAATCCGGTAGTTGCGGTTGTCGGGGACGACGACAGTGAGGTCGAGGTCGTTTCGAACCGCCGTGTACAGCGCCTGTGGGTAGTAGAGATAAGAGCCGTCGCCGACGTAGCCGAGGACCGAGCGGTCACCGCCAGCCTCCCGCTCTGCGACCGCAGCGCCCACACTGGCCGGCAGTCCGTAGCCGAGGCCACCGCCTTTCGTGCCCAGCAACTGGTTGGCCTCGAACTCGAACTCGTCGAACAGCGGGGGCGACGCGGTGATCGCTTCGCTGACCACCAGCGCGTCCGGTGCAACGCTGTCGAACGCCCGTGCGAGCCCTGCCTTCGTCAGCGTCCCATCGATCGTTTCGGGGGCAGGATCGGTGTCGTGTCCGTTCGCCCAGTCGCGGACGGACTCGAGTCGACGCTCGCGTTCACTATCGTCGATGGCGTCGCTGACACTAGCAGCGAGGTTCGCAAGGACGGCCGCGGGGTCGCCGATCACCGCAGTTTCTGCTGGGGAGTGTTTGCCGAGTTCCCACGCGTCGGGCGAGATGTGGACCCGCGTCGCTTCGTCAGGCACGAGTTGAGTCGTCGGCCGCGTCACTGTCGTATTCGTCGAACAGCCGACGAAGACGAGCGTGTCGGTGTCCATCGCGGCCGCCGAGCTGGGCGCTTTCGTCGAGAGGACACCCTGCCACTGGTCGTGGTCCGTCGGGAAGTTCACTTCGTAGGCGAGGACTTCGTTGTGCACGCGTGCCCCCGTCGATTCGGCGAGTTCGACCGCGGCTTCGATCGCGTCGGGGCCGCTGCGCCCAACCTCGTCGCCGAGGACGAACACCGGTTCGTCCGCTTCGGCGAGGACTGTGGCTGCCTCCTGAATCGCCGCCTCGTCACCGCGGCCCGCCGTCGGAATCCGACCGAGCGGCTCCGGTGAGGCTGTCGTCTCCTCCGTCTGGACATCGACCGGGATCGAAAGGAAGACCGGCCCCGTCGGCGGCGTCAGCGCGGTCCGGACGGCCCGGCGAACCATCGTCGGCAGCGCGTCGACGTGTTTCACCTCGGCGCTCCACTTCGTGAACGGTTCGGCCATCTCGACGAGGTCACCGCTGAGGATCGGCTCCTCCTGCTGGTAGTCTCGGCTGTGGGTCCCCGACGTGAGCAGCAGCGGCGCGCCCGAGACATCCGCGTTGTAGAGGTTCCCCAACCCGTGTGCCAGTCCGCCGGCGAGGTGGAGGTTCGCGACGCCGAGGGGAAGGATGTCGTCAGCATCGCTATCAGCAGTACCAGTTGCCGCTTCGTTCGCGTGATGCCGCCGCCGCATCGCATACCCCGCCGCCGCCCCCACCGCTACGTCCTCGTGCAACCCCAGTACGTACTCGAGTTCGCTCTCGACGAGCGACTGCATGAGCGGGAGCTCGGTGGTGCCGGGATTGCCGAACAAGTTTGTGACGCCGTACGATTCGAGACTTTCGATGAAGAGATCAGCACCCGTCGCTGCCATAGCACTATCTCTCGATGGAGGTTCCTTATAGTGTTATCACGGATGGATTGACGTGTCTCTGTAGGGTCACGAGCATCGCTCCGAGCCGCGCGTGGAAGCGAAACCTTGAATCAACGCGCTTGCAAACCTCCGTCCATGAGTGACGAGGACGATTCCGAGTCGGCCGTCGAACTCGGCGAGCACGTACCTGTCGAGGGTGCCCCGCTCGCTCGCGTGAGTTCGCGACTGACTTGGCCGAAAGAGCGCAGCGAGGTCGACCGCCTGGAAGGCGACAGCGTCATCCGCACGCCCGAGGGGCCAGTCGAACTCTCGACGGTACTCGAGTCGGTCGACGAGACGTACTTCCAGCGCCGCCAGGAGTTCGAGTCTCACGTGCGCGACGTGATCGGAACCGGCCCGGTCCCGACCGCGGACGAGTAACGACTCGTGGCGACCGAGGATGACCGGCGTTTCGCCGGCCTGCTCGGCTGGGTTCGCGACCAGACGGATCGCCTTTCCTGGTTTCAGAAGTCGTTGCTGACCGGCGCGGTGCTCACGCTGCTGTGGATGCACTACGTCCCCGGCGAGCTTGACCGTCGCGTCGTCGTCGACAGTATCCTGTTGATTGGCGGTCCGCTCACACTTGGCCTGACACACGGCCGTCACATCGGCTGGAATATCAACCGGGTCGCCGTCCGCAACGCGGTCTTGCTCTCGATGTTCGTCCTCCCCTTCTACCTCGTCGGCTCGACGCTGCCGACGATCCGCGAGTTCTACCCGATGTGGGAAACCTCGACCGCGCCCAGCGAGTTCATCCCGCACGCGTTTCAGCTGTTCATGCTCGCGCTGGCCGCCGAAACCTACTACCGTGGACTACTCTGTGTCGGCGTCAAGGATATCGGCTTCAAGGCGGTCTTCATCAGCCCCATCGTCTACATGATCCACCACGCCTCGAAGCCGCCCATCGAGTTCCTGCTCTCGGGGCCGACCGACGTCCTCTTCGGTGCAGTGGACTACAAATCGAACTCGATCCTCCCCTCCGTCATCGCCCACGGCGTCGGCCTCGTTCTCCTGGACTGGCTCGTCCTTCACGACCCGCTGTTCGATCCGAACCTGTTCCTCGGGGTACTCGAGTGGGTACCGATACCGCTGTAGCCAGCACCGTCTCACACCTGTCGGACCCAACGGCTTTTCATCGCCGAGTGCGAATTGCCTGTATGTCACTTCCTTTCGATCCGGCAACGATCGACCCGGAGGCCTACGGCGAAAAACAGACCGTACTCGAGATGGACCACGAGGAGGCGGTCGAGTTCGTCCGAGAGGTCTGTACCGACTGCGGCTTCGGGATCCCAGTTGAGTTCTCGCCAGCCGAACTGCTGAACGAGAAGATCGATGCGGACCGAGATCCCTACTACGTGCTCGGTGCCTGTAATCCCGAAATCGCGAACAAGGCGCTTGACGAGACCAACCGGATCGGCGGGCTGTTTCCCTGCAACGTAATCATCTGGGAGGAAGAACCAGGTCGCCAGCGCGTCTACCACGTCTCGATTATGAAGATTGCCCACCTGCTGGGCACTGCGCCAGACAACGAGGCCTGGGACGATATTCTCGACGAAACGGGCGAACTTACCGAAACGCTGTTCGAGGAGCTTGAGTCCGCTGACGACGCTGTCTCGGCGTAGTTCGCTCAATCTCTCTACGTTTTCATCGTTTTCTCACCCGTTACAAAATACCAAGACTTACATGTCAGACGGATCACGTAGCGCCATGGACGTTCGAACTGCCGCCTTCGCCCTCCTCCTCCTCGTCCTTGGCGCAATTGCCACCCTGATGGTCGCACCGCTGCTCCAGTACGTGATGGGCGCTGCCCTCCTCGCGTTCATCCTCTATCCGGCGTACGAACGACTCGAACCCAAACTCGGAACGCGGGTCAGCGCCTTCCTGTTGACCGTTGTCGCCGTCGTCGGTGCTATCGTCCCGCTCTTGCTTGTCTCCCTGATCGTTCTCGATACCGTCGTCTCGTTTCTCGTTGGGTTTGACGCCGCTGGCACCATCGAAGACCTCCGAACGATCGCAGAGGACGATCTCGGTATCGACACCGAACAGATTCAGTCACTCGAAACGGCCGTCATCGAGGAACTCGAAGACTCCGTCGCGGGCGCACTCGAGCTCGCCCTGTTCGAATTCGTTGGTCTCCTCAACCGCGGGATCGAGATGGGAATCGGGCTGCTCGTGTTCATTTTCTTGCTGTACTACCTGCTCGCCGACGGCGATACCTTCGTCGCCTGGCTCCGTGATGTCGTCCCGCTCAAAGATCACATCCGCGAGGAGCTATTCACCGAGATCAACGTCGTGACCTGGGCCGTAATCAAGAGCCACGTCCTCGTCGCGGTGATCGAGGGACTGCTCGGTGGACTCGGTTTCTACCTGCTCGGCGTCCCGAACGTCGCCTTCTGGACCGTGATCATGATCATCGTCTCCTTCCTGCCGGCGATCGGCGTCTGGCTCGTCTGGGGGCCTGCCGTGGGCTACCTGCTGATGACCGCGAGTCCAGTGAGTGCGGTCGTGCTGTTGCTCTACGGCATCACCGTTCTCTCGCTGGTCGATAATTACCTCCGGGCGTACGTGGTCGATCGGGACTCTGGGCTCCACCCTGCGGTCGTCATCGTCGGTGTCATCGGCGGAATCTACCTGCTGGGCATCATGGGCTTGTTCCTCGGTCCGGTCCTGCTCGCTGTGTTCAAAGCGGGACTGAACGTGTTTAACAAGACCTCATTGTCCGCCAGTCAGATGGCGACTGGGTCCGAACAGCGGCCAGGGCCGTCCGAACCAACCGGATCGGCTGGGCCAGGACCAGCAGACGCAGGTCCAAACACGCCAGGTGCGAACGACTGAGGCGGATTGCTGTAACTGTGTACCGGCGCAACCGCGACCCGCCCTGTGGTTGCACCGGTACAGACTTACAGCGAACCGTATGAGGTCGCAGTCGACGAGGCGACGTGGCGACAAGAAAACAAGACGACGGGACGACGGGGCGATCACCGACAAAAATGAATCACTTCGGGTTCCTTTCTCACAGTACGAACCACAAGTTCACACGACCAAAGCAGTACGCACCTCATACTGTCGGACAGAACGAGTCGAAGACCGGTCGCGCTACTGTGGCCGCCACCTTCGGGAACGGCTGCGACTTCGCGACCGACTTCTNTACTGTCGGACAGAACGAGTCGAAGACCGGTCGCGCTACTGTGGCCGCCACCTTCGGGAACGGCTGCGACTTCGCGACCGACTTCTGTCCGGCAGTATGAACTGAACCAGAACATCGGTTCATAGCCGACTTGGAATCGCGATCGGGTCGAACTGGGTGCGAGCACACAGCAACACTCGAGTCCGGTCGACACAGGCAAGTCGTCGCAATCGGCAGCGTCACGCCGTGTCGTCGAGTGCCACAGGGTCGCCGTGTTCGATCGAGTAANAGTCGTCGCAATCGGCAGCGTCACGCCGTGTCGTCGAGTGCCACAGGGTCGCCGTGTTCGATCGAGTAAATCCGCCACTCGCTGTCGTCAGTTCTGAGTTCGAAGACCATCGGAATGCGATGGGAAGTTGATTCCTCCTCGAACTCGAGGACGATGCGATCCGCTTCGTCCGTAGTGCGTCGCGGCGAGGTAACGATTGCGGCGTCGTTCAGGTGNAGTTCGTCGACGGCTGTGCTGGAGTGATACAGCGCCTGGACGGCCTGGAGATTCTTGGTGTCGATGCCGTCGTAGAACCGTTCGACGATTGCCTCTGGCGCAAGGCCAGTAGGAGCGATACCGGAGTCGGAAACAGAGTTTGTGGTGGCGTCGGCTGTATCCACGTCTTGGGTGGCGGTGTCAGCGTCATCTGGTTCGGTCTCCGAGTCACTCATAGGGGCGTCATCGAGTTCGGTATTCGGTTCGCCCGTGGGCCCGCCGAGTTCGGTATCCGGTTCTCCCGTGGACTCACCGGGTTCAGTATCGACCGCAGACACGTCATCGGCAGCGCCATCACTACTCATTGCGGCGTTCGAGGGCGTGTCGGTGGTTGTCCCGTTGTTGTCGGCCAGCGTGGGCTCGGTTCCGGCTTCTTTGGACCGGCCTGAATCGATCTCGGCATCGTCCTCACCGACACCNTTCTCCTCGTACTGGAAGAACTCCCCTTCGATGGCGACGCCACCGGCCTCCTCAGCGTACTGCAACCCGAGGACAACGTGATCGAAGGTAATCGCCACGTCCGCGAGGTCGGCAGCCGACTCCTCGAGGGGATGGCCGTCGTGGGCTTCGGTGGCAGCGATGTAGGCGGCGTATTTTGCGACCTTGTGGATGACCGCGGGCGTCAGCGAGAGTAAACCGAGGTACTCGTAGTCGAAGTTGGCGGTGTCAACGTCGGCCTCGTCGGGCCAGATCTCCCGCCAGATGCGCCGGCGGATACGCTCTTGGGGGACATCGAAGTTGATCGAGTGGGCGATCCGGCGTTTGAACGCCGGGTCGATCCCCGAGCGCTTGTTCGTTGTCAGCAACGCGATGCCGTCGAATGCCTCGAGGCGCTGCAACAGGAAGTTTGTCACGTTGTTGGCGTAGCGGTCGGTCGAATCACCGACGTCGGTGCGCTCGCCAAAGAGCGAGTCAGCCTCGTCGAACAGCAGGATGGCGTTTGAGCGTTCGGCTTCCTCGAGCAGTGCCGCGAGTCGGCTCTCAGTTTCACCGATGTACTTGTTGACGATCTGGGAGAGGTCGACCCGGTAGAGATCGAGGCCGGTTTCGGTGGCGATGATCTCGGCAGCCATCGTCTTCCCGGTGCCGGGTGGGCCGTAGAAAAGCGCGACGACGCCGTCGCCCCGATCGCCGGGCTCACCAAAGCCCCACTCACTCGTGACCTGGCCCCGATACTGGAGATGTCCACAGAGTTCCCGCAAGTGGGTCTTGGGTTTGTCGTTGAGGTAGATATCCTCGAAAGCGTAGCCCGGTTCCATCGACTCTGCGAGGGCCTCGAGGTTACTCGCCGAGTACCGTTTACACGCTTCGTAGAGATGGTCGCGCTCGAGTGCGCCGTCGACGGGGGCAAACACGTCCTCGCCGTCGCTGAAGTCGTCGGTCTTCTCGAGGTCGGGCACGTCCAGTTCCTCAAGGGCCTCGGCGTCTGCATCAGTCCGACAGAGGTATCGGGCTGTTGTGACCGCCCGGCGGATATCGCGCTGGGGGAGGCGAAAGTTCGTGGCGACGTTCTCGGTGAGGTACTCGTCGGCGACTTCCTCGCGGTACTCCTCCCAAATCTCGAGGCGTGTGTCGTAGTCGGGGAACGGACAGTGTGCGGTCTCGACGCGATGGTCGGCGAGGTCGACGTCGGGTTTCCACTCGTCGGTGTGCGAGAGGAAGACGTCGCCGGGGGCGTCGTCCAGCCGTTCGACGAGTTCGTCGATCGTGAGTCCGTCGTCGGTGGTGATCTCGAGGCCGCCGTCGTCCTCGTTGATCGTCGGGCTTTCCCCGTCGCCTGTGACCGCCTCAAGTCCCTCGAGGTGGATGGCTGCTTCCTGGAGGATGGCTTCGCGGATGAGCCGGGTAGTGAGTGCTTCGTCATGGAGGATATCAGCTGCGTCAGTTCGCAGGATCGGCATCTCGGGATCGGTGAGTGCACCGGGAAGGCGGTCTTTGCCGGTGCCATCCTCGCCGGAGAAATAGAAGATTGTTGGCCGGTCGGTGGCGCGACTGCGGGCGTGGATGGTCGCCAGGCTAGTGGTTGTGGTGTCGTCGAAGACGAGATCAGAGAGCGAGCGGTCGTGATACTCGAGGCTGACTCGCCCTCCTAGCTTCGGATCGAGACTATCGTCGCCTTTGAGATAGTTGATGATACGTTCGTCGACGACGACGTAGTTGCTAGCAGTGAGTTCGACCCCGGTATTTTCGACGATGCGGAGGAACCCCTGTTCGAACAGCGGTGAGGCGCGCGTGAGTGGCGAGCCAGGCTGGTCGGGAGTGGCAACTGGTTCGTGTCCCATAAAGGTGAGCAGCTCTTCAAGCAGGCCGTAGGTAAGCGTCGAGCCGGTGTTTCGATCTCGAAGGAGTCCATAGACCGAGAGCACTCGTTCGTCGAATTCGGGAGCGGCAGCCAACAGGAGGGCGTCCATCTCGCGTCTCGAGAGTGAGAACGCAGTGCGGAGTCGATGAAGGAGAGTATCCTGGTTCAAGTGTGTGGTTTGAACGAGTTGTTCGATGTTCTGTGCCATCTCATCGAACAGCTCGCTGGGGGTGTCCGGTTCGTCGGCGTGAGTAGATGCCTCGTCTGTGATCGTTGTCTTCTGCCGTTTCTGTGGGGTAAACGATGAGAAGAGGTTCTGGGGCACACGATAGTCGGGGTTTTCGCCGCTCGATTCCGTCTCGACGGCAAATAGCTGGCCGTGCTCCTTGTAGGCTTGCTTGGCTGCGTCGAGCACTCGCTCGATTCTTCCCAACTCGGCAACCAGATGCTTGCGGCCGGGACCGTTCATTATATTCTGCTGATTTGTTTATCAGATAAATATTGGGGTGTTGTCGTCTCATGGGTGTTGTCACTATGTCTCGCCGATCGCTGACCTGGTCTGGCGGTCGACGGGAAGTGATTACAACGACACCTCTCACTCGATGCCCAATCACGGGTGGGTTATGGTTAGCACGAACATTAATGAACACAACAACTATATTCATCCACACATAACGAGTATAGAAATGGCGCGACAATCACCATCGGTACCCACCGTGGAGGGCTGTTAAATGGGCAACACGCAAGAGCGTCGGAAATCGCGCCGCTCGTCGAAGCAGTCGACAGCGCAACGATCGCGTGACCGACTAGGCACAGCGACGTCCAGTCTGGCTGAGATTGTCCAGCGTTCGGGCCACCAACATGCGCCCGCGTCGGGCGAACGCTCGTTTCGGAGCGATCCCGATGACATCCTTCCAGGACTCGATTACAGCCCGGAGGGAATCGCCGACCAGCTCCGCGACATGCGAATCCAGCGTGCGTTAGATGGTACCGACACGACCAGGGGAGAAGTACCAGACACTGTCCTCGACGTCCTCGGGAGTGGTGGGCAACCCCTGGACGGGACGATCCAGCGCACGCTGGAAGACCGGATGGACGCCGACTTCTCGAACGTGCGCATCCACACGGGCGCGAAAGCAGCCGAAGCCGCGGATGCGATCGACGCGAAGGCGTTCACCTGTGGCAACGATATCGTCTTTAACGCGGGCGAATACGATCCCAACTCCGCGGAAGGTCAGTTCCTGCTGGCACACGAACTGGCGCACGTCACACAGCAAAACGGTGGGGCACCAATCTCGATGATGCCCAAGCCGGATGCGGATCTACAGATCGATCCGGACCCGCAGTTGGAGCGGGAGGCAGATCAGGCTGCCAAGGAGGCGCTATCCGGTGAGGAGCCGCTAACGGTCGGTCGGTTAGGTACCGAGGTACACGTTCAACGGGTTAAAAAAGACCAAGCGGACAAGATGCTCGCAATTTTGGAAGGTAACTTCCAAGCCGACAATGCAGAACATCAAGAGTTCCTCGACAATTCAGAACTGAGTCCAGATCGACGGCAATCATTAGATGCACAGTTGAAAGAATACGATCCCGAGGCAATCGCCACCCGAGAAGCGGATATCGATATAAACTATCGGAATAGCGAACAGGAGGAGAAGTATATCTGTGTGAAAGCGGCAGTTGAAGTTCTTGACACTGCCGAATCTCTCAACGATGATTTCGACGAGACCAAACAAAAGTGGCAACGTGCGAAAAACGAACGTCGGCAATTACTTAACCAGCTGGAGAACACCGGCCGAGGTAGCAAGGCGCGTTTGGATCTCGAAGAACGGTTGGAACGAACAGAAGCCGAGATCCACGAATGTATCTCGAATTTGAACCAGATTCACGTTGAGTTGGAAAACGCAATCGAAACTGCAGAACAGTTGTGGGAGCAGGCGGATATCGATAAGAAGGAACAGCTGTTTATTACCGGTGCAGCAGATACAACAAAGCAAAAGCTTTTCTCAAGGGGTACTGTCAAGGCGTTACTAAGTAAAATCGATGAGAAGTTTTCTCAAATACTCGAGATTAAATCGTTAGGCGAACATATTTTGGATATTAAACGAGCACGTGATCACTCTGGTGAGATCGTTGAGGGTGAGAAAGAGACTGGTGAGGGTAAGCGGCCAGACAGTGTGCCATCGAACGAAGAGGTGGACGTATGAAGGCTGTTATTGGAAAAGAAGACGATGACGGCGTTGGGTTGAGAGTCATAGACAATAACGATGTAAGTCATGGAATTCATGTTGGGTTCGACGGCGAGATCAAATACCATGAACAAGATGGGTATCCTGACGACCCGTCCGAACGCACGCCAAATGAAAACGAGCACGTCGCTCAAGCGAGAGAATACGCTCGTCACTACGTCTCTCAGGAAACCGAATACGAACCGTTCCCCGTGGAGAAGAATCTACTGGGGATAAAACGCGTCCGTGATACCATACAAAAGCTGTCAGATGAACGCTTTCGAGAGTTGTTCCAGGACGCGTCCGAGCAGGTAAATGGGAAAGGTGTTGGTGGGTTCTCGGGCCCTGTCGATCTCCCGCCTGCAGTCGGTGAGAACGACTGGGTGTTGTTCATGGTCGACGTGTATCTGAACGACGACACAGAGATCGAAGCCGTCTCAGATATCCATCTTCGGTATCGTGACGAGGACGGGGAGCTGACCTCTCAGTGGAACGACGACCCGTTCCCGGACCGAAAGCCAGATGCACGTCTCCAGCTCGTTCCCGATCTGGTGCCGTCGGTCGAAGAGTTCCGAGAGTACCTCGATTATCATCTCCGCTGCCAGATCCGCGATTGCTATATCGGTGCTGGACTGGAGCCACCAGAGGAATTCAAAGTCCTCGGCCATGGCATCAACGAGTATACTGGCCGTTACAATCTGGACGAAATAACGCTCTACGACCAATATAATAAACATCACGCGGAGATTCCGGGGTATTCGCTGGAGTATAATTATGGCCTCGGTGACTACGGCAAATCCATCACGAAACTGCAGACGTTGACTGATGAAGACGACGAACTCGAGGAAGCGATAGAGACAGTACTTGAGACAGGAGAAGGTATCGGCCACGTGTTGGAATTACTCGAAGAACGGGGGTTCGACGACCCAGAAGCGACCCTCATCGACGTCTTGGGTCCGTAATAGAACGTCGTACCAGGACGGACAGCTTCGGATCCAATTGACGATGATGGGTGTCGAGAACCAAGCACAAACCACAACGCTGGTCAGAGCACTACCCAGCGGTGGCAACGGTCCTGGTCGAACGTACCTGAAATCGGATCAAGCGTCCAGTAGGTTGACACTGACCCGCTCGAGCGACAGGGAGACGGTTACGAGACAGCCCGCGGCCAGCAGTCCCGTGCCGGAGCTACCACAAACGCGGAATCCACTGACCGACTCCCCGAGCACATACCCCGGTGTGAACTGGAACAAGGACGGTGTCGCCTCTCCGGAGTCGACCGACGGGGGACGACTCGAGTTCCGCGAGCAGACACCCCAGTCCTTCGAGAGTCGGGACTACGGTCCAGAGCCCCAGTCACACATCTATCGTGCGGTTAAAGGTACTGGCACTGATCCCGAGGAGGTCCCAAAGCCAGTTCTGGACGTACTCGCCGACTCGGGCCAGTCACTCGATGGAACTGTTCAACGGGCACTAGGAGACCGGATGGACGCCGACTTCTCGAACGTGCGCATCCACACGGGCGCGAAAGCAGCCGAAGCCGCCGAGGCGATCGACGCGAAGGCGTTCACGTGTGGCAACGATATCGTCTTTAACGCGGGAGAATACGATCCCAACTCCGCGGAAGGGCAGTTCCTGCTGGCACACGAACTCGCGCACGTCACACAGCAGACGGGGGCGGCGATCAGCATGATGCCCAAGCCGGATGCGGATCTCGAGATCGATCCGGATCCACAGTTAGAGCGGCAAGCGGACGAGGTGGCTACACAGGCGCTGTCGGGTGAGGAGCCGCTGACGATCAGTCGGTTAGGAACCGACGTCCACATTCAGCGACTCGGAGAACACGAAGCGCTCCAGGCGATGGCATTGTTCGAGAGCGAACTGGCAGACGGAGATCTCGATTCCCATCGTGAAGCACACAACCGGCTTCAGTTAGAATACCTCTCAGGATTCGTCGATGGTCTCGTCGAGAAACAGCAAGACGAAGCGAAACTGGAGATTAGCCAGATCGACAACCCGGACGCCGTCGCAGCGGAACTGCAACACCGTATCGACCGCTCCGAACATGAGCTGAAATCCGATATCCAGGAATTAAGTGACGAACTCGACGGGAAGTTAGACAACGTTGCACTGACCGAAGACCAGCGCCGTGCGCTGAGTGGCGACGTCGAGACGAATAAAGTGGACAGGATCTCCTGGACAATTATCAAACCGCTGTTGGTTGGAACCGGAATCACGAAACTGCTCGAGGTCGCCGATCTGGCGGAGGCCTTCGATGGTGGAGATGTCTTGACCGCAAAAGACGCTGGCACCCAGGCCAAGGAATTCGACGTCAACGACGAATGGTCCAGACAATTGCACAGATCCGCCAGCGAGAAATCAGTAGTCTCGAAGATCTGAAAGAGATCTGGACGCAGACGAACGGCTCTCTGGAGGAACGGGCTGCAGAAATCTTCGAAATCGTTCGCGATGACGCCAGGGAGTGGCTCGAAGAGTGCAAAGTCGTCCTCGAGGAGGTCGAGGAGCACGAGGAGGGTAACTACGCTGAAAAGTATGGAGGTAACTGATGGAGGGAGAAATTGATGGCGAGGATGAAGATGGGGTAGGGTTGAGAGTGTACGATAATAACCAAACAGAACACCGAATTGGCGTGGATTTCGATGGTGAAATATTCATACATGAGTGCGACGAGTACCCTGCCAAAGCCGCCAAACGAACGGACCGCCAGAACGCGCATTCAGGGCAGGTTCGCCGCTTCGCGAAGTGGCACGTCTACCGTGAGCGGGGCTACGAAACCGTTCGCCGGCGCGAGAATCCCGACGTCCTGATGGCTGGCTTGCTGGCGATTGCGGCGCTGTCCGACGACCAGTTCAGCGAGTATTTTGGCGACATCGAAACGCAACTCGAGCGTCACTACAGCGATGCGCCGGTCGACCTGCCGTTCGATGACGCCGATCCTGACGATACAATCATCTACGAGAAAGACGTCTATATCACGCCAGACCCACTTGAGTTCGAGCCGCCGGTGCTCGAGCAGTTCATCGCTCGCTTCGAGGGGAACCCCGATACGCCCACCGTCGCTAGTACTGGCGACGTTCCACTCGACGAACTCGATGACCTCCTGTTCGATGTTGAAGGCGTCTCCGAAAAGCACGTCCTGCATTACGGTTCTGAAGGGACGGAACAGTACGAACGCGGCACCCAACCCGCGCTCGACCGTAAACCCGATTTCCGGGTTGAATTGATGGCGTTCGATCCAGCTGAAGTCGGCTCCTTCCAACACTACGTGGTCTCACACCTCGCCTACCAGATCAGAGACTGTTTCCTCCTCATGGGCTTGAAGCCACCGGAAGGCTTCCGTGCCACTGGATGGGGTTCCTACAAAGGCTTTCTCTCCCAGTCGGCGTTCGACCTCTATGAAAACTACTGGTCTGCACAAACTGACGTGACGTCCTGGGAGCCATCCTAAGTCGAGTGAGATGATCTCAGATCAGTCGGCCGCCAGCAGTCACGTGCTGGAACTGCCACAGACGCGCAATCCCATCACGGATTCTCCGAGCACGTATTCCAGCGGGGACTGGGGTGAGGCTGGCACCGCGTCCCCGGCGGCGAGCGAGCCAACGCCGCTTCGATTCCCCGACTCGGTTCCAGACAGCTTCGAGAGCCGCAGCTATGACCCGGAGGCTCAGGCGAACATCTACCGCGCGACCAAGGACACGAGTACGGATCCCGGAGAGGTTCCAGACTCCGTCCTGGACGTTCACACAAGTCCGAGTCAACCACTCAACGACACCATCCAGCGCACGCTCGAGGAGCGGATGGACGCCGACTTCTCGAACGTGCGCATTCACACGGGCGCGAAAGCAGCCGAAGCCGCGGATGCGATCGACGCGAAGGCGTTCACGTGTGGCAACGACATCGTCTTTAATTCGGGAGAATACGACCCCAACTCCGCTGAAGGGCAGTTCCTGCTGGCGCACGAGTTAGCGCACGTCACACAGCAGACGGGGGCAGCAATTTCGATGATGCCCCAGGAGGGCGCGGATTTGGAGATTGATCCCGATCCACAGTTAGAGCGGGAAGCCGATCAGGCGGCTGAACAGGCACTCTCCGCCGACGAGCCATTGATCGTGAGCCGGATGGGGACGGACGTCCACATTCAGCGGACGGCCACCGACGACAGTGGGTTCGCAAGTCCATCCCAGATTCGCAAACTCGTCTCCGAAGAGATCGAACAGCGCGTTCCCGAGGAGGTAGACAAGCGCCTAGAACAGCGCTCCGAAGAACTCGAGGAGATGCTCAGCGGCTCGGGTGAACTGGACGAAGAAGCGTTGGAAGACCTCGGGGTCGATCTTGACGCGATCGACACCGGCGAGGGGAGCTGGTGGGAACGGCTACGCGACGGAGCGACCGACAATCGAACGGCGGTCACCGCCGGAGTCGGCGCAACGTTTGCAGCACTGACGACGGTCGCGTCCGCTGGCGCGTTACCGCTTGCCGCTGGCGCTGCCGTCGCTGCTTCTGGGGCCTTTGCCTCGAACATGCTCGGAAAGGGGGCTGCCGACGCCGCACTCGGTGAGGAGAGCAATCTCTCACCGGAAGAGTTCGCTACGATCGTCGAAACGGTCAAACGTGAATTGCAAGAGAGTGACGAGACCGGGGTAGAACCAGTTGCTGGTGAAGGAGGACACGTCTAGTTATGAAGGCTGTAATCACTGGCGAAACAGAGGAGTTGGTTGGTATCAACCTTCGAGACAATAATGGGACAGAGCATGTTTTGGACGTTAGAAAGTCTGATGGCGAAGTGACTGCCCATAAGCAAGACGGCTACCCGGACGACCCGTCCAAACGCACCCAGGAAGAACATGAGTGGGTCAATCAGACGCGCCGGTTCGCCAAGTTCTACGTCTACCGGCAGCGTGGGTACGAAACAGTCGACCCGCTTTCGAACCCCGATCGGATCGCGACCGCCGCGATGGCCATCGCCAACCTTCCAGCAGATTCATTCGAGGCGCACTTCGGCGAGTTCTACCAGCAGATGCGCCACGACGCTGGCGAGGCAGCCCCCGTCGTCGAGGTTCCGGACCTGCCACCGATGACCGTCCCACGCGTCGAACAGGACATCTACCTCGGGCTGGACAAGGCGGATACGGCAGCCTTACTCGAGGAATTGATCGCCGACGGGACTCTGGAAGCAGTTGTGCGAACGGTCGAACAGGCCACCGACAGTGGTGGGCTCATGAGTCGTATCCAGCGAGTTTTCGCCAGCGACGAGGGGATAGACACCTCCAGTGTGGCAGAATCGTTCAGTGAAGACGTCATCGAGGCCATCGGACCGGTTACGATCCGGTGGGCAAACGGCGACCGCGACGAAGCGCTGACAGGAGACACCGATGGAGCCGTCCCAGACCGCCATCCCGACGCCCGTCCACAGATGTTCGGCCGTGCGTACCAGTTCGACGGTCTCGAGGATTTCCGCCACTCGCTGGTTCGCCATCTGTGCTGTCAGGTTCGAGATTGCTACATCACGATGGGGATCGCGCCACCGGAAGACGTGCGGATTCAGGGGCCGGGCTTCTACGATCATCTCGGCTGGTACAGCAATCACGACTTCTACCAGAACTACCACGATCCCGGAGCAACGATTACCGACTGGCAAGAACAACACACGCCCGACGACGCGTACGATCTCTCGGGGCTGCTCAACACCACCTGACAGACCTGTCGATACGCCCCGATTCTGGTCCAATTATGTCCTCTCAATGCAGGTAACGAGATGAATCTGCGTCCTCGAACGTCCGTATTTTCATGGGTACGGAACCTGCGGAGGCGGCTGAACAGGCATTCGCTGATGAAGACTCAGTCGTCGTCACGGATATCGTACTGGGCCAGTTTGCGGTCCTTTCGGATCGGTTTCTCGATGGGGTTGTTCGAGGCGACTGGCGAGTCAATCTCGAGCGGGAGGTGCGGCCAGTCGATGGCGTAAGAAGTCACCAATCGGTCAATATCCTAACGTTCTTTACGATTGCTTGAGTATCCAACAGACGCGCACGAAAGTGCGCAGAGCCNCGTAAGAAGTCACCAATCGGTCAATATCCTAACGTTCTTTACGATTGCTTGAGTATCCAACAGACGCGCACGAAAGTGCGCAGAGCCGGAGTTCGATGCTTGGCGGCCCGGACTCCGGCTCGTTTGCAGCCCCCGCGTAGCGGGAGCACTCCATCATTGACGGCGGTGAAATAAAGACCTGCCGACCTATCGCCAACAGAGTCTCACAGGCGATTGGATCATCTTGGGATGCGCTTCGCTGCGTGTCGGGCTACGCTATCAGCTTGACACATGTACTGTGAACTGACGATCCACTGTAAGTGCGGTACTGACATCCGCGCGGACCCGGCTCAGGGCACGATCACGTGTCCCGACTGCGAGTCGACGTTCGTTGCGCGAATCATTGATCTTGAGACTACCAATGCATCCCGCTATTTCCACGGCACTTACTCGTATCGCGGCCCATAACGACCTCGACGTGGCCGATCTGCCACCGCTGTACGAGGTCGTTGATCCAGAGGCACTGGCTGCGGTGCTNGAACGCCCTCGTTGGCTTCGAGTACGAAGGCTATCGCGTCGTGATCGGACCCGGACCTGACGACGTGGCGGTGGAGGTGATCGACGAGAACCGGTGACGGTTCATTGACAGGGAGTGGCTGTCGATCACCGCGTTTTTCTCAGTGTTATCAGTTCGGCCAGCGCCTCAAAGTTGTTCGCCGAGTACCGTTTACTCGAACGCTGATTCTCCCGTCTCGACACGCGATTCGACCCACGAAGCCGCTGCGTCAACTGACTCCACGGTTGTCCCGGTGATCCGAATCCGCCCTGGTCGCTGCTCGCTGCTCGCTGCTCGCTGCGCGGATAGCTCCCAACGCTGACGTCGTCGGTCGTGACGGACTCGAGTACGTCGTGCAGCGAGCCCTCGGGAGCGGGGGTGTAGATCGTCCGCACGACAGCTTCGCCGGAGAACTCGTCGGCGACGGTGTCGAACATTGCGCGCATTTCGTCGGGGATGCCGGCGAAGACGTAGACGCTGTCGACGGCGCAGCCGGGTGCCCAGCCCTCGGCGACGGCAGGGACGGTGACGTCGTCGGGCGTGCCGCCGATGCCGCCGGTGACGATGATCGCGTCGAACTCGGGGTCGTCGTGCCAGCCGGCGACGGTGCTCGCGATGAGCTCGCGTTCATCGGGTACCGTCAGGATGCGTCTGACGGTCGCGCCGCGCTCGCTGAGTCGGGCGGCGAGCCACGAGGCGTTGGTGTTCGTCGTCTGCCCGGCAAGGAGTTCGTCGCCGACAGTGAGGAGTGCGACGTTCATACCGACGGGTTGGGCTCGATTCAATTAGCGTCCGCGGCTTGGCTTGTGTACACGGTGATTACTGGGAGCTAGCAGCACCGCTGCCTCCGCCGGTAGCAGTCGCGTCCGACTGTTTGCGTAGTCGTTCGATCCGTGCGCCGAACGACGGGTTTGGGGAGAGCCACTCTCGTCCCGGGTCGGTATCGTGAGCGAACCCACCCGTCCTAACAGCGTACTCGATGGCATCCGCGAGGACGGCAGCGCCGACTTCGTCGGCAGCTCGTCTGTCGGTGAAGTACCGCAGCCGTCTGGTTCCGCCCCATCCGAGCAGGACCATACTGAGTGCGAAGACCACACCGACAGCAGCCGCGCCGAGGAAGAACGCGAGAAGGAAGCCCATCACTGCACCGAGAAGCGGCACCATCACGACCAGCGTACTGTAGCAGCGCTTTTGCTCACGCCGCGCGACGACCAGTGCCGTGAGGGCCTCGTCGTCGAGCGACTCAAGTGCCGCCCGCGAGACGAACAGTACTCGGTACCGTGGCGGGCCGGCGAGACGAGTGGTCAGGAACTGAATCTCGGAGTCAACGACACGAACGCGGACGGAGCGTGGTGTGAGCGCCGCGGACTCGAGTACACCCGTCAGACGCGCTCGTTCAGCGTCGGTTGGCTGGCGGACGGGGTTCAGAAGCGAAATGAGAACGGGTGTAGTGGCCCAGCAGAGAAGACCGATGAGTGGGACGAGCGCGAGCATAGTGAGTGGGCCGCCCTGAAGGACCGGTCGAACGAGGAGGGCGGAAAAACCGAAGGCAAGAACGATGAGTATCGTCAGAGAGCGAGCGTACCGCCAACAAACGGTCGCCGGGTCAGCAGAATGGAACAGGTCGGGTGTCGTTCGAAGGGTACCGACGGCGGACGCCGTTCCGACGACTCCGCCGGCGAGTCCGACCAGCAGCACTGCGAAACCATCGGAGATGAGTCGGGGAACCGCGACGTGTCCGAGATTGATGTTGAACCAGAGGGCGAAGGCAACAGCGCTTGCGAAGCCTACTGTGATCGTGTTCAGTCCGCGTGTTGCCGTTTCTCCACTGATCCGAGATGCGACGTGGCCATACAGAACGCCGATGCCACCGGCAACGATTGTGGCGAGAGTGACAGTGACGACGAGCGAGAGCCAGCCACCGACGGTGATTTCCAGCGACATAGCTGGCGTTTAGGGAGCGGATATAAACGAGTTGTTCTTCTGATGGGTACTGTTGTTTATTCGGGGAACGCTTTTCCTTTCGCCCACAGTATCTCGACTATGGCCGACGTAGCTCTGGACGACCGCGGCCGTCTCACACTCCCGAAGGAAATTCGAGAGCGATACGGCGAGCGCTACCACATCGTGCAGCTTCACGACGGAATCAAGCTCGTGCCGGTCGCCGAGGACCCACTCGAGGCGCTCCGGGACGAATTCGAGGATGTCGGGAAATCGGCCGACGAACTTCGCGACGGCGCACGAGATGCAGCCCTCGACGAGGCCGGCCGATAGATGTACGCGGAAACCGACTTTCTACTGGCGCTCATCAAGGACGAGGACTGGCTCGGAGATGCTGCCGAGACGGTGTATCGAGAGCACCAAGACGAACTGTGGACCTCACAGTTCACGCTCATCGAACTACTCATGGTCGCCTACCGGGAGGACCGAGACACCGAACGCGTCGTTTCGAACGCCGCCAACCTCGTCGAGGTACGCGGTGACGTAGACACCGTCGTCGCCGCAGCAACGTACGTCGAAGACCACGGGTTCACGCCGTTCGATGCGCTCCACCTCGTCGAATCGAACGGTGAGACGATCGTCTCGAGTGACGATACGTACGCAGAGGTTACCTCCCGACTCGACCTGCAGACGGTCGCCGAGGAGTGATGCTCCGCAATCCCTAAACGCGACTCGTCCCAATGGCCAGCAATGAGCGACTGGACCGAGACGTACCGCCCGACGACGCTGTCGGAGGTACGCGGGAACAACAAGGCCCGTGACAAACTCGAGGAGTGGGCCGAGACCTGGGACGACCACCAGGACGCGGTGATCGTCCACGGGAGCCCCGGCGTCGGGAAGACCTCGGCCGCCCACGCGCTGGCGAACGATCTGGGGTGGCCCGTGATGGAACTCAACGCCAGCGACAGCCGCGGGGCCGACGTCATCGAGCGCATCGCCGGCGAGGCCGCAAAGAGCGGGACACTCACCGGCGGCGAGTCGGGCCGACGGCTGGTCATTCTGGACGAAGCGGACAACTTCCACGGCAACGCCGACTACGGCGGCTCGCGGGAGGTCACCCGCGTTGTCAAGAGCGCCAACCAGCCGATGGTGCTCGTGGCCAACGAGTTCTACGACATGAGCCAGAGTCTCCGCAACGCCTGCGAGACGATCGAATTCCGCGACGTCTCGAAGCGCTCGATCGTCCCCGTCCTGCGGGATATCTGCCGACGCGAGGATATCGAGTATGAGGAGGAAGCCCTGGAGGAGATCGCCGAGGGCACGAGCGGAGACCTTCGATCCGCGGTCAACGATCTTCAGGCAGTCGCCGAGGAGGCCGAACGACTGACCGTCGACGATGTGGTGACTGGCGACCGTGACACCACGGAAGGCATCTTCGACTTCCTCGACACGCTCATCAAGGAAGAAGACGCCGAAGGCGCGCTCAAGGCGTCCTACGATGTCGACGAGAATCCGGACGAGATGCTGAACTGGATCGAGGACAACGTCCCCAAGGACTACCAGGGCGCTGAACTGGCAGATGCCTACGAGTTCCTCGCGAACGCCGACCGCTGGTTAGGACGGGTTCGTTCGACACAGAACTACTCGTTCTGGCGCTACGCCTCGGACAACATGACTGCCGGCGTCGCGGCCTCCCGCCGCGAGCCAAAGGGTGGGTGGACCCGGTACGGCCCGCCGAGCTACTGGCGGAAACTCGGCAGCAGCAAGGGCACGCGCAAGACGCGCGACGCAATCGCCGAGCGGCTCGCCGAGCGTGAGGGGACGAGTGTCGGGACGGCCCGCCGGGAAATCATGCCGTTCCTCTCGGAAATGACCCACCACTGCAAGAATCGGGACCTGACTGTACAAATGGCCGCGGCATACGACCTCGACGAGAAGGAAGTCTCGTTCGTGACGGGGAGTGGAAAGAGCACCAACAAGGTCCAGTCGATCGTCGAGGACGCCGAAGAACTGCTCACTGAGCAGACGGTCGAACACTCCGGCTCCGCGTTCTTCGATACGTCCGATTCGGACACCGATTCAGCAGCAGAGACGGACACGGATTCGGCGACCGGTGATGAGGCGTCTCAAGCAGCCAGCGATGGCCAGGGACAGGAAACGCTCGTCTCTGCGGGAGAGAACGGGGCCGGTTCGTCTGAGGAAGACCCGGACGACGCACCCGCTGAAACAGGTACACCAGACGAGACGGACGACGATCAGTCCGGCCTGAACGACTTCTTCTGATTGGGCCCGTCTAATTTGGCGTCTATAGCATCTCCAGTGACAACGAGCTCGAAACGCTGTTTCTCGAGACGGAGCAGTCGAACACACCCTTCCGCTGGATGGTGTTGGGTGCGTTCTTCGCGCTGGTCGGGATTGGAATGGTCGTGGAGTGGCAGTTAGCGACGCGAGGGTCGACAAAAATGAGCAGGCAGAGTGAGAGAGTGAGAGTAGCGTTCAGCGAAAAGCGAGACTCACGCAGAACAGAGGGCGAACGAGACTGAGACTGAGACCAAGACCGAAGCTACCCCGCATATAGAACGAGCCGCTACAGCAGTCCAAGTTCAGAGCCGACCGTCCGGAACGCCTCCAGACACGTGATAATATCGTCGCGGTCGTGGGTCGCAATCGGCGCGACGCGGAGTCGACTCTCGCCCTCCGGCACCGCGGGCGGCCGAATCGGCGGGACGACGATCCCGCGGGCGCGAAGCCCGTCCGCGAACGCGAGCGCGTCTCGCTGGTCACCGACGACAACCGGGAGAATCTGGGACTCACCTGGGATCGAGAATCCCATCGTTTCGAGTCCGTCCCGGAGATGCGCAACGTTCTCCCAGAGCTGTTCGCGCGCCTCGCTGTGGCGTGCGAGGTGGAGTGACTCGCTCGCGGCCGCGGCTGCCGTCGGTGCGAGTCCCGTCGAGAAGGCGAACGAGCGCGCCTCGTTGAGCAGACTCTCGATGAGCGCGTCGCTGCCGGCGACGTAGCCGCCCTGGCTCGCGAGCGCCTTCGAAAGGGTCCCCATCTGGATGTGGACCCGGTCCGCAAGTCCTTCCGCCTGCACGACACCGCCGCCGTCCACGTAGAGCCCCGTCGCGTGGGCCTCGTCGACCATCACCCACGCGCCGAACTCCTCGGCCAGGTCGCAGATTGCCGAGAGCGGGGCGACGGTGCCGTCGACGCTGAAGACGGTGTCTGTGACGATGAGCCAGGACTCGTCTTCGTCGCCCGTGTCTGCATCTGCACCTGCACCTGCAGTTGCACTCACACTTCCTCCCGTGCTCTCAGCAGCTGCGGCACGGGTCTCGAGTGCATCGCGCAGACTCGACGGGTCGCAGTGGTCGTAGACGACGATCTCGCAGTCGGCGAGTCGGCAGCCGTCGATGAGGCTCGCGTGGTTGCGCTCGTCGGAGAAGATGACGTCCGGCTGGAGTGCGGTGATCGTGCCAACGTTTGCGGCGTAGCCGGAGGAGAACGCGAGCGCGCGCTCGGTGCCCTTGGTTTCGGCGAGCAGGCGCTCCAAATCGTGGTGGACCATGGTGTCGCCGGTGATGATGCGGCTCGCGCCGGCACCAGTACCGACGGTGGCAGCAGCCTGTCGGGCCGCGTCCTGCACCCGCTGGTCGTCTGTCAGCCCGAGGTAGTTGTTCGAGGAGAAGACGAGCGCCTCGTCGGCGTCGAGCACCGGCAAGTCACCGCCGACAGGGTCTGCGAAGTATCCCCGTTCGGCAACTCGGTCGACCGGCGAGAGCGTTCGTCTCTGCTCACGGTCCTCGAGTATCCCCAGTCGGGCCTCGAGGTCGAACCCGCGGTCGCAGTCTTCCATTCGCCTGAAGGGAGTCCGTGGCGTGGTTTTACTCTCACGGTTCCGTTTTCATCAGGCGGTTGGCACGACCGTGTCGTGCTGCGGTCGCTATCGCGGGGTTTCAGCTCCCCACTTATCGAGTGCAGTTGCGAGTTCTGCGTGGTCCTGGGCGTACTCCTCGAGTGGGACGCCCTCGAGACTCGCATCGGTGGCCTGCCGAAGCGCTTTCGCGCCGGCGTGGGTGCCGTCGGGGTGGCCGTGGATGCCGCCGCCGGCCTGGATGCAGATATCGGTGCCGAGCGCGTCGATGAGTCGGTCGACGACGCCGGGGTGGAGGCCGCCGGAGGCGACGGGCAAGACGGGGTTTAGCCCGTGACAGTCGCCGTGGAGCCAGTCGTTGATCCCAGGCGTGTCCTCGTTTGCGAGTTTGCCGAGTCCAGCGGTGCCGGTGTGAATGTGGTCGACGCCGCAGAGGCGGGAGATTTGCGCGATGACACGCATCGAGACACCGTGATGGTCCATGCGATCGAAAGCGGCGTGCATGGCTCGGTGGGCGTGGATCGCGAGTCCGTGATCCTGACACCGGTCACGGACGCTCTGGACGGCCGACCAGCCGCAGGTGATGATGTCGACCATCACGAAGCCGCCGCCGTGTTCGGCGACGAGGTCGACGCGCTCTAGCATCTCGTTCGTCTCCGCTGTGACGTTCACGAGGTAGTCCTTGCGCTCGCCGACGTCCTCCTCAACGCGGTCGCGAGCGGCGAGACTCTCCGCGAGGCGGTCCTCGAACGGGTTGAAGTCTTGATCGGTAAGGTTCTCGTCGTCTTTCAGCAGGTCGACGCCGCCGCGCCAGGCCTCCTCGCCGACGCGGACGTGTGCGTCCGTCGAGAGGCCAACCTTGGGTTTCGGGACCGTCGCCAGAATCGGCCGGTCGCCAGCGTCGAGTTTCTCGCGTGCGACGCTTGTGCCGAACTGCGGGCCGGGAAACCCCGACGTGATAGATTTGGGCCACTCACAGTCCTCGAGTCGGATCGCGTCGACGGCCTTCATACCCATGATGTTCCCCGCGATACAGGAGAGAATCTGTGGCATGCTGCCCACCTCGAACAGTTCCGCAGGATAGGCGACAGTGATTTCGTTGCCGTCCATTCCACAGGCGACTGCGCCGAGATGGGTCAGTTCGTCCTCGTCGACGTGCAGGGCAGCCCAGGTGCCGTTCGAGGACTCAGAGGCGACGCGGCTCGCGGCGGCTTCCATCGACATATCCTCGGCCGGGTCGATGCTGAAGGTACAGACGAGGTCAGTTGAATCAGGTTCGTACTCGCGGTTGAGGAAATCGTCGTACTCGATGCCAGTCATGGTAGTCTTTGACATTCATTGCGGTGACTAATAGTGTTTGCGCAGATTTCGCTGGCTGAAGGCAGCCGAAGCGAGCATGTGACCGGCCAGTCTCATCGTTCAGTATCGACGAATTCGCTACGTTGGCGATCTGGTGTAGGCTGTCGCGTACTCACTGTCCTGTCAACCGTTCCAGAGTCCGGCGACAACACGACAGGCGGAAGTGACCATTCGTCCACTCAACTATCGTTATTCGGGTGAGAACGGCCAGTACACTAATACAGTACGTCTCGCCACGAACGTGACAGGAAAAATTGCAAAAATTAATTAGCTGTTATAATATACTGTGAATGTGAGCGTGCATGACCGATAGTACGATCGACGACAACGCGGGGGATGGCGGCGTCGACGTCGGCGGGCACGGGGCGGATCTCTTCGGTGAGATGACCGACGACGTGTTCGACGAGCCGACAGTTGATGGGGAAGGGGCTGGAACGGGTGCTAACGACATCAACGACGCTAATGACGCCAACGAGAGCGATGGGACTGACGAGACCGAAAAAACGGGCGGACCCGACGACACCGGTTCTGACACCACCAGTCCGAGCGGCGACGGCGTCGCCGACCAGACCGCAGCGTCCGTTTTCGGCCAACTCAAGGGTGACGACGAAGCCGCCGTCGACGACGTCCTCGACGACGACAGTCCAGATGATATCATCGCAAGCGCCGACGAAGAGCCTGACGAGCACCCCGACGACCTCGAGGACCTCCTCGCAGATGAAGGGGAACTCGAGAAGCTGTTGCTCACAGGCCGGACGAAAGAACAGGAGTTCCTCTGGGTCGAGACGGGCGAATCGGTGGAAGATGACGAGAGAACGGTAGAGTCGGGAGTGGAGTCGGAGTCTGAATTTGGATCCAAATCCGAAGCCGGGACCGGAGCCGACTCTGAGTCCGGAACACCAACTGACGCCGAACCAGAACCTGATGCGTCCGCCACGGACGAATCGGTTGATGCACACGCCGACGCTGTCGACGCGCCTGCTAACTCTCCGCGAGTCGCCGACAGCGGTCCAATCACGGACCAAGCTGCCGATGAGACGAGCGACGAGCGCGCTGTTGACGAATCTGCAGATAGCGAACTTGCCGCCGATGTCGATGTCGATGCCGGTGCCGGTTCCGACCACGATCGAGCTGCCGGTACTGACACAGATGTCGATGTCGATACTCACACTGACACCGAAGCTAACGACGAGACAGACGCCGATGGCGTCCTCACCCGCCTCCGCGCCACCGTCGGTAACCTCTTCTGATCGCTATCGAGTTCCGGCACGGAGGCGCGTCGCTACTTGAGCCCCTCGCTACTGCGCTTTTACCGTAGGAAGTGTTCAATTCAGGATGATCAACTATCCTCGGCGTGGTGGCTGCCAGCGCCCATCAGACCTACACCGTCGAAGTCGTTTCTGCCATGAGACAGAAGGGCGTGAATCAACATCTGTAATCGGTGTGTGACGGCAGCGGCGTGAGCAGGTTGCGAATGGCAACTACTATCAGTTGACATCTAGGGTGATGACCGAATACACCTTTAGGCGCTCGCGTGTCGTGTGATACCATGGGGAAAGAATACCGAACGACGCCCGACCCACCAGAAGAGCCCACAGAACGGAGCTTCATTGATGCAGATGAGTCGGTGACGGCGGTGCGACGCGGTGCCTGGGTTGCAACCTCGTCGCTGTTCGGCCTGGCGTTCCTCGTGGTTGCTCTGATGCAGGTGACGCGCCTATTTGCCACGTCCTCACCCTACGGCGGATTCGGTGTTGTCGATGGGTTCGTGATCGGCGTCGTCGTCCTCTCGTTTCTCGTGGGACTGGTTATCGGCCGTCGCGAACTCGCAGCAGGATAGCTCGGTGTGGAGGATGTCGTCACTCGAGACCGAATCTATCTGACCGAGCCTGTGACTCTTTTCAGCGGAGGTGAGGCAGAAGTGAGTCACTGACGAGCGATACGCAGAGAGCGACGACACGCTCACGAGCACAAACGCAGCTTTGACACGGGGTGGGTCTCCATTGGTAGCTAATGAGTACAGACGTGGATTTGCGGGAGTTCGTCCCCGACAGCTGCGCGGCCCTACTCGAGCGCACTGACGGGGAGCTAAAGTCTGCACTCCCTGAACTCGCCCGGGACAGGGGACGAATGGGGGAGGTAGACCAGGCCGTCAACGCACTCCCGTCACATCACGAACTCCACCGTGGCGACGCGCGGGACCTCTCGATGGTGCCCGACGAGAGCATCGAACTCGTCGTCACCTCGCCGCCGTACTTCGACATCAAAGATTACGAGAACGGCACCGGCGGCGAGGACCAGCTGGGTGATATCGATGGCTACGAGGCGTTCAACAACGAAATCGACCGCGTCTGGGAGCAGTGCTACGAGAAGCTCGTCCCCGGTGGTCGCATGTGCATCGTCGTCGGCGACGTGCTCCGCTCGCGTAGCGACCACGGCCGCCACCGCGTGCTCCCGCTCCACGCCACCATTCAGGAGCGGTGCACCGACATCGGCTTCGACAACCTCGCGCCGATTATCTGGTACAAAATCGGGAACTCGAGTCTCGAAGCCGGCGGCAACGCTCGCTTTCTCGGCAAACCGTACGAACCCGGTGCCGTCATCAAAAACGATATCGAGTACATTCTGCTCTTTCGCAAACCTGGCGACTACCGCTCGCCGACTGTCGCAGAGCGCGTCCTGAGCCTGATCGAGGCCGACCGCCACCAGACGATGTTCCGCCAGCTCTGGACCGATATCACCGGCGAAGCACAGACCGACCACCCCGCACCCTACCCCGCATCGCTCTCCGAACGGCTCATCCGTATGTTCTCGTTCGTCCGTGACACTGTCCTCGACCCGTTCGCCGGCTCAGGCTCGACAGCCGTCGGTGCTACCCGCTGTGGCCGCGACTCGATTTCGGTCGAACTCGAGGAGGACTACTTCGAAATCGCGAAGCAACGGGTCGAACGCGAGCGGGGGACACTGACGAATTATCGAAACGTGTCGGTGGAGACGTTTCGGTAGTGAGAGTCGCGTACCATAGTAACAACTGCAACGATTTACACACTGCGCTCTTGTGTAGCACTTTGTTGATTTCACAGTGTGGCTTTGATAGCGTGTTTGAGCGCTTCTCTCCCTGGTTTCTGCAGTAGCTTGCGTCGAAGTTGAAACGCTCGGAGATACTGTGTGAGCTTATCTTTTGAGATGCCTCGATGAGGCGAGAGCCACGGTCGC
>NZ_AOIN01000062.1 GCF_000337135.1 Natrialba chahannaoensis JCM 10990
AACGGACACCGCTGACGCGGTGTCCTTGCTCTCTTCGATTCCACAGCGACAACTGACCAGTATCAACAATCTCCTACAGAAGAGCGTACACACTGATCGCACACCCGTCGTTCGATCAGGTATGCAGTGACTTGCAGTGGCTACTATAACTCACGGAAGCAAGCCGAACGGTATAACAGAACACGAAAACCGCAAAACGGAGCGCGTGTCCGCGCTCAGGCGATGAACTCTTCGATGTGGTCTGCGACTTCTTCCGGCGTGTCGCCGACGGGGACGCCGGCGTCGTTCAGTGCCGAGATCTTGCTCTCTGCGGTGCCGGTCCCGGAGCCGGAGACGATCGCACCGGCGTGGCCCATGCGCTTTCCTGGCGGTGCCGTGCGGCCGGCGATGAAGCCGGCGACCGGCGTGTCGACGTGCTCGTCGATGAACGCCGCTGCCTCTTCTTCGTCCTCGCCGCCGATCTCACCGCACATGACGATGGCTTCCGTCTCGTCGTCGTTCTCGAAGAGCTCGAGTGCGTCGACGAAGTCGGTGCCGATGATCGGGTCGCCGCCGATGCCGATAGCGGTGGTCTGCCCGATGCCGCGGTTGGTCAGGTTGTCGACGACCTGGTAGGTCAGCGTCCCGGAACGCGAGACGAGACCGACCTTCCCCTCGGAGAAAATGTTGCCGGGGAGAATACCGAGCTTTGCCTCGCCGGGCGTGATGAGGCCGGGACAGTTCGGACCGACGAGTCGGGTGTCGGTTTCCGAGAGGCGCTTGTTGACCTTTGCCATATCCTGGGTCGGGATGCCCTCCGTGATTGCGACGGCGAGGTCGAGATTGGAGTCGAGTGCCTCGAAGATGGCGTCGCCCGCGAACGCTGGCGGGACGAAGATGACCGAGGTGTCGGCGTTCTCTTCCTCGACGGCTTCGTGGACCGTGTCGTAGACGGGCACGCCGGCGGCCTCCTGGCCGCCCTTGCCGGGGACCGCACCGGCGACGACGTTGGTGCCGTACTCCATCATCTGTTCGGCGTGGAACTTGCCTTCCCCGCCCGTAATTCCCTGTACCACGACGCGCGTGTCGTCGTCGACTAGCACACTCATTATTCGTTCACCTCCTCGGCGTACGCGACGGTACGCTCGACCGCGTCCTCGAGTGTCTGTTCGACAGTCACGAGGTCTTCGTTCAGTATCTCCATGCCTTCCTCCCAGTTAGTGCCGGCGAGACGGACGACGACCGGCTTCGGGATTTCGTCGAACTGCTCGAGTGCCTCGTTGATCCCCTTGGCGACCTCGTCGCCGCGGGTGATCCCGCCGAAGATGTTGAAGACGACGCTGTCGACGTTGTCGTCGGAGAAGACCATATCCAGTGCGTTCGCGATGCGTGCTGCCTTCGCGCCACCGCCGACGTCGAGGAAGTTCGCGGGCTCGCCACCGTAGTAGTCGACGAGGTCGAGCGTGGTCATGACGAGACCGGCACCGTTGCCGATGATACCGACGTTGCCCTCGAGTCGGACGTAGTCGAAGCCGTACTCGTCTGCCTTCTGCTCGAGTTCGTCGCCACCGCTTGCGGCTTCCTCTTCCATCTCGGCCAGTTCGGGCTGGCGGAAGAGGGCGTCTTCGTCGATGTTCATGACGGCGTCGGCTGCGATGACCTCGTCGTCGGCCGTAACCATCAGCGGGTTGATTTCGGCGTCGGAGCCGTCGCGGCTCTCCCAGAGATCGTAGAGGGTGGTGAGAACGCTTGCGACGTCGTTGGCGACGCTCTTGTCGACACCGGCGTCGTAGACGGCCTTGCGCGCCTGGAACGGATGCATGCCGAACGCGGGGTCGATGTGTTCGCGGGCGATCGCGTCGGGGTCCTCCTCGGCGACCTCCTCGATGTTGACACCGCCCTTCGTCGAGACCATAGCGACGGGCTTGCCCTCGCCGCGGTCCATCGTGATGCCAACGTAGAGTTCGTCGGTGAAGTTGACCGCTTCCTCGACAAGAACCTGTCCGACGTGGTAGCCCTTGAGGTCCATGCCGATGATGGACTCGGCAGCCTCACGGGCCTCCTCGTCGTTCTCGACGAGTTCAATCCCGCCGGCCTTGCCGCGGCCGCCGACCTGTACCTGCGCCTTGACTGCGACTGGATACCCGATCTCTTCGGCCGCGGTCAGTACACCGTCGACATCAGAGGCGAGTTGGGACGACGGCGTGGGGACACCGGCGTCGGCGAAGACCTGCTTCGCCTGGTACTCGTGCAGTTTCATAGCCATTCGAACGGCCGTTCTGACCTTGCTTAAATCCTGTTAGTTTCCACTCGCGGCGTGATATCTTCCTGTTAGGTGGAGCGACGACTGTCTCGACGTCATCCCGGACGAGCCGCCGCCGTGGATGCTGCGACTGGTGGAATTGGCACTCGCCGGTCGATGAGACAGATGGCGACACTGATCGACACAGCAGGTCCATGCAGGCGGGGACAGCAGACTTGAGCAAGCTGTGACAGCAGAGCGTAGCAAGCGAGGACAGCAGACTTGAGCAGACGACGGCAACAAACCAAACAGACCCGCGACCGAAGGCTTTGACTCCCGACGGGCCCAACTACGTACTACGTGTTCACTCCAGCTGTCTCGGTAGTGTCGAGATCGACGACCCGGGCGACGACGTCTGACCCGACGACAGCCCCACCCCACCAACCCACACCCGCCATCCCCAGCGAAGGGCACCCGTGACCACCCCGACCCACACCGACACAGACAACGCCACCCGCTGGCGCTCGTCGCTCACGCGCGCACTCGAGTTATTCGTCCACAGCAACCTCTTCATCTCGCTGGCAACGATGAGCGTCGTCGTGACAACGGCGCTGCTTACCGGCCTCCCAATCGAGGCGCTGCCGCTGTTCATCGTTTTCGCGGTGACGATGTTCGTCTACACCGTCAACCGACTCACCGACCTCGCAGAGGACGAGGAGAACATGCCCGACCGGGCGGCACTAACGCGCCAGTACGGCCGACTCTGGCTCGCAGTCGGCGCTGGACTATACCTGCTCGCAATCGTCGCCGCCGTCGCCGCCGGCGTTCCGGGAGCCGGCTACATGCTCATCCCACTGCTCATCGCCGTGGCGTACTCGAGTGGTCTGAAACAAGTCTTTCTGGTGAAGAACGTGGTCGTAGGTCTCGCCTGGGGACTATTGCCCCTCGGGGTGGGATACTACTATCAGCAGCTGTGGACCGTCGAGATCCTGTTTCTGGCGGGGTACGTCACTGCGATGATCACCGTCGCGGCCGTGATCTTCGACCTCAAGGACATCACGGGGGACCGCGAGGAGGGTATTGCGACGGTGCCGAACGTTTTCGGGCCGCGCTGGACTCGCATCGGTGCACAGGTGGCGAACGTCATAATCGCGGCAGCCGTGGTCGCACTCGTTCTGAGCGGGGTGCTCTCGAGTCGGTTTCTGGTGGTGCTCGCGATGAACGCCTACGTTGGGGTGTACATTCCGTTCGCCGATCCGGACTACGGACCGCTTTATTACGGCTTCATCGTCGACGGCGAGCACGTCTTTCTCGCTGCGGTCGTCTGTGTGTTCGAGTTATTCGTCTGGTAGCTGGTGTTCGAATCGTCTGTCTGGTAGCTGTGCGTTCGAGCGCGTCGCGCCGCTTAGTTGCATAGCTGGCTGTGTGCGCGACCTGTTCGTCCAGGAGAAGCTGCAACAGGTCAGCTCCGGTCCGTTGCTGCCCAGTCGCAGTCCTGACACTTCTGTCCTGTCACGAACTCTGTCACTGACGGCATGTAACCGACTTCGAGAACGTTTCCGCCACACTCAGGACAATCAATCTCTGCCTCGGAAATCGGCTCAGCCTCCATTACTGAGTCGTCCTCGATCAGTTCCGCGAGCGTCCGTGCAGTCACCATTCGCCCCTGAACGACGCGATTTTCGCTCACGACTACTCATGTGAGCGCGACACCCCTAAGCGTTTTCAGAGCAGTTGTACCCCGTTAGAGCGCCACCTCCGTAAGCGAGACTCTATTCTGGCCGGTTGGTGAGTGAGCGACACAGCGTGTCCTCCCTCGAAAAGTACGTTTCGACGGTAAGAGACTACTACTGAACGCTGCCTGTCACTGCGTGCACAACCGTATAAGTCCCGTCGGCCGTCTATTTCCGCATGGAGACGCACTGGGCGACCGTCGACGGCGTTCACCTGGAACTGCCGTGTGGCTGTACGGCCACACAGCTCCGCGACGAACTGCACAAACCGTCGGACACGGTTCTCGTCGCAGTAACTGGGGATCTGGTCTCCGTCGTCCACGACGACGACCAGCCGCTCTCGGACCTGATCGCGGGCTGTGCGGATACGTACTACTTTTGGCGAGCCGCGGAGCCGACGCGAAACGAGGTTCTCGCCGCACCGGAACTCGAGCGTGCCGTCGAAACAGCCGCCGGCAAAGCAGCTGACGAAATAGACACTGAGACGACGTTCCAGCGGCCCGGAATCGACAACTGAATCTGGGTGAGTCCAGGCAAGCGTCATCGCCGTCGTCGTTGTCCCAGAACGAGATTTGCTTCTGTAGCATGGTGGCGGAGTGTGTGATAACAGACATGTTAAATACGATGACCGGCCATCATCCGGGTCGGGGAAGCATTCGACCGTAGCCCAACCGCGTTCTGTTCTCCTGCAGATAGCACTGAATGGACTTCAGAAAATCGACAGCTCCAGCTATAAACGATCTCGCAATTCGGACACACAAACAACTGTTACGAGCAGGGTCACAGAAATAGAGAGGTACCGAGGGTCAGGGCGGTCATATCGGTAAAGAGAACGGCTCTCGATCCGGTAGAAGACATCATTACTCGTCGATAAATCGGTGTTTCGCGTTCGAAATTCGGACAAGTCGAGATTAGTGGGGGAACGATCGCGCCGGTTTATTGTCCAACGAGGACACGTCGCTATCCGGCACAGAGCGTGTCGATAGTGCGATACGAGCGCTATCCAAGCGAACGGACACTACGGTGACAGATACAGACAATGACAGCACACCACTCCGACCAATCACGGACGGTATCCAGGCGGCTCCTGATGCAGGCGACAGCACTTGCCTCTGTTTCAGGGTTTGCGACGACGGCACTTGCACAGGACGGTGAGGATAGTCAGATCGAACTGCTCGGCCGAACCAGCGGCTGGATCGGTAGTTCACCCGATGATATCGCAGAAGAGCGTAATCCAACCCTCGAACTTGTCGAGGGTGAAGAGTATACGCTCATCTGGGAGAACGAAGACGGAGCCGGACACAACTTCGTCATCGAGGACGAAGAGGGCGAAGAGAACTTCGTCGAAACAGAACTCATCTCTGGTACGGGCGAGACCCAGGAAGTCGAGTTCACAGCCGAAGAAGGGATGGCCGAATACTACTGTTCGCCCCATCCCCAGTCCATGCGTGGGGATATCGAACTCGTCGACGAGGCCAACGACGAGGAAGAGGACGTCGAAGACGAACCGGATGTCATCATCGGCGACGGCCCAACCGTCGGCCTCGAAACCGTCGCCGACGGCCTGAACGCGCCCATCGACTTGCAGTTCGCAGAGGAGGAAACCGACCGGCGCTTCATCGTTGACCAGACCGGCCAGATCTACGTCCACGGCGAGGACGGACTTGGGGAGGAACCGTTCCTCGACATCGAGGATCGGATGGTCGAACTCGATGACGGCTTCGACGAGCGCGGTCTCCTTGGACTTGCCTTCCACCCGGACTTTGAGGAGAACGGCCGGTTCTACGTCCGGTATAGCGCGCCAGGTGAGGAACCAGAGTACGGCGCACCCGGTGCGGAAGTGCCGGAAGTCGTCGACCACCTCGATACGCTGGCACAGTTCGAGGCGACCGACGACAACACGGAGGCCGACCCAGACTCCGAAGAGATCCTCCTCGAGATTCCACAGCCGCAGTTCAACCACAACGCGGGGCCGATCGAGTTCGGCCCTGACGACTGTCTCTACGTCTCGACAGGTGATGGTGGCGGTGCCGGTGACGACGACGAGGGACACGTCGACGACTGGTATCCGGAAATTGCGGGCGGTAACGGGCAGGACACCGAACACAACCTGCTCGGCGGCATTCTTCGGATCGATGTGGACGACGACGGTGACGAGGAGCGAAACTACGGCATTCCCGACGACAACCCACTCGTCGACTCCGAGGAGAACCTGCCGGAGTACTGGGCGTGGGGACTGCGTAACCCGTGGGGGATGTCCTTCGAGAACGGCGAATTGCTCGCCGCGGATGTCGGACAGGCGCTGTTCGAGATCATCAACCACGTCGAGGAAGGCGGCAACTACGGCTGGAACGTCTGGGAAGGCACCCACTGCTTCGATCCGGATACGCCGGAAGAGCCGCCGGAGGACTGTCCGGACAACGTGGCAGACGACCTCCCCGAGCCGCGGGGCGGCGAACCACTACTCGGCCCTGTAATCGAGTATCCACAGGAAGTCGACATGGGCCGGTACGGCGACGAGGTCAACGGAGATGACGAGAACGGCGAGGAAGAAGACGTCGAACGCGGGGCCGAGACCGACAACGGCGACCGCGACCGCATCGGCACCGCGATCATCGGCGGCGCGATGTACGAAGCCGGCGAGATCGGAGAACTCGAGAACACCTATGTCTTCGGTGACTGGAGCTGGGACGGCGAGGGTCCCGGCCGGCTCTTCATCGCACACCCACCAGAAGGGTGGCCAAACGGTGAAGACGGTATTGATGACGAGGACGACGCAGAGCTTGATGACGAGGACGATACCGACGAGGTCGAGAACGGAACGGACGACGAAAACGGCGAGGACTTCGAGCCCGTCGATCCCGAAGGGGAAGATGCGGACGACGAAAACGGGGTCGACGAGAACGGAATCGACGAGGATGGACTCGAGCAGTACCACCCACCGGACGAGGTCGACCTCTGGGACATCGAAGAGCTCACCGTCGAGGGCGATGGCGAAGTCGCCGGCGACGGGATGATGGAACAGCTCGTCTACGCCTTCAGCCGTGACGCCGACGGCGAAGTCTACGTCCTCACGTCCGACACGCCGACGATCGAGGGCGAAGGCTTCGTCAGCCGTCTCGTGCCGGCTGACGACGAAGATGTTGATGACGAGGAGGTTGTCGACGACGAAGATGACCTCGACGAAGATGACGAAGAGATAGACGACGAGGAAGATGACGTTGCGGTCGACGATGACATCGAAGACGACGAAGACGAGCCGAACGGCGACAACGCTGCAAACGGAGACGAAGATGAGGACAACTGACGGACGCTAGCACAGGGTTCGTCAGCTGTCCCCTGATTCGATCGACGCTTTCAGTCTATTTTTCGATGGTAAGAAAGAGAAGAATCGCGTACGAATACGAGTACTGACAGGAGATCGAGTTCTGCGACCGACTCGTGGCCAGAGGCCGCAGAGAATCAGGTGCGACGAAAAAAACGCCTTGCCGAAAGAACCGGCGACCTGCCCTCAGCGCTCCAGTGAGAGGACAGCGAACCGGTTCCCTGGTTCAGTCCAGTCCTCACGTTCGCCGCCCGCAGGTGCGGCAACGTACTGTTTCTCTTCGCCGGGGTCGTACCAGCTGATCGGGGCACCGGAAACGGCTGCTCCAACGTCCCACTCGGCCAGTTCCTCGCCAGTCTCCGTGTCGAACGCCGTGAACAGGTCACGGCCGTCACCGGCGAAGGTAATCCCAGTCGCGGTGGTCATCGAGCCGCCCCACGGCGGAGTCTGCTGCCAACTGTACCACTGTTGCCACTTCACTTCGCCGGTGAACGGGTCGATACCGGCGAGAACCCCGCCGTTTTGGTTCCAGAACGGAACCTCTTCTTCTTCCATCTCTTCGATTTCTTCTTCCTCTTCTTCCTCTTCCTCGTCTTCATCGTCTTCCTCCTCATCGACTGTCTCAACATCCTCTTCCTCGTCTTCGACCTCCTCTTCGACTTCGACGATTTCCTCACGCGGCGTCTCGATGTCCGGTTCGTCGATCTCCTCTTCTTCACCGGGCACCCGATCCTGTCTGATCGTGTCCATCCCGATGTAGAACTCACCCGGCTCGTACTCGACCTCGAACCAGGAGAACTTCATCGGGTGATTGACGCCTTTGACAACCATCGTCCGCGAAACCGGGTCGAAGGAGCTGGTCTGTGGATTCGTACCGCCGCGGAGCTCTGGCATGATCCACGGCGCATCCTCCAGATCCTCGTACGGCGGCAGCGACCACATGTTGTAGTGCTGGACGTACTCCTCGCTTCGCTGGTGGAGCTGTCCAGTCTCCATGTTGACCGTGTAAACCCAGCCGGTCTTGCCGGGCCAGGCCGCAAACCGCGTCGGCTCGCCATCGTGTTCTTCCTCGAAGACCAGCGCCGGACTCGGCGAGTCGTAGTCCCACCAGTCGTGTGGCGCGTCCTGATAGTGCCACTCGTACTCGCCCGTCTGAATGTCGACCGCAACCTTTCCTGCCGTATACGGGTTGTATCCTGGCCGAACAGTCCCGTACCAGGGGCCAGGGTTTGCAGACGGGATGATGATCGTCCCGCTCTCCGGATCGAGGCTCGACGCCGCCCAGGCGGTCCCGCCGCCGTGCATCCAGGAGTCGCCGACCCACTCGTGCTCGGGCGTCATGTTCACCCGCCACTCCGGCGAACCGTCCTCGATGTTGATCCCATCGAAGAACCCGCTGACACCGAACTCACCACCGAAACTCCCCTTCATCAGGATACCGTCACAGATCATCGGCGGGAAGGACGATGTCGTCCCGCGCGAGCGCTCCCAGCGAAGTTCCTCGTGCATGCCAACGTCGGTGTCGGCAACCTCTCCGCGATATGCCGCCGCACCGTTGTAGTACCACTCCGGCTCACCGGTATAGCGGTCCATCGCGAGCACGCCGAGATCTAGCGTGCTCTTGTAGATCATATCCCCGACCACCGCCGGGCCACGCTCTGCTGGCGGCGTCTCGGCCGATGTCCCGTCTGCGTTCTCGTAGATGTTACGCCAGAGAATCTCCCCGGTTCGGCCATTGATCGCGTACAGCCTGTCTGGTCCGATCGTCTGATAGATGATCGGCGGATCGCCCTGTACTACCAGCGGCGACCCCTGGAAGTCGTTCTCCGGCGCACCTAACTCGAGTACGTACTCGAACTCGAGTTGGTCGACGTTCTCTGGCGTGATGAGGTCAGCCGTGGTGTGGCGGTGACCTTCGTAGTTGTTACCAAAGACCAACCAGTTCTCGGGGTTCTGTCCGGATTCGCGGATATCAGATTCGGTGATATCAACCTCCGGAATTTGGTCTGTATCGTACTGTTCGAGCTGCGATTCGCCGGGCATCTCGTGCCACGGTGCGTCTTCTGGGAGTTCTTCGAGGTGTGATTCGAACGTCATTGGCTGATCACCCCGGCCGGGGCGCGCTTGTCGTCGGTGATTCGGATCACGTCGTCGAGCAGGAACTCCTGGCCGATGATCATGATCGCGCTACTGCCGCTGATCAGGGTCGAGAGATGTTCGTCCGCGATGGTGCCCTCCGCGAGGTCACGCGCGGCGGCACCCATGAGGTAGTAGCCGCCGAGCATGGACTTGATGTCCCAGAGTCCGCGGTCGATCATCTCCGAGGTGACGAGCACTTCGTTCGTCCAGAGATAATGATCGAGGCCGTCGATCCACAACAACGATCCTTCCGCGGCTCGCTGGTGCAACGGGGCAACGTACTCACGGACGACACCATCGTCAACCGCCTCTGCGGGCGGGTACGCCGTTGTCGGCATCCACCATGAGAGCTGTTCGCGCGCGTTGACGATGTTCGTCACGAGCGCTGCTTGCTCCTGTTCGGCGAAACCGACTTCCGCCAGCGTTGCCGGCAGTGCGTCGAGGTGGAGCAACTGCCGCGTCGTCGTCTCGATGTGTTCGGGCGTGAACGACGGCAACGTCTGCTCTGCGCTCGCGAAGAAGCCGACATCCGCCAGGTGCTCGTTGATCTCCCACGCCGGCCCAGTCAGCGACTGGTACGCCTCGGAACCAGCCTCGGGAACACCCATTGCCTCGAGTTCGGGCAGCTGCTCGAAGGACGCGGTCAACGCACCGAGTTGGTTGCTCAACAGTGTCGCGTCGAGCGAGCCGGTAAGCCCGTCTCGAATTCCCTGTCCCATTTCGGCCAGCCCGCTTGCTGTGCCGCTCGATACCTCCGCTCTGAGGTCATACAACGTCGCTCCTGCGATTGTCCCGCCGGCGATGACACCGAGTGCCTTCAGGAACTCACGGCGTTCATCGTCGCTGACCTCGCCGTAACTATACCGCTCTCTTGGGTCAGTACCGTATGCCATGGCACAGGAAGACGCGGGACAGTTCGGCCATTAGCTGTTTCCACAGTTTCGACTTCTGTGAGAAGTTTCCCGGCACTGGCCATGACACGTTACCAAATTACATCCACACTATCTCCCGTTTCGGTGCATAATAACGTGTTGGCCGAGCCACCATTCGTCACCAAAACGCAGCCACAGCAGATCGACTTCGTACAACTGGTGTTACTCGAGTTCCTCTGCGATAATCGGTAGTTGGACGGCACCCGGTCGGTGTACGCGGCTCGGGATGATCGAGCTCCGACGGACTCGCTACAACTGTCTGGATCCAACTGTTCCGAAGTCCAAGGGTCGTTTCGGTCACAGTTGGGACTTCCGGGGTTCGAGTCCAGGGTTACACGCGCGGGGCACGTATTGTCTGCAGCAAAATGCTCCATCTGGGATTTAAACGACGCCCGGACGTGCTCGCTCACGGCTGCGCCGTTCGCAAGTGCGGTCCCAAAGCGACTGCGCTCTCACTGCGCACGACTGGTCTAATTCAAATCAGAGAGCGTGCGCTTCCTCCTCCATTACTTCGTTCTTCAGAAGAATGCTCCGTCTGGGATTTGAACCCAGGTCATCGGCTCGAAAGGCCGAAATGATTGGCCGGACTACACCAACGGAGCGTGCCTCGTACGCACTCTCTGCTTGCCGAGGGTTAATAAAAAACGTTCCGTTCCGCGTCCGTCGTGGCACGTGCTGACGTACACAGAGAATGAGCCCCATCTTAAAACGCATACTCCATCGATTTCGGCAATCTAAGGCGCTCAAGATGCTGAGTTACCATCCACCCACCCTCCACCGCCTCTCGACACTCTGTTAACAACTCACACCCGATCGAGGCGCATCCAACCAGCTCACTCTCCGCTCTGATCGAGCGTCCCGTACTCGAGTACCGCCTCGATCGTCGGCGTCACGGCCGTCGCGTCGATGGCGTCGATGCCACTGAGATCGACATCGCGCGCGGCGGGGCCACCCAGGGCGTAGCAGCCGTAGGCGGATTCGTCAACGCGGCCGTGTGAGCCACTGACCTTCGAGGGGTCGAGCGAGACCATCCCTTCCTCGCCGAAGAACAGCTCACAGGGGTCGAAGCCGGGCTTGTCGTGGATGTCCATATCGGTCGCGTACGGCGGCGCGTTGTCGTGGTCCGTCCACCAATAGTACTGGAACCAGGCGTCCGGCTCTGCGACGAGGACGAAATCACCCGCGTTCGGGTGGTCGATACCCCAGTCGGCCTTCTCGGCGTCGTCGATAACGGTGGCGACGCCGTCGAGATCGGCGAGTCGGTCGCGGGCCGTCTCGAGTTCGTCGCCGTTCGCGTTCGTATCTGTTCCCGTGTCCGTATCTGCACCCGCGTCCGTATCTGCACCCGCACCTCCATCCGCGTCTGCGTCCACGTAGACGTGTGCGAGCTGGTGATCGACCATGGCGAACGCCACGGAGCCCGGGATATCAGCGTCGCCGTCCGCGTCCGTCTCGAGGAGTCCCGCCTCCCGAAGCACCCGATTCGGGAACACTGGCTGCTCCACGTCGTGGAAGCCATACTCGCTGAGGAGATTGATAGCGGTCTCGTCCCAGCGGTCGGTCCCCGAGAGGAAGTCGATAAAGTCTCCGAGCATCTCATCGACCGTCTCGAGTTCCACCTGGAACGCGTCGGAACTTGGGCCGTCGCTCTGGCCGACGTAGTCGAGATGGGGAACGTACACCCAGAGCAGGTCGGGGTCGAAGCGTTCGACCGCCTCGCGCGCCGCGGTGAGGATCCACTGGCTGCCCTCCTCGTTCGCGCCTGGCCCCCAGTAGTTGTGCAGCGGGAAGTGGGCGTACTCCGCCTGAAGGTTATCGTAGAACCCGTCGGGGTTCGTCCAGCAGTTCATCTCGATCAGGTTGTTGTCCTCGTCCTCAATCGGCGAGGGGGTCACCGCGACATCGGCGGTCGTCCCGATCAGATGCTGGAAAAACAGCACCCCAGTCGTCAGCCCGCCCTCGCTTGCGGTTTCCCAGATTCGGTCGCGATCCGCGCGGTCGCGCTCCCAGAACTCGGCAGCCCGGCGATCGCGGTCAAACTCACCGCTCGAGATGTCGCCGTGCTCGCTCGGACCGGTCCCGGTCGCGAGGGTAGTCTGCGCTGGCACCGTCAGTGCCGGAAATGGCGGTCGAAGGTCCGTCACCCGCTCGTCGGAGAACAGCGAGTGTAGCATCGGCGTCCGCTCGGCGTCGATGTGTTGGGGCTGGAGCCCAACGACATCAAGGACGATGATTCGATTTGTAGACACGACCGTTTCGGGGTCGAACTCGAGTGCATCCTGCGCAATGGTTCCGCCATCGGTTTCGATGGGTGTGGATTGGGTACCTGTCTCGCCGTTCGTCTCGGCATCTGTTTCGTCATCGGTGCGTCCAGTTGTGCCGTGAGCAGTGTCGTCAATCATGCGTCGGTCTCACCGTGGCGTCTCGCATAGTCGTACAGCCAGTGCAACTGCTTCGAGAAATCGTGCTCGTCGACCCCGAGCGGAGCCTTGAAGAACGAGGCGAGGTGGGGTTGGAGGCCACCGTCACCGTACTCGTCGGCGTGTGCGATCAGCCGAACCAGATCGAGCACGAGTGGCGCGGCCAGCGCCGAGTCCGACCCCTCCCAGGTGAACTGCATCGTCATCTCGGTGTTCAGGAAGCCCTCGAAGTGGATGTAGTCCCAGGCCGTCTTCCAGTCCGCAAGCGACGGCGTGTAGTCAATCCGCACGCGATTGTGACCGATCTCCGGGAGGATCGACTCGAGTACGTCGCCCTTGCTCGCGAGTTTGCCGGCGGCGTTTTGCTCGTCCTCGAGCACGAGGCCGTCCTTGTTGCCGAGGATGTTGTGGCCTTCCCATGAGAGAACGTTCAGGTTTCGGCCGGCGAACATGGGCGCGAGCGCGGACTTGACGAGCGTTTCGCCGGTTTTGGCGTCCCGGCCGACGTGGGGGACGCCGCGGTCGGCGGCGAGTTCCTGCACCCCGCCGAGTGCGTTGCCCGTGCTCGGTGTGAAGTTGACGAACGGATGGCCGGCGTCGATGGCGGCGTAGGCGTACAGAACGCTTGCGGGCAGATCGCGGTCGTCGTTGTCGAGTGCGTCCTCCAGTGCGTCGTGAGTGTCGTACTGGTCTGCAGTGGTGAGTTCCGGCTCCGTGGACGCGACGTTGACGACGACGAGGCGATCGAGGTCGTGTGCGGTTCGGAACGACTCGTAGTCGTCGCGGATCTGGTCGAGAACGGTCCGCATTGAGAGCGACTCGTCGAGCGGTTCGCTCTCATCGGTCACTGCAGCCCCGCAGTTGATCGCCGTTCCGACCTCAATGCGCTCGTCAACGGCGGTGAGATCGTCACGGACGCCATCGAGCGTTGTCTCGTCGGGAACGCCATTTCGCTCGCACTGGCGTTCAGCCTGCTCGACGAGTGAGGTTGGATCGATGTCGTGGCCACCGAAGACGAACTCCTCGACGGGTGGCAACTCGAGTGCGGAGACTGGCTCGCGCTCGGTGACCATCCCGGTCGTATCGGTGTGGCCGGTGGCGATAGCCCGTGCGCCGACGATGGCCATCGTGGCGACGTTTCCACGCGCGCCGACGAGCCAGACGCCGGTCCGATCCGCAGCGAGCGAGTCAGTCGAGTCGGCTGCGTGAGGGGAGTCAGCACTCATCGGCCATCACGAGCGCAGTGGGGGGTTGCGGGGGTTGAGAGAGGCCGTCGACACTCGGCCTCGACTGTCGCGCGATCGCTCCGGGAGTCGTCGACAGCGGCTGCGCGTGTTCACTCATCCGGAAGCCATCTGTCCGGGATGGCTTTTGTTATGCCCGCCGTAGCACACGTAACACGTGTTTGGCCGAGAATAACACGACATTCCCCGCGAGTCGGACGACCGTCGTTCAGGCACAATATGAGATTAGCTGCGTGAACAACCGGCATTCCAAAACCGAACCATTGTCGTACTCCGAGTATGCGCATTATCGACCCCCACATGCACATGGTGTCGCGCGCGGCCGATGACTACAAGCGGGCGCGACGCGCCGGCATCGAGTGCTGTATCGAGCCGGCGTTCTGGAGTGGGCAGGATAAGCAGCACGCGGGCGCGTTCTTCGATTATTTCGAGCAGATTATCGAACACGAGACTGATCGAGCCGAGCGGACGGCGAACATGGACCACTACGTGACGATCGGCCTCGAGCCCAAGGAGGCGAACTACCGGGACATGGCCGAGGAGGTCGTCGAGCGCGTTCCGGAGTACTTAGACCGAGACCCGGTCGTCGGCGTCGGAGAGATTGGCTTCGACCAGGTCACCGACGACGAGGAGTGGGCGTTCCGCGAGCAACTTGAGATCGCCGAGGATCGCGAACTGCCCGTTATCGTCCACACGCCCCACACCGACAAGCCGGCCGGCACCGAGCGCATCGTCGAGATCATTGAAGAGATGGGCGTCACCCAGGACCGGATCATCATCGACCACAACACCGAGAACACGATCGATATCTCGGCACAGACGGACTGTTGGATCGGCTTCACTCTCTACCCCGGCAAGATCGAGGCCGACGCCGCGATCGACCTGCTGGAAGAGTACGGCACCGACAACATGATCTTCAACAGCGCCGCCGACTGGGACCCCTCGGACCCGCTCGCAGTCCCCAAGGCACGCGACAAGATGCTAGACCGCGGCTGGGACCGCGAGGATGTCCGGAAGGTCGTCTTCGAGAACCCCTACGAGTTCTTCGACCAGTCGCCGAATTTCGACTACGAGGCTTAATCTATGCAGTTTGGCTTCTCTACGAACGCCTTCCGCGAGTACGAACTCACCGACGCGATCGAGGAACTCGCCGACGCGGGCTACGACGGCGTGGAGATCCTGCTCGACGAACCCCACCTCTACCCGCCCACCGCCACCGAGGACGAGATTGGCGCAGTGCAGGACACACTCGAGTCCAACGACATCGCAATCAGCAACGGGAACGCGTTCATGCTGACCGCAATCGAGGACTTCCACCATCCCTCGTTCATCGAGCCTGACGCGGACTACCGCCGCGAGCGGGTCGACTACACGCTTGCCGCACTCGAGACCGCCGCTAAACTCAACATCCCACACATCTCGATCGAACCTGGCGGCCCGATTCCCGAGGAGAAGTCCCGCGAGTGGGCGATGGACACCTTCATCAATGGGCTTGAGGAGGTCGCCGCCCGCGCCGAGGATGTCGGCGTCGACGTCCTCGTCGAACCCGAGCCGGACCTGCTGATCGAGACTTCCGAGGAGTTTCTCGACCTTCTCGAGCGCGTCGACTCAGACCGAATCAGGTGCAACTTCGACGCCGGCCACTTCTACTGTGTCGGCGAGGATCCCGCCGCGCTGGTCGCGGACCTCCACGAATATACGCCACACTACCACCTGGAGGACATTCCGGCGGACCGGACGCACGAACACACCCAGCTCGGCGACGGCACGATGGACATCGACGGCTTCCTCGGCGAACTCGAGGACCGCGGCTACGACGGCTTCGTCACGATCGAACTCTACCCATACGAGGAGACCGCGGTCGAGACGGCCCGCGACGCGATGGCGTATCTCGAGGAACACGGGTGGGCGTAGGTGGCCGGCGAGGGCGTCGACGGCAGCAGCAACAGCGGTGCGGGCGATGAGCAGACCGACTCTGTCACCTCGACCGCCACGGGCACCACGGATACCGCGGACGCCGCTACAACTGGCTCACTCCGCGAGACCTTCGCCGCCGTCGCCGAACTCGTCCGCGTCCCGAACCTCTTCACCGCACCGCCAGACGTAATTCTCGGCGCAGCGCTCGTCTCGCTTGCCGGCGCTCCACTCTCACTGCCAGCCGTCGGCGGGCTTGCCATCGCCTCGATTCTGCTCTACGCCGCCGGAACAACGCTCAACGACGCGTTCGATGCCCCGGTCGACGCACGCGAACGACCCGACCGGCCAATCCCCTCGGGCCGCATCTCACGACGCGGCGCATTCAGATTCGGGGCCGGACTATTGCTTGCCGCCGTCGCCGTCGCGTTCGTCGCGGCCGGTGCTCCCGGTGCTATCGTCGCAGCACTGCTCGCCGGCGCAATCGTCGCCTACGACGGCCCGCTCAAGGACACCGGCATCGGCTTCCT